>NZ_CP139969.1:0-620299 GCF_034424645.1 Bordetella avium
ATGAAAGAATTCTGGCAGACCTGCGTCAGTCGTCTTGAGCAGGAACTCCCCCCCCAACAAATCAGCGCGTGGATACGACCGCTGGTCCCGCTTGCCTATGACGAAGCGCAAGCGGTGTTGCGCGTGGCTGCTCCCAATCGCTTTAAGCTGGATTGGGTGCGCAAGAACTTTTCGCATCAGATCGAGGCGCTCGCTGCCGAGTGGTATCAGCGTCCCGTGCAGGTGCAGTTCGAATTGCCCAGCCACAGCACGACTCCACGCATTCCCGTGACGCCGCGTGCGGCCGTCGCGCCGGTCGCCCCTGCTTCAGCCGCGCCGCTGGCGCCTGCTGCGCCGCCTGTCGCAGCCGCCTACAGTGCGCCGCCCGAGCCACCCGCAGCGCCCGCCCAGACCTCGGCGGCCGTGGATGCCGCCAATATCGTGTACGAGCGTTCGCGCTTGAATACGGACCTGACCTTCGAGAACTTTGTGACCGGTAAGGCCAACCAGCTCGCACGCGCTGCGGCGCTGCAGGTGGCCGAGAATCCGGGCACTTCGTACAACCCGCTGTTTCTGTATGGCGGCGTGGGGCTGGGTAAAACTCACCTCATCCATGCCATCGGCAATGCGATGGTGGCGGCCGGAACCGGCGTGCGGGTGCGTTATGTGCATGCCGACCAGTACGTATCCGACGTGGTGAAGGCGTATCAGCGCAAGGCGTTTGATGACTTCAAGCGCTACTACCATTCGCTGGATCTGCTTCTGATCGACGATATTCAGTTCTTTTCGGGCAAGAACCGTACGCAGGAAGAGTTCTTCTATGCCTTCGAGGCGATGGTGGCTCAGCGCAAGCAGATCATCATCACCAGCGATACCTATCCGAAGGAACTCTCCGGCATCGACAGCCGCCTCATCTCGCGTTTTGATTCCGGCCTGACGGTCGCCATCGAACCGCCCGAACTTGAGATGCGCGTGGCCATTTTGCTGCGTAAGGCGGAGTCCGAAGGCGTGCCCATGCCCGAGGAGGTCGCGTTCTTCATCGCCAAGCATCTGCGCAGCAATGTGCGCGAGCTGGAAGGCGCCTTGCGCAAGGTCTTGGCCTACGCACGCTTTCATGGTCGCGAAGCGCTCAATGTCGATGTTTGCAAGGAGGCGCTCAAGGATCTGCTGTCCGTGTCCAACGGGCAGATCACGGTCGAGAATATTCAGAAAACGGTCGCCGATTTCTACAAGATCAAGGTGGCCGACATGTATTCGAAACGCCGGCCCGCGAATATTGCCCTGCCGCGCCAGGTCGCCATGTACCTGGCTAAGGAGTTGACACAAAAAAGCCTGCCCGAAATCGGTGATTTGTTTGGTGGCCGCGATCACACGACGGTGCTTCACGCAGTGCGCAAGATTTCCGACGCACGCGCCAAGCAGGCCGAGCTCAACCATACCCTGCACGTGTTGGAACAAACTCTAAAAGGATGACCATGCAACTCGTACAAACCACACGCGATGCATTGCTGAAACCGCTGTCGACTGTGGCGGGCATCGTTGAACGACGCCATACCCTGCCCATCCTGGCGAACATCCTGATGCGCAAAGAGGGCAACAAGGTCGCGTTTATCGCCACCGATCTGGAAGTGCAGATCACGACGCATGCCGATTTCGGTGTGGGTGCTGACAACGAGTCCACGACCGTTGCGGCGCGCAAGTTGCTGGACATCCTGAAAGCCTTGCCGGACACGGGCGACGTCAAGCTGGCCCTGGCCTCCAACAAGCTGTCGGTGCAATCGGCCAAGAGCCGCTTTGCCTTGCAGACGTTGGCCGCCAGCGAGTTTCCGACCGTGGCGCAGCCCGAGCAATGGGATGTCTCCCTGACGCTGCCGCAGCGCACGCTGCGTCATCTGTTCAACATGGTGCACTTTGCCATGGCTCAACAAGACATCCGTTACTACCTGAACGGTATGTTGCTGGTGTTCGAGCCGGGCCGTGTGCGCGCCGTGGCGACCGACGGCCACCGTCTGGCGCATTGCGCCACCGAGGCTGATGGCATTGCCGAGCGCCACGAAGTCATCGTGCCGCGCAAGACGGTGCTGGAAATGCAGCGTCTGCTCGAAGACTCTGACGAGCCCGTGTCGCTGGACGTGGCGCCGGGCCAGATTCGTTTCCGCTTCGGCGATGTCGAGTTGGTGTCCAAGCTGGTCGAGGGCAAGTTCCCGGATTTTTCGCGGGTGATTCCCACCAATTACACGCGCCACTTTTTGGTTAGCCGCGAAGCGCTGCAGGGCAGTCTGCAACGCGCCGCCATCCTGACTACCGACAAGTTCAAGGGCGTTCGCCTGCAACTGGGCCATAACGTCATGAAGATTTCGTCTTCCAATGCCGAACAGGAAGAGGCGCAGGAAGAGATCGATATCGATTACAGCCATGAGGCGCTGGACGTTGGCTTTAACGTGGGCTATCTGCTGGACGTGCTGGCCAATGTCAAAGTGGAAAACGTGGAGTGGTCGGTCATGCCCGATGCCAATGCCTCGGCCCTGATCACGCTGCCCGACGACGATCAGTTCAAGTACGTCGTCATGCCCATGCGGATTTAATCCGCCTTACTTGGGTATAGACCGCTGGCGCCAGGCGCCAGCGGATCGGCCGTGAGGCCGCTTTTTATCATTGAACACAGATATGTCAGATCAACAGAACATCGGTCCTGAGACCAGCGGTTACGGCGCGGATTCGATCAAGATGCTCAAGGGCCTGGAGGCCGTGCGCAAGCGGCCCGGCATGTACATCGGAGACACTTCCGATGGCACTGGCCTGCATCATATGGTGTTCGAAGTGGTCGATAACGCCATCGACGAAGCGCTCGCAGGTTACTGTGATGACATCGTTGTCACGATCCACACCGACAACTCGATTTCGGTGACCGACAACGGGCGTGGTATCCCGACCGATATCCACAAAGATGACGAGTTTGGCCGCAGCGCTGCGGAAATCGTCATGACCGAACTGCATGCCGGCGGCAAGTTTGACCAGAACTCCTACAAGGTGTCTGGCGGCCTGCACGGCGTGGGTGTGTCTTGCGTGAATGCCCTGTCCGAGTGGCTGCGCCTGACCATCCGCCGCAATGGCCAAGTGCATCAGATGGAGTTCCGCCAGGGTGAGCGCGTGGCGCCACTGGCCGTGACCGGCACGACAGACAAGCGCGGCACCGAAGTGCGCTTTCTGGCCGATCCGATCATCTTCACCAACATCGAGTATCACTACGAGATTCTCTCCAAGCGTCTGCGTGAGCTGTCCTTTCTGAACAACGGCGTGAAGATCCGCCTGATTGATCAGCGTCAGGGCAAGGAAGAGAACTTCGCCTTCTCCGGTGGCGTGAAGGGCTTTGTCGAGTACATCAATCGCGCCAAGACGGTGTTGCATCCCAATGTATTCGCCGTGAGCACCGAATCGTCGGCGGGCGGTGTGCCCGTGGGCGTCGAAGTGGCGATGCAGTGGAACGACAGCTATAGCGAAAGCGTGCTGTGCTTTACCAACAACATTCCGCAGCGCGATGGCGGGTCTCACCTCACGGGGCTGCGCGCCGCGATGACGCGGGTTATCAACAAATACATCGCTGATAACGAGCTGGCGAAAAAAGCCAAGGTCGAGACCTCTGGCGATGATATGCGCGAAGGCCTGGCCTGCGTGCTGTCGGTGAAAGTGCCTGAACCTAAGTTCAGCAGCCAGACCAAGGACAAGCTCGTGTCGAGCGAAGTGCGTCCGGCTGTCGAGGACGCGGTGGCGCGCTCGCTGGAAACCTGGCTGCTTGAGCATCCGAATGATGCCAAGGCCCTGTGCGGCAAGATTGTGGAAGCCGCCCGTGCCCGCGAGGCCGCTCGCAAAGCCCGCGAAATGACGCGCCGCAAGAGCGTGCTGGAAGGGGCTGGCCTGCCGGGCAAGCTGGCCGATTGCCAGGAAAAAGACCCGGCCTTGTGCGAGCTGTATATCGTCGAGGGCGATTCGGCAGGCGGTTCGGCCAAACAAGGCCGTGATCGCAAGTTCCAGGCCATTTTACCGCTGCGCGGCAAGGTGCTGAACGTCGAGAAGGCGCGCTTTGACCGCCTGATCGCCAGCGAACAGATCGCCACCTTGATCACGGCGCTGGGCACGAGTATTGGTCCGGACTTCAACATCGACAAGCTGCGCTACCACCGTCTGATCATCATGACTGACGCCGACGTGGACGGCGCGCACATCCGTACCTTGCTGCTCACCCTGCTCTATCGTCAGATGCCTGAGCTGGTGGCGCGAGGCCATATCTACATCGCCCAGCCGCCACTGTTCAAGGTCAAGGTGGGTCGTGAAGAGCGCTATCTGAAGGACGAGGTCGAAGAAGCGAAATTCATGCTCCAGCTGGCGCTCAAAGATGCGCAATTGCTGCCCCGCGAGGGCGCGGCAACCATCTCTGGCGAAGCCTTGGCCGAACTGGCTCGTCAATATGTGCTGGTCGATACCGTGATTTCGCGTCTGTCGCGCGTGTTCGATGTGCCGGCATTGTCGGCGCTGGCCGAAGGTGTGGATATCAAGCTGGATGATCAGGCTGCCGCTGAGGCTTCGGCCCAGCGTCTGCATGATGCCTTGCACGACCCCGCCCACCCCAATAGCGTGACGGTGACGGCCGAGTTGCACCCGGATGGGGATACCTATCGTCTCGTTGTCCGCCGCATGCATCATGGCAATTACCGCGTGAGCATCATCGACGCGGATTTCGTAAGCGGCGCCGACTATGCCGTGCTGGTGAAGTCGGCCAGCACCTTTATGGGTCTTATCGGCCCGGGCGCGGTGGTGGCACGTGGCGAGGGCGACAAGCGCCGCGAACAACCGGTATCCGACTTCCGTGAAGCCATGCAGTGGCTGCGCACCGAGGCCGAACGCGGTCTGTCCAAGCAGCGCTACAAGGGTCTGGGCGAAATGAACCCCGACCAGCTTTGGGAAACCACGATGGACCCGGCCGTACGCCGTTTGTTGCGCGTGCAGATCGAAGACGCCATTGCGGCAGACGAGGTCTTCACCACGCTGATGGGCGACGACGTCGAACCCCGCCGCGCCTTCATCGAAACCCATGCCTTGTCAGCCAGCAATATTGATGCCTGATGAGTGCGTAGAGCGGCCATAAGCCGAGACATTGAGCCCCATCAGCTGCGAAGCGATGGGGCTCTTGCTTTTGATCGGCACAAGCGCCGCGTATCGAGGGGCTCGCGGCGACGAACGTCAAGGGACAGGGCGGACTGCGCTCCTGGGGCGGATTGAGGGGCACGCCGATGCGAACGCCCAGGATAGCTAGGCGCGGCAGGCGGTATGCCCATCATGCCGAGTGCCGGATCGCGGCCCAAGAGAGCCCGAACTTCAGTAGGTATTTCCGCAGGCGATCCGCGTCATTGATGGCCGAGCGCTGGGTGCGTGACTTATCGAACAGCTTGCGCCCCGCATCGGAAAGCGAGTCCGCATGCCGGCAAACACGAATAAGCGCTTCGAGTTGCAGCCGGTCAAACAGATCCAATGTCTCTACGACGTCGGCGGCCAAAAGTCCGTTCAAGTCCACCTCGTCGTCGGGTGCCGTTCCTACAGGCTGCCAGAGCCACTCGAGCCGCTGGATTTCGGCTTTCACCAGTTCGGCCGTGATCCGGCCGCCGTCAGCAAGGGTGGCCATGCGGCTGATGCTGGCCGATAAGTCACGGAAGTTGCCGCTCCAGATGGCCTTAGTGGATCTTGCGAATTGCAGGTAGGTCGCTTTGGCCTCAGCGTTGAACCGCATCGCTCGTCCGGATTCTGCAGCAAAGCGGCTAAGCAGATGCTCAATATTCGGCTCAATGTCTTCAGGTCGCTGCGCCAGTCCAGGCAGCGTGTAGGCCCAGACGTTGATGCGTGCGAACAGGTCCTCCCGAAATCGTCCTTGGGCCACATCGACACGCAAGTCACGATGGGTACCGGCAATTAGCTGGAAGTCGCTGCTGACCTCTCGGTCACTGCCCATCGGGAAGAAGCGCATTTCTTCGACAGCCTTGAGCAGCATGGCCTGTTCGTCTAGGCCTAGTTCGCCAATTTCATCGAGAAACAGTACACCCTGATGCGCGGTTCGTAGCAGACCTGCCCGATCCGCCGCTGCGCCGGTGAACGCTCCCTTCTTGTGGCCGAAGAGGGTTGACGCCGCGCTGTCGCCGCGCAAGGTGGCGCAGTTCACCTCAACGAAATCGCCCTGCACCTGGTGCCGCGACTTTTTTAGTTCGAACATACGGCGCGCCAGATGCGACTTGCCCGCTCCCGTCGGTCCGCTCAGAAGGATAGGGGCCTGCGAGCGTACCGCGACGCGCTCAATCTCCTCGATGAGACTATTGAAGCGTTTGTTGCGCGTTGGGATACCGCTCTTCAGGAAGGCCAGCGCTTCGGTATGCGCCTGGTTGAAGCGCTGGGCGAGCACGTTGTAACGAGAGAGGTCCAGGTCGATCAGCGTGTAGCTGCCCGGCTTGCCTATCTGCTGCTTTTTGGGCGGCACCGTCTGCAGCAAGACGCCCGGGATGAAGCGCGACTCGACCATCAGGAACATGCAGATCTGGGCGACGTGTGTGCCGGTAGTGATGTGCGCCCAATACTGCTCTTGCAGTGGATCGAAGCGATAGGCTCGCGCCCAATCGTAGAGGGCGGCATACATCTCGCCGAAGTCCCAGGGGTCGGCGACCTCCATGGGCACCAGATTCACTAGGGTGCCAGGCGAGGCATCGGCGATATCGCGCACAAGCTGCTGCGCCAGCGCCATGTGTTTGGCCGAATGCAATAACTCCAGCCGGTCTATCTGCCTGTCTTCATGCTGGACCAGTGAAACCGTCGGGCGCCATTTCTCCCAGCGGCCAGCTCCCAAGCCGGAGTCCAGTTGGGAGCCGAGGAAGCCGATGACAACGGTTTTTTTGGTCATATCTAACTAGATAAATTGTTATCTAAAAATCTAGTATCGATGAATCTGTCCTTCCCTACAAATCAGATGCAAGGCGTTGGGGATAGAAAATTATCAAATTAAATCAATTGTTTAATACCTTCCCCATCTTGCGTGGTGCGGCCTGGCACGCCTATTGCGATGATGGAGGTAGCCTGCCGCAGCAGGGCATTACCCGTTTCGCGATGAATGTAAAGGCAAGGACGGGGAGACGCAGGCGGCGTTAGCCGCGTCCCTCAGGACCGCTCCTTTCGTTGGAGAAGAAGACCATGAACGATCAGAACTACAACCTCGAAGAAGTCGCCGGCGGTGTGCCGCTGAAGATGTGGACGAAGGGCGTTCCGGTCGAGCCGCAAGCCCGCCAGCAGCTCGCCAACGCAGCCAGGTTGCCCATTATCTTCAAGCACATCGCCGCCATGCCCGACGTGCACCTGGGCATTGGGGCCACTGTGGGTTCCGTGATACCGACGCTGAAGGCCATCATCCCCGCAGCCGTAGGCGTCGATATCGGTTGCGGCATGATGGCCGCTAAGACCACCCTGCGTGCGGAAGACCTGCCCGATAACCTGCGTCCCTTGCGCTTGGCTATCGAGCAGGCCATACCGCATGGATCGGTACCCAAGCATCGCGGTCGTGACACCGGCAGTTGGGAAAACCCGCCCGAAATGGTGGACCAGGTTTGGGCCACTCTGGTGGACGAGTTTGAGTCGCTGTGCGAACTGCACCCGCGATTTAAGAGCGCGAATCACCGCAGTCATCTGGGAACGCTGGGCAGCGGCAATCACTTCATCGAAGTCTGTCTGGACGAAGCCGGCTTTGTCTGGCTCATATTGCACTCGGGATCACGCGGCGTGGGTAATGCGATCGGGACATACTTTATTGAGCTGGCCAAGAAGGACGCAGAGCGCACTATGCGCAACCTGCCGGACAAAGACCTGGCGTACTTCGAGGAGGGGGCCCAGTATTTCGGCGACTACGTTCGCGGCGTGTCCTGGGCGCAGAAGTTCGCGATGAAGAACCGCGAGGTGATGATGGCTATCCTGATCGCGACAGTGCGTTCGGTCATAGCCAAGCCCTTCGAAGTACATGTGGAAGCAGTGAACTGTCACCACAACTATGTGCAGCAGGAGCGCCACTTCGGTCAGGATGTGTTTGTCACCCGCAAGGGGGCGGTGAGCGCCCGGCGTGGCGAGATGGGCATCATCCCGGGCAGCATGGGGGCGCGCAGCTACATCGTTCGCGGCCTGGGCAACCCGGAAAGCTTCGAGAGCTGTAGCCATGGCGCTGGCCGCGTCTTGAGCCGCAGTAAGGCCAAGAAGATATTCACTATCGAGGATCAGGCGAAGGCTACCGAGGGCGTCGAATGTCGTAAGGACGCGGACGTCATTGACGAGATTCCGATGGCCTATAAGGACATCGACGCCGTCATGGCCGCCCAGAGCGATCTGGTGGAAGTGGTGCACACGTTGAAGCAAGTGGTGTGTGTGAAGGGATGAAAGGGTGAGGGCTTCATGCTCTCACCCTCCCGTCAGATCGAGACGAGAAAGGAGAGCATGAGCCTCTGTGTTGAGCACATACCCTTGTCGAAGCGCACCACCGTCCTGTAGCAACGTAAGCGTGCGCGAAGGCCTGATGCGGGGTGGCCCGACATGGCGACGTAGCGTTCAGGGCACGCTAGCTACGAGACAGGCCGAGCTGTCGGTGGGTTCGGGCGCGGGCGCACTATTGCGCACGGCGACGAGTTCGGCCGCAATGGCGACGGCAATTTCGGCCGGGGTGCGGCTGCCGATGGGCAGGCCGACCGGCCCACGCAGGCGGTCGATGTCGGCGTCGCTCAAGTCAAAGAGGCGTAGACGCTCGCGCCGTTTCGCCTGATTGGCGCGTGAACCCAGCGCACCGACATAAAAGGCGCGTGATTTGAGAGCCTCCAGCAAGGCCATGTCGTCGAGTTTCGGGTCGTGCGTGACGGCGACGATGGCGCAGCGTTCGTCGGTGTTGATGTCCAGCACGGCGTCGTCGGGCATGCTGGTGAGCAGGGTGGCCTGCGTGGCGTCCCAGTCTGCAAGCACTTCGGGGCGTGGATCGCAGACCAGTACATGAAATTCCAGCGCGCGGGCGATGCTGCAAAGCACTTGGGCCGTCTGGTTGGCGCCGATGATGAGCAGGCGCCAGCGCGGGCCGTAGATGCTGCGAAACACTTCGCCATCCAGGCTGGGAACGTCTTCCGGTAAGGCTGGCCGCATGAATGCCGTGCCGTCGCCGAGGTTCAAGCTGCGTTGCACTAAGCGGTGCTGGCTGATCTCGTCAAGCACCTGATCGAGCCATAGGCAGTCATGCAAGGGCTCGCATACAAGGCGCAGCGTACCGCCGCAGGGCAGGCCGAAACGAGCGGCATCATCGCGGGTGACGCCGTATTCAAGCAAGGCTGGCCGGTCGGTGAGCTTGCCTGAGCGTGCGCGCTGACAGAGGTCATCTTCAATACAGCCGCCAGAGACTGAACCGATCATGCGGCCATCATCCCTGAGCGCCAGCAGCGCGCCCGGTTGACGGGGCGCGGAGCCCCATGTTTGGGCAACCGTTATTAAGTGAACCTTATAACCACTTGCCAACCAATCTCGGGCTTGTCGCAAGACATCCTGGTCCAACGCATTCATCGAACTTGTCCTAAGTTGCGCGAGAGCAAGAAGTTAGTCTCGCATTGACTTGCTTTAAACCTATACACTACCGCGCATGTATCCTACCGAAACTTCCAATTTCATTGTTGTGAAAAAACGTTTTGGTATTTTTTTGGCCGGCGGTCAGGGGTCGAGATTTTTGGCTCAGCGTCCCGGAGAAAACAAGCTGCTCGCGCAACTTTCTGATGGACGGCTGCTTGCTCAGGCGAGCGCCATGAATCTGCGTTCCGCGGTTGATGAGGTGGTGGCCGTGGTCCGTCCCGGTTGCGATGCGTTGACGTCGCTACTGCGCGATGAAGGTTGCGAGGTGGTGGTTTCTGATGACGCGGTGCTGGGTATGGGAGCCAGCCTGGCGGTTGCAGCCAGGCATCTGATGCAGCGCGTTGCGCCAGCGGTGGTGCTGGTCGCGCTGGCCGACATGCCCTGGATCGCTGCGGCCACTTATAAGCAGGTGTTGGATGTTGAGGCCATGATTGCAGCGCCCGTGTTTGCTGGCCAGCGAGGCCATCCCGTGGCCTTCGATGCGGTATTACTGCCGCAATTGGCTGAGCTGAGCGGTGATGCCGGCGCACGTGAACTGATACGTAGGCTGGGTCTGCGTGAAGTGTGGGTGGAAGATCCGGGTGTTTTGCGTGACGTGGATGTTCCAAAGGATGTTGTTTAAACGCACGATCATTGCGTCTTTGTTCAGGCTCAATCCTTTATCTGGTGTCTTTCGCTATATTAAAAAGCGAGTGATGTTCGTGCCTGATGTGCTTGTAGTGGCGCATATCCTGATCTGAACAGGGTATGCGTGTCGTCCGTTCCGTGCGCCGCTTGATTGCTCCTCGACGGGGATCAGCGTTGCGTGAAGAGGAGATGAATGCATATGGTTGCTGGATTTTCGCGGCGTGATTTCATAAAGCTAGGCACTTTTGGCGGTATTACCGTCATGTTTGGCCGGCTGCCGACCGCCCAGGCGTTAGAGGTACATTCCGGCCAGCATTCGCAAGAATGGCTGGCGGGTGACGGCAAGGTCCGTTATCGCTGGGATGCCGTGCGTAAAGTGACGGGCGAGAAGGTCTTTGCGCGGGATTTCCGCGCGATGGATCTGCCCGGCTGGCCCAAGAGCCAGTCGCATGCTTTTTTCATCAAAGCGACCGATGTCGAGCGCGCCTTCGAGGACATTGATCTGTCCTTGCTGGGGCCCGATTTGCAGCCCGATCGCGTGTTGTTCCATGAGGACTTGAACCGTGATGGTGTCAAGGTTCCGGAACCCCCAGACCTCGGTTTTGAGTTCTACGGCAAGAACTTTCTCTTGCCCAAAGGCGAAACGGCGCCCCTTTATGGCCATCCCGTCGCCTTGCTGGTCTATCACGATTTCGATCGTTTCGAGGCGGCCAAGCGCATGCTGCGCTTTGAAACCAAGGTAGTCAAGTATGGCAAGGTGACCGGCCTGCGTCCGCCGCCCAACTACGGCGCGGCGCGTTATGTGCGCGTGGGCGGCGCGGCGCCTGCCGATCCGCCGGCTTTCTCGCCCATGCAGGACGCGGTGATCTGGGGCGGCTTTGATGGCGATACGCCGACCTGGCCGAGCGCAGATCCGGGCGGTATGTTCGTGCCGCGTTCGGTGCTGCTGCCTCATCGTGGCGGCGGTGGGGTGCGCGACCCCGAGCAGGTGGCGCACGAGACCTATGAGCCGATGCGGCGTGGCATGGCGGCGGCGGCCGTGATTCAACAGGATATCGATGCCGCGCGCAAAGATCCGAAGAAGTTGGTGCTGCGGCGCGAAGCCTTCTCGCAGTCCATCGATCCCTGTGCGATGGAGCCGGACAACGGCAATGCCTGGTATGACGCCAAGACGCGCACCCTGCATGTGCTGATTGCCGCGCAGTCGCCGTATGAGGTGGCGCGTGTGGCCGCCACGATGGTCAAGGACAACAAGCGCTTTCCGGTTGAGCGCATCGAGTTGCTGTCTGGCACCACGGTCGGCTATGGCTCCAAGGATCACTCGATTTTCCCGTTCTACACCATCGCTGCCTGTTTCTACGGCGATGGTCATCCAGTGCGTATCGCCAACGACCGCTACGAGCAGTTCCAGCTCGGCATGAAACGCCATTCGATTGAGATGGACGTGACCATCGTGGCGGATCGCGAAAGCGGCCGCTTCGAAGTCATGAAGGGCTTCTACAACTGTAATGGCGGCGGACGGGCTAATTTTTCGTTCTCGGTGGCCCAGGTTGCGGCGACGGCCGCGCAGTCGATTTATTACTTTCCGAAGTCCGACATGGCGACGGCGGCGATTGCTTCTGCGGCGGTCGAGGCCGGCTCGATGCGTGGCTACGGCACGATTCAGGGCATGTCCATCACTGAGTTGATGGTGGATGAGGTGGCTGCTGAACTGGGCATGGACGCGATTGAATTGCGTATGCGCAATGCCTTGCGTGCAGGCGATCCGAATACGCAGGGCGCGGTGCAATTGGGTGATCCGCGCAATGTGGAAATGCTCAAACGAGCCAGCGAACATCCGCTTTGGCGCAATCGCGAGGCAGCCAAGAAAGCCTATGACACGGCCAATCCGGGCCGCCGCTATGGTGTGGGCTTTGCGCAGGTGCAGAAAGACTATGGCACGGGAGCCGATACCAGCGCCCTGCTGCTTGAGTTCGATGCGCAAGGCAAGGTGACGATGCGCCATTGCGTGCAGGAAATCGGAACCGGATCGACGACTGCGCAGCAGGTGATGGTGCAGCGCATTCTGGGCAAGGCGCCTGATGTCGCTATGTTTGGCGAAACCGATTTTGCGCAGTTGCCATTGGTGAGTAATTACGAGCCGTTCACCATCACGCAGGAACAGCAGGACGAGCTGTCCAAGAATCCCTTCTGGGTGCCGTTTATCCTGCCCGCCATGAGTGCGTCGAACAGCGCGTACTTCATTGGTTTTGCCACGCGGCAGGCTGCGCAGTTCCTGCTGGAAAATGCGGTATGGCCCGCCGCGCGCGCTATTTGGAGCAGTGGTCCGGCCGGTGGTCAGATCGCCAGCGGCAATGTCACGATGGCCGATCTGCGTGTCGTGCCGGGCGGCATTGGCGGCGGTGGCATGGCGGTCATCCCGTTCGATCAAATCGCGCGCAAGGCCCATGAGATGGGGCTGGTGACAGGGGTCGCTCTGCACTGCTTCAGCCGTTGGCAATGGGCTCATGCCGATTTCGATATTCCTGGCGTTGGTATGCGCAATCTGCCTGTGGATGCACTGGCGGTTCGCTACGGCGATGGCGCGCCGGCGGCGCTCAAACAGCGCATGACGGCGGGTGGCTACGACTACATCAAGCGCAGCAGCGTGCAGTTCCCCCCGGCTCAGCGCAATAACGCCGGGGTGACGACATACACGCCGGCGGCCTGTATCGTTGAGCTCAACGTCAACACCTTTACGGGTGAGGTGGAGATCATGCGTCATCACAGCCTGCTCGATCCGGGCACGGTGGTGGTGCCCGAGCTGGTATCGGGGCAGCAGCAAGGTGGCGTGGCCATGGGTATCGGACATGCCCTGATGGAGGAACTGCCTCTGTATGGCGATGGCCCGGGCAATGGCACATGGAACTTCAACCGCTATACCTTGCCACGCGCCAAGAATGTCGCGGTCTGGACGCAGACGGCCGATTATCTTCCGCCGCTTTCAGAAACATCGCCCCCCAAGGGGCTGGCCGAGGTCGTGATGATTCCGGTCGTGGCTGCGACGGGTAACGCTATTACTCACGCGATTGGCAAACGTTTCTACAGACTTCCGGTAACGCCGGACAAGATCAAGAGGGCATTGACGACATGAGCATCGAAAAACGGCCGCTGGCCCTGATCATCAATGGTAAGAAAGTGGGCCCGGTGAATGTGCCGGTCGGTATGCCCATGATCGACTTCCTGCATGAGTACCTCAATCTCACCGGCACCCACTTCGGCTGCGGGCAGGGCATTTGCCATGCCTGCACGGTGATGGAAGTGCGGCCTGACGGCAGCTCCGCCGATGTCCGCACCTGTATTTACGACGCGCATTTTTTCAATGGCAAGTCGATTGTCACCATTGAAGGCCATGCCAAGGTCGACGCCGAAGGCAAGGTCGAGAAACTGACGCCGGTGCAGCAGGCCTTCATCGACAATTTTTCCTTCCAGTGCGGCTATTGCACTGCGGGTTTCGTGTCGGCAAGCACGGTGTTTATTGACCGCCTCAAGCGCGAGCCGGTCAAGCGCGCTGACCTCGAAATCGCGATCGAGGGCGCGCTCAATGACCATATCTGCCGTTGTACGGGCTATGTCCGTTACTACGAAGCCGTCAAGGAAGTTGCCTTGGCCACACCTGGCTGCGTGAAAGAATGAGGGAGCGGACCGTGAAAAAACATGGCTTGCGCAATACCTTTTTGGGGATTGTGGCCGTAGTCATCGTGTTGGGGCTGGCCGTGCTGTTTGGCGCGTTCCGGTCTTCCAGCGTGGCGCCTGGCGTAGATCAACCCTTGACCGACGCGCAGATGCAAGAGCTGCGGCCGCGCGGCCAGGAACTGGCGTTGGCGGGCGATTGCTTCGGCTGTCACTCCAAACCCCAGGGCCCGCGCGCTGCCGGGGGCGTGCCTATCGACACGCCTTTCGGTACGCTGTATTCGACCAACATCACGCCCGACCCCACCTATGGCATCGGCAAATACACGCGGGCGGATTTCCACCGCGTGTTGCGTGACGGCATTGCACCGGGCGGGCGCAATCTCTACCCGGCTATGCCTTTCGTGTTCACGCATATCACGCGGCCCGAGGATATCGACGCCCTGTATGCCTATATGATGAGCCTGCCGCCCATTCCGGAGCCTAACAAGGCGAATACCGGCGTGTATGAGTTCCCGGTACGGCCCTTCATGAACTTCTGGACCTTGCTCAACTTCCCGGATCGTCAGCCGCCGTCGAATCCTGAGCGTTCGGCCCAGTGGTTGCGCGGTGCCTATCTGGTGGAAGGCCTGGGTCACTGCGCGGCCTGCCATACGCCCCGTAATGCCATGATGGGTGTCGATTTTTCGCGTTCGCTGGAAGGCGGCCAGAAAATCGACGGCATCGACGTGCCCAACATCACGGCAGAAAATCTCAGCAAGCGAGGTTTCGATCAGGCCTTGTTGAGCAAGTATCTGCGCACGGGCATCTCGCCTCAAGGCACCTCCTTTGCCGGCATGCATACGGTGACGCACTTCTCGACCAGCCTGATGGCGCGTGACGATGTCGATGCAATCGCTACCTATCTGCTGACCGGCAAGGACGGCAAGATCGCCCCGCCGCCTCCGCCCCCTGCCCCGCTGTCCATCGCGTCGGAAGAGCGTTTGCAGCCGGGCCGTTGGGCGTATATGTCGGCTTGCGCAGGCTGCCACGGCGCCGATGGCAAGGGTATTCCCAATGTGGCGCCCGCCATGCTGGGCAACAGCACGGTGGCGATGTCCAGCCCCGACAATCTGCTCACGGTGGCCTTGCATGGGATTCCCATCCAGACCTTTCCGGGCGGCCAGCGCATGTATGCCATGCCAGGCTTTGCCGGCAAGCTGAGCGATGACGAGATGGCCGCTTTGGCGACTTGGATGCGTGCGCAATGGGGCGGACAGGCGCAGCCTGTGACGCCGCAGCAGGTTAAGGCACTGTCAGCAACGAAGTAACACCGAGGCGCTTGCGGTGACGGCACCCCAGATCTGGCTAATTGTCCGGATCTGGGGTGTTTTGCATGGGGCGGGGTGATCCATTGCCCAAGCCCTCACCCAGATCGGTGGCCTATGCCGCCGCTTTCCCACGTAACGAGCAGCCCGAGGATCACGAGCGCCGCGTTTGTGACGAAGACGCCTCGTCTCCTAGAGCGGTGATTCAGTGCTGCGCGAAATGTTTGAAGCGACGGCCGCCGTCTTCACGGCGCGACTCCAGTTCGGTAACGCTTGCCGCAGGCGGGCCGCGCCGCATCCACTCCAGCATGTGATCGACCTGGTCGGGAGAGCCCTGCACCATGGCTTGTACGGTGCCGTTTTCCATGTTTTGCACCCAGCCCGTCACACCCAGCATATGGGCGCGGCGCACGGTGGCGTGGCGGTAGCCTACGCCCTGGACTTTGCCGTGGACGATGATGAACAGGGTTTCGATATTGGGGTCTTGCATCAGCAATTCCTCTGAGGCGCGATGAGTATCAGCGCATTATTATCGAGGCATAAGCCCCCGCTGGGCTGAACAATCGGCCGTGGGATCGCCGTCGTATACTTCCCTCGCTGCTGGGATGGCCCCGCAGACGTTTTTGCGGTGCGCCCAAGCCGCGCTTTTCCCCCTTTGCACTTATGAGCCAGAATCTCTCCACGATGACCTGCATCGAAGATTTGCGTGTCGTGGCGCAACGCCGTGTGCCGCGCATGTTCTACGACTACGCCGATTCCGGCGCCTGGACCGAGGGGACCTACCGGGCCAACGAGAGCGATTTCCAGAAGATCAAGCTGCGCCAGCGCGTGGCGGTGGACATGGAGGGCCGTTCGCTGGCCACTACGATGGCGGGTATGGACGTGAAGATGCCGGTGGCCCTGGCGCCCACGGGTCTGACGGGTATGCAGCACGCGGATGGCGAAATCCTGGCCGCCCAGGCGGCTGCCGAATTTGGCGTGCCCTTCACCTTGTCCACCATGAGCATCTGCTCGATCGAAGATGTGGCGCAGGCTACGCAAAAGCCCTTCTGGTTTCAGTTGTATGTGATGCGCGACCGGGAGTTCGCCGCCAATCTGATCGATCGCGCCAAGGCGGCGGGATGCTCGGCTCTGGTGCTGACGCTCGATCTGCAAATTCTCGGGCAGCGCCACAAAGACATCAAAAACGGTCTGTCGGCCCCGCCCAAGCCGACCTTGCG
Organism: Bordetella avium; assembly: GCF_034424645.1. Taxonomy (NCBI): domain Bacteria; kingdom Pseudomonadati; phylum Pseudomonadota; class Betaproteobacteria; order Burkholderiales; family Alcaligenaceae; genus Bordetella; species Bordetella avium. The sequence continues at coordinate 16,478 of NZ_CP139969.1, forward strand.
CAATCTGATGAACCTGGCGCTCAAACCGCGCTGGTGCATGGGCATGCTGGGCACCCGGCGGCGCACTTTTGGCAATATCGTCGGCCATGCCAAGGGCGTTAAAGATCTGTCTTCGCTGTCTTCCTGGACAGCAGAACAGTTTGATCCCCGATTGAGCTGGGATGATGTGGCCTGGATCAAGGAGCGCTGGGGCGGCAAGCTGATTCTCAAGGGCATTCTCGATGCCGAGGACGCGCGTGCGGCGCTGTCGTCCGGAGCGGATGCGCTGGTAGTCAGTAATCACGGTGGTCGTCAGCTCGATGGCGCCCTGTCCACTATCGAGGTGCTGCCGTCCATCGTGAGCGAAGTCGGCTCCCGCATGGAGGTCTGGCTTGATAGCGGCGTGCGTTCCGGCCAGGACGTGCTCAAGGCGGTGGCGTTGGGCGCACGCGGCACCATGATAGGCCGCGCCTTCTTGTACGGCCTGGGCGCCTATGGCCGGGCAGGCGTGACGCGCGCGCTGGAAATTATCTACAAAGAGGCCGACATCACGATGGCGCTGTGCGGTCGCAAGCATATTTCGCAGATCGACCACAGCATTCTGGTGCCCGGCAGCTATCCCACCTGATCGCGGCTTGGCGCAAAGATCGCAAAATCTGCAAAACGGGGGCGGCTAAGGTTGGGGTTCAGGAGCTGTGCATGAAACCGAGTACCCGATCGCAATACGCCGCCCGTCTTGAACCCGTGCTGCAGTGGCTGGCCCGTCACCCTCAGGCGACACCTGATTTGTATCGCCTGGCGGAACTGGCCTGTCTCTCGCCCTTTCATTTTCATCGTGTCTATCGGGCCTTGATGGGCGAGACGGTCAGCGACACCGCGCAGCGCATGCGCATGCAACGCGCTGCCCTCGAACTGACCCGAGGGCAGGATGATCTGAGCCGGGTCGCGCAACGCGCGGGTTATCAATCTCTGGCCTCGTTCACCCGCGCGTTCAGCGCGAGTTATGGCGCGCCGCCCGGACGGTATCGCGCACAGCACCTCCTGAAACGTTCAACCAGGGAGTCTGTCATGTATTCCGTCAATCTTGTTTCCTATCCCGGCCTGACGCTGACCGCCCTGCCTCACCAGGGCGATTACCAGCGCATAGGCGAGAGCTTCGACCGCCTGGCTTTGCTGGCCGTCAATCAGGGTTTGATTGCTCCGCATGCCGAGTCCGGCCCCTGGATCGGGGTCTATTACGACGATCCCCGACAGGTCGAGACCGGCCGATTGCGTTCCCATGCCTGCGTGGCGTCGATGGGCGCGCCAGGCGATCCGCTGCAAACACTGGTCATTCCCGCCATGCGCTGTGGCGTTGTGGAGTACCTGGGACCCTACACCGAGATTGACCATGCCTATGACTGGATGTTCTCGGAGTGGCTGCCCGCCAGCGGCGAAGAGCCGCTGGATTTCCCGATGTTCGAGGAATACGCCAACGACCCGAAGACAACACCAGCGGCAGCATTGCTGACACGCATTTATCTGCCATTGCGGGCCTGATCGGGCAAGGGGTTCGGCGGGACTCGCTGGGTGTCAGCGCTGAATCTGAAAATCCACGCTGTCGGGGCGTCCTGGCAGATGCAGGCTGGCGCGCGCCGGCGGTGTGGTGGCGATGATGCGGCCAGCGCGCAGCACGGCCAGGCGCGTGGCGCGCAGGCGCAGGGCCTCGACCGGGTCGCGGGCTTGCAGTAGCACCAGATCGGCGCGCTTGCCCACCTCCAGGCCGATATCCGTCAGGCCGAGGATAGCGGCCGGGGTGGTGGTCACGGCGTCAAAGCAGGCGCGCATGGCATCCCGCCCCGTCATTTGCGCGACATGCAGGCCCATGTGGGCCACTTCCAGCATGTCGCCGCTGCCCAGGCTGTACCAGGGGTCCATCACGCAATCGTGGCCGAAAGCCACCGGAATGCCGGCGGCCAGCAGTTCGGGCACGCGGGTCATGCCGCGGCGTTTGGGATAGCTGTCGTGACGGCCTTGCAGCGTGATGTTGATGAGCGGATTGGCAATGGCCGATACGCCGGCTTCGCGCATCAGGGGCAGTAGTTTGGACACGTAGTAGTTGTCCATCGAGTGCATCGATGACAGGTGTGAGCCCGTGACACGGCCTTGCAGGCCCAGGCGCTGGCTTTGGAAGGCCAGGCTTTCGATGTGGCGCGAGAGCGGGTCGTCGCTTTCGTCGCAGTGCATATCAACACGCAGACCGCGCTCGGCGGCCAGTTCACAGAGAATGCGCACCGATTCAGCGCCGTCGGCCATGGTGCGTTCAAAGTGGGGAATGCCGCCCACGACATCCACGCCCATGTCGAGCGCACGGGTCAGGTTGGCCAGTGCATTAGGCGAGCGCAGCAGTCCGTCCTGCGGAAAGGCCACCAGTTGCAGGTCCAGATAGGGTTTGACCCGTTCTCGCACGTTTAGCAGCGCCTCCACGGCCAGCAGCCGCGGATCGCAGACATCGACGTGGCTGCGGATGGCCAGCAGGCCGCGGGCGACGGCCCAGTCGCAATAGGCCATTGCACGTTCAACCAGCGCTTCCTGGGTGAGCAGCGGCTTGAGTTCCCCCCATAGCGCGATGCCTTCGAGCAGGGTGCCGGATTGGTTCACGCGCGGCAGTCCGTAGGACAGCGTCGAATCCATGTGGAAATGGGCATCCACAAACGGCGTGGTGACGAGCTGGCCGGCCGCGTCCAGGGTCTCGCCTGCATCGGCGGCCAGATTGGGGGCGATGGCCGCGATACGGCCGTTTTCGATGCCGATGTCCAGCGGACCGCGTCCGTCGGGGAGCATGGCATTGCGGATAATCAGATCAAACATGGGATGTCCTTGAAATCAACGCTCGCCCTTGCGATAGGGCTTCATCAGGGCCTGGGGATAAGCCGCACGGCGTGCGACAAGCACCAGCGCCAGTATCGAGAGAATGTAGGGCAGCATCAGGTAGAGCTGATATGGCAGCGCCGGCATGCCCGGTAGCGCGCCTTGTTGCAGCCGCAACTGAAGGGCGTCAAAGAGCGCGAAAACCAGCGCGCCGACCAGGGCTTTGCCAGGGCGCCAGGAGGCGAACACCACCAGGGCCACGCAGATCCATCCGCGGCCGTTGATCATGTTGAAAAAGAAGGCATTAAAGGCGGCCAGCGTCAGAAAGCTGCCAGCAACACCCATGAGCGCGGAGCCCGCCACGATGGCACCCATACGCAGCTTGACGACCGACAGCCCCTGCCCTTCTGCTGCCGCCGGGTTTTCGCCCACCATGCGCAGGGCCAGGCCCAGCGGTGTGCGGTTGAGCACCCAGGCGATGAGTGGCACGGCAATCAGCGCACCCAGTGTCATGGGGGTGAGGCCTGCCAGTACCGGACCGATGAGGGGCACGATGGCCAGCGATTTCATTTCGGCGAAGGGTACGATGGTCGGCGGTGTCTCGACTTTGGGAAAGCTGACGCGATAGGCGAAGTACGACAGACTGGTCGCCAGCATGGTGACACCCAGGCCCGATACGTGTTGCGACAGACCCAGCGGCACGGTCAGCACCGCATGCAGCAGACCGAAAACAGCACCGGCCAGCGCGGCGGCCAGCACACCCACATATAGGGGGGCGCCAAGATAAACCACCAGCCAGCCCGTGAAGGCGCCGATCGCCATGATGCCTTCGATGCCCAGGTTGAGCACGCCGGCGCGCTCACACATCAGCACGCCCAGCGTGCCGAGAATCAGCGGCGTTGCGAGCCGCAGCGTGGCAATCCAGAAACTGGCCGATCCCAGCAAATCCATCCATTCCATTGCGAGATCCTCAGGCGGGGTTGCGGCGCAGCCGGTATTGCGCGAAGAGCGTGGCCACCAGCATGGAAAGCAGCGAGGTGGCGACGATCACGTCGGCGATGTAGTTGGGCACGGCGATGGCGCGGCTCATGCTGTCGGCGCCGACCAGCATGCCGGCGACGAAGATGCTGGCGGCGATTACGCCCAGGGGGTGTAGTCCGGCCAGCATGGCCACGACCACACCGGTATAGCCATAGCCCGGCGACATATCGAGCGTGACATAGCCCGTACGGCCGGCAACTTCCAGTGCACCTGCCAGGCCGGCCAGCGCACCCGACAGAATGGCAGTGCCTAGCATGACGCGCGTGACAGGCAGGCCCAGAAAGCGCGCGGCATGGGTGTTGGCGCCAACGGCGCGCATCTGAAAACCGAACACGCTATAGCGGTTAAGCAGCCACAGGCCGACGGCCAGGCCAGCCGCCCACAGCAGGCCGGTATGGGCACGGGTGCGTTCGATGAGTTTGCCCAGCTCCAGATCGCCATTGAGCGCCACCGATTGGGGCCAGCCCATCGCCATCGGGTCTTTCATGGGGCCGTCCAGCATCATGGAGACGAACAGCAGCACGATGAAGTTACCTAGCAGCGTGGTGACGACCTCGTCCACGCCGAGACGGGACTTCAGCAGTGCCGGGATGAGCAACCAGGCCGCGCCTGCGGCAGCGGCGGCCAGCAGCATGCCGGCGAACAGCACCGGCGCCGGCAGGTCAAAGCCACTGCCGCCGTGCAGGCCGCCGACGGCCACGGCAGCCAGCGCCCCCAGGTAAAGCTGGCCTTCGGCCCCGATGTTGTAGAGGCGCGCCCGGAAAGCGACTGCGCAGGCCAGGCCGGTCAGCATCAGCGGGGTGGCCCGCGTGAGCGTTTCGGAAATAGCGAAACGGGAACCGAAAGCGCCGTCGAATAGCAGTACATAGGTGCGGCCAATGGGGGCGCCCGCCCAGGCCACCAGCAGGGTGCAGATCAGCAGCGTAAAGCCGATGGCCAGCAGCGGCGCGACCGCAAGAACGAAGCGGCTGGGTTCGGGGCGCCGCTCCAGGATAAGACTCATTTTGAAACTCCAGTCATGGCCAGCCCGACGGTGGCGGGGGTCCATTGATCTACCGGCTTGTCTGCGACCAGACGGCCCGCGCAGAGCACGGCGATGCGGTCGGCAAGCGCGAAGATTTCTTCCAGGTCTTCGGAGACCAGCAGGATGCCTGCGCCCCGTTCACGGGCTGCGAGCAGTTGTTCGCGCACATAGGCCACAGCGCCGATGTCCAGACCCCAGGTGGGCTGGTCGGCGACGATGAACCGCGGCTGGCGCGATAGCGCCCGGCCCAGGATCAACTTTTGCATATTGCCGCCCGACAGGCTGCGCGTGCGCACATCCAGCGAAGCGGCGCGCACATCGTATTGGCGTGCGATGTCAGCGGCGTGAGCGTGTGCGGCCCGCGCCCGGATCAGGCCGTAGCGGGCGAAGCGCGGATTATCGAGGTCTTCGACGATGGCGTTTTCCCACAGGGGGCTGTCGCCGATGACGCCTTCATGATGGCGGTCTTCGGGGATGCGGCCCACGCCTGCGGCGGTCCAGCCTGCCGGCGTGCGTGGCGCCAGGGCGCTTTCAGCGCCCAGACGGATCGTGCCGTCGGCGGGTTGGCGCAGACCGGTCAGCACGGACACCAGGGCTTGCTGGCCATTGCCGGCCACGCCTGCGATGGCGACGATTTCGTGTTGGTGCACGGTAAGGTCCAGCGCGTCGAGCAAGGGCACAGCGCTGTGCGAGGCCCGCACCGTGACCTGGGACAGGCGCAAGACGGGGGCGGCCTGGTCGCGTGCCGAGGCGGCCTCGGCGCGCGGCATGATGACCTTGCGGCCGACCATCAGCTCGGCCAGTTCAGCCGTATTGGTGTCGGCGGTGGCGCGTTCGGCGACTAGGCGGCCGGCGCGCAGCACGGCCACTCTGCGCGAGACGGCCATCACCTCATCCAGCTTGTGCGAAATGAAGATGACCGCCAGGCCTTGGGCGACAAAACCGCGAAGCGTGGCGAACAGGGCTTGCGCTTCCTGCGGCGTGAGCACGGCAGTGGGTTCGTCCAGAATGAGGATGCGGGCGCCGCGATACAGCGCCTTGAGAATTTCAACGCGCTGCTTTTCGCCGACCGACAGAGTGCCCACGCGGGCCTCCGGATCGACGCCCAGGCCGAAGCGCTCGCCGAGTTCGATCAGCTTGCGGCGTGCTTCGCGGCGCGCCGAAGCGAATCTCCAGAGGGACTCCGTGCCGACCATGACGTTGTCTAGCACCGTCATGTTGTCGGCCAGCGTGAAGTGCTGATGCACCATGCCGATGCCTGCCGCCAGCGCCGCATCGGGGCGTCCGGGTGGCAGGGGCTGGCCGAAGACTTCGATGTGTCCGGCATCGGCCACGTAGTGACCGAACAGGATGGAGACCAGGGTGGACTTGCCTGCGCCATTCTCGCCCAACAGGGCGAGCACCTCGCCCGCGTCCAGCGCGAGCGAGATGTCGTCATTGGCCGTCAGGCTGCCAAAGCGCTTGGTAATCCCTGTCAAGCGCAGAGCAGTGGCGGCTTGGTTCATTTGCTCGACTTGGGTTCGCTATCGACGACCTTCACGGTGAAGCTGCCGTCCAGGATGGACTTCTGGCGCGCCGCGACCTTGGCCATGATATCGGCGGGCACCTTGCCTTCAAAGGTGCCCAGCGGGGCCAGTTCGGAACCCTGATGCTTCATTAGCGAGTACTGACCGTAATCTTCGGCCTTGAAGTTGCCTGCCTTGACCGCAGTCAGGGCGTGGGCGATGGTCGGTTCCATATTCCACAGCGCCGTGGCCACCACGGTCTCGGGATATTGCGCCTGGGTGTTGACCACATTGCCGATGGCCAGCTTGCCACGTTCCTTGGCGGCATCCGACACGCCAAAACGTTCTGCGTAAAGCACGTCGGCGCCCTTATCGATCATGGCGAAGGCGGCTTCCTTGGCCTTCGGGGGATCAAACCAGGAGCCGATAAAGGTCACGGTGAAGCGCGCCTGCGGATTGATTTCCTGGGCGCCGGCCATGAAGGCCTGCATCAGGCGGTTGACCTCGGGGATGGGATAGCCGCCCACCAGACCGATCTGGCCGCTTTTGCTCATGCCGGCGGCGATCATGCCGGTCAGGTAAGCGGGTTCCTGGATGTAGTTATCGAAAACCGAGAAATTGGGCTGTTGCGGCTTACCCGAGGAGCCCATCAGAAAGCCGGTCTTGGGATAGTCTTTGGCGACTTTACGCGCAGCGGATTCGACGGCGAAGGCTTCACCCACGATCAGGTTGTTGCCTTGCTCTGCGTACTGGCGCAGCACACGCTCGTAGTCGGCATTGCCGACGCTTTCAGAGTAGACGTAATCAATGTCGCCCTTTTCTTTGGCGGCAGTCAGGGCCTTGTGAATGCGCGAAACCCATTGCTGTTCGACTGGCACCGTATAGATCGCTGCTACCTTGGGTTTGGCTGGCGTTTGGGCCTGAACCACGCTGCCGAACAAGGCGATGCTGGCGGCGAGGCCGAATTTGAGCAGGCTGCGACGCGCAGCGCCACGAAGCGATGATGTCATGTGATTTCCTAAGAGGATCGAGGCAGGAGAAGAAGCGCGTGCCGTTAACGTGCGCCTTCTCCTGACGAAGCAAGTTGTATGCCATTGCCGGGCCGCGCGAAATTCGGGCAAACCTCGGGCCGGACAGGCACTGCGGGAGGGAATTGTACGCACCACCGCGACGCCTTGCCTGCACCGGTATGGGGTGGCCGATCTGTGGACAGGGATGCGCACCGATTTGTCAGCGCGACGGCCTACACTTGCCCGATTGGCCGCCCATCGGGTGGCAGCCGGGTTTTGCCCTGTTCGCGCGCGCTTACCAGCCTCTCTTTAAATGGCGATGGCGGCGCCAGGGACGAGCGCCGGGTAATCCATGGACTTGGGAGAGGAGAATGCGGATTCTGGTATTGGGTGCGGGTGGCACCGGCGGGTATTTCGGCGGCCGAGCTTTTGAGGCGGGTGCCGATGTGAGTTTTCTGCTGCGTCCCGCCCGAGCGCAGACATTGCGCGCCGAAGGCCTGCGCATCAAGAGCCCGCTTGGCGACGCCACCCTGCATCCCACCGTGATCACGGCCGATGAACTGGGCAATGATTACGATGTGGTCATTCTGAGCTGCAAGGCCTATGACCTGGACAGCGCCATCGAGGCCATCCGTCCCGCCGTGGGCGAGCATACGGCGGTGCTGCCCATCATCAATGGTGTCTTGCAGTACGACATCCTGGATCGCGAGTTCGGTGCGCATCGCGTCTTGGGCGGTTTGTGCCAGATCAGTGCAATGCTGGGCCCTGACGGTGAGATCGTGCATATGGGGCCGCTAGCCAGCCTCGTGTTCGGAGAGCGTGCGGGCGAAACACGCAGCGCGCGCTGTATTGCGCTGGAGGCGGCCTTGGCCGGCGCCAACTTCTCTTGCCGACTGAGTGACGACATCTACGCGGATATCTGGGAGAAGTTCGTTTTCCTGACCTCGCTAGCCGCATCGACCTGTTTGATGCGCGGTTCGGTGGGCCAGATCTGTGCGACGCCCGAAGGCATCGGCTTCATGCGGGATTTGTTGCTTGAATCGCAGCGTGTGGCGGCCGCCAGCGGCCATTCCGTGCGCCCGAAGGCGGATGCCGCAGCCTTGAAGATACTGACCGATCCGACTCTGTCCATGACAGCGTCCATGTTTCGCGACCTGAGCCTGGGCTTGCGCGTCGAAAGTGACCATATCGTGGGAGATATGGCGCACCGGGGACGCATGCTCGGCGTCGATACGCCGTTGTTGCGTCTTGCCTACATGAATCTACAGGTCTATCAGGCGCGCCGGGGATGATTCCCTAGGGTACGGTAGCGATAGTGGCCACCGTAGCCGCTATCATCGCCCGGTTTCTCGTACACTGGCCTGCCAAGTTCCCGGGATTTCAGGCATGAAGCAGTTCAAGGCGTTGATGCGGGTCTGGATGGCCGGCATCCTCATGGTCACGGCGTGCGCGGCACAGGCGCAGAGTGTGCAGCAGAATAAGGATGTGGTGCAGGCATTCTTTCGCCTGATGTTCGAAGAACATCAGGTTGAAGAGGCGGTGTCGCGTTATGTGGATAGACAGTTTGTGCAGCACAACCCTTATCTGGAGTCGGGCAGCGCGCCGCTGGCGGAGTATTTCTCGCTCTACTTCGAGCAGAATCCGCAGGCCTCGGCCGAGATCAAACGCATGATCGCCGAGGGGGATCTCGTGGTGGTTCACAGCCTGTTGAAAGACGGGCCGGAAGACCGGGGTCAGGCGACGGTGGATATTTTTCGCCTGACGAATGGCAAGATCGTCGAGCACTGGGACGTAAGCCAGGAAATCCCCGAAAACCCCGCCAACACCAACGGCATGTTCTAAGCGCAGGGGCCCCTATGCAGCGCATTTATCTCGCCGGCTTCGATGTCTTTCGGGCCGACTCGATCTCGCATGGCGAGCGTCTCAAGGCCCTATGCCGCGAACATGGTTACGAAGGCCTCTACCCGCTGGATAATCAGGCGCCGGCCCATCTTGCCGGCCAGGCGCTCGCTGACTGGATTTACCGCCAGAACGTCACGCTGATCCGCCGCGCGGATCTGGTCATGGCCAATCTGAACCGTTTTCGCGGCGCCGAGCCCGACTCCGGCACGGCCTTCGAGGTGGGTTATGCCGTCGCTCTGGGCAAGCCGGTCTGGGCCTACACGGACGAGACCCATCCCTTGGTGCAGCAAGTGCCGGGGCAGCGCGCCGCCGATGGCAGATGGGTCGATGCACAGGGCTATACGGTCGAAGATTTCGGTCTGCCTCTAAACCTGATGCTGGCTTGCGGCGCGCGCTATGTGCAGGGCGACGCCCGAGCCTGCTTGCGCAGGATCGCCGCCGCCTAGCCAGGCGCTATCACGCGGCCAGGGCCGCCTCGTCGGCTTCGACGGCACCCGCTGTTTCGGCGCGCAAGTGCTCGGCCAATTCTGCAATGGTCAGCGCCACCAGTCCCTGGACCGCCGCGTAGTGCTCCAGCGCCGTGCCGCGCATCATAGTGCCGTCGGCATTCATCAGTTCGCACAGCACGCCGGCCGGGCGCAGGCCCGCCAGCCTGGCCAGATCCACCGAGCCCTCGGTGTGGCCCCGGCGCGTCAGCACTCCGCCCTCCTGGGCGCGCAAGGGGAATACATGGCCTGGGCTGACCACATCGCCAGCCTTGGCGTTGGGGGCGATGGCGGCGCGGATGGTGGTGACGCGGTCCACGGCGGATACGCCCGTGGACACGCCGCTGGCGGCTTCGATGGATACGGTAAAGGCAGTGGCGTAGCGGCTTTGGTTGCGTGGCACCATCGGCGCCAGTTGCAGCGTATCCAGGATGTCGCCCGGCAGGCAGACGCAGACGATGCCGCTGCCATCGCGGATCAATTGGGCCATGACCGGCACGGTCAGTTTGTCGGCCGCGACGATGAGATCGGCTTCGTTCTCACGGTCGAAGTCATCCATGAGGATGACGGGACGGCCCAGGCGCAGATGATGCAGGGCGCGTTCCAGCCGCATGGGGAAGGGCTGGGCGAATAAGGGGGAAAGATTCTGATTGGACATTGAAACGCTCTCGCTAAAGGAATGGGCGAAAAACGTTTCAGGGCTACGACAGCCAAACGCAATACCGCCTGGGCGCTGCGCCCAAACGGGTTGTGCTGGCACATCTTCTTCCATCCGGACTATGACCGTCGGCTCTGGCTTCGTACCAGATCTGCTGACCCCGGCTTAAAGCCGGGCGCTTGCGGGCTCACCGCATTGCGCGGCATACCGCCGGTGGGGAGTTTCGCCCCGCCCTGAAGACGTACTGCAAGGCCGTGTCTGTGACACGGCGAGGCAAATTGTACGCCTGAGCGGTGAACTGCTGGGAAATAAGCTTACGCCCGACTGACGGCGTTGTCCGGGTCAGGCCTTGGAGGCGGGCGCCAGCGGCGTTTTCGGGGCTTTCTTTTTCTTGGGCAGCGCCAGCATGGTGCCGCGGCAGTTTTCGGTGCCGCACAGGCAGCGGTAACCTTCTTTCAGGGCCTTGGTGATACGGCCATCGAGCACCAGGCCGTAGTCATAGACCAGCTCCTGGCCGCGCGGGATGTCGCACAGCGCCACGATGTACACGCGCTTGCCGTGGCTGCCTTCCTGGGCTTCGCAATTGGGCGTGCAGGAATGGTTGATCCAGCGTGCGTCATTACCCTGGTCGCCGCCGTCGATGACTTTGCCCGAACTCAGTGCGAAGAAAAAAGTGTGGAAAGGATCGTCCGGGTTGGTGGGGTGCCGCCTGTCGGCCTCGGCCGCGCTGATGCGTTTGCCGCCATACTCGATGATGCGGGTGCCGGCCGGGATTTTGCGCGCGGCGAATACGCCCGTGCCGTGCAGCTTGGAGCGGCGCACGGCATACCAGGGTTTTGCGGTGTCGGTGGTCATGGGAGAGGCTTCAAACGAGAGGCTTCAAACAGGGGCTGCAGCCTGCGGCAAAAGGCTGCGCGTCATTATATCGGCCGACGCCCGACAGGCGTATAGTGACGCGCGCACTCTTCCTTGTCTGGCTGCTTCATGATTGTCCGCCCTCGCCCCTCTGCTCTGACCTTGCTTTTCATTCTGCGCGGCTCGATCCTGCCGCGCATCGCTGGCAAATTACTCTTCATGATCGGCCTGTCTTGCATTGTTGCGGCCGTCTATGATGCGGGCGATTTTTCGCCGGGACATCTGGGGGCGGTGCCCTTCTCGCTGTTCGGCCTGGCGCTTTCGGTGTTTCTCGGTTTTCGCAACAACGTCTGTTACGACCGCTGGTGGGAGGCGCGCAAGCAATGGGGTGAGCTGATCGTGCAGTTGCGCGCATTGGCGCGCGAAACCACCGTGTTGTGGGGCGAAAGCCGGCCCGTGCGCGATGAGGACGTATGCCGCCAGGTGCGGCGTATGGTGGCATTTCCGCATGCGCTGGCGGCGCGATTGCGCGATGAGGATGGACGGGCCGCCCTGTCACCCTGGCTCGATGCCGAGGATATGCGCGCGCTCGACGGCCGCGCGAATCTGGCCGATGCGCTGCTGGCTTTGCTCACCAAGGATTATCGCAAGGCCCAGCTCGCCGGCCGCTTTGGCGAGGTGGTGTATCAAGGGCTGGTGGCGCGCCTGGCCATTTGCGGCGCGGCGCAGGCCGCCTGCGAACGCATCAAGTTCACCCCGACGCCCTTTGCTTACTCCCTCTTGGTGCACCGTACTGCCTGGCTGTTCTGTCTTCTCCTGCCTTTCAGCCTGGTCGCGACGATGGGCCTGTTTATGCCATTGGCGGTGGCCATCATCGCCTATACCTTTTTCGGCCTGGACGCGGTGGGCGACGAGCTGGAAGATCCCTTCGGCCTGGCCGACAACGATTTGCCCCTGAATGCCATGGCGCGTCAGGTGGCCATCGACCTCCTCGATGGTTTGGGCGCAAGCGAGCTGCCTGCTCCGATGACCCCGCAGCGCTACCGGCTGGATTGAGGGTCGGCCGGCGTCAGTGGCAAACGGCTTTCTTTCAGGCTGCGCAGCACAAAGCCGGATTTGCTGTGCCGGATGCCCGGGATGCGATAGAGGCGTTCGCGCAGCAGGCGCTCGTAGTCGCGTGTGTCGCGCACGGCGATGCGGATGTAATAGTCGTAGTCGCCGGACACCAGAAAGGCCTCCAGCACCTCAGGTATGTCGGCCAGCGCCCGCCCGAATTCGTAGAGGGTTTCTTCGCTGTGGCTCTCCAGCGTGACATGGACGATCACGGTGTCGGTATAGCCCAGCTTGGCCGGGTCCAGGTCAACCGTATAGCCTCGAATGACGCCCGCGCTTTCCATGCGCTTGATGCGGTTCCAGCAGGGGGTGGATGACAGACCCACAGCCTGGCCGATCTCGGCCAGGCTGGCCCGGGCGTTGTCCTGCAACACCTTTAAAATCGCCAGGTCAAATTTATCGAGATTCATTTTCTTCTAATTGTGGATAGGAAAGATAAATTTACTGCTTATCCTGGAAGTTTGCGGAAAAGAAGATAAAAATTCTGCATGAACTCCCCTAAGATGTTCAGCATGAATGACCGCCTCCACGCCCAGGCCCTCGCGGCCCTCGATCCTGTTGACACTCTTCCCGCCGCCGCCCTGGCCGGCAATGGCGCGCAGATTCTGCTGCAAACCTTGATTGATCTGGGGGTGGACACCGTATTTGGTTATCCGGGCGGCGCGGTGCTGCCGCTTTATGATGCCCTGCACGCCGAGCCGCGTCTGCGCCATGTGCTGGTGCGCCACGAGCAGGCCGCCGTGCATGCCGCCGAAGGCTATGCGCGCAGCACCGGCCGTCCCGGTGTGGTGTTCGTGACGTCCGGGCCCGGCATGGCCAACACCACCTCGGGTCTGCTGGACGCCATGTGCGACTCCATCCCGGTGCTTTGCGTGAGTGGCCAGGTCGCCACCTGCGCCATCGGCACCGATGCTTTCCAGGAGTGTGACGCCATCGGCATTTCGCGTCCGGTCACCAAATGGAATGCCCAGATACGGCGCTGCCAAGACGTGGCTGATGTGGTGGCCCGCGCGTTCACCCTGACACGCCAGGGCCGTCCGGGCCCGGTGCTGGTAGATTTTCCCAAAGATGTGCAGTTGGCGCGGCCCTGCCCCGACCATATTGAATCCGCCACCGCTGCGCTCGCCGCCTCACGCGCACGGCGTCAGACCAGCAGGACGGCGCTGCGCCTGCCCGCCGGCGCCTTGCGCCGCGCCGCAGCCATGATTGCCCAGGCCCGTCGGCCAGTTTTCTACGGTGGTGGCGGCCTGATCAATTCCGGCGCCCAAGCCTGCGCGGCGTTTACCGAGCTGGTGCGTCGTACCGGCGCGCCCTGCACGCTTACGCTGATGGGTTTGGGGGCGTTCCCGGCCTCCGATCCGCAATTCCTGGGCATGCTGGGCATGCACGGCACGCTGGAGGCCAATCTGGCCATGCACGAGGCCGATCTGGTGATCTGCATCGGCGCCCGCTTCGATGACCGCATCACCGGCAAGCTTTCCGAGTTCTGCCCTCATGCGCGCAAGATCCATCTCGATATCGACCCGACCTCGATCAACAAGGTGGTGCGTGTCGATGCGGCTCTGGTGGGTGACTGTCTTCCCATGCTGGAGGCCCTGAGCGCCGAATTGCGCGAGACGCCCGCCGCGCAGCTGGCTGGCTGGTGGTCCCGCATCGAGAGGTGGCGTGCACGGGATTGCCTGGCCTGGCAGGCGCAGGGCGACGCCATCTTGCCGCAGCAACTGATGTCGCGTCTGAACGCCGCGCTGGCCAGCCACGACGCCATTGTGTCTACCGATGTGGGCCAGCATCAGATGTGGGCGGCGCAGTATCTGCGCTTTGACCGGCCGGGCCGCTGGTTGACGTCGGGCGGCGCCGGCACCATGGGTTACGGTCTGCCGGCTGCCATTGGCGCCCAGATCGCGCATCCCGATAAAACCGTCGTGTGCGTGAGCGGCGACGCCTCGGTGTTGATGAATATTCAGGAGCTGTCCACGGCCATGCAGCATCGCGCACCGGTCAAGGTCGTGCTGTGCAATAACGGCTATATGGGCATGGTGCGCCAGTGGCAGGAGCTGATACACGGCGGGCGCTATAGCCACAGCTATAACGCGTCGCTGCCGGATTTCGTGGCGCTGGCGCGCGCCTTTGGCTGGGGCTCGGCCAGGGTCGAGCATCCCGATGAACTCGATGCTGCGCTGGCGCAATGCCTGGCGCATGACGGGCCCTTTTTCCTGGACGTCACGGTAGCCGCCCAGGAAAACTGCTTCCCCATGATGCCTGCCGGAGAGGGCCACCATCGCATGATGCTGGCCGCCGGCAAGTGGTTTGAGGAGTAAGGCGCGGCCTTACACGCAGCGTCCGCCGTCAACTTCCAGGCAGGTGCCTGTGATGAAGGCGGCTTCATCTGAGGCCAGATAAAGGCAGGCGTTGGCGATATCCTCCGGGGTCGAGAACCGGCCCAGCGGGATGGATGCCAGGAAGCGCTGGCGGTTTTCCGGGGTGTCGGGCACACCCATGAAGTCCGACAGCAGGCCTGTCGCGCCGATGACCGGATTGACGCAATTCACGCGGATGTTGTCCGGGCCCAGTTCGGCGGCCATGGACTTGCTGGTCGTGACGACCGCGCCTTTGCTGCCGTTATACCAGGTGAGGCCCGGGCGCGGACGGATCGCGGCGGTCGAGGCGATGTTGATAAAAGAGCCGCCGCCATGGGCGCGGAAGTGCGGCACCATGTGCTTGGCGGTCAGGAAGATGCTTTTGACGTTGATCGCATAAATGCGGTCGAACTCCTCCTCCTCGACTTCGAGCAAGGGGCGGTTGCGGTGCGTGGTGCCTGCATTATTGACCACCGTGGTCAGCCCGCCGAAAGCCTTGAGCGTGGTGGCCAGCAGCGCGGCGATATCGTCGCTGCGCGACACATCGGCCCGCGCAAAAATGGCGTTGCCGCCCGCGCTCTTGATGGCCTCGGCTACACGCTGGCCGCCGGCCTCATTGATGTCGGCTACGACGACGTTGGCGCCCTCTCGTGCGAAAGCCACAGCGATACCCTCGCCGAATCCCGAGCCTGCGCCCGTCACGATGGCGGTCTTTCCTTGCAAACGCATGATGTGTTGTCTCCTTGTTGTTGGTCAGTCGTGTTTGATGGCGATGGTTTTCAGAACGGTGAAGCCGTAGAGGGCTTCAAAACCTTTCTCGCGGCCATGGCCGCTGGCTTTCACGCCGCCGAAAGGGAGTTCGACGCCGCCGCCAGCGCCATAGTTGTTGATGAAAACTTGCCCGCTGCGTATCTTTCGCGCCAGGCGCAGCTGGCGCGAGCCGTCGCGTGTCCAGATGCTGGCGGCCAGCCCATATTGCGTGGCGTTGGCAATGCGCACGGCATCGGCTTCGTCATCGAAGGGGATGGCGACCAGCACCGGGCCGAAGATTTCTTCCTGGGCCAGCAGGTGGTCAACCGGCACATTGCCCAGCAGCGTCGGCGCCTGGAAATAACCGTTAGCCGGCGCGCCCTCGGCGATGCTGCCGCGCGCCGCCGTGACGATGCCGTCCTGTTCGGCCTGGCGCAGGAAGTTCTGCACGCGCTCGAGCTGGCTCTTGCGGATCAGGGGGCCGCAATCCAGGTCTTGCGAGGAGGAGCCGGTGCGCAGGGCGCCGAAGGCTTCCGACAGGCGCGTCATGACCTTGTCGTAGACGCTGCGCTGGATCAGGATGCGGCTGCCCGCCGAGCAGGTCTGGCCTGCATTTTGCACGATGGCGTTGACGGCGACCGGCACCAGCGCGTCGATGTCGGCATCGTCGAACACGATCTGCGGCGACTTGCCGCCTAGTTCCAGCGTGGCCGGAACGTGGTTCTCGGCAGCGGTCTGCGTGACCAGTACGCCGATGCGCGGTGAGCCGGTGAAGGAAATGTGGTCGATGCCGGGATGACGGGCCAGCGCGTCACCGGCCTCATGGCCGTAACCCGTAACGATGTTCAGCGCGCCGGGAGGCAGGCCCACCTCGGCCGCCAGTTCGGCCACGCGCAGCAGCGACAGGCAGGCGTCTTCGGCAGGCTTGACCACGCAGGCATTGCCTGCCGCTAGTGCGCCGCCCACGCTGCGACCGAAGATCTGCAACGGGTAGTTCCAGGGCACGATGTGGCCCGTGACGCCGTGCGGCTCGCGCAGCGTCAGCACCGTGTAACCGTTCTGATAGGGAATGGTTTCTCCCATCAGCTTATCGGCCGCGCCGCCGTAGAACTCGAAGTAACGGGCGATGGCGGTGACGTCGGCGCGTGCCTGCTTGAGCGGCTTGCCGCAATCACGCGACTCGATCTGCGTGAGTTCATCATGGTGTTCGAGAATCTTGAGCGAAAGGGCCAGCAGCAGCCGGCCGCGTTCGGCCGCCGACAGAGCCCCCCAGGCGCCCTCATAGGCGCGCCGCGAGGATTGCACGGCCAGATCGATGTCGGCCGCGTTGCCGCGCGCGATGCGCTCGTAAGCCTCGCCCGTGGAGGGATCGATGACGTCAATCGCTTCCCCGGAGCTGCCGGGAACGAATCGATTGTCGATGAAATGCTGCTTCATGCCTAACCACCCTTGTTGGAAGAATAATGAGAAAAAGCGAAAGCAAAACATCTCGTCCGCGCCAGCAGGTGCGGACAGGGAGTTCAAAACTGGACAGACAGCCCTCCGTCCACGGCCAGCACCTGGCCGTTGATGAAGGATGCGGCGGGCGAGGCCAGAAAAACGGCTGCACCTGCAATCTCTTCGGGGCGCCCCCAGCGGCCGATGGGATTGCGTGCGGCCAGACCGGGCCCGATCAGCGGGTCTGCCACCATCGCCGCATTGGTTTGCGTGGCGAAGGTGCCGGGCGCGATGGCATTGCTGGTGATGCCCTGCGGGCCGAATTCGGCGGCCAGCGCCCGCATCAGGCCGGTCAGGCCCTGTTTGGCGGCCGGATAGACGGCATCGCCCACGCGCGCCAGCTCGCCGACCACCGAGGTGATGGCAATGAGCCGCCCGCTGCCCTGCCGCGCCATGCGTTCAGTGGCCAGCTTGGCCAGCAGGATGCCCGCAACCAGATCGGTATCAATGAGCTGACGGATTTCGCTGGGGCTGATGTCACGCAGGGTTTTGCGGATGCGTGCTCCGACGTTGTTGACCAGGATGTCCAGACGGCCGTGCTGCGCATCGAGTGTGACGAAGGCGGCCTGCATGGCCTCGTGATCGGAGACGTCAAAGGGTAGCGCCGAGGCTGCCAGGCCAGCCGTGCGCAGCGTGGCGGCAGCGGCTTCGGCCTTGGCCGCATCGCGGCCGTTGATGAGCACATGGGCGCCGCTTGCCGCCATTGCGCGGGCGATTTCCCAACCGAGGCCCCGCGCCGATCCGGTGACCAGGGCGACCTGGCCAGCCAATGAGAACTGTTGCAGATAGGACAGCGGTGGCGGAAAGATTGACGGCGGAAACATCATTCGCGGAATTCAGGAGCCCAATGCAGCAGTCTACGCTCTAAGCACGTAACGCAATAGACCAGAACAATCCCCACTATCGACAACAGCGTGACGGCCGCAAACATGTCGGTGGCGTTCAGAGTCGCCAGCGCCGTGATCATCAGATAGCCCATGCCGGTGGTCGAACCCACGAACTCGGCCAGCACCACACCGATCAAGGCGAAGCTGATGGCGTTGGGCAGTGCTGCGAAGGTCCAGGCTGCCGCCGTAGGGATCTGCACCCGCCACAGAATCTGGCGCGGCGAGCCGCCCAGGGTGCGGCAGAAATCCACCAGTTCGCGCTCTACGCTGCGCCCGCCTTTATAGGTGTTGAAAAACACCAGGAAGAACACGACGAACCAGGAGGTCACGACCTTGGACGCCATTCCCAGGCCGAAGAACATCGTGATCAGCGGCACGAAAGCGATGCGAGGCATCGAGTTGAAGGCGACGATGAAGGGGTTGAATATGTCGGCGAGAAAGCGGTTGCGGGCCAGCGCCAGGCCGACGACAAAGCCGCTGCCCACGCCCACGGCCAGTCCCAGCAGGGTGGCTTGCAGGGTCAGCCACAGATGCGGCCAGACCGATTGCGGCCCCGGCTGCATCCATTGCCACAGTCGTAGCGCCACGCGTGAGGGTTGGCTGATGAAGAAGGGGTCGAACAGGGTGTTCTGCACAAACCAGGGAATGCGCGTCAGGCCTTCCCAGGCTCCCAGAAACAGTGCCAGCAAGAGAATCTGCCAGGCGGTGATGCGCAGGCGGCGCCCGGCGGCCTGCCGGCGTTCTTCGCGGATATACCCGCTGGCTTCGGCATCGATCGGAATGTCTTTCATGGTGTGGCGCTTCAGGCTGCGGCGCGAAATTGCTGGCCTAGAACAGACCACAGGCTTTGCACATGGGCGGTGAATTGCGGGGTTTCGCGCAGCGTGAATACGTCGCGCGGATGCGGGATGCTGATGCGCTCGTCGAGCAGCACACGGCTTGGCGGACCGGACAGCACCACCACGCGATCCGATAGGGTGATGGCCTCATCGAGGTCATGCGTGACCATCACAATGGTTTGGCCCAGGTTGCGCCAGATATCGCCTAGTTCGCGGTGCAAATGCGTTTTGGTGTGGGTGTCGAGCGCGCCGAAAGGCTCGTCCAGCAACAGAATGCGGGGCTCTACCGCTAGGCTCATCAAGAGCGCGACGCGGCGGCGCATGCCGCCGGAGAGCTGATGCGGGTAAGCATCGGCGAAACCCTCCAGATGACCTAGCCGCAGCAGATGATCGACGCGTGGCGCGATGTGCTTGGCCGCCATACCCATAAAGCGTAGGCCTAGCGCCACGTTCTTGCGTACGGTGTACCAGGGCAGCAGCGTGTCCTTCTGAAAGATGTAGCCCAGCTTGGGCGGCACTTTGCCATTGACCGTTAGGCCATCGACCATGAGGCGGCCGGCCGAAGGCGGCAGAAAGCCCGCGATCATGTTGAGCAAGGTGCTTTTGCCGCAGCCGGAGGGGCCGACGATGGACAGAAACTCGCCCTCGCCTATCGTCAGGCTGACATCGCCCACCGCATGCGTCGTGCCCTGTCGGCTGTGATAGACCTTGCCGACGTGCTCCAGCTCGATCATCAAAGACCTCTTGCCTTGCGCACAAAGCGCATGTCCACGCAGGCCGAGTACGGTACGCGGGCCAGTTCGGCATTGGAGAATTGTCGGTCATCGCCCATGATGGCGCACAGGCGGCCATAGGCGTCTTCGGTGATGATGTTGTCTTTCAGGAACACACCATCCTGATAAACAGCGATGGTTTTCTCGATGGCCTCGCGCGGGAAAGCGCTGAGGTAATCGGCGTAGATCGTGTCCGTGACTTCTGCCGCGCTGTGCGTATTGATGAAGTCCTGTGCCTTCACTAGCGCGCTCACAAAAGCCTGCACGACTTCCGGACGTTTCTCTACCGTGTCGCGCAGTGCGAGCGCGGCGATGCCGGGTACGTCACCGCCCATGAAGGCCTGCCAGGAGGCATCGGTCGTGGCGTCGAAAATGGACACCCCCCAGCCTTCGGCCTTGGCCTGCTCCATCATGGACATGGTGGCCATGCTGGCCGATACCGAGCCGGTTTTCAATGCGCCCAGCATGGTGGCCAGATCGCCCAGGGGGCGGATATCGACCTTGTCGCCCACGCCGGCTTTCTGGGTGAGATAGACCGCCATGAGCCAGGTGCTGGACTGAGGCTGCGTCGCGCCCATGCGCTTGCCCGCGAGGTCTTTGATGCTGCGGATTTTGCCGCTGTCGTAGTCTTCCTTGCGCACGATCACGTTGGCGTAGGTGAGCTTGCGGTCAAAGCCGAAGATCAGCGTGGCCGGTTTGCCGGCCAGGGTCAGGGCAGGCGCGGCCGTGGCGGCTGTGGCGCCAAACAGAATCTGCCCTGCCGCCAGCAACTGATTGGTGCGCGGCCCGCTTTGCGAGTTGAGGTAATCGATGCTCAGGCCGTTGTCGCCGAAATAGCCTTTTTTCAGGGCCACATAGCCCGCCGCGAAAAAGGGATCGATGCTGCCTTGGCCATAGACGGCCTTGCCCAGGTTCGCACGCTGCGCGAAGGCAGGCAGGCCAATCAGCGAAGTGGCGGCTGCGCCAGCCAGCAACTGGCGACGCGTCAGGCCGAGGGAGGGAGAAGTCATATCATCCTCGTGGGGGTTAACAGGCCGATGTGCCGCAAACGATAACGCACTCGTGACCGCTTACCAACCGTGGACACATAAAGCGGCCGCACAAAAAAACATGCCCGGCGTACCGGGCATGTCGGAACCTCAGATCAAGCCGCTGTTTTCTTTGCGGCTGCCTTTTTGGCAGCCGTTTTCGTTGCGGTCTTGGTGGCCGTTTTCGAGGCTGTTTTAGTGGTTGTCTTGCTCGCCGCCTTTTTTACGGCCGTCTTGGCCGCGGTTTTCGTTGCGGTTTTGGCCGGCGCCTTCTTGGCCGCCGCGCGGCGAGCGGGTTTATCGCCGCGCGGCTCGAATTCAAAGCCTATCTTGCCATCGGGCTGACGCACCAGGAAGGCCTTGAACTTGCGGTTGGTGCGGCTGGACACGAAACCGTCGAGCAGATCCGTACGGCCTTCCGACAACAGCTTGCTCATCTGTTCACGCGAGATTTCCTGTTGCAGGATGACCTTGCCCGAACGGAAATCGCAGCTCTTGGCCGGACCCACCGATTTTTCGCACACATAGCTCATGCCGTGCTCGAACACCTGCGAGTGGCACTTGGGGCAGGCGCCCACCGGCGTGTGGCCGCTGAAGTCCACTGGCGTGTCGTCTTCTTCGTCGCTCTGACCGAAGTCGAACTCGAGTTTGTACTCGTCGCTGATGCGCAGAATGGCGGCAAAGGGCCGGCCCATTTTGCTGATAAAGCCTTGCAGCGGACCGATCTCGCGCTTGGCGAGCAGCTCTTCGACTTCGGGCAACTCAAAGGTGCGGCCGCCAGGGTGTTTACTGATCGAGAACTCGCATTGAGTGCAGGCATAGCGCCGATAGTTTTCCTTCACGACGCCGCCGCAGTGGGGGCAAGGGGTTTTCAGGGTGGCGTAGTCGCCCGGCACCGTGTCGCGTTCGTATTCCTTGGCGCGCTTGACGATGACTTGCGTCATCTGGGCGATTTCGCGCATAAAGGCTTCACGATCCAGCCCGCCCTGCTCGATCTGCTTGAGCTTGTGCTCCCATTCGCCGGTCAGTTCGGGCGAAGTCAGTTCGGCGACGTCCAGACCCGCAAGCAGAGTCATGAGCTGGCGCGCCTTGGCGGTTGGCACCAGATCGCGTCCGTCGCGGCGCAGATAGCTTTCGTTGAGCAGGCCTTCGATGATGGCCGCGCGTGTGGCCGGCGTGCCCAGGCCGCGTTCCGACATGGCCTCGCGCAACTCACCGTCATCCACCAGCTTGCCCGCGCCTTCCATTGCCGACAGCAGTGTCGCTTCGTTATAGCGCGCAGGTGGTTTGGTCGAGAGCGCTTCTGCCCGCACGTCCTCGGTGCGCACTTTTTCGCCATCGGCCACCGGCACCAGATTGGCGTCTTCGCCCTGGGCTTCTTTGCCATAGACAGCCAGCCAACCCGGCGCGACCAGCACCTTGCCTTCGGTCTTGAAGCGATGGCCCTGGACTTCGGTCAGACGGGTGGTAAGGCGGTATTCGGCGGCGGGGAAGAACACGGCCAGGAAGCGCTTGAGCACCAGGTCGTAGATCTTGCCTTCGGCTTCGCTCAGATCGTGAGGGATCTGCAGTGTCGGGATGATGGCGAAGTGGTCCGAGACCTTTTTGTTGTCGAAGATGCGGCGGTGTAGCTTGACCCAATCATTGCTCACTACCGTGCCGGCATGGCGCGCCAGCCCGCCCACGGCGTTCGAGCCGCCTTCGGACAGCGCGCGCATCGTCTGGCGCACGGTGTTGACGTAGTCTTCGGGCAGGTAGCGCGAGTCGGTACGCGGATAGGTCAGCGCCTTGTGGCGCTCGTAAAGCGTCTGGGCGAGAGACAATGTCGTTTTGGCCGAGAAACCGAAGCGGCCGTTGGCTTCGCGCTGCAGCGAGGTCAGGTCATACAGGGCCGGCGACATCTGGGTCGAAGGCTTGGACTCTTCGGTGACGCTGCCCGATTGTTCGCGGCAGGCAGCCACCACGCTTTGCGCGGCCGCTGCTGACCAGAGACGCGACTCGCGTTTTTCGGGGTCACGTTCATCTTTCTTGAAATCGGGGTCGATCCAGCGGCCTTCGTACAGGCCGGCCGCTGCAACGAAAGTGGCATGAACTTCCCAGTAGTCGCGCGGCACGAAGCTGCGGATGCGGCTTTCGCGTTCGGCCACGATGGCCAGCGTAGGGGTCTGGACCCGTCCGACAGGCGTCTTGAAAAAGCCGCCGTCTTTGCTGTTGAAGGCCGTCATGGCGCGGGTGCCGTTGATGCCCACCAGCCAGTCTGCCTCGGCGCGAGAGCGGGCCGCCGCTTCGAGCGGCTTGAGCTGCACGTCGTCGCGCAGATTGGCGAAGGCCTCGCGGATCGCCGCCTGGGTCATGGATTGCAGCCACAAGCGCTTGATGGGCTTTTTGACCCCGGCGTACTGAATGATGTAGCGAAAGATCAGTTCGCCTTCGCGTCCGGCGTCACAGGCATTGATGATGGTGTCGACGTCTTTGCGCTTGGCCAGGCGGACCAGCAGCTTCAGGCGCTCGGATGATTTTTTGTCCGTCGGTCCTAATTCGAAAGCAGGCGGAATAACCGGCAAATGGGTAAAGCTCCACTTGCCTTTGACCGGATCGTTGGGCGCCACCAGACTGAGCAGATGCCCGATACTGGAAGCCAGTACGTAACTTTCGCTTTCAAAAAAGTCGCCCTCGCGCGCAAAACCTCCCAGGGCGCGTGATATATCGAGGGCTACCGAGGGTTTCTCGGCGATAATCAGCGTTTTGTTCATGAGTATCCAGTGGCGGCAGACCCGCCTTAATTAGCGCGGATGATAAGAGGGGAGATTAGCGACATGCAAGTCGGCACCACTCGGCAGGAGGGATCGGAACTCCACGTATGGCGTCAATTTCTTGGGCGAAGCACGCTCTGGCTGGGCATTTTGCTCCTCGGCAGCGGAGTGATTTGCTGGGTTGCGGCCAATTGGCCCGGCATGGGAAAACTCTATCGTTTTACCCTGACACAGGGACTTTTGGCTGTTTCGGTCCTAGTCAGCATCTGGCTGGCGCTCAGGTTAAGAGGGACAGAGAGGCTGCGGCAACAATCGGCCGGCGCCGTGCTATCCCTGTCCGGCCTGTTGTTGGGCGCCCTGCTGGCTCTTCTGGGACAAATCTATCAGACCGGCGCAGATAGCTGGGAATTGTTCGCCTGGTGGGCTCTGTTATTGCTGCCTTGGGCTTTGGCAGCCGGCAGTCAGGTGCTATGGCTGCTTTGGTGCCTGATCGTCAATATGGCGCTGGCCTTAGGAATCCGGGAGCATGTGCTGCCGTGGTGGGAGCGCGTCTTTGATCGTGAGCTCATTGTGCTGCTGGTGGCCTCGGTGAACCTGCTGATGCTGGGCATCTGGGAAGCGGCCGCGCGCCGGCGCCATGTCAGCGCCCGGGTCGGACCGCGCGTACTGGCCTTGTTGGCCCTGACCGCCCTGGTAGCGCCCTTGCTGTTCAATATTCTGGTTGATAACCCGCGTGGCGCCGCCGGTCTGGCCTGGCTGCTCGTCATCTTAGGCATGGGCTATTTTTATCAGTATTGCCGCCGCGATCTGGTCATCCTGGCCATGCTGGCTGTCAGCGTTATCTGCGTGTCCTTGTGGGTGGTGGGCGAGTGGTTGCTGAGGCGGGATCTGGGCGCCTGGGCCGCCCTGCCCTTGGCCGCCCTGCTGATGGCCGAGGCTGTGTGGGCTGCGCATTGGCTGCGCCGGCTGGCCGCCAGCGGTGTGAGCGGCGCGAAACCGGCAGTGATTGCAGTGATTGAAGCGGGTCTGAGTCTGGACCCGGCCAGCGATAGGCCTGCCGACGTGGCGGCCCCTGCCCGCGCGCCCTGGCTCGTGCAAGGCTTGCTGGGTTTGAGCGCCTGGCTGGCGACCTTGCTGCTGCTGGTGTTTCTGTTCGCGTCGGGGCTGGTCCGCTCCGATCAGGGCGCCATTGTGCTCGGCCTGGTGTTGACGGCGGCGGGCGTGGCCGTTCTGCGCACGGCCGCTGGGTTGTTCTGGCGTCAGTGCGCCATCGCCATGGCTTTCGCAGGTCAGTGGCTGGTGGTTTACAGTTTCTTCAGCAATGAGTCCGTCCTTAACCCCAACCTCTTTGTCGTGTTGCTGGCGTTGGCGGTTTATCTGCTGGCGCCCGATGTGCTGCTGCGCTTTCTCAGCGGCGGTCTGATCGCCTTGGGCATGACGGGCCTGATTCTGCAAGCCTTGCAAACCGGACAGGGCGACGGTCTGGACTTCTGGTTCGCGCTGGATACGATGCAGGCCAATTTTCTCTGGCTGCCTGTCGTCGTGCTGGGCGCCTGGGCTGCCGCAATCGCCTTCGCTGCCAATCAAGGCTGGGCGCGTTCCCGGCCGCATTTGCTGGAACCGCTAGCCTGGGCCTTATTGGTGTCGGTGCAAGGGCTGGTCTGGGTGGCAAGCGGCGTTGGGGTGGATCAACTGCCCGCGCTGTGGCGGCTGCATCGCCTGACGGCCCTGTTGAATATTGCGGGCGCCGTGTTGCCGGCTGTCGTCGCGTTCTGGCTTCTTTGGCCGCGCCGACAGACACTCACACGCGCCATGGTCTTGCTCACGCCCTTGGCCTTGCTGGTGCTGGGCCTGTTCTGGATGCCCAGTCCTGGCATTGCCTTCGCACTGACCTGGCTGTTGTTGGGATTCGGCTTGAACAAGCCGCGCTTGACCGGCTTCGGGGTGCTTAGTCTGTTGGCTTACCTGATGCTTTATTACTACCAGCTCCAGGTTCCCTTGCTGCAAAAGTCGTTCTGGCTGGTGGGGGCGGCGGTATTGATGCTGTTGCTGCGCGGTCTGGTCTGGTTATTACCGCGCCGTGCCAGGCCGCCTGTCCGGGTGTCTGTGTCGCCGGCTTCGCCCGCGATGCGGCGGCGCGTGGCGGTCGTGTTCGCCGGCCTTTTGCTCGTGCTGGGCGTGTGCAACTTCACCATTTATCAGCGCGAACAGTTGCTGGCTCATGGGCAGGTCGTCATTCTTGAATTGGCCCCGGTCGATCCCCGTTCGCTCATGCAGGGAGACTATATGGCGCTGCGTTTCGCGGCGAGTACAGCCATCAACAAGCTGCGCGCGCAGCAGGATGAGCCCGATCGCGATGGATATGTGATTCTGTCGCTTGACGATCGCGGCGTGGCGCAGCCTCGGCGCATTCAGGCCAGCGCGCAGCCGCAAGAGGCCTCGGAACTGGCTCTGCGCTACCGCGTGCGTCCTGATGGCGTGCGCATCATCACCAATGCCTATTTTTTCCCCGAGGGTGAAGGTCCGCGCTATGAAGGCGCTCGTTATGGCGAGGTTCGCGTGAATGACCAGGGTACCGGTCTCTTGCTGCGTTTGCTCGGAGAGGATTTGCAGCCGCTTTAAGCTATGGCAAAGCGCGCACGCCAGCGGTCGGTGGCCTGTGCCAGAAAGGCCTGGGTATCCCGTGCCGCGAGGGGGGAGAAACCCAGGCTGAGCCAGGCTTGCGACAACGTGCCCACGGGGTCGCGGGTATCGAGCGCCGGGGCATGATTTTGCTTGGAAAGCTTCAGGCCCGTGGCCGGATCGCTGACCAGAGGCACGTGCATGACGCGGGGCAGCGACAGATCGAGCAGGCGGCCGAGCACATGCTGGCGTGCGGTCGAGGTGAGCAGATCTGCGCCGCGCACCACGTCGGTCACGCCCTGTGCGGCGTCATCGGCCACGACCGCGAGTTGATAGGCCCACAGGCCATCCGCGCGGCGCAGCACAAAATCGCCCACAGTCTGCGCCACATCCTGGGATTGCGGCCCCAGCCAGCGATCATTGAAAGTGACGATGCCTGCAGGCACCCGCAGGCGCCAGGCGCGCGCTGGCCTGCCAGGCGGCAGACCGTTGCGGCAGGTACCCGCATAGGGGCGCTCGCCGTCGGCGCTGGCGGGACCGCGTAAGGCCGAATCGGCAATTTCGCGACGGGTGCAGGCGCAGCCGTAGATCAGGCCCGCAGCACTCAGGCGGTCCAGCGCGGCCTGGTAGACCGCATCTCGGCGGGATTGCCACAGCACCTCGCTATCCCAAAATAGGCCCAGGTCGCGCAGTTGCTGCATGATAACGGCATCGGCGCCGGGCACGGCGCGCGGCCGGTCGACATCTTCGATGCGCAGCAGCCAGCGGCCCCCGTGGGCTCGCGCGTCCAGCCAGCTTGCCAGGGCGGCAACTAGCGAGCCCGCATGCAGCGGGCCGCTGGGACTGGGAGCGAAGCGGCCGATATAGCTCAAGGCAGAGGGAAAAAGCAGTCATGCCGCAGCGCACTGCGGCAGGCATTGATCAATGCAGACGGCGGGCTTCTTCGTCGTCTAGCAGCTCTTCGAGCACGAGATTGTCGATCTCGGCTTCCTGGCTCCAGAGGACCATCAAGGCGATGATCTTGATCTTGGACAGGGAAACCGGCGCTTCGGGCGAAGCCAGGGCGCGGTCGATCACGATCTCTCGCAGCGGGGCAGGCAGAACGCCCGCCGATTCGAGAAAGGTGATGAAACCGATCGAGGCGCTGCCTAACTGTTGGTATTCGGCATCGGTATAGACGCGAAAGCCGCTGGCAGGCGCCTGGGCGAGCTCGACGCAACGCTCGGTGGTTTCGGCCAGGCCGTAGAGCCAGCCCAGAGCGTCGTCGATGTCTTCGTGCTCGAAGCCGGCGGCGGCAAGCCGCTTTGCCAGCACATCGGCCGCAGGACAGGCTTGCGGCGTGTAATAGTTTTCGAACAGATAAACCAGGATATCGAACATATGGCGTAAAAGTAGCCGGTTTGCACAGTCGGCCCGCATATCGGCAGACCAGCAGACGTGATTTTACTTTACGCGCAAGCTCAAGCCGGATCAACCGTGCGTGTACCAGGGATATGTCCTATGGTGCACGGCGTCGTGAGTCGGTTTCAGAAATGCTGAGAAAGGCTAAGTTTGATGTTGCGGCCCAGGCCGGATACGGTTTCGCCCAGATAGGGGCGGTAGGCGCGATTCAAGAGGTTATCCACAGCCAGACGGGCTTGCATGCCCGGCCAGGGCCGCCAGTAAGCGAACAGACCATGTAAGGCATACCCGCTGGAGGCGGGCAAGGACCACACCCCGGCCAGTGGGTCGCTTTGTTTGGGGGACCTATCCTGACGCCTTACGAATTCGCCGGTCCAGCCGAAAGCCAGATTCTGTGTTTTCCAGCCCAGCATCGCGCGTACCGTGGTCGGCGGGATTTCTGCGATCCAGCTGCGTTGACCAGCGGGGTCGCGCGGAGAACTGTCGCGGCGCCCGCGCATGGCCGACACGGACAAGGAGCCGAACCAGTGCGTGCTGTCGTAGAAGGACTCCAGCTCAAGGCCCTCGATGCGGTAACCCGGCAGGTTGCGGTAGTTGGAAAGCGGCTTGGGGCATGGCTGGGTTTCGCACAGCACGCCTCGTCGCAGGAATATTTCATCTCTACCACGGTTGGTGAAGGCCGTGCCGCGCACCTGCAGGTGGTCCTTGCGGGCCAGCAGATCGCGGAAGTCGAAGATGGCGCCTGCGCGCCAAGCGAGCATGCGTTCGGGTCTGAGGCTGCGGCTGGTGCCCGAGGCCGCTGCGCGGGCGTATTGCACCTCGTATTGTTCGTCGATCAAGGGCGCGCGCCAGCCCTGTGTAACGTCGGCTAGCAGCGATAGCCAGGGCTTTGCCTGCCAGATTGCGCCCAGATGCGGCGTCCAGCCGGTGTAGGTCACGCTGCGGTAATCGTGGCCTGCCGAGGGCGCGGGGTCGTTATAGCGTCGTGCGAGATTGGCCTGGCCCCGATTGACGACGTGGTCATAACGCAGGCCTGGCGTAATCGTCAATCGTCCTATCGTGACGGCATCCTGCAAGAACAGGCTGCGCACGGTTTGCCGCCCGGAAGGCATGTAAGGCGGCTGGAAATACCCCCGGTTCTGGTCGGCGCGGTTGCGGGCCTGCGCGTAATACATGAGCGTGTCGCGCCGGTGTTGATGCCAGCGGCCCCCGAATTGCAAAGCATGATCGGCGCCGCCCGCAGAGAGGTGGCTGAGGTTGCGGAGTTCGAGCACACGGTCCTTATACCCGACCCAGCTTCTGTGGCCCAAGGTGCCGATGAACGCACTGGGCGTGGCATTGTCCGGACGCCTATCATGTTGCCGGGTATGCGAATCGGCATAGGACAGCGCAAGGTCCAGCCAGGGGCCGGGCCTGTACTGCCATGCCGCGCTCAAGGTCTGGTCTATCTGGTCGCGATAGACCAGTTGGCGGCGCCACGCGGCTTCCAGACCATAGCGTCGGATATTGGCCTCCGAGGGGGCGGACAGGCTGTCGCGCTTGGCGGCATAAGGCTGCCAGCCCCGCGATGTGGAGCGGATTATGGAGAGGGTCAGCTTGTGGTCGCGAGCGATATGCAGATTGGTCTTGGCGAGATAGGACCGCAAATCGTTGCGCGAATAAAGAAAGCGGCTACCATCGGGGCGCCGCAGGTCGCCGCCGTCGCGCTGGTTGAAGTAGACGAGACCATCTGCGCCGTTTTGTTGCGTCCGGCCGTATAGCGCGGCGCTATAGATGTTCTGGCCGTCATTGCTGTGGCGGCCGTACTTCACCAGGCCGCCGCCCAGCTCGTCCGGGCCTAGCAACTCGGCGGCGTCCTTGGTGTCGATGCGCACTGTGCCGCCGAAGCCGCCTATGCCATCCCACAGATTGTGCGGCCCTTTGTCGACTTCGATACGCCGTATCAGTTCGGGTTCGATGAACACCGAGCCCTGACGGTATTTTTCAAACCCCTTGGGTGCGCCATCCAGAATCAATTTGACGTCTTCGCTGTCGCCCATGCCCCAGATATTCAGGCTTTGTCCGCCTGGGCGGGGCGAGCCGGCCTGTGAGATGCCGGGCAAGCGATCGACCAGACTGGCGAAATTGTCGGCCTGGGCCCGGTCGATCTCTGCCTGATCGAGTTCCGAGCGGCTGAGTTCGATGCTGTCGGCGGTCACGGATTGCGTGGGCAGTGTGAAAACGCGGCGTGTTTCGGCTGGCAGAGCCGTGTGGCCGGTGCTGTGCCTGGCGTTAGGAACAGGGGGAGTGGTTCGTGCGGCGGCGGGGAAAGTCAGCAGAAAAGCCAGATGAATTGAGGACAGGATGAAGATCTTGGGCATGCGGCAATGGTTTGAAGCGACGAGGCCGGAATGTCTCATTAGTAAATGAGAATTAATTACTATTTTCAGGCCAGCACTCCCGGCTATGCGGCATGTGACTCCGATATCGGATTCATCCCTTGTCAGGTCTTGTGCAAGGCGATGCGCATTCGGTTTGCGCCGTGCTCCAGATGGCGGCTGATCATGCCACCCCGGTAACCTGGCGTGTCAGTGTTGGGGGGATTGCTTCGCGAATCCCCCCGCGGGTATGGTTGGTATTGAGAGCTTCAAGGTTATGATCGCGCCAACTTGGGTTCCTGATCGGCGCAACGCGGAGCGAATGCTGGTGGCCACACTTCAATCACATGTCTCGAATCGCCTTTCCCTACCTGATCCTGCCGTGCCTGGCCAGGCTCTTGCCCAGGCAGATACCCCGAGTCTGGTACTCGACCTCGATGTTTTCGAGGCTAATCTGGGGCTAATGCAGCAATGGGCCGACCGTCATGGCCTTGCTTTGCGTCCCCATGCCAAAGCACACAAATGTCCCGAGATTGCGCGGCGTCAGCTTGCGCTGGGCGCGCGCGGCATCTGTTGTCAAAAAGTCAGCGAAGCCCTGCCCTTTCTTGACGCGGGCATACGCGATATTCACATCAGCAATGAAGTCGTGGGGCCGGCCAAGCTGGCCTTGCTGGCGCAGCTCGCCTTGCGCGCCGACGTCAGTGTGTGTGTGGATAACATGAGCAATCTGCATGCGCTGGCGGCCGCGGTGGCGCAGGTCGGCGCCCGCATCACCGTGCTGGTCGAGGTCGATGTCGGCCAGGGGCGCTGCGGCGTGACAGACGATCACGACGTGCTGGCGCTGGCGCGGGCAGCCGAAGCCATGCAGGGCTTGCGCTTTGGCGGTTTGCAGGCCTATCACGGCGCGATGCAGCATGTGCGCAGCCACGCCGAGCGCGCCGCCATGAGCGCTCAGGCGGCCATCCGCGCAGCCGGCTACGCCTCCTTGCTGCGTGCCTACGGCATCACCTGCGAGCGCATTACGGGCGGCGGCACCGGCAGCGCCGAGTTCGACGCAGCCAGCGGCGTTTATACCGAATTGCAGGCCGGTTCCTATGCCTTCATGGATGCCGATTACGGCGCCAATGAGTGGTCGGACACGCTGTCTTTCGGCACGAGTCTGTTTCTGCTCTCCACGGTCATGAGCACGCCCGCGCCCGAGCGCGTCGTACTCGACGCCGGTCTGAAATCCACCACTATCGAGTGCGGTCTTCCCCGTATTCAAGGCCGGCCCGGTCTGGTCTATGCCGCCGCCAACGACGAGCACGGCGTGGTGCGCGTGCAGGATGGGGCGCAGGCTCCGGCCTTGGGCGAGGTGCTCAAGCTGGTCGTCCCGCATGTCGATCCCTGCTTCAATCTGCACGACACGCTGGTGACCTATCGCGACGATACTGTCGTGGGGCTGTGGCCCATTGCCGCGCGCGGCCTGAGCCGTTAGGCCGGGCGAGCGTGGTATTTCCGCACTGAGGCCTTGCGGGGGTGGCCCTTGTTACTTGGCTCTTGCCCCAAGGTGCTAAATTTCAGGTTTCCTCCCTGTTTATTTTTGCGGAACCGCCATGGAATTCAGCCAGTTGAATGTCAAGACCCTCATGGAGATCACCTCCCGCCCGGACCTCGTGTTCGTGCGCGGTCAGGGGTCCTGGCTGGAGGACCATTCGGGCAAGCAGTATCTGGATTTCGTGCAGGGCTGGGCGGTCAACGCGCTGGGCCATTGCGCGCCTGAAATGCAGCGTGCGCTGCAAGAGCAGGCCGGTCTGCTGATGAACCCCTCTCCGGCGTTTTACAACCTGCCCTCGCTGGAGCTGGCCAAACGTTTGACCGAAAGCTCGGTGTTTGACCGGGTGTTCTTCGCCAACAGTGGCGCCGAAGCCAATGAAGGCGCCATCAAGCTGGCGCGCAAATGGGGCCGTGTGCACCGCAACGGCGCTTACAAGATCATCACGATGGACCATGGTTTTCATGGCCGCACCCTGGCCACCATGTCGGCGTCGGGCAAGCCGGGCTGGGACACCATGTTCGCGCCGCAGGTCGAAGGTTTCCCCAAGGCCGACCTGAATGATCTGGACTCGGTTCGCGCCCTGATCGACGCGCAGACCGTGGCCATCATGCTCGAGCCTGTGCAAGGCGAAGCGGGCGTCATCCCGGCCTCGCGTGAATTCATGCAGGGCCTGCGCAAGCTGGCCGACGAGCATGGCATCTTGCTGATTGTCGACGAAGTGCAGACCGGCATGGGCCGTACCGGCACCCTGTATGCCTACGAGCAGTTCGGCGTCATTCCGGACATCATGACGCTGGGCAAGGGTATTGGCGGCGGCGTGCCCCTGGCGGCCCTGCTTGCGCGTGAATCGGTCAGCGTGTTCTCGCATGGTGAACAGGGCGGAACCTATAACGGCAACCCGTTGTGCGCGGCCGTGGGCGTGGCGGTTTTTGATACCCTGGATGCGCCGGGTTTCCTGGATGCCGTGCAGGCCCGCGGCAAGCAGTTGTCGGAAGGCCTGCTGACGCTGTCGGACAAGTTTGGTCTGGAAGGCGAACGCGGCATGGGGCTGCTGCGCGCGCTCAAACTGGATGGCGATTACGGCCCGGACATCGTCGAGGCGGCGCGCAAGCTGGAGCCGCAAGGCCTGCTGCTCAATGCGCCGCGCGGCAATCTGCTGCGCTTCATGCCTGCTCTGAATGTCACCGAGGCTGAAACGGCGACCCTGCTCGAACAGCTCGACCACCTGATCACCACCGTTCGCAACTAAGCTTCTTATCGGCGCCAGGACAGCCGCTTCAAGCGGCTGTCCTGCTTTCTGGAGTGCCTATGTCCGCCACCGAGGACTTTCGCCCCGGCGTCTACCGCCATTACAAGGGCCAACATTACCTGGCGCTGGGTCTGGCCCGTGCCGATGAGACCGACGATATCGTGGTCGTCTATGTGCGGCTGTATCCGCGCGGCGGTCTGCCCATGAATACCCGCTTGCTGCGCATCTGGAACGAAACCGTAAGCACCGAAGCCGGCGAGCTGCCGCGTTTCGCTTATGTGGGCCCGGCCAGCCCCGCTGTTTAAGGGGGCTCGGCCATTTGATGGACCCGTCTTGATGGGTCCGTCTTGCTTACCCGCCGTCGGCGGCCAGGGCGATGAGCGCCACCCCTTCGGCTACTTGGTCGCCCACGGCATAGAACACATCGGCCACCTCGCCTGCTGCCGGCGCTGTGATGGTGTGCTCCATCTTCATGGCCTCCATGACCAGTAGGGGCTGGCCTTTCTCGACTTTGTCGCCCGCCTTGGCGGAGATGGCGATGATCTTGCCCGGCATGGGGGCCGTGAGGCCGCCGGCGTGACCCTCATGGCCTTCTCCGTGATGCGCGTGCTGACGCTCCAGCACCACCGAGCCGCCGTTGCGAAAGACATGGGCGTGCGCGCCATGCAGCACGACCTTGCCGCTTACGTCGCGGCCGTCCAGCGTCACGCGGACGGCCTGATCGGCCTGCGCACGCCAGCGCAGAGTGGCGGATAGGCCGTCAAGGGTGATCAGCCAGCCCTGCGGGTTGCGCTGTAGCGCCACCTCGCGGATGTCGCCCTGATCCTGCCACCGCAGCCTGCGTTGATAATGGCCACCCAGGCGCCAGCCATCGCAAGCGTCCCAGGGGTCTGCCGAGGGTGTGCCGGCTTGCTTGTCGCTGGCCAGCCCTTCGTGCGCCAGAACGGCCACGCTGGCCAGGGCCAATGTGGCCAGATCGGCTGGCGGGGTGTCGGGCAGCAGGCTTGTCCGCTGGCGTTCGATCAGGCCGGTATCGAGATCGGCGCTGGCGAAGGCGGTATCGGTCATCAGGCGCGTCAGGAACGCGATATTGGTCTGTACGCCTACGACCTGCGTTTGCGCCAATGCCTGCACCATGCGAGCGCGCGCCTGATCACGGTTTTCGCCATGGACGATGAGCTTGGCGATCATGGGATCGTAATAAGGCGTGATGGTGTCGCCCATGCGCACGCCACCATCCACCCGGATATCGCCGTTGGCGAAAGCGCTATGCGCAGGCAGCGCCAGATAGGCGAGCGTGCCGATAGACGGCAGAAAACCCTTTTCGGGGTTCTCGGCATAGATGCGGGCCTCGATGGCGTGGCCGTCGATGCGCAGGTCTTCCTGTCTGAGCGGCAGCGGCTGGCCTGCGGCAACCCGTAGTTGCCACTCCACCAGATCGAGGCCCGTGATCATTTCGGTCACCGGATGTTCGACCTGCAACCTTGTATTCATTTCCATGAAATAAAAGCGGCCATCGGACTCGACGATGAACTCTACCGTGCCCGCGCCGACATAGTCCACGGCACGCGCCGCCGCCACGGCGGCCTCGCCCATCGCCTGGCGGCGTTCGGGCGTCATGCCGGGTGCGGGCGCTTCTTCGATCACTTTCTGGTGACGGCGTTGCACCGAACAATCGCGCTCGAAGAGATAGACGCACTGGCCATGACTGTCGGCGAATACCTGGATTTCGATGTGACGCGGTTTTTGCAGATAGCGTTCGATCAAGACACGGTCATCGCCGAAACTGGCCCTTGCCTCGCGCTGGCAGGAAGCCAGTGCTTCGAGAAAGGCGGCGCTGGACTCGACCACGCGCATGCCTTTCCCACCACCGCCTGCGCTGGCCTTGATGAGCACCGGGTAGCCGATCTTGTCGGCCTCGGCGCGCAGAAACTCCGGGTCCTGACGCTCACCGTGGTAACCCGGCACCAGCGGAACACCGGCGCGCTCCATCAGCGCCTTGGCCGCCGATTTGCTGCCCATTGCGGCGATCGCCGATGCAGGGGGGCCGACAAACACAATGCCGGCTTGGGCGGCCGCTTGCGCGAAGGCTTCGTTCTCGGAAAGAAAGCCATAGCCCGGATGAATGGCCTGCGCGCCGCTGTCGCGAGCCGCCTGCAAAATAGCGTCAGCGCGCAGATAGCTTGCGCGCGGCTCGGGGCCGCCGATAGGGAGAGCCATGTCGCAGGCCGCGACATGGCGCGCGTCGGCGTCGGCATCGGAATAGACCGCCACTGTGCGCATGCCCAGACGGCGGGCGGTGGCGGCGACACGGCAGGCGATTTCGCCGCGATTGGCAATCAAGAGCGTGGTGAACACGGGCGACTCCTTGGCTCGGCGTGGCTTACATGCGGAACACGCCGAAACGCGTGTCTTCGATCGGTGCATTCAGGGCGGCAGACAGCGCCAGGCTCAACACACGGCGTGTGTCTGCCGGCGCAATGATGCCGTCGTCCCACAGGCGGGCCGTGGCGTAATACGGATGGCCTTCACGCTCGTACTGCTCGCGGATCGGTGCTTTGAAGGTCTCTTCTTCGTCTGCGCTCCATTGGCCGCCACGGCTTTCGATGCCGTCGCGCTTGACGGTGGCCAGCACACTGGCGGCCTGTTCGCCCCCCATGACGGAAATACGTGCATTGGGCCACATGAACAGCAGGCGTGGCGAGTAAGCGCGTCCGCACATGCCGTAGTTGCCCGCGCCAAAAGAGCCGCCGATCAGAACGGTGAACTTGGGCACACTAGCCGTCGCCACGGCCGTCACCATCTTGGCGCCATGACGTGCAATACCTTCGTTTTCGTACTTTCTGCCGACCATGAAACCGGTGATATTCTGTAGAAACACCAGGGGTATTTTTCGTTGTGTGCACAACTCAATAAAGTGGGCGCCTTTCTGCGCCGACTCGGAAAACAGGATGCCGTTGTTGGCCACGATGCCGACAGGCATGCCATGAATATGCGCAAAACCGGTTACCAGCGTGGTGCCATAACGGGCCTTGAATTCGTCGAATTCCGAAGCGTCGACAATGCGTGCGATCACTTCGCGCACGTCGAAAGGCTTGCGTGTGTCGGCCGGGATGATGCCGTTCAATTCAGACGGGTCATAGCGGGGCGGGCGGGCTTCGGCCAGAGCCAGCGGTTGCGGTTTTTTCCGGTTCAGGCGGGCTACCGCATTGCGCGCCAATTGCAGCGCATGGCCATCATTGGCGGCCAGATGATCGGCCACACCCGACAGGCGCGTGTGAACGTCGCCGCCACCCAGGTCCTCGGCGCTGACCTCTTCGCCGGTCGCGGCCTTGACGAGGGGAGGGCCGCCTAAAAAGATGGTGCCCTGATTTTTCACGATGATGGATTCATCGCTCATGGCGGGCACATAGGCGCCACCTGCCGTGCAGGAACCCATCACGACGGCAATCTGCGCGATGCCTTGCGATGACATCACGGCCTGGTTGTAGAAGATGCGGCCGAAGTGGTCTCGATCAGGAAACACCTCGTCCTGACGTGGCAGATTGGCGCCGCCCGAGTCCACCAGATACACGCAGGGCAAGTGATTCTGCGCCGCAATTTCCTGGGCGCGCAGATGCTTTTTGACCGTCATGGGATAGTAGGTGCCACCCTTGACGGTGGCATCGTTGCAGACGATCACGCATTCGGTGCCGGCGATGCGGCCAATGCCCGTGATGATGCCGGCGCCAGGCGCTTCGCCGTCATACATGCCGTGGGCGGCCAGCGGCGAGAGTTCAAGAAAGGGGCTGCCAGGATCGACCAGCTGTTCGACGCGCTCGCGCGGCAGCAGCTTGCCACGCGCCACGTGCTTGGCGCGCGCATTGTCATTGCCGCCTAATGCGGTGACGGTGAGGTGGCGGTTGAGGTCGTCGAGAGCCGTTTGCATCGCGCTCGTATTGGCTGCGAAATCGGCGCCGCGCGTATCGATGCGGGATTCGATGATGGGCATGGCCGTCCTGGCTGGAGGTTGGAGAGACCGCGCCCGCAAAGGGCGCGGAGCAGCCGGCCCCCTGCGGCAGGGGCGCCGGCCAGACTCGATCAGAGCATTTCGATGGCCATTGCCACGGCTTCGCCACCGCCGATGCACAGCGTGGCAACGCCCTTCTTGCCGCCGTTCTGGCGCAACGCACCGATCAGGGTCGTGACCAGGCGGGCGCCCGAGGCGCCGATAGGATGGCCCAGCGCCGTGGCGCCGCCGTGCACATTGACTTTTTCATGCGGCAGATTGAGTTCCTTCATGGCGGCCATGGTGACCACGGCAAAGGCCTCATTGATTTCGTACAAATCGACATCGCTGGCCTGCCAGCCGGTTTTCTCGAACAGCTTTTTCAATGCGCCTACCGGAGCGGTCGTGAACCACTGCGGCTCTTGCGAATGCTGGCTGTGCGCGACGATGCGGGCCAGGGGCTTGAGGCCCAGTTTCTCGGCCGTGGAGGCGCGCATCAGCACCATGGCGGCGGCGCCGTCGGAAATCGACGAAGCATTGGCGGCCGTGACGGTGCCGTCTTTCTTGAAGGCGGGCTTCAGGGTGGGGATCTTTTCCTGCATGGCCTTGGTGGGGGCTTCGTCCGTGTCGATCACGGTGTCGCCCTTGCGGCCAGCCACGGTGACCGGCGCGATTTCCCATTTGAAGCTGCCGTCTTCAGTGGCTGCGCGCGCGCGGCGCAGCGACTCCAGCGAATAGGCGTCCTGTTGTTCGCGGCTGAAGTGGTATTTGTCGGCGCAGTCTTCGGCGAATACGCCCATGGCCTTGCCGCGATCATAGGCATCTTCCAGACCATCAAGGGCCATGTGGTCATACACGGTATTGTGGCCATAGCGATAGCCCTGACGGCCCTTGAGCAGCAGATAGGGCGCGTTGCTCATGCTTTCCTGGCCGCCCGCCACCACTACCTCGGCCGAGCCGGCCAGAATCAGATCATGGCCGAACATGGCGGCCTTTAGACCCGAACCGCAGACCTTGTGGATGGTGCTGCAATTCACGCCCAGCGGCAAACCCGCGCCCAGGGCAGCCTGGCGGGCCGGCGCCTGGCCCTGCCCGGCTTGCAGCACGTTGCCCATGATGACTTCATCGACTTGCTCGGGCTTGAGGCCGGCGCGCTCGATCGCGGCCTTGATGGCGACGGCGCCCAATTCATGGGCGGACAGGCCGGACAGGCTGCCCAGCATGCTTCCCATCGGGGTGCGGGCAACGGAAACGATGACGATAGGATCGGACATGAGTTACTCCTTGAATGCAAGACAGGTGACGCGGTCCGGCCTTGCCGGACCCTGTCTGTATCGTAAAAGAAAAGCGGCGGCGCTCGCCTGTGATCTTGGATGGGGGCGAGGAAGGCTCAGGCCGTTTCGTTGAACAGTTCCCGGCCGATCAGCATGCGGCGGATTTCGCTG
Source organism: Bordetella avium (assembly GCF_034424645.1). Taxonomy (NCBI): domain Bacteria; kingdom Pseudomonadati; phylum Pseudomonadota; class Betaproteobacteria; order Burkholderiales; family Alcaligenaceae; genus Bordetella; species Bordetella avium. Next base: position 54,383 of record NZ_CP139969.1, read on the forward strand.
GTGCCCGCGCCGATTTCATACAGTTTGGCGTCGCGCCACAGGCGGCCGACCGGGTATTCGTTGATATAGCCATTGCCGCCCAGCAGCTGGATGCCTTCGCCGGCCATCCAGGTGGCGCGCTCGGCGGTGTAGAGAATGAGCGCGGCGCAATCCTTGCGGACCTGGCGCACATGCTCGCGGCCCAGGCGGTCGAGATTTTTTCCCACGGTGTAGCAGAAAGCGCGGCTGGCTTGCAGCGTGGTGTACATATCGGCCATCTTGCCCTGGATGAGCTGGAATTCCCCGATGGCCTGGCCGAATTGCTTGCGGTCATGCACATAAGGCACGGCCACATCCATGACGGCCTGCATGATGCCCAGCGGGCCGCCCGAGAGCACGGCGCGCTCGTAATCGAGGCCGCTCATCAGCACTTTTACGCCGCCATTGAGCTGGCCCAGGATGTTCTCGGCGGGCACCTCGCAATCCTGGAACACCAGCTCCCCGGTATGGCTGCCGCGCATGCCCAGCTTGTCGAGCTTTTGGGCGATAGAAAAGCCTTTGAAGCCCTTCTCGATCAGAAAGGCCGTGATGCCCCGCTGATGGGCTTCAGGATCGGTCTTGGCGTACACCACCAGGGTGTCGGCGTCGGGACCGTTGGTGATCCACATCTTGGTGCCGTTGAGGACGTAGCGGTCACCCTTTTTCTCGGCACGCAGGCGCATGCTGACCACATCGGAGCCTGCGCCAGGCTCACTCATGGCCAGCGCGCCGATGTGCTCGCCGGAGATGAGCTTGGGCAGATATTTGGCTTTTTGCGCCTCACTGCCGTTGCGATAGATCTGATTGACGCACAGGTTCGAGTGCGCACCATAGGACAGGGCCACCGAGGCGCTGGCGCGCGAGAGTTCTTCCATGACCAGCATATGGGCCAGATAGCCCATATTGGTGCCGCCGTATTCTTCGCTGACCGTCATGCCGAGCACGCCCAGATCGCCGAACTTGCGCCACAAATCCATCGGGAACTGATCATCGCGGTCGATTTCGCCGGCGCGCGGCGCAATTTCACTCAGGGCGAAACTGCGCACGGCGTCGCGCAACATGTCCAGGTCCTCGCCCAGATCGAAGTTCAGGCCGGGAAGATTCATCGATGTCTCCGTTGTTTTGGGGGCGGGCCAGTTGGCGGTCATGGTGCAGTGCAAATATTACGTTTACGTAAACGTAAGGATCACCGGGGTTTTCCCTAGATGCAGGCGGTTTGGACCCTCAGGTCTTGCTGGCGAGCAGTACCTGGCATTGCTGTTCCTGGGTGGCGATCTCGGCGAGGGTGTCATCGATGTCGCGCCGTTGCTGCTCCAGCATGGCCCGGTGTTGATTGAGCACTGCCAGGTACTGACGCAATTGCGCCTCGTTGTCGCTAGGGCCGTCATACATGTCGATGAGGCTGCAAATCTCCGACAGCTGCAGGCCTAGACGCTTGCCGCGCAGAGCGAGCTTGAGCCGGGTGCGATCGCGTGCGCCATAAATGCGGTTGCGGCCCTCGCGCTGCGGGCTGACGATGCCCTGATCCTCGTAAAAACGGATGGTGCGGGGCGTGATGTCGAACTCGCGCGCGAGTTCGGAGATGGTCCAGGTGGCTGAAGACATGCTGCAAGTGGCAGTTTACGTAAACGTAAATTATGATGCCTGAACCAAGACGTCAAGCAGACAAGATTCAAGATGAACGCCAACGAGCACAAGTTGCAATACCCCTGGGGCGAGTTCCAGCCCAAACCCGGCCAGGTCCAGGAAGTGGCGCCTGGGGTCAAATGGCTGCGCATGCCCCTGCCCTTTGCGCTGGATCACATCAATCTCTGGCTGCTGCGCGACGAGATTGACGGCCGTCAGGGTTGGACCCTCGTCGATTGCGGCATTTCACGCGACGAGGTCCGCACGCTCTGGGAACAGATTTTCGAGCGCGAGCTCGATGGCCTGCCTGTGTTACGGGTGATGGTCACGCATATGCACCCGGATCACATCGGCCTGGCCGATTGGCTCTGCCAGCGCTGGCAGGCTCCCCTGTGGATAAGCATGACCGATTTCATGACGGCCTCTTATTGGTCCAGCCGTGCAGGCAATAGTGGCGCGGGCGGCCAGGGAGCGGTCGCGCATTTTGCCCGTCATGGCCTGATCGACCCGGATGCGCAGGCGCAGATCCGCGAGCGCGCCGGTTATTACGCCAATCTCGTGCCCCGTGTTCCAGGGCAGTTTCGCCGCATCATGGACGGCGATCTCATCCGTATCGGCGGGCGCGATTGGCGGGCCATCGTGGGCTATGGCCATGCGCCCGAGCATATGTCTTTCTATTGCGCCGATCCGGCCCTGCTGATTTCGGGCGATATGGTGCTGCCGCGCATTTCGACCAATGTCAGTGTCTTCGATCACGAACCTGAGGCGAATCCGCTGCCGCTTTATCTGCGTTCCTTGCAAGCCTATGCCGGCCTGTCGGCGGATACGCTGGTGCTGCCTTCACACGGCCGCCCCTTCCTGGGGCTGCATGAGCGTATCGCCCAGCAGAGGCAGCATCACGCCGAACGGCTGGCCGAGGTGTTGCAAGCCTGTGCGCAGGCTGAATGTTCCGCCACCGACATCGTGCCGGTGCTGTTTCATCGCAAACTGGACCTGCACCAGCTCACCTTTGCCCTGGGCGAAGCGTTGGCGCATTTGCATGCGCTTTACTTCGAGGGCAAGCTCAGGCGCATCTCGGGTGCTGATGGCATGGTGCGCTTTGTCGCGGCCTGAGCCTTGTCCTTGCGTGCCGGGCTTTAGCGGCTGGCTGTCACCAGCCGCAGCGCCAGGCCGATGAACACCACGCCTGCCACGCGATTGAGCCAGCGCTGCGCCTGAGGCGAGCGCTGCAACATCGCGCCAAAAGCGCCCGAGAAAAACGCGATCGCACCAAACACCAGCAGTGTGGCCACCATGAACACCGCGCCCAGCTCGATGATCTGCCAGGCCATCGGGCCGGCCTGCGGCTGGGTGAATTGGGGCAAAAAGGCGAAGAAAAACAGCAGCACCTTGGGATTGGTCAGATTCATGATGATGCCGCGTCGATAGAGCGCACTCCCGCGCAGCGCCTCGGGTTTTTCGCTGCGTCCGCCGCCTGTTGGCGCGCGCAGAATCTGCCAGGCCAGATAGAGCAGATAGGCCGCGCCCGCCAGCTTGAGCGCGGTAAAGGCCATGGGCGAGGCGGCGAATAGCGCAGCCAGTCCGACTGCGACCGCAGTAGTGTGGCCGAGCAGTCCGGTGCACAAACCGAGCACGACCAGAAAGCCGGCCTTGCGGCCCCAGATAGCCGACTGCATCAGTACGAACAGATTGTCGGGGCCGGGGGTAAGCGCCAGCAGCACGGCAATGCCAAAGAAAGCGATCAGAGTGTCCAGGGGTAGCATGGGAGCGGGGTCAGAGAGTGATCAAAACCAGCGCTGCCATCATAGGGCAAAGCCATATTCCTAGCGCCAGGTAATATCGATTCAACTTTGTGTAGGCCTGCTGCCTGTTACGCTTTCATTCTTTCGTCTGCCGCCTCTGCCATGTCTGACACCTCCGCTAAACACATCGACACCCTGTTGCAGCATCTGGGTAGCGCGCCCTTCAATCCCGACACTGGCGCCGCGCCGGTCAATCTGCCATCCGTGCGCGCCAGCACTGTGCGTTTTCAAAGTCTGGCCAAGCTCGAGGACGCTCAGCGCCGCAAGGCGGCGGGCGAACGCGCGTCTACCTATGGGCGCATGGGCATGGATACCCACGCCGCCCTGGAGCAGGTGTTTGCAGAGCTGGAGGGTGGCACGCATTGCTATCTGGCTTCGTCCGGGCTGGCGGGCATCTCGATGGTGTTTCTGTCGCTGTTGTCGGCCGGCGAACATGCCCTGGTGGCGGATTGCGCCTATGGGCCCGTGCATGAGCTCCATGAGGCCGTGCTGTCGCGCCTGGGCATCGACGTCACCTTCTTCGACGCAAAGGCCGATCTGGCAAGCCTCGTGCGTCCCACTACGCGGCTGATCTTTGCCGAAGCGCCCGGCTCCCTGCTGTTCGAGATGCTGGACATGCCGGCGCTGGCCCGCTTCGCCAAACAACATGACCTGATTCTCGCCACCGACAATACCTGGGGCTCGGGCTATATCTACCGCCCGCTCACGCTGGGCGCGCAGGTCTCTGTCATCGCCGGCACCAAGTATGTGGGCGGACACTCCGACCTGATGTTGGGCGCGGTGGTCACCAATGATGAGGCCATCGCCAAGCGCTTGAACCGCACGCAATATGCGCTGGGTTATTCGGTCAGCGCCGATGATGCCTGGCTCGCCCTGCGCGGGGTGCGCACCATGCCTGTGCGCATGGCCCAACATGCGCGCCATGCCCTCGAAGTCTGCGAGTTCCTGCAAAACCGTCCCGAGGTGGTACGCCTCTATCACCCGGCATGGCCGGCCGATCCAGGCCATGCCCTATGGCAGCGTGACTGCAGCGGCTCGAATGGCATGTTGGCGGTGCAGTTAGGCCTGTCGCCGCAGGCCGCGCGGGACTTCGTTAATGCGCTGACGCTGTTTGGCATCGGTTTTTCCTGGGGGGGCTTCGAGTCCCTGGTGCAATTGGTCACGCCGGGCGAGTTGGCGCGCCATCAGTATTGGCAAGGCGGCTCGGACGCGCTGGTGCGTCTGCATATCGGTCTGGAATCGCCGGCCGATCTTATTGCCGACCTGGCCCAGGCGCTGGACCGCGCCGCCTGAGCGCTCAGCTGCGGCCTTGCCGCTTGCGCCGCCACGTCGCGAACTCGGCAGGCGTGAGCGGCGGCGAGTATAGATAGCCTTGGCCCCATTGCACGCCGTTGCGCGTCAGGTGCTCGGCCTGCGCGGCGGTTTCTATGCCTTCTGCCGTGAGCTCCAGCTTAAGGCGTTGACCTAGCGCAATAATCGTCTCCAGCACGATGGCATTGACCGAGTCCGTACCGATGCCCGACACGAAGCTCCGGTCTATCTTGATGAAGTCGGCGCCCAAATCCTGCACATAAGCCAGTGCGCTTTGCCCGGTGCCGAAATCATCCAGCGCCCACAAGACGCCCTGCTCCCGGGTCTGGCGGATATTGGCCTGGGTTTGCGGGTCATTGTGCAGGGCCTCGCGCTCCGTCAACTCCAGCACCAGGCGCGGGGCCTGCGGTCCCAAGGCACGCCGCAAATGCTGTACGTCTGCTAGGAAGGCGGGCGTGGCAAGATGCGAGCTGCTGATATTGATGCCCAGGTGGTCTTGCGCGCGCAGGCCTAGCTTGGGCAGGTCGGCAGCAACCAGCCGGAAGATGTGGCGCGTCAGGTCTGGCATCAGTCCGTTCTGCTCGGCCAAGGGGATGAACAGATCGGGCCGTATCTGTCCTAGCACCGGGCTGTGCCAGCGGATCAGGGCTTCGGCGCCCCGCATTTCGCCGGTCGGCATATGTATCACCGGCTGGTAGACCATGAAAAACTCGTTGTGCCGCACGGCGCGTTGAATCTCGCCCACCAGGGACAGGCGGCGGCGGCTGTAACGGTAGGACAGATAGCCGCAGAGCAGCGCGGCCATCAAGACAAATGGCGCATGATGCCGCCAAAGATAGCTGCGGTAGTCTTCGATCAAGGCCCGCGACGGTGACACCCGGACGCTGAACGGGTATTGCGTTGAGCGCACCAGCGCACCGCTTCGTTCGACATAGGGCGCAGCGCTGTCCAGGGGCACGCTGGGCGACAGCGGGACACCGCTCTGGCTTTGCAGAATAGTCACCTGGAATTTGCCCTCATCCGAGGCGGCATCCTGTATATCCAGCAGGTATTGGCCATCGATCACGGCCAGCGCTCCCAGGCCTGGCGCGCGGGATTGCGACACCACCAGGGCCGGACGGTCGGGCACCAGCAGGGTGCCGTAGATGGGTACGAGGGCAGCGCCGGGCGGCAACTGCGTCATCCCATCGATGATGTCGCGCAGCGTGAAATTCATCGCGCCGTTAAGCGACGAACAATAAACCCTGTCGTTTTTCAGCAAAGAGATGGAACGGAAATACAGGGTGGCGCTGGCTAGCCGAGCCAGTTCGGGCGCGGCGGCGACGCAGTCTTCATCGAGTAAGCGGCTGGCGATGCCCACATCTTTGAAGACGATCTCTAGGGCGCGGCTCACCTGCCGCTGGATCGTCGCTGCCGACACCTCCGAATCGCCCTGGGCGCGGTCATTGGCCATCCACCCGATCAGGGGGGCCATCAATAAAACGGGCAAGGCCATCGCAAACAGGGCGATGGCCAGGCTCCAGCGAAGTCGTTGCTTGATGGCCTTCATTCCGCGCTTCCTTAAGAGAGGGAATGTTGGCCTATTCTAAAGCCTCATAGAAAAAGCCCCCGAGGATGGCTCATCCTGGGGGGCCGGGCGAAACAGCGAATGCTTATTTGGCGCGCGCCATGGGGATCAGTTTGTTGATTTCCTTGATGGCGCCTTCATAGCTATTACCCGCCAGGACTGGCGAAGTCAGGAATTTGCCACCGACGCCAAACGAGGGCGTGCCATCGATGCGATAGGCCTCCGCCAACTGGTTGGCGCGCTGTACTTGGGTTTGGACGCTGAAGGAGTCGAATACAGCGTCGAACTTGGCGCGGTCCACGCCCTGCGAGGCGACCCAGTCACCCATGGCCTTCTTGTCGAACAGGCGCTTGCGTTCGCCGTGAATGGCATTGAAAACCTTGATGTGCAGATCCGGGCGGTCGAGCGCCATCAGGGTGTAATAAAGCTGCTGCAGCGGCTTCATGCCGGCGTTAAAGGCAATGGGCACCTGCTTGAGCACAACGTCTTCAGGCTTGGTTTTGGCCCAGTCTTCGACCATGGGCTCGATGGCGGCGCAGTGCGGGCAGGTGTAAGCGAAGAACTCCAGGACTTCGATCTTGCCCGGCGTGTCGGAAGGCAGCGCCGGCGAGAGGGTGACATAGGCATTACCTTCTGCATGGCTGGCGGGAGCGAAAAACGTTGTCGCAGCCAGAGCGGCGGCGGCCAGGAGACGGGAGATCGAAGAGGACAACATACGGATTCCTGGAATGAAAGCGTTACAGACCCGGTATGGGTCGGGAAAGTTCAATGCCTTTTTACTGCTTGACCACAGTAGATTCGATTTTATTTTCGCCCAGACGGCTGCGTGCCCGATTCATGTCATCGAGGCGGGAAAACGGCCCCACCCGGACCCGATTGAATTGCACCCCGTTGACCTCGGCGCGTTGCACATTGACCGGCAGACCGAGCAAGAGGATGCGGGCGCGCAACGATTCGGCATCTGCCTGCACCTTGTAGGAACCTGCTTGCAGATAGTAGTTGCCGTTGGCTGGCGTACTGGGCTTTTCCTTGGCCGTTTTTTCAGCGGGCCGTTCAGCCGCTTTGGGCGCAGCGGGCGGCGGTGCGGCGGGCACCGGCACGGCCAGTTGCGGGGGCGAGGCCTGGCCTGCGCCGGGCAGCGTGGCGATCAGCGCGCCCAGGTCATCGGTCTTGCCGTCGGGCAGCGGCGTAGGGGTCGTTGACGTCGGGCCGGTAGGCGAAGAGCCTGCCGCCCCATCACGCCCATACAGACCTTGGTTGGGGTCTGGCGCCATGCGCGGGTCGACGGGCGGCTCATTGCCCTGGCTGCTCTGGCGGGTGGCGCGGTCTACGAAAGGCATGGGCGCCTTGGTGACATAAAACGCCACCGCTGACGCCAGGATCAGGCCAATCAATAGACCGGCCAGCACGCCATAAAGCGTGCTGCCGCCTTGTGAGCTGGATCTGCGTTTGCTGGCCATGGAGGGGCTTACATGCGCTCGAGCGCCGTCACGCCCAGGAGGGCGAGGCCATTGGCCAGCACCTGCCGCGTGGTGGCCGCCAGACGCAGGCGGGCCTGCTTCAGGCCCTCGTCGTCGACCAGCACGCGCTCGGCGTTATACCAACCGTGGAAGTCCGAGGCGCAGTCACGCAGCCAGAAGGCGATGTGATGCGGCGCCAATTCCTGGGCGGCCAGTTTCACCACATTCGGGAATTCGGCCAGACGTTGCATCAGCGCAAATTCGCTCGGCGCGGTCAGGCGCGCAGCGTCGGCGGCGGCAATGGTGGCGTCATCCAGGCCCGAACTGGCGATCATGCTGCAAATGCGGGCATGGGCGTACTGGATGTAATAGACCGGATTCTCGTCGCTCTTGGACAGGGCCAGATCAATGTCGAACACGAATTCGGTGTCGGCGCGGCGCTGGATCAGGAAGTAGCGCACCGCATCGCGGCCAACCCATTCGATCAGGTCGCGCATGGTGACGTAGCTGCCGGCCCGCTTGGAGATCTTGACCTCTTCGCCGCCGCGCATGACCTTCACCATTTTGTGCAGCACATAGGCGGGGAATTCTTTGGGAATGCCCTCTTCCAGACCCTGCAGGCCGGCGCGCACCCGGGCTACCGTTCCATGATGATCGCTGCCCTGGATATTGATGGCGTGGTGAAAGCCGCGCTCCCACTTGGCCAGGTGGTAGGCGACATCCGGCACGAAATAGGTATAGCCGCCCTCGCTTTTGCGCATGACGCGGTCTTTGTCATCGCCCGTGCCCAGCTCAGTGGTGCGCAGCCAGAGCGCGCCATCCTGCTCATAGGTATGGCCCTTGGCAATCAGGGTCTCGACCGTGCGCTCGACGCGGCCCGAGGTGTAGAGCGAGCTTTCCAGAAAGAAGTTATCGAACTTCAGACCGAAAGCTTGCAGGTCCAGATCCTGTTCGCGGCGCAGATAGGCCACCGCAAAGGCGCGGATATCTTCCAGGTCGTCGATATTGCCGCTGGCCTGCACCGGCTCGCCATCGGCGGCCTGCACTGACGCCTGGGCAAGGTAGTCGCGGGCGATGTCGGCGATGTAGTCGCCCTTATAGCCGTCAGCCGGCCATTCCGGGGCGTCCGGGCCGATGCCGCGGGCACGCGCCTGCACGCTGATGGCTAGATTCTGGATCTGATTGCCGGCGTCGTTGTAATAGAACTCGCGGGTCACGTCCCAGCCGCTGGCGTCAAACAGGCGGCAGATGGCGTCGCCCAGCGCAGCCTGGCGGGCATGGCCGACATGGAGCGGGCCGGTCGGGTTAGCCGAGACGAATTCGACCAGCACCTTCTCGTCCCGGCGTGCGGCGCGGCCGAAGGCCGCGCCTTGCGCGGACACGGCCGCCACGACGGCCTGCCGAGCCTGTGCCGTGAAACGCAGATTGATGAAGCCGGGGCCGGCGATCTCGGCGCTATCGACAATGGCGCGCGCTTGCGGATCGGCCAACAGCGCGTCGACGATGCCCTGCGCCAGTTCGCGCGGGTTGCGTTTCGCCGGTTTGGCTAGCTGCATCGCCACATTGGTGGCGACGTCGCCGTGTGCGGCGACTTTGGGCCGTTCCAGGAGAATGTCGGGGCTGGCCTCGGGCAGAATGCCGGCGACAGCGCGGGCGAGCAGAGAGATGAGGTGTTGTTGTTGCTCGGGGAGCATGGGCAATTGGCAGAATTGATGTCAGAGAGCGGCGCCCCTCGGTAGGCCGGACGAGCGCGCGAAAAGTGCCTAGATGATAGCGCGAACCGGGGTTTTTCCCGGCCTGCGGGCGGCGCTGGCCTGAGTTGGCAGATGGGGGACTGATCGGGTAGTGTATGAAATTATCCTGTCGGGAGACACAAGATGCTGATCACCTTCCATTCCAAGGCCACTGCCGAGGTTTTGATGCGAACCTCGGATGCGGCGCCGCTTCTTCAATTAATCGGCAAACTGGATAGTGACCACATTCCCGAACAGGGGGTGTTCACGCCTGAACAACTGCCTGCGGCCATCGCCGCGCTGGAGGCGGCTATCGCAAGGCAGTCCGCGCCGGCCGACGATGAGGATCACCCCGACAAAGAGCCGGTGCATCCCGTAGATCGTGAGGTGAGCCTACAGCAGCGCGCCTACCCTTTGCTGGACATGATGCGCCAGTCATTGGCCGCCCGTGCCAGCCTGACCTGGAGCGTCAGCCGGGGCTGGTAAGGTCCGCCAATGTCATCCGCCCGACAATGCCAGGCCGGATTTTTCTGCATACTGCTCTCCAACCTTTCCCAGGAGATTTTGCATGCGTAGCGACGTCACCGTGATTTTCGACGCCCGCCGTTCGCTCGACCTCAATGTTCAGGTGGAACCTTCGCGCCAAGCCGCGATGGCCGCCCGCGACTGGTTCGACAGCGCTTGGGAAATGCTGGGATGCGAGCCGCTACGCCCCAGTGGCAAGGTGTTATTGCTGGATAAGATCATGGGCGTGGCCGATGCGCTGGGCTATGACACCCTGTCGAGTGACGCCAAAGAGGCGCACGAGTTCGCCGCAAACACCGCGCTTGCGCTCGAAAAGCCCCGTGTCATCGTGGATTTGCCGGGCCTGTCTGTCGGCTATTGATCTCGGCCCACAGAAGGAGATCCTGACGCGGACATGGCCTCGCGTGCAGCAGGATCGGCTGGGCATCCACCGAATGCGGGATGATCAGCCGTCCCTGCACCTTGTTCCCGGGGGGGCGGCGCTTTAACCATTAGGCAAACTGACCTCGCGCTTCGTAAGCATGAGCCGCATCGCTCAGTTGTCGATCAGCTCACCGTCCTCGTGAAAGGGGTAGGGTCCGGGATAGTTGCCGATATACGCATGGTGGGTGATCAGTTGTCCGTTACGCCACAGATGCAGGTGGTAGGCAGGCGGTTCAAAGTTGAAGGCGGACGGACCTTCAGGTCGCAGGTCCAGCACCACTTGATGCGCCGTGGATGCGCAGGTCGAAGCGATGGTGCCGCCAAAGCGCTGGAAAATGGTTCGGTGCAAATGACCGCTGACGATGCGTTCGATGTTGTCATAGCGGCGAACCAAAGCCTCCAGCTCCTTGGCTCCCTGCAGCAGTCCGATCTTGTCCATATGCGCGATCCCTGTTTGGAAAGGCGGATGATGCATTGCGATAAGGGTTGGTCGTCCCGGCGCCTCGGCAAGACGTTCCTCGAGCCAGTTCAAGCGCCGCGCACAAAGCACGCCGTGGCTTTGCATCGGCTCCACCGTATCCAGCATGATGAGTCGCAAGGGGAAATGTTCCACGGTGTACTGTATGAACTCGCCTTGCAGATAAGGGTGGTCTGGAAAGGCGGCGCGCAAACTGTCGCGCGCATCGTGATTGCCAGGCATCAGATAAAACGGCGTCTGCAACGGCGCCAGCAGTTCGCGCAGATGCGTGTATTCCGCAGGGCGGCCGAAATCTGTGAGGTCTCCCGAGAGGATGATCACATCGGGGGCCGGGTCCAGCGCATTCAGCGTCGCGACGGCAGGCGGCAGATAACGGTCGGTTTCGACGACGCGATAGGCTTTCTGGCGGGGAAGACGGATGTGCAAGTCAGAGATTTGGGCGATAAGCATGTGGTGCAAAAGATGGTCAGAGCTCGGAGAGGATCGCGACGCTGGCTTTCTCGCCAGCTTGAAAAAGGCTGTCGGGCGGCGCCATCACGCTGAAACGTTGCCCGTCTGGCAGCGTGAGTTCATAGCGGATGGAAGTGCCTAGAAAAAAGCGAGATTCGATCAGGGCCGGCAAGGCGTCGGCATGCGCCGGATGCAGGCAGGCGTGATGCGGACGAAAACGCAGTTGGCGCTCCCCGGCGATCACCCTGCCCTCATGCGTATCGGCGCGCAACTGGCAGAGTGTGCCAAAAAAGCCCGCAATGAAATCGGTTGCGGGCTGTGTAAATAGGGCGTGAGCGCTGCCGACCTGTTCTATTTTTCCGGCCGACATCACGGCAATGCGGTTGCCCAGCATCATGGCTTCATCCTGATCGTGCGTGACGATGACCGTGGTCATGTTCAGGCCCCGCAGCATTTGCGCCAGCTCCAGTCTAAGTTGTTCGCGCAACTTGGCGTCCAGTGCCGTGAGCGGCTCGTCGAGCAACAGTACACGCGGCTCAATGGCGAGTGCCCGCGCCAGCGCCACGCGCTGACGCTGGCCGCCTGAGAGTTGCGAAATGCGGCGCTCGCCGTAGTCCTGCAGGCGAACGCGCTCAAGCATGGCGCTGACGCGCTCTTCCTGTTCCGACTTGGAAACGCCGCGCACTCGCAGGCCGTAGGCCACGTTTTGCGCCACGCTCATGTTGGGAAACAAGGCGTAGTTCTGAAACACCACGCCGACGCCACGCTCTTCAGGCGGAAGCTCGGTGACGTCTTCGTCGCCATAGAATACGCGGCTGCCCGCATCGCCCTCCTCCAGGCCGCAGATGATCCGTAGCAAGGTGGTTTTGCCGCAGCCGGAAGGACCCAGCAAGGCGAGAATCTCGCCGCCGGCGATATGCAAATCCAGCGGATGCAATGCGCGTGTGCCGTCGGGCCAGGTCTTGGAACACTGTTCCAGCGTAATCGGTACGGAGTGTGTCATCTGATCCTCGAGTGTGAACGTGCAAGCCATTGCAGGCCCACCATAAGTGGCAACAGCATGAGAAGAAAGACGAGCGTGTAGGCGGACGCCACCTCCAGACGCATGGAGGCGTAGCTATCAGCCAGACCCACAGGCAATGTGGTGGTGAGCGGCGTGTGCAGCAGCCAGGTGAGATTGAATTCGCCAATAGACAAGGTAAGCACGCTGAGCGCGCCGGTGAGAATTCCCGGCATGGCATTGGGCACGACGATGCTGAAAAATCGCCTTGTGCGAGAAGCACCCAGCGTGGCGGCTGCCTCGTCAAGGATGGCAAGGCCGGCATCCATGCTGGCGCGTGCCGCCCGAACCATGAAAGGCAGCGTGAAGAGCACATGCCCGATCACGATGAACCAGACACTCCCGCGCAGTCCCGATACCGTGCCCCAGGAAATGATGAGGGCCAGCGCCGAGGCCAGACCGGGAACGGCAACCGGCAGGGTAAGCAGCTCTTCGCAGGCTCGGCTCAGGCGCCCGGGCAATAGCGCGAATACCCAGGCCAGCGGCACCCCCAGCGCAGCGCAGATGATCAGCGTCACGCTCGCAATGAATAGGGAGCGCCATATCGTGTCCGAGTACATCGCCCACACCTGTTCTATCCAGCGCAGCGTCAAACCGCTGGAAAGGCCAATGAAGTAATTGCGGGTCAGTCCTGCCAGCACCGACAGGATGACCGGTCCGATAAGAAAGGAAGCCACCGCCAGCGTGAGGGCGAATCCCAGACGGGCGTCGGCTCGGGAATACAGGGTGCTCATATCAGGCCGTGGCTCCCATCCGAGCGCCCGCATGGGCGACATACATGACGGCCCAGGACGCCGCGCCGAGCAGGATCGAAAGCGCCGCCGCCACGGGGATATTGGCGTAATTGGTGAATTCGTTATAGATCGTCAGGGGTAGTACATCGATCTGCGCGGCCAGCGTGAAAGCCGTGCCAAATGCGCCCATGCTGGTGGCGAAACTGATCGCGCCTGCCCCTGTCAGTGCTGGCATGAGTGCGGGCAACTCGATATCGATGAAGCGTCGCCACGGCGAGGCTCCCAGGCTGCGCCCCGCTTCGAGCAGGCTGGGGTCTATGCCTTGCGCGGCGGCGGAAATCATGCCGATCGTGCGCGGCAAAGAGAAATACAGATAACCGAGAAACAGCCCGCCCATGCCATAGGCGAACACGACAGGCTCGCCCGTCAGCCAGCGGCTTATGGCGGAAATAATCCCTTGGCGGCCAGCCATCAAAATAATAAAAAAACCCACCACCACGCCAGGAAAAGCCAAAGGGAATACCAGCATGGCCATCAGCAGGCGGCGGCCAGGAAACACCGGACGCCAGGCCAGAAAGCGCCCGACAGGCAATGACAGCACAAGCGTGATCAGGGTCGACCCCAATGAGAGCGCGACCGTGTTGAACAGGCTGCGCCAATATGCCGAGTGTGTCAGCACCGTCAGATAGGCGGACTCGCCGTCGCGCACGGAAAAACCCGCCCAGGCCAGGCCAATCATGGGCAGCAGCCAGAATGCGAGAAAAACCGCGGCGGCGGGCGCAGCGAGCCACCACCAGCTGCGCCCCGACATCAGTTGACCTCGTTGCTGTAGCGCTCAGAAAATCCGCGTTGGACCTGAGCCATTTTTTCGTAATCGACGGGTTTGGCGCGTGCGTACTCGCTCGCTGGCAGGAACTTGGCCTGTGCTTCGGGTGATATGGCCGATACGCGAACGGGACGCAGGAAGGCGTTTGCCCAGATCGCCTGCCCTTCGTCGGAAAGTGTGAAATCCAGGACTTTGCGCGCGTTCTCGGGATCGGGCGCACCTTTTACCAAGCTCATGACATAAGGCACGACCACGGTGCCTTCGGCAGGAATCACAAAGGCGACATTGCTGTGATCTTTGTACTTCGCGCGGTAGGCGTTGAAGTCATAGTCGATCAGGATGGGGATTTCACCTGACAGCACGCGCGCATAAGCGGTTTGTTTGGGAACAATCGGTTTGTTGGCCTGCAGTTTCTTGAACCAATCGATGCCGGGGTCGAAGTTGTCCAGCGAGCCGCCCATCGCCTGGTTTACCGCTATGGCGCCGACATAGCCCGCGAAGGCCGAGGCGGGGTCGAGGTAGCCGATCATGCCGCGATATTCAGGCTTGAGAAGATCCGCCCACGACTTGGGTATGGGCTTGCCGTTTAGCGCATCGACATTCACCATGAAGCCCAGCGTGCCGGAATGAATGGCGAACCATTTTCCATCAGGGTCTTTCATCCCCGTTGGAATCTCGTCCCAGTGCGCGGGTTTGTAGCCTTGCACCAGACCGTCTTTTGCTGCTTGGATGCCGAAGGTCACGCCGTAATACACGACGTCGGCTACTGGGTTTTTCCGCTCGGCCGCCAGAGAAGCCAATGCTTGACCGGAGTTTTTGTTGTCAGCCGGTACATTAATACCGGTTTTCTCCTTGATGGCTTTCAGGGCAGTGCCCCAGTCGGCCCACTCGGGAGGGCAGTTGTAGCAAATGGCGTTAGCTGCCTGGGCCTCTGTACCGACTAGGGCCAAGGCGGTCAGGGCAATAGTCAGGAATCTTCTCATGCTGATGCAGCTCCTCGGAATCAATGTGGGGAATGAACACCAACCGAGGCACCAGGAAATATCCGGTGTGGCACCACGGTACTGGTCAGGGGGATGTGCTGCTTGAGATAGGCAAGCAGTTTTTGGCAGGCGATCCGCCCGATATCGGAACTGGGCTGGGATACGGTGGTCAACTGAGGGGTGTACATGGCGCCGAACACAATGCCGTCGAAGCCGCAGATGGCAATGTCGTCCGGGATTCGGATGCCGAACGCATGCAACTGCGACATCAGCGAGAGCGCCAGAAGATCGTTGGAGCAGATGATGGCCGTTGGCGGATTGGATGAAAGCCAGTTTTTCACCAACTGCGGTTCGCATTGCGTGTGCGAAGGCAAGACATAGTGACAAAAGCGGCTCAGTTTGAGCCGCCGTGCCACCTGACGCACACCCAGCAGGCGTCTAGCTGCACGGTCTGAGGTATGTAGCGGGCCCGACAGAAAGGCGATGTTCTTGTGCTGGAAGCTCGCGACGTATTCGGCCAGATCTCGTCCGGCGAGTTGATCGTCGATACTGACCGAAGGCACACCTTGAATCGTGCTGTAGGCAAGGATGTAAGGCATTGCTTTTTCTTCTCGCAATACCTTGATGGCTTCGGATTCCTGAGCGCCACCGAGCGTCAGGATAAGGCCATCGACTTGATGGTCCAGCAACATGTGCAGGCTTTCAAGTTCAGTCTTGGTGCAATAGTCTGTCGTTGCAACCATGATGCTGTAGTTCAGTTTTTGTGCATCGCGGCAAGCGCCATCGAAACACTCTGCAAATGCGGGATTGTTTAGCGTGGGCAACAACACGCCCAGTGTTCTTGTCGCGCCTTGCCTAAGGCTGCGCCCGACCAGATTTGGCCTGAAACCGTGTTCCAGGGCGATTTTTTCCACGTGCTGTCGAGTTTCAGGCCTAAGTAATTCGGGGCGGTTGAAAGCCCGGGATACGGTGGCTGTTGAGACACCTGCCTTACGAGCGATTTCGACAATGGAAGTGCGAAGCGAAGCTTTCGATGTCACGACGGAGGGCAGCATTAATGCTTTTATAGAGTGACAAAGATATGTCATTGCCTCTGTTTTTTATGAAATGCTAAATACGAATCAGATACTAAGAAATCTCTGGTATCACCGGTGAGACGTAGTTTTTGTGTTATCGCAATTTTGCAGATGGCCGGTGCTTACTTCTACACTCCGAGTTGATACGTCGGCATTGCACAATGACGTACGACCGACATGGGGTATTGGGGATGGCGAAAGCACTGAATGAGCTTGGCGCGCTGGAAGCCGTCAAGCGACTGCAGCGCCGTGAGTTGAGCGCGGTACAAATGGCGCGTGCCTGTCTGGCGCGCATCGAACAGCGGGAACCTGCCGTGCGGGCCTGGACGGCCTTGGACCCGGCGCAAGTGATCGCGCAGGCTCAGGCATTGGATGCGGCGAGTCTGCGTGGCGTTCTTCATGGTTTGCCACTGGGTGTTAAAGATATCTTTGACACGCATGACCTGCCGACGTGTTATGGCTCGGGAATTTACAGCACACACCAGCCTGATTCGGATGCAGCCGTCGTGGCGCTCTGCCGCGAGGCGGGCGCCTTGGTGTTGGGCAAAACGGTGACAACAGAGTTCGCCACCTATCAGCCCGGGCCGACACGCAACCCCTGTAATACCTCCTATACGCCAGGTGGATCATCGAGCGGGTCGGCCGCCGCCGTGGCCGATGCGATGGTGCCGTTGGCGATTGGTTCGCAAACGGCCGGATCGGTGATACGCCCGGCTGCCTATTGCGGCGTAGTCGGCTATAAGCCGACCTTTGGGCGCGTGTCACGCGCCGGCATGAAGCTCTTGAGCGAAAGCCTGGATACCGTTGGCGGTTTTGCTCGTAGCGTTGAGGACATGGCGCTGCTGGTTTCGGTGTTGATGGGGGATGAGCGTCTGCGTGAGCTGCCGGAAGTCTCCCTGCCTCGCATCGGCATGCTGCGCACCTTCCAATGGCGTCATGCTCAGGCGGAAACGCGCGAGGCTTACGAGGATGCTGCCCGCCGATTGTCACGCGCCGGCGCCGTGGTCGAGGATATCGAGCTGCCAGTCCAGGATTGCAGCCTGGTGCAGTTGCATGCCGATGTCATGGCATTCGAAGCCGCGCAGGGGCTGGCCTTTGAGCGCACGCGTTGCCGTCAGCAATTAGGTACGCGCCTGCTGGCGCTGCTCGACGCGGGCGCCGCCATTCGCGCCGAAGATCACCAGGAGAGGCTGACGCGCGCTGCCCTTGCCCGCGCACGGGCCTTGCAGTGGTTTGACCAGTATGACGTGCTGCTGGTGCCCAGCACTACGGGCGAGGCGCCTTTCCTTGAGCAGGGTACGGGTGACCCTTTGTTTTGCCGTGTCTGGACCCTACTCGGTTTTCCGGCGGTTCATCTGCCGTTTTCGTCGGGGCCGCAGGGGCTGCCGGTGGGGCTGCAGGTGTTGGGGCCGCCGCATGCAGATTACAAGCTGCTCTCCACTGCGCGCTGGATGCATCCCGTGCTGCAAGGCGAGTGCTAAGCGCGGGGCCGCCGCTGTGTAAGCACAAACCGGTCAGTTTGAGCTGACCGGTTTTTTGTTGACGGTAAACGAAGGGGCGTCAGGCCGTAACGGCCGCGTCGTCTGCGCTTACGGACTCGCCTTGTGATTGGATGTGGCGGTTGACGGCGGACAGGACCGCCTGGAAGGATGCCGTCACGATGTCGCGGTCGATGCCCACACCAAAGCCGGTGGGCGAATCGCCGATGCGCATTTCGACATAGCTGGCCGCACGCGTGTCAGTACCGGTACCGATGGCGTGCTCATGGTAGTCCATGATGCGCACGGGTACGTCCAGTGCCGCGACAAAGGCCGAGATGGCGCCATCACCGCTGCCGTGCACGATGCGGCGTTCGCCGTTGTATTCGAGTTCGGCCTCGATCGTGAACTGCTTGCCCACACCCGCGCTGGGATTGCCGTCGATGCGGTGACGGACGAGTTTCCAGGGCGTGTGCTGTTCGAGATATTCGTTCGCGAAGATTGAGTACACGCTTTCGCTGGTGACTTCGCGGCCGGTTTCATCCGTGACGCGCTGAATGGCGCGGCTGAATTCGATTTGCAGGCGGCGCGGTAAGACCAGACCATGTTCTTGTTCGAGCAAATACGAGACGCCGCCTTTGCCCGACTGGCTGTTGACGCGGATCACGGCGTCATAGCTGCGGCCCAGATCGGCGGGGTCGATGGGCAAGTACGGGACTTCCCATACTCCGTCGGCCTGCTGTTGCGCGAAGCCCTTTTTGATCGCGTCCTGGTGCGAACCCGAGAAAGCGGTAAAGACCAGATCGCCGGCATAGGGGTGGCGCGGATGTACCGGCAACTGGTTGCAGTACTCGGCGCAGCGGCGGACTTCGTCGATATCGGAGAAGTCCAAGCCGGGATGCACGCCCTGCGTATAGAGGTTCAAGGCCAGGGTTACGAGGTCGACGTTGCCGGTGCGCTCGCCGCTGCCGAACAGGCAGCCCTCGATACGGTCGGCGCCAGCCATGACGGCGAATTCGGCGGCGGCCACGGCGGTGCCGCGGTCATTGTGCGGGTGCACGCTCAGGATAATGCTGTCGCGGCGAGCCAGATTTTTGTGCATCCATTCGATCTGGTCGGCGTACAGGTTAGGCGTAGTAGCTTCGATGGTCGCCGGCAGATTAAGGACCATTTTGCGCGCGGGCGTGGCATCCCATTCGGCGGCCACGGCATTCGACACTTCAAGTGCGAATTCCGGTTCGGTGGTGCTGAAGACTTCGGGCGAATACTGGTAGCGCCACTGCGTTTGCGGATAACGCGCCATTGCTGCTTTGACCAGGCGTGTGCCCGTCACGGCGATATTCTTGATCTCGTCTTTGCTCATATTGAAGACGATTTTGCGAAAGGCAGGTGCGCAGGCGTTGTAGAGATGGATCATGGCCTGTTTGGCGCCCGCGGCGGCCTCGGCAGTGCGATCGATCAGGTCTTGGCGTGCCTGAGTCAATACGATGATCGTAACGTCTTCGGGGATGCGCTTTTCCTCGATGAGCTTGCGCACGAAATCAAAGTCGGTTTGCGAGGCGGAAGGAAACCCGACCTCGATCTCTTTGAAGCCGATTTTCACCAACTGCTCGAAGAAGCGCATCTTGCGCTCCACGCTCATCGGTTCGATCAACGCTTGATTGCCGTCACGCAGGTCCGTGCTCATCCAGATGGGCGGCTGAGTGATACGGCGGCTGGGCCAGGTGCGCTCGGAGAAATCACGGGCGAAGGGCTGGAATGGCACGTATTTGGTGGCGGGGTTGGCAAGCATTCGATACACCTTGATCAGTTTGTCTTGAATCCCGAGGGCACGGCGAACCAGGATGACGGCCGGCGCAGGCGAATTCAGGGTTTAAAACAGGGGAAAGACGTGTGGCGAGCGAACGGCTGCCGAGCTACCACGGGGCACTAGGCCCGGCAACCGATCGGTAGGCGTAGCGGTAGCGCTAGGGCAGCGAAAGTGCCCAGGAGGGAGATGGCCAGAAAAGACGCAGCCGCAGCCGACATCGGGGCGCTGGCGCGTCCGAAGGCGGAAAGTTGAGCGGTGCATTGAGTAGCCATAGACCGTAGTCAAACACATTTCGGCGCGGCGTGCAAATCCGCAAGCGCCGATATGTGCGCGATGGTTCAGCGGTCGCCGCCGAGGCGGGGCTCAATAAAACGGGGACGATCTTCTGGGCGCTTGTTGGCCCGATCGTCGGGGCGCTCAGTCGGGACGGCCGCGCCGCGGCCCCCTTGCAGATCGAGAATGGCGGCTTGTTCACGCACCAGGGCGATTTTGCCGATGCGGTTGCGCCGCAGTTCCTGGTGGCTGCGTTGCAGATCACCCACAGTAAAGGGTTCTTCCCGGTCACCCCAGACCCAGCGCAGCACATCGACGACTTCTTCGCTGAGCTGCGGGCGTAATTGCGCCAGCGTCGCCCCGGGAACGATCTGGTGGCGGCCGGCGGCCATGCTGGCATAGAGCCAGTTGCGCGCGGCGAAAAAGACGATCAATGACCAGATGACCACCACACCCCACCAGAAATAAGGGTTGATGCGATTCAACATATCGACAGTTTGTTGGCCCATGCTCTGCAGGCTCTCGAAGGCCAGAGCCTTGCCGAAACCGAGCAGCCAGGAACTGGCCAGAAGCCAGATCACCGCGATGACCGCCAGGACGATTGCTCGCATCACTAGGCGAGGAAAGGTGAGCTTGAGCAGCGTTTGACCTATCAGGCGGCTGTCTTGGCGAATGCGTTCGGGCGAAGTCTGATTCATCATGCAAAATATTGTACCTATGACTCGTCCTGCTCTAGAACTTCGGCCTGGTCAGCATTTAACTTTGACCCCGCAACTGCAACAGTCGATCCGGCTCTTGCAGCTATCCTCATTGGAGCTGGAGGCGGAAATCTCCCTGGCCTTGGCCGACAATCCGTTGCTGGAGCGCGACGAAAATCCGGCCGAACAGGTGGACTCGCAGCGCGAGGCAAGCATCGAAAGTGATGATTCCTCACCTGAAATCGAGACGCGTCTGGAAGAAATGCCGGGTTCGGGCGGCGTCTATCCAGACGAAGATGAGCCGCAACAGGCCCGCGCCGACACGCTGCGTGAGCATTTGCTGGGCCAACTGGCGCTGACCCGCGCCGGGCCGCGCGACGCGGCATTGGTTGAGGTGCTCATCGAGGAGCTGGACGACAACGGCTATCTGGGCTCGCCGCTGGTGGAAATCTTGCAGTGGCTGCCGCCGGAGCTGGAGATCGATGAAGACGAGTTGCGTGTCGCTTTGAGCCTGTTGCAGTCTTTCGACCCGCCGGGCATCGGCGCCCGCGATATGGCGGACTGTCTGTTGCTGCAATTGCGCCAACCCGATCTGACTCGTTTGCCCGAAGCCGCCAACCCTGTCATCTTGCGTTGTGCGCGCGAGATCTGCGTGCAGCATCTGTCCTTGCTGGCCTCAGGCAATTTGGCGCGCCTGCGTGACGTGCTGGGGGTGGACGAACCGACCTTGCGCACCGCCCACAGCCTTATCGTGCGCCTAGAGCCCCGACCCGGTCGGGCCTGGACCGTCCCGGCGGCCGAGTATGCGCTGCCTGACGTGCTGGTGAGCAAAACGCGGCAGGGCTGGCAGGCCGTGCTCAATAGCGCCGCCATGCCCCGGCTACAGATCAATGGGTTGTATGCGCAAATGTTGGCTAACCAGCGAGAAACGGCCTATGCGGGCCTGAGCGCACAGTTGCAGCAGGCACGCTGGATGATCCGCAATATCGAACAACGATTCGACACGATTCTGCGCGTGTCGCAGGCCATTGTGATGCATCAGGCGGCGTTTTTCAGTGAAGGTCCG
This sequence comes from Bordetella avium, assembly GCF_034424645.1. Taxonomy (NCBI): domain Bacteria; kingdom Pseudomonadati; phylum Pseudomonadota; class Betaproteobacteria; order Burkholderiales; family Alcaligenaceae; genus Bordetella; species Bordetella avium. The sequence continues at coordinate 75,780 of NZ_CP139969.1, forward strand.
GCTGCCATGCGTCCGCTCATTCTCAAAGACATTGCAGCTGAGTTGGGTTTGCACGAATCCACGATTTCACGCGCCACAACACAGAAGTACATGCTCACTCCGTTCGGTACGCTGGAGCTCAAATATTTCTTCGGGACCGGTCTTGCCACGGATAGCGGGAATGCGGCTTCTGCCACCGCTGTGCAGGCGCATATCCGCAAGATGGTGTCAGAGGAAAACCGCGCCAAGCCGCTATCTGATAGCCAGATCATGGAGCGATTGGCCAGTCAGGGCATCGTGATTGCCCGGCGTACCGTGGCCAAGTACCGGGAAGCCTTGCGCATTGCGCCGGCGGCGGTGCGTAAGGCGCAGGGCTGAAGAACAAAAGCCCGCAGGCCTAGCCTGCGGGCTTTCTTGGGGCTTGCCCGCTGCGGTGGATCAGGCCGCAGCGACCAGCGGAATCGGGAAGGTGTTTGCGGCAGGCTGTTCGGCGTCGAGCATGGCGGTCGGTGTATTGACCGGCACGGCGATTGAGCGCACGTCGCACACGCTGGAGGCGCGTCCGCCGGGAAGGTATTCGCTGGCCGTCGCGGCGCAGCAACCACAGCAGGAGGCAACCCCCAGCTCGAATTGCAAATCGCCCAGCGAATTGGCGCCAGCATCCACGCAGGCGCGGACTTGGCGTTCGGTTACGGCATTACAGATGCAAACGTACATGAGAACAATTATCGTCAATAACTAAGTCTCGTGCAAGCACTTGGCAAGAAAATTTGATGCTGCAACGCAAGGTCTAAGTTGTTGAAATAAGGGACAAACTAAGCCGTTTGGCCGGACATCTTCGCCTGCCTGCGACCGGCCAGGCTGCCGGAAAGTTGCATGCCCCAGGCAGGCACTGCTTAGATCGTGCTTCGGTTGTTTTGTCTGAAAATGCGGAGGGCCGTTGTTTATTTTCAGCGTAAATTTCCCTGCGTTTTTTTATGCTGATGACGGCATATCGCTAAGAAAACAGAGGAAATAAAAGAAGAAAACCACGCATTGCGCGTCGGATACCCGCATGAATTCAGGATTTTTACGTCATTGCATTAAATACCAGGACTCGTTCTCATTCGTTTATCGCTTTCGTGTTGCGCTCGCAAAGCGATTTACCAGATGTTGCCAAGCCCTAGGCGCGCTGCTGTCCTCAATGTTAGTCTGCCGGGGTTGCGCGCTTGACGCGGGCCCGCCAGATCCAGGAGCACATTAATGAAAGGCGATAAAACGGTTATCCAGTTTTTGAATAAACAGCTGACCAACGAACTGACGGCTATCAATCAGTATTTTCTGCATGCGCGCATGTTGCGCCATTGGGGCTTTAATAAGCTCGGCAAACACGAGTACGAAGAATCCATCGAAGAAATGAAGCACGCCGATCGTCTGATCGAGCGGATTTTCATGCTTGATGGTCTGCCCAACCTGCAGGACTTGCACAAACTGCTGATCGGTGAGGACGTGCCCGAGTTGCTGGCCTGTGACCTTAAGGTCGAACTGACCGCCCAGGCAACGCTCAAGGACGGTATCGCCTACTGTGAGTCGGTGCGCGATTACGTCTCGCGTGATCTGCTTCAGGACATCCTGGACGATACCGAGGGCCATATCGATTATCTCGAAACCCAGATCGGCCTGATCGATCAGGTGGGCCTGCAAAACTACCTGCAAACCCAGATGGACGCCGAAGACTGAGTCTTCCTCATCCATAAAACAACAGGCCCCTTCCGTTCAAGAAGGGGCCTGTTGTTTGTGAGCGTGGAATGCCTATTCAGGGCGACGCGGGCAGTCCGGGGTAGTGCCCCAGGCTCGATTCGGCGCGCAATACTTGTTGCGGGCGTTCCAGGAGCAGGTGGGCCGCTCGAAAAAGCCGGTCGTGGCGCAATGGTTCAATTCCTGGCGCAGTTGCTCCTGCCAATGGGTCTGGGCGCGAGGGGCCGGGTTGAGGATCACGGGCGGATTGATACGCGCGACGCCATTTTGTTGAGCCGGCGGCGCCGGGGGGGGCGGAATGCCGGGCGGCAGTCCTGGCTGCAAATCCAGTGTGGAGACATCCGAGGGGCCGCTGGGCAGGGGCACGGCGGATTCCGCGGCCAGTTCGCGGGCTTCGTTCATGGAAATGCTGTCACGCGAAATCTGGACGTCCGGATTGGTATTGGTGTCGAACAGCGACACCGTATCGACCGTCCACTCGCGCGAGGCCGGTTGTTCCGGCACGCCCAAGGTCCCGTCCACTCGCGGTTGCGGGGGTTGGGCGACATAAGGCCGCCCGTTGGCGTCCAGGATGCCTTGGTCGCCATTGCCATTATCCTGGTTGGGATTTTCCGTGGCGGGTGGCGCATGAGCCACCAGCCAATCACCCAGTTGCAGGCCACCCCAGGCGGCAGCGCCAAAAGCAACCAGAAGCGTTGCGAACAATAAACGCCAAGACATTGCTAACCTCGTATGCTCCGCGGTGTAGGGCCGTGTTTAGAGAGTGTCTCCGAAGACCTTGCCGCCATGCTCGCGCATCGCATGGAATTTCACTTCCGGATACAGTTCTTCTGCCACGCGCAATTGCGCCGACGACCCTATCAGAAATGCCGCAGCATCGACGACATCATAGGCGATATGGGCGGCATTGGCATCCATGAACTTGCGCAGCGCTTTGGGGTTTTCGGAGGTGATCCAGCGCGCCATCGTGTAGCGCGATGGTAGCATCCGCGCCTCCACGCCATATTCGGTTTTGAGCCGGTGCGCGACGACTTCAAATTGCAGTTGGCCCACGGCGCCCAGCAACAGGGAGCCGCCAGCCACTTCGGGACGAAAGACCTGGATGGCGCCCTCTTCCCCCAGTTGGGTCAGGCCCACACGCAGTTGTTTCGTGCGCAGAGGGTCTTTCACTTCGACGGCCTGGAACAGTTCCGGCGCGAAAAAGGGCAATCCGGTGAAACGCAGCGATTCGCCTTCGGTCAGCACGTCGCCCAATTGCAGTACGCCGTGGTTGGGAATGCCGATCACATCGCCGGCGTAGGCTTCATCGAGCAACTCGCGGCGTTGCGATAGGAAGGACACGACGTTGTTAGGCCGCATTTCCTTGTTGGTGCGGGCGACCTTCAGGCGCATGCCGCGCTCAAAGCGGCCGGAGCTGACGCGCACAAAGGCCACGCGGTCGCGGTGGGCCGGGTCCATATTGGCCTGCACCTTAAAGACCACGCCAGTGAACTTGGGCTCTTCCGGTTTGACCTCGCGCTCCAGCGCCTGGCGGGCGCCAGGTTGCGGCGCCAGATCGACCAGGGCGTCCAGCACTTCCTGCACGCCGAAGTTGTTGATGGCCGAGCCGAAAAAGACCGGTGTTTGCTTGCCCGCGAGGAAGGCCGCATGGTCAAAGGCCGGCGCGGCTTCGTTAATCAGTTCGATTTCGCCGCTGGCCTGCTCGAAAGCCTGGCCGAAGCGTTCGGCGATTTGCGGATTGGACAGGCCGTCGATGAACTCGTCGTCGTCGTTGCGGCGCTCTTGGCCGGGGCGGAACAAGCGCATGCGATCACGGCGGATATCAAACACGCCGCCGAAAGACTTGCCCATGCCGACCGGCCATGAGAACGGCACGGCGTCCATGCCCAGGTGCGATTCGATTTCCGAAAGCAGCTCCAGCGGCTCGCGGACTTCGCGGTCCATCTTGTTGATGAAGGTGATGATGGGCGTGTTGCGCGCGCGGCAGACCTGCAGCAGGCGGATGGTCTGGGGCTCTACACCATTGGCCGCATCGATCACCATGAGCGCGGCGTCCACCGCCGTCAGCACACGGTAAGTGTCTTCGGAGAAGTCCTGGTGGCCCGGGGTGTCCAGCAAGTTGATGACGCAATCGCGGTATTCCATTTGCATGACCGAAGAGGCCACGGAAATGCCGCGCTGCTTTTCGATTTCCATCCAGTCGGAGGAGGCGTGGCGCGAGGCTTTACGCGCCTTCACGCTGCCGGCGATCTGAATGGCGCCTGCGAACAGCAGCAGTTTTTCCGTCAGCGTGGTCTTGCCCGCGTCAGGGTGGGAAATGATGGCGAAGGTGCGTCGCCGGGCAACTTCTTGAAGAATGGTCATGACAGGTTGCGGATGAAGTTCGCGATCAGCTGTGACGGCGGAAGGTCGCCAGGAAAACGCCGGCGATGATGAAAAGCGAACCGAACACGCGGTTCATCCACCGAATGTGGTGGGCGCTGCGCAGCATGCGCAGCACCTTGGCCGCCAGCAGGGTGTAAAAGCCCATTGCGACGAGGTCGGTAAAGGCCAGCGTGCCGGCCAGCGCCAGGTACTGCGCGGTCAGGGCTTGCGTCGGGTCAACGAACTGCGGCACCACCGCCAGCAGGAAGACGGTGCCTTTGGGGTTCATCGTGTTGATCAGGAAACCGCGCATGACGAGTTCGCGGATGGAGGCCCGCTCCGGATTGCCGGTGTCGACGGCCACGGGGGCGGCGTCGGTGCGGATTTGACGCAGGCCCAGGTAGATCAGATAGGCCACGCCCAGATACTTGACCACCATGAAGGCCAGTTCAGACGTTGCCAGCACCGCTCCCAGGCCCACGGCCACAATCAGGAACTGAAACAGAATGCCCAGGATAAGGCCGGCCGTATTCCAGTAGCCGCGGCGAAAGCCGTATTTCAGCCCGGACGACATGGCCGAAATGGCGCCCGCGCCGGGCGAAAAGGAAATGGCCCAGGAGGCAAGGAAGAAGGTCAACCAAACCGAGAGCGTCATGATGAGGTTTCCTGAGACGGTTTATTTACCGAGCAGCACGCCGCGCGGCGGGGCATTACGCGCGCCGCGAGGCGCGTTATTGGAACGATTGTCGCGCGGTTTCGCCGCCGCCGGCGATGTGGCTGGCTTGGGTGACGCTGCGGGGCGGCGGCCTTCTGCGGCCTGCGGCGCATTGCTGCGTGCTGCGCCAGAGGAGCGGCCGCCACGGCTATTACGGTTGCCGCCGCCGTTGCCTCGGCCATTGAAGCCGCCACGGCGGCCGCGTTCGTCATCGTCGCGCGGCTCGGGTTCGGCCACGGCGCCCACCGGCGGTGTCCAGCCGTCGACGGTTTTGCGGTCGATGGTTTTCTTGATGAGGCGTTCGATCGCCTTGAGCAGCTTGATTTCGCTGCTGTCGACCAGCGACACGGCTGCGCCCGTCGCGCCAGCGCGCCCGGTGCGCCCGATGCGGTGCACGTAGTCTTCGGGCACGTTGGGCAATTCGAAGTTGACCACCTGAGGCAGTTGGTCGATGTCCAGGCCACGTGCGGCGATGTCTGTTGCCACCAGCACGGCGACGCTGCCGTCCTTGAAGCCGGCCAGCGCGCGGGTGCGCGCGGATTGGCTCTTGTTGCCGTGAATGGCGGCGGCGGACAGACCATCCTTGACGAGCTTTTCGGCCAGACGGTTTGCGCCGTGCTTGGTGCGGGTGAACACCAGCACCTGATGCCAGCCGCTTTCACTGATCAGGTGGCTGACCAGGTCGCGTTTATGAGCCTGGTCAACCAGATACACGGTCTGCGTGACCAGTTCGGTAGCGGTGTTGCGCGGGGTTACCGAGACCTCGCCGGGATTGTGCAGCACGCCGCGCGCCAGTTCTCGGATTTCATCCGAGAACGTGGCCGAGAACAGCAGGTTCTGGCGCGATTTGGGCAGCAGGGCGAGCACTTTGCGGATGTCGCGGATGAAGCCCATGTCCAGCATGCGGTCGGCTTCGTCCAGCACCAGGATTTCCACGCCCGAGAGATCGACGGTCTTCTGGCCGCAGTGGTCCAGCAGGCGGCCCGGTGTCGCAACCAGGATGTCTACGGGCTTGCGCAGCGCCGAGATCTGCGGGTTGATGTTTACGCCGCCGAACATCACCATGGAGGTCAGGCCGGTGTGTTTGCCATAAACCTGAACCGACTCGGCCACCTGGGCGGTCAGTTCGCGGGTAGGCGTCAGGATGAGGCAGCGCGGCCGGCCAGCGCTGCGCTTGGCGGGCTTGTTCTGCGACAGCATATGCAGAATGGGCAGCGTGAAGCCGGCCGTCTTGCCGGTGCCGGTTTGCGCGGCCGCCAGCAGGTCGCCACCGCGCAGCACCTGCGGGATAGCCTGAGCCTGGATGGGCGTGGGTGCGGTATAGCCGGTTTCGGCAATAGCACGTAAAAGGGAATCAGCCAGCCCAAGGTCGGCAAAAGAAGTAGAGGTAGTCAAAAACAACTCCAGCGGCAGCCTGTCGCTCAAGTTGAGAGACTCCAATCCAGGCGGACGAACGGGGAGGAAACGGGATATGCCAGGCGTATGCCCGGCAGGGCGGCAACGCGCCTTGTGACGTGTGTTGATTGGCAATGCACACAGCGATGGATTGTAACCGATGCGTTCTGCGCCGCTAAACCAAGCTGTAACGGACGCGATACATTTGCTTTGCCGGTCAATGCTGTAATGCAAAGCTTGTCATTTTGGAGTTGTGCAATGAGATCAATGCGTCTGTTTGGCGGGACGTGGCTGCTATTTCTTGCCGCCCTGCTCTCGGGTTGCGGTTACAACAACATGCAGGCGGCCGATGAGCAGGTCAACGCGGCCTGGTCGGAGGTATTGAACCAATATCAGCGGCGGGCAGACCTCGTGCCGCAATTGGTCAAGGTTGCGGACGCTTACATGACCCATGAGCGCGATGTGCTCACGCAGGTTACCGAGGCGCGCAGCCGGGTGGGCAGCCTGCAAATCACCGCCGGGGAGCTTCAGGACCCTGCCGCGATGCAGCGCTTTCAGGCGGCGCAGTCTGCGCTGACCGCTTCTTTGTCGCGTTTGATCGCGGTGTCCGAGAATTATCCCCAGCTCAAGGCTGACGGCATCTTCCGCGATTTGCAGACGCAGCTCGAAGGCACCGAGAACCGCATCGCGGTCGCGCGGGGCCGCTATGTGCAGTCGGTGCAGGCCTATAACGTGTTGGTGCGGCAGTTTCCCGGCGTCATCACGGCCAAGATCTTCGGCTATGCGCCCAAGGCCAATTTCGGGGTCGAGAACGAAGCCGCCATTTCCAAGCCGCCTGAAGTGCGTTTCAGCAATGACGCGCGCAAACCGTAATCTCTGGCTCGCGGCGCTTGCGCTCCTAAGCCTGGTATGGGGGCTGGCCTGGGCGGATGTGCCGGTGCCCGCCCTGACTGCGCGGGTGGTGGATCAGACTGCCACATTGAGCCCTGAGCAGCGTCAGGCGCTGGAAACGCAGCTGGCGGCTCTGGAGGCGCGCAAGGGCGTTCAGCTTGCCGTGCTTATTGTGCCGACCACCGGTTCCGACACAATCGAACAGTTCGCCACCCGTGTCTATGACCAATGGAAGCTGGGGCGTCAGAAAGTCGATGACGGCGTGCTGTTCGTGGTGGCCAAGGACGACCGCACCTTGCGTTTTGAAGTGGGCTATGGCCTGGAGGGCGCCGTGCCCGATGTCATGGCTGGCCGCATCATTCGTGAACAGGTTGTGCCGCATTTCAAGCAGCATGATTACGCCGGCGGCATCGGCGCGGGCGTGAACGCGCTCATCGGCCTGATCGATGGTGAGTCCCTCCCTGCGCCAGCCGCCCGAGAGGCTGACAACGGCGATACCCATGCCAGCGGACCGCCGGGCGAAGCGCTCGGTTTGCTGGTTGTGGCGGCGCTGGCGCCGCCCATCCTGAGTGCGGTCTTGGGGGGGGTGGCGATCGGCTATATAAGCGGCAGCATCCTGTGGGGGCTGCTGGCCGCTTTGCTCGCGTGGGTGCTGAGTTTCGTGCTTGGCGTCACCGGCCTGAAAAAAGCCCTGATGCGTGGCGGGTTTCGTGGCGGTGGCGGCAGAGGTGGCGGTGGTTTTGGCGGAGGCGGCGGTGGTTTTCGTGGAGGCGGCGGCCGCAGCGGCGGAGGGGGGGCCTCCGGCCGCTGGTAGGCGTCTTAGCTTGTCATCTCCAGGCCCTCGCGCGACATGGAAGCCAGTTTGGGCATAAGGCCTAGCAGATGGTCGCTGTAGTCGTGTTGGGGGTCTGTGAACAGTGCCTCGGTTTCGGCGACTTCCAGCAGTTCGCCATGCCGCATGACACCCACGCGATCGCACATCTGGCGGATGACCGGCAGATCGTGGCTGATGAACAGCATGGTCAGCCGCAGCTGTTCCTGCAAGTCTTTCAGCAAGTTGAGAATCTGCGCCTGAATCGAGACGTCCAGCGCCGAGGTGGGTTCGTCGCAAATCAGAAAGCGCGGCCGTGTGGCCAGGGCCCGGGCGATACAGATGCGCTGGCGCTGCCCGCCCGAGAACTCGTGCGGAAAGCGTTGCGCGGCCTGGGGGCCTAACCCGACGACATCGAGCAGATCTGCCACGATGCCGCGCGCCTGGCTTTCGCTATCGGCGAGCCGGTGAAAGCGGATGGGTTCGGCCACGATGTCCAGCACCCTCATGCGCGGATTGAGCGACGAGTACGGGTCCTGGAACACCATCTGAATCTGTCGGCGGAAAGGGTTGCGCGTTTTCTCGTCTTTGATGGCGGTCAGGTCGCGGCCGTTAAACCATACTGAGCCGGACGTGGGTTGATACAGGTTGGAGATCAGGCGCGCGACTGTGGATTTGCCCGATCCGGATTCGCCGACCAGACCAAACACCTCACCCTCGCGGATGGAGAGGTTGACGTTCTTGACTGCATCCAGCTCGCGCCGGTTGCGCTTGAGGAGCGCCTGCCGCAGCACAAAACGCATACCAAGATCGCGGACCTCCACCAAGGGCGCGCCTTCGGCGACCTGCCCGAAGTCGCGCCGCTGGCCCAGCCAGTGCGTGGACAGATCCAGCGTGGTCGAAGGCTTGCGGACATCCTCGATATAGGTCACCAGAGGAAAGCGCCGCAGTTTGATGTCGGGTCTGGGCACGGCAGAAATGAGGCTGCGCGTGTAAGGGTGATCCGGGTCGCTGAGTATCTTGTTGGTGGGCCCCTCCTCCACCAGCTTGCCGCGGTACAGCACCGCCACCCGGTCGGTGATGTCGGCGATCACCCCCATGTCGTGGGTGATGATGATCATGCCGACCTGACGCTCTTTGCAGAGTTGGCGCAGCAAATCGAGGATCTGCGCCTGAATGGATACATCCAGCGCGGTGGTGGGTTCGTCGGCGATGATGACTTCCGGCTCGCAGCACAGCGCCAGCGCGATGACCACGCGCTGGCGCATGCCGCCGGAGAACTGATGGGGATATTGTTTGACGCGCAGCTCGGGTTGGTCGATGCCGACCTGCTTGAGCATGTCAATGGCCCGTTTGGCGCCTTCCGAGGCGGATACGCCGAGGTGGACCTGCATGGTTTCGACCAACTGGCTTTCAACGGTTTGCAGCGGGTCTAGCGAGGTGAGCGGGTCTTGAAAAATCATGCCGATGCGGCGTCCGCGTACTTTGCGCAGCTCTTGCTTGGACAAGGCATCGATGCGCTGTCCCTCGAGGCTGATCTCGCCGCCGGCCAGGCGGCCCGGTGCTTCCAGCAGGCCGATGACCGCATTGCCTATCGTGGATTTTCCGGCGCCGGACTCCCCCACTACGCCAAGAATTTCGCCTTTTTCGAGGGCGAGCGACACATCGTCGATGGCGACCATGGTGCCACGCCGGCTGGGAAACTCGATACGGATTCGGTCGATATTGAGCAGTGCCATGTTGCTACCTCAGCGCAGCTTGGGGTTGAGCGCGTCGCGCAGCCAGTCGCCCAGCAGATTGACCGAGAGCACCAGCGCAATCAGCGCGATGCCGGGGAAGATGGAGATCCACCACATGCCGGAAAACAGATAGCTGTTGCCGATGCGGATCAGCGTGCCCAGCGAAGGCATGGTGGACGGCACACCCACGCCAAGAAAGGAGAGCGTGGCTTCCGTGATGATGGCGATGGCCAGGTGAATGGTTGCAATGACCAAGACCGGCCCCATCACATTGGGCAGAATGTGACGCCGCAGAATCGTGAACGGACCGATGCCGATCAGTTTGGCTGCCTGCACATACTCCTTGTTGCGTTCGACCAGGGTTGAACCGCGTACGGTGCGTGCGTACTGCACCCAGCCCGAGATGCCGATAGCGAAGATGAGCACGTACAGCGCGAGTTGATCGTGCAGGTCGCGCGGCAAGAGGCCGCGCGCCACGCCGTCGATCAGGAGTGCGACGAGAATGGTCGGGAAAGACAGTTGCACATCGGCGATGCGCATGATGATGCTGTCTACCCTGCCTCCCGCATAGCCGCTGATCAGGCCCAGCGAGACGCCTAGCACCATGGAGAACAGCACTGACGCGAAGCCCACCAGCAGGGATACCCGTGCGCCATACAGAATGGCCGACAGGATATCGCGGCCCTGGTCGTCAGTGCCGAGCAGAAAGTCGCGTGAACCCTCCTCGCTCCAGGAGGGCGGGGTATTGGCGTCCATGATGTTCAGCGACGCCAGGTCAAAGGGGTTGTGGGGAGCGATCAATGGGGCGAACAAGGCGCCCAGCATGATGGCCAGCGTGATGGCTGCCGAGATCATGGCCCCTGGCGAATGCTTGAAGCTATGCCAGAGGTCGCTGTCGGCGGCACGGGAAAAAAGCGGTGCGATACGGGCGATCATCGGACTTCCTATTTGCTCTGCACGCGCAGGCGCGGATCGACCGCGAAGTACAGCAGATCGACAACCAGATTGATGACAACGAAGATGAAGGCGATCAGGATGAGATAGGCCGCCATCACGGGGATATCCACCATGCTGATGGACTGAATGAACAGCAGGCCCATGCCGGGCCACTGAAACACGGTTTCGGTGATGATGGCGAAGGCAATGATGGAGCCGACCTGTAGGCCAGTGATCGTGATGACTGGCACCAGGGTGTTTTTCAGCGCGTGGCGGAAATTGATCAGGCGTTCAGGCAGGCCTCTGGCGCGCGCGAACTTGATGAAATCGGTGCGCATGACCTCCAGCATTTCGGCGCGCACAAGGCGCATGATGAGCGTCATCTGGAACAGCGCCAGCGTGATCGCCGGCATGATGAGCGCAGCCAGACCTGAGGTGGTCAGCAGGCCGGTTGTCCACCAGCCGAGATTGAGCACTTCGCCTCGCCCGAAACTGGGCAGCCAGCGCAGCTGCACGCCAAATACCAGAATCAGCAGTATGCCGATCAAGAACGTCGGCAGGGAGATGCCAGCCAGCGACACCGCCATAAAAGTCTTGGACAGAATGCCGTGACGCCGCAGCGCCGTGTAAATGCCCATGGGAATGCCCAGCACCAGCGCCATCAGCGCCGATACGAAGGACAGTTCCAGCGTGGCGGGAAGGCGTTCTTCAAGCAGGTCGGATACCGGACGCCGATGCCGGTAAGAAATGCCGAAATCGCCGCGGGCGGCATTGCCAACGAAGCGCCCGAATTGCAATAGGAAGGGATCGTTTAGGCCGAGGTCGGTGCGCAACTGTTCGCGCTGTTGCGGCGTGGTGTCCTGGCCGACCATGCTGGCGATGGGATCGCCAACATAGCGAAACATGGCGAAGGCAATCAGGGCGACCGTCAGCATAACGATGATCGACTGAAAGAGGCGCCGCGTAATGAAACCAAGCATGATGGTGGGGCCCTGGAAAAGTGGCTGCGGGAGGGACTGTCCCCAGGGCGGGCCGCTGGCCCGCCCGCTTACGGCTGTAGCCTCAGGGCATCACGACATTGCGCAGATCGAGCACGTCGTCGGCGCGTTGGATCACCTTGATGTTGTCTTTCACTCCCCATGACATCGGTTGCTGGTGCAGCGGCAGATAGCCGTGTTCCTTGCGTACGATCTCGAAGGCTTCCTTGATCATGGCGTTACGTTTGGCCTGGTCGGTTTCCACGCCGATTTTGGTGGTGAGCTCATCGACACGCGGGTTGCAATAGCCCCCCAGGTTGAACTGGCCGCTGGCAGTCTTGGCGTCGCGGCAGGCGGCAAGGTTGAGCAGCGCGTTATGCGCATCCGTCGAGCTGGGCGTCCAGCCCAGCATATACATGCTGGTGTCATTGCCGGCCTGCAGCAAAATCTTGCCGAAGTACTTGGATTTGGATTGTGCTTGCAGATTGACTTTGATGCCGACGCGAGCCAGCATGCCGGCGACGGCCTGGCAGATTTTTTCGTCATTCACGTAGCGGTCGTTGGGGCAGTCCAGCGTAACGGTGAAGCCCTTGGGATAGCCCGCTTCGGCCAGCAGTTTCTTGGCGCGCTCGACGTCGGGCTTGGTGGGTGCGCCGTAAGCGTCGTCATAGCCATTGATGGGTTCGGCGATGAGCGAGCCCAGCGGTTTGGCCGCGCCGCGCATGATCTTGTCGTTAATCGCCTTGGTGTCCACGGCCAGCACGACGGCTTCGCGCACGCGCGGATCTTTGAAGGGGTTTTTGCCCTTCACATCCGAGTAAAGCAATTCGTCACGAGCCTGGTCCATGCCGATAAAGACGGTGCGCGCCTCGGGGGCGGACAGCGGCTTCACGCCCTTGGCGTCTTCCAGGCGTTTCCAGTCCTGAACGGGAACCGGCTGCACGATATCCATCTCGCCGGAAATCAGCGCGGCGACCCGGGTGGCTTCCTGCGTGATGGGTTGGAAGATGACCTCATCGACATTGGTCTTGACGCCCTTGTCCCAATAACCGTCAAAGCGCTTGAGCACGGTCTTCACATCGGGTTGGCGCTCGGTCAGGATGAAAGGCCCGGTGCCGTTGGCGTTCAGGTTGGCATAGTTGCCCTGGTTGTCGCCTTTGACGTTGGTCGCTTCAGTGGTTTTGTTTTTCTCCGCCCAGGCCTTGCTCATGATGTAGAGGAAGGTCCATTCGCGCACCAGAATGGGATTGGGCGTGGGGGTGGTGACCTCGATGGTGTAATCGTCGATTTTCTTGATGTCGCTGGCCTTGGCGCCGTAGCCTTTCATGTCGGAGCCGGGTGTCAGGCTGCGCTTCCAGGAGAAAATGACGTCGTCGGCCGTGAAGGGCGAGCCATCATGAAATTTCACGCCCTGGCGCAGCTTGAAAATCCATTTCGTGGGTTCCGGGTTGGACCAGCTTTCCGCCAGGCGCGGAACCAGTTTCAGATCCCCGTCATAGCCCGCCAGGGTTTCGTAGATATTGCCCTGGAAACCCAGCGTGAAGGTCTCGTTCAGCGACATCGGGTCCATCGAGGTGGCGTCGCCCTGATAGGCCCAGCGCAGGGTTTTGGCTTGCGCCACACTGCTCAATGCCGCGGCGCCCAGCGCCAATGCCAATGCAGAAAGCTTCAATGCAGATTTGATACGCATAGCCCATTTACTCCGTGTATTGCGCAGCGCGCGACAGTGGCAGGGGCCGGCCGCGTGTGATGCGGCCGGGTAAGGCGTAGAGATCAGGAGATGGAAGCGCTGGCGCGAGACCCGGCAGGCATGCCGGTGCGACGGGTGAAGAACTTCACGATGGACCTGCCCCTTGTGTATTGGCGTCGGTACAAGTCCGCGCCTCTTGGTAGGGGCATCTTATAGATGCGTTTGTTTAAGCGTCAATTGTTTTGGATTGGGGTTATCACTCGGTTCCCTATCTCGTCGGACGAAGCAGCGAGTATTTGCGCGAGTTCACAGACCTGTTGCTTGCGCCGCTCGTCATCGATATGCCCCGGAGTCAGCGCGGACCATTCAGGCCGGCTACGGGCTTCCAGGAGGGGTTCGGGAAGGGGGCTGTTTTGCCATTGCGCCATTTGCGGCAAGGCAATGGGCGAGCGGGCCGCATGGCCACGACCTTCCAGTGCGGTGATCAATTGCTGTTGCCGCAAAGCCAGTAAGCGCAGTATGCCGTCATCCACGCTGAGCTCGTGATAGCCGCGCAGCTTACCGCTCAGGCGTTTTCCAAGACGGCTGGCGCCTTGCCACAGGCCGCCAGCGGCAGCGCCGATCAGCATGCCGGTACCCAGGCTCATGCCGGCCAGGGCGAGATCGACAGCGGCACCGGCCATGGCCCCTGCGGCGGCGCCGACGCCCAGCTGTATGCCCATGTCTTTCAGGGCTTGAGGATGAAACAGATCCATGCTGAAACGCTCACCATGCAGCGGCAAGGCGTCGGCTCGATAGTCATCGCGATGAAAGTTATAGAGTTTGAGCAGCGCTTGCACGCAAACCTGCTCGCGCGTGCGTACCTGGTCGCGCAGCTCGGCGGAGGTTTGCTCGACGGTTTCCGGGGCGCTTTGCAGCCGCAGCGCGGCAACGTCGATCAGTAATTCGGCGGCGATGCGGCAGGCGGCCTGACGGCGCATGGCACGCTCTTGCGCCAGCGCGCTTGAGAAGCCCGTCAGCATGGCGGCGTGACGATCCAGTAGCACGATCAAACGGGCATAGAGTTGTTGTTCGCCGTCCAGTGGCGGCGCGACCGTGTCGTACTCCAGCACCGCATGCAGGCCCAGGCGCGCCATCGCGGTACGCCATTCGGCCGCACGGTGGCCCGGGGCATGCACGAAGTTGAGCACTGGCAACAGGGGGCGCCCGCAGGCGGCGAGCAAGGCCAGCTCGTCGCGATGTTTGCTCAGCACCGGATCGCGCGCGTCGATCACATAGAGTCCGGCATCGCAGTCCAGCAGCTTGGTCAGCACGCGCGCTTCCTGCTCATAGCGGCCCTGCGCCTCGGGCGTGTCCAGAAAGCGGCGGATGCGCGCCGGACCGTCCAGGCGTGGCCCAGCGATGTCATCCAGGTATTCCAGCAGCGCGACGCTATCTTCCATGCCGGGGGTATCGAACCATTCGATCGCACCCTCACCGGGCATACGCGTCAACACGCCTTGAACATGCCGTGTTGTGCCTGCCGTATCGGCGACCTCTCCAAAATCCGGGTCGCGCGTCAGCGTGCGCAGCAAGGAGGTTTTTCCGGTATTGCTGTGCCCGACGACAGCGATTTTCAAGATATCAGTCATCGCCGCCGCGCTCCAACCACATCAGAGGTTGATCGTGGTCTTCAAGAATGTCCGAGTCAGCCAGGCCTGCGGCGCGCAGGCGCTCCCGCCATTGCGCAAGGCGGTCACCACGGCCAGTCAGCCAGACACGGGTTTGCGCTGCGTGTCCGGCCAGTGCTGCAATCAGGGCGAGTGAGCCTCTGTCCGGCGTTTGGCGGGCGTCACAGGCCAGCAACAGACGCGAAGCCGGGCTGGCCGCCAGAGCGTCTAGCAGTGCGTTGCGCTCCTCGCGGCTGTCCAGATTGCCAGCATCGAACAGTGTTGCGCTGGCGGGCGCGGGCCGGGTCTGGTCGGCTGGAAGTTCCAGGCTGGCATAGACCGGCCGCCCGCCAATCGCGCCACTGCTGAGTATGCGCGGTGTGCGCAGGGGATCGGCCGGACGGTCCACGCCTGTGGCCTGCGCAGCTGGCGTCAGGCGGTCACGCAGTGTGGCGTAACCGGGCAGCGCAGGGTCGATATGCAGGCGGCGCAGAGCTCGCAGGCTCATGCCGAGGCAGAGCATGGCGGCCAACAGGCGCGGGACGATGCCCCAGCACACCAGCATGCCCAGCAGCCAGACCGACCACTGCACTTGAGCGGCGGCCGGCAGGGCTTGCAGGCCGTCGCTGGCACGCACGACGGCCGCGTCGGGCAGCTTAAAACCGAACTGGGCGGGCAGCCAGCCGGCCCAGGTGGTCAGGCGCACAAAAGCCTCGGGTGAGAGCAAGGTGGTGGCCCAGACGAAGCGGTAGCTGGCGGTGGACAGAACGATCAGCAGGGTGGCCAGCGCCGCGCAGAGCGCCACCAGCCACAGCAAATGGCTGACCGCGCCCAGCATCCAGCGTAGCGCCCCTGTACGAGAAAGCAGATTCAATAAGGCCTGAGGGATCAGGGCGGTGTCGGGGCCCCGTGCGAACTTGCCTGTGATCCATAGCCAGGCCCGGCCCAAGCTGGTGCCGCCGGATAGAAAAAAGCTCGCCATCCAGAGCAGGAACATCAGGCCGTGCAGACCCAGCAAGGCGCCCGCAGCCCACAGGACATTGACCGGGCGCGAGCCATCGCCCAAGGCGCCGTAGGCGGCGCCTGCGCCCGCGATCAGAGCGGCCGCCATGAGGAGGAGCAGCGCCAGCACCGCGCCCTGTCGCCACTGCGCCAGCAGGGTATCCATGCCTTCGCGCCGGGCAAGCAGCATGGCGCGCCACAGGATGCGGTCAGGCAGCGCCTCGGCGGCCTGCCGGGCGCGGCGGGCCTCATCGCGGTCTTCGAGAGGACCCCAATGCGCTTCGCGCAAACGCAGCGCCTCGGCCAGCCATTGGGGAGTCAGGCCAGTGAGAGAGCTTGTCATCCGGCCAGATCAACAATCGGGAATGCGTGCCAGGATAAGGGGTCGAGGCCGGCATTGTTGCAGGAGGAGAGTGCCATAGCTTTTCCGGGCCGCCTCAGGGCGGCAATGGGCGGTGATGAACCATGCCGGATGATTGTAGACGCTACTGCGGCAGCCCTGCCCGCCTGTGGCTCAGATGGCGCGTGTCTGGAAGCCTCTGTTCTGGCAGCAAAAATAAAAAAGCCCGCACCAGTTTTTGGGTGCGGGCTTTGCAATCTTGGCTCCCCGAGCTGGGCTCGAACCAGCGACCTGCGGATTAACAGTCCGTCGCTCTACCGACTGAGCTATCGGGGAACAGGTAGAGGGGCGCAATTATGCACCAAAAAATTTCATGCCGCAAATGACGCCTGAATCCGGGGCGGCGGCAAGCGTGCGGTGAGGGCTGGTTTGATCCGCAGCCCCTAGGGCAGGAAAACAACGTAGCAGAACAGCGCGTAAATCAGGGAAAACAGAAACCAGCGGCTTTTGAAGACCCCGCGCCAATTGCGCAATTCGTCACGCTGTGGGAGGCAGGCGCGGTCGCTGATGCCGTGCATGAGATAGACGCTCGTCATCAATAAGAGGCAGACCAGAAAGTACTGCTGGGCGTAGGTAAAGACCAAAGTCAGGCCGATCAGAAAACCCACCGCCAGCCAGTTCAGAATCGTCTTGTGCATGAAGCCCTCCCTGTCGGGCCTGCTTCCGGCGTTTGACATCGCGGACAGCTCAGGCTCGTGTCCGCACTGTAGTGAGGTCATTGATGACGCAGGTGCGCTCTCCGGCAAATTCAGATGTATTCCCGCGCGGCTGCCGGCCTTGACTGTCGCTGCTATCGCAGACAACAAAAAACCCGCAGAGCGTTGATTTCTGCGGGTTTTGTGTACTACCTGAGACGACGGTAGATGGGTATTTGGTGCCGGTGAAAGGAATCGAACCCTCGACCTTCTCATTACAAGTGAGCTGCTCTACCAACTGAGCTACACCGGCCATGCGGTTCCCGCTTGTTTGGCGGGACCCGCATTGTAAACAAAGTTGCGCGTTCCGTTTACTTGACGATGGTCAGGTGCGGACGCTTGGTGTCGGCGGGGCTGTCTTCGGCCGGCGCGGGGGTATCCGCGCTGGACTGGGATTCGCCCTCTTGCGCCGCTTCTTCACGAACGGCGGGTTCGTAGGGCTGAACTTCGAAGCCCATGCCGGCGCCAGTTTCGCGTGCGTAGATGGCACTGACTGCCTGAACCGGCACCATGACGTTTTCCGTTACGCCGCTAAAGCGCGCTTGGAACTCGATGAACTCGTTGCCGAGCAACAGTTTGTTGGTGGCCAGCGTGCCGACGTTCAGGGTGATCTGGCCGTCGCGCACGTGGCCCAGGGGCACCAGGGTGTGCTCATCGACCTGCACGGTGAGGTAAGGGGTGTAGCCGTTGTCGGTACACCATTCGTGCAGGGCGCGGATCAGATAGGGTTTGGTCGAAGTTTCGCCCATGACTTGCCTTAGCGACGCATGACTTTTTCGGACGGGGTCAGCGCTTCGATGTAGGCCGGGCGCGAGAAGATGCGTTCGGCGTACTTTTGCAGCGGGGCCGCGTTTTTGGGCAGTTCGATGCCGTAGTGGTCCAGGCGCCACAGGAGCGGCGCTACGGCCACGTCGAGCATGGAGAACTCTTCGCCCAGCATGTACTTGTTCTTCAGGAGCAAGGGAGCGAGCTGAGCGAGGCGGTCGCGGATGGCCTGGCGGGCCAGCACCATTTTTTTGTCGTCCGGCTTGGCGCTACGGTCTTCCAGGGCGGACACGTGCACGAACAGTTCTTTTTCGAAGTTGAAGAGGAACAGTCGCGTGCGGGCGCGCATGACCGGATCGGCCGGCATGAGCTGCGGGTGCGGGAAGCGTTCGTCGATGTACTCGTTGATGATGTTCGATTCGTACAGGATGAGATCGCGCTCGACCAGGATGGGCACCTGGCCGTAGGGATTCATGACGGAGATGTCTTCCGGCTTGTTATAGAGGTCGATGTCGCGGATCTCGAAATCCATGCCTTTTTCGAACAGCACAAAGCGGCAGCGTTGCGAAAACGGGCAAGTGGTTCCGGAGTAGAGCACCATCATGGCGGTAAGTCCTTGTATTGAAAAGCGAAAGGCCAGCGCCCTATACCATATCAGGGGCTGGCCCCGAATGCCAGGCAACGACAGGGATTGGTCCTATCTGTGCAGACCGACGGCCAGGGGCGTATCGGTTCGGCGGGGCGTTGCGGGTTAGCGTACATGTTTCCAGTAGGCCGCGTTCAGGCGCCAACTGACCACCAGGAACAAGCCCAGAAAGATCAACACGCCCCATCCTAAGCGGATTCGGCTTCGTTGAACGGGCTCGGCCATCCAGGTCATGAAGGCGGTAAGGTCGGCGATATCGCGGTCATACGCGGCCTCGCGCGACGGCTCCAGCACCCTGAACTTCGCCTCGGGCGGTCCCTCCTGGCCACTGAAATGAGCAAGGGGTTCCGCCTTTGAAGTGGAATAACCTTGCGCATCATACAACGTAGTCACCTTTTCCCATCGTTTGCTGCCGTCCGATGCGGTGACTTCACGCTGTTTGACCAGAGTGAGTTCGCGGGGGCCCTGGCGTTGCCAGAGGGCATGCGGCATGGCGGTGCCGGGAAAAACGAGGTTGTTCCAACCGCTGGGGCGCGAGGTGTCGCGGTAGAAAGTGCGCAAATAGGTGTAGAGGTAGTCCGCGCCGCTGGGGCCGCCCGTGGTGGATTTGGCGCGTGCCATGAGGGAGAGATCAGGGGGGGTGACGCCGAACCACTTTTTGGCTTCCTCGGGCGTCATGGCAATCGTCATGGCATCGCCCAGTTTTTCGCCGGTGAACAGCAGGTTGTCCCGGATCTGTTGTTCGGTCAGGCCTATCTCTTGCAGTTTGTTGTAGCGCATGGCGCTGGCGCTATGACAGTTCAGGCAGTAGTTGATGAACAGTTTTGCGCCGTTTTGCAAAGAGGCCAGATCGTTGGTTTGATCCGGCGCGCGGTCTAGCGCGTTGGCGGTGGCGCACCAAAGCAGCAAGGCCATGGCCATCAGCTTGCGGATCATGGCGCTTCCTTGCCCTGGCGTGCCCGGCGCAGAGTCAGGCGCACGGGTTCCGGCTTGAAAGTCCCCAGACGGCTCCAGATCGGCATCAGCAGGAAAAAACCCAGGTAAATCAGCGTGCCTGCCTGCGCCATCAGATTGAAAGTGGCGGAGGGGGTTTGCGTGCCGACATAGCCGAGCATGAGGAAGTTGGCGATGAAAATGGCGTAGAGCCCTTTGTGCCAGCCTGGACGGTAGCGAATAGACCTGACCGGCGACTGGTCCAGCCAGGGCAGAAAGAACAGGATGAGCACTGATCCGCCCATTACGGCTACGCCCCAGAACTTCGCCTCAAGGGTGCGCAGCAGCACGGCGAGCAGGACGAGCATCGCGGGCAATGCCAGCCGAGTCCGGCGCGGACGTCTGGCGAGCAGTGCGGCGGCGCTCAGGATGCAGGCGCCGGCCAGCACCCAGGTGAGGCTGCCCGTGGTGGCGCGCAGCATGGAATAGAACGGCGTGAAGTACCAGACCGGCGCGATGTGAGCGGGCGTCTGTAGCGGATCGGCCGGAAGAAAGTTGTTGTATTCCAGAAAATAGCCGCCCATCTCCGGGGCAAAAAATACGATGGCTGCAAACACCATCAGAAACACCACCACGCCCCTGAGGTCGTGCACGGTGTAAAAGGGATGGAAAGGCAGGGCATCGGCCGGGCGGCCATATTGATCTTTGGGGCCGTTTTCGATGTCGATGCCGTCGGGGTTGCTGGAGCCGACTTCGTGCAGCGCCACCAGGTGGGCCACGACCAGGCCGATCAGCAACAGCGGAATGGCGATGACGTGGAAGGCGAAGAAGCGGTTGAGCGTGGCATCCGAGACCACGTAGTCGCCACGAATCCAGATGGCCAGATCCGGACCGATAAAAGGGATGGCCGAGAACAGGTTAATGATGACCTGTGCGCCCCAGTAGGACATCTGCCCCCAGGGCAGCAGATAGCCGAAGAAGGCTTCGGCCATCAGGCATAGAAAGAGGGCAACGCCGAAAATCCAGACCAGTTCGCGCGGCTTGCGGTACGAGCCATAGAAGAGGCCGCGCAGCATATGCAGATAGATCACGACAAAGAACATCGAGGCGCCGGTGGAGTGCATGTAGCGCACCAGCCAGCCCCAAGGAACTTCGCGCATGATGTACTCGACCGACTGAAAGGCTTTTTCCGCGTCGGGTTTGTAATGCATGACCAGGGCAATGCCGGTCACGATCTGGATGACGAGCACGACCAGCGCGAGTGAGCCGAAGATGTACCAAAAGTTGAGGTTCTTCGGTACGTAGTATTCGGTCAGGTGCGCCTTCCAAAAAGACATCACCGGAAAACGCCGGTCCAGCCAGCCTAACAGGCCTGTTGCCTCGACGTTTTTTTCGCCTGCCATCTGAGGGAAGCTCCTTCCGTTTTTATCGTGCGCCTGTCTACCGCAGGCGGTCAGGCCTTGTGGTCGTCGTCGGCGCCTACGAGGATGCGGGTATCCGACAGGTAGCGATAGGGCGGGACTTCGAGGTTGTCGGGCGCGGGCTTGTCTTTGTAAACCCGGCCGGCCATATCGAAGGTCGAGCCATGACAGGGGCAGATAAAGCCGCCCGCCCAGCTGGGCGGCAAGCCGGCGCCCGGGCCGGTTTCGAAATGCGGGGTCGGGGAGCAGCCCAGATGGGTGCAAAGACCGATGCAGACAAAGAGATCAGGCTTGCGCGAACGGTATTCGTTCTTGGCGAACGCGGGGGTATAGCCGGGGCGGTCGGAGTCCGGGTCGGCAACCTGTTTGTCCTGTGTCTTGATGCCCTGGAGCTGCGCCTCATCGCGGCGTACGACCCAGACCGGCTTGCCGCGCCACACTACGACGCGCATCTTGCCGGGTACCAGGTCGCTGATGTCGACTTCGACGGGGGCGCCGGCGCTTTCGGCCCGGGCGGAGGGCGCAACGGTGCCAAACAGCGGGATTGTGGCTGTTACCCCGGCGACACCGCCGACCGCACAGGCTGCGCCGACCCAGAAGCGCCGAGACGGGTCGGCGGGTAGCTCGGCAGGCACGGCAGCTTCGTCGTCATGCACCCGCTTATCCTGACTCATTTCCTATCCTTGTCGCACGCAAAACCACCTCGGCATCAATCTTGCGGCACCCGTTTGGCGTGAGGTGTAACAGACAGCGTAGCAACCGCGTATTATAGTCCTGCCCGTCCGAGGGAACCTCGCAACCAGGAAGGAACACGCATGAGCAAAGCAACCGGTTTTCTTAAGGAATTCCGCGATTTCGCCGTCAAGGGTAATGCTATCGACCTGGCGGTCGGCGTCATTATTGGCGCCGCGTTCAGCAAAATTGTCGACTCTATCGTCAAAGACCTGATCATGCCCGTGGTCAATTTTATCGTGGGCGGCTCGGTAGATTTCAGTAATCAGTTTCTCGTTTTGTCCTTGCCCAAGGACTATGCCGGCCCCATGACTTATGCCGAGCTGAGCAAGGCCGGCGCGAACGTGCTGGCCTGGGGTAATTTCGTCACGATTCTGATTAATTTCGTGCTCTTGGCCTTCGTCATCTTCTGGATGGTGAAAGTCATCAATCGTGCGCGTCATAGCAAAGACGAAACGGCGGCTCCGCCTCCGCCGACGCCCGAAGAGGTGGTGCTGCTGCGCGAAATCCGCGATTCGCTCAAGAAGTAAGCGGTGGTCGGCATCAGATCGGGTTGTCGATATCGACAAACTCGACCTGGATGCCGAATTGCGCCGCGACGGCTTTGCCCAGAGCCTGCACGCCATAGCGTTCGGTGGCGTGATGGCCGGCACTGATGAAGCCCACGCCGGTTTCGCGTGCGAGATGGGCATTGGGTTCGGAAGCTTCGCCGGTGATGTACACCGTGGCGCCAGCATCGATGGCTTCGGCCATCATGTTTTGCGCGCCGCCGGTGCACCATGCGATGCGTCCGACCGGAGCTTGGGCATCACCGATCCACAGGGGCTGGCGGCCTAGGCGTTGTCCTATGTGTTCGGCCAGTTCACCCAGTGTTGCGAGGCTGGGCGCTTCACCCAGCCAGATCAGCCCGTCTTTGCCGGCTGTTTGCGGCGCGCCCTCGGCATCGCGCAAGGGGGTCAGCCCGAGCACGCGCGCCAACTGGGCGTTGTTGCCCAGTGTGGGGTGCGCATCCAGCGGCAGGTGGTAGCCGATCAGGTTGATGTCGTGAGCCAAGAGAAGCGCGAGGCGGCGGCGGCGCGGCCCCAGTATGCGCGGGTCTTCATTGCGCCAGAACCAGCCGTGGTGAACCAGCACGGCATCCGCGCCGCGCTCCACGGCGGTACGCAAGAGCGCCTCGGATGCCGTTACGCCCGTGATAAGGTGTCCAACCTCCTGATTGCCCTCTACCTGTAGGCCATTCGGGGCGTAATCTCGAAAGCGTGCGGCTTGCAGGGTGGCGTCCAGCCAGCCCGTGAGCGTGCGGATGTCGACTTTCTTCATTGTGTGTTCCGTGGAATATATACGTCGCCTTTGGCTAGTCTTTGCTCAGGCTGTCACAGTTTGCCTGGCCATTTTATTCGTCGTCGCCGCATTGCGGCCCGACTTGCTGCGGCTGGCCGGTCCTGGTCAGCCCGCCTCTGCCTTGGCGACGGTAGACAGTTATGCGCCGGCGGTGGCGCGGGCCGCGCCCTCGGTGGTCAATATTTATACGTCCAAACATGTGGATGTGCCTCTCCTGCCCCTGCCGGAGGACCCCGCCTTGCGCCAGTTCATCGCTCAGGTTCCGGGGCTTTCTCGGCGCGAGCAATCCAACAGCCTCGGATCGGGGGTGATCGTCAGTGAGCAGGGTTATGTACTGACCAATTTTCATGTGGTGGATGCGGCCGATGCGATCGAGGTGGCGCTGGCCGATGGCCGGCAGGCCGCTGCCAAGGTCGTCGGCGCGGATACCGAAACCGATCTGGCCGTGCTCAAGCTATCGGGTAACTTGACCGGCCTGCCTGTGGCCAGCTTCGCCGAGGGCCGCAGGCTGCGGGTGGGAGATGTGGTGCTGGCGATCGGCAATCCGTTCGGAGTCGGGCAGACGACGACGCAGGGGATTGTGTCAGCCTTGGGCCGCTCTGGCTTGGGGGCCAATGCGTATTTGAATTTCATCCAGACCGACGCGGCCGTAAATCCCGGCAACTCAGGCGGCGCACTGATCGACACTCAGGGGAATCTGGTGGGCATCAATACGGCGATCTATTCCCAGACAGGCGGCTCGCTGGGTATCGGTTTCGCCATTCCGATCGATATCGCCCGGCGTGTGATGGACGAGATCATCAAGACTGGCAAAGTGCGCCGGGGTTGGCTGGGCATCGAGCCGCAGGACCTCACGCCGGAATTGGCGCACGCCTTCAAGCTGGGAGAGGATGCGCCTGGCGTCATCATTGCCGGTGTCATGCGTGGTAGTCCAGGCGGCAAGGCCGGGCTGCGCGTGGGGGATATCGTGCTGGCGCTGGATGGTCAGCCGGTGCGCGATACGGGCAGGCTGCTGGCGCAGATCGCCGCGGTCTCGCCTGGTCACACCGCTGTGCTGAAGGTGTTGCGCGAGGGCAAAGAGATGGAGATCAAGGCCACGATGGGCACACGCCCTTCCCGGCCGCAATAAGACCGCGAAGGGCGTGCTGGATGGGGCTTACTCGCGTTCAGCGAGTTCTCTGCCCTCGGCGGTTTTTCTCGGCGTGATCAGGCGGGCGCAGATCAGGCCGACTTCATACAGCAGACACAGCGGTACGGCCAACATGAATTGGCTGACGACATCGGGCGGCGTGACCACGGCGGCGATCACGAAGGCGCCGACCACGACATAACCGCGCGCCTGGCGCAGTTTGGCAACATCGACCAGGCCCGTCTTGACCAGCAACACCACGGCGACGGGTACCTCGAAGGTGATGCCGAAGGCCATGAACATGGTCATGACGAAGCTGAGGTAGGCCTCGATGTCCGGGGCTGGCGTGATGGATTGCGGCGCGAAGGTCGCAATGAAATGGAACACCGTACGGAACACAAAGAAGTAGCAGAACGCCATGCCCGCCAGGAACAGCAGCGTGCTGGAGGCGATGAGCGGCAGGGCCAGACGCTTTTCGTGGCGGTAAAGGCCGGGGGCGACAAAGGCCCAGGCCTGATAGAGCACGACGGGCAAGGCGATCACGAAGGACGCCATCATGGTGACCTTGACGGGCACCATAAAAGGCGTGATCACGCCGGTGGCAATCATGCGCGTGCCTTCGGGCAAGGACGCGAGCATGGGCTGAGCCAGTACGTCATAGATGGTCGAGGCGCCGGGATAGGCGAAAAGAATCAGGAAGATCACAACCACCGCGCTGACGGCTTTCAAGAGGCGTGAGCGCAGTTCGACCAGATGCGACATGAAGCTTTCTTGCGGCATCGCTTCTTCGGTTTGGGGGGCTTCCTGACTCACGTTGCATTACCAGTAGACGGGGACTTGGGGGCCTCAGCCTGGGACGCTGCGGGCGCGGCCGGTGTCGGTTCGGCTGCGGCCGTGGCAGGCAGCGTGGCAGGCGTGCCGGGCAATTTGCTTGTGTCTGTTTCAGCGGTGATGGCGGGATGGGGCGCAATCGTGCGTTGAATATCCGCCGCGGCTTCATTGACCGTTCTTGCGGTGTCGTCGAGTTCGGCGCGCAACGAATCACCGCTTGCGCGCAGCGAGTCGGTGGCGCCGCGCAACGACTGATTGACGTCCTGCGCCGTGCTGTCTATTTGTTGTTTGAACTTGCGCAACTCATCCAGCTCGATTTCGCGCTGAATATCGGATTTGACGTCATGGACGTAACGCTGCGCGCGGCCGAGTAGATGACCGACGGTACGAGCGACTTTAGGGAGGCGTTCGGGCCCGAGCACAATCAGCGCCACGACGCCGATTACGATCAGTTCCGTGAAGCTGACATCAAACATGCGTCTGTCGCTTGATAGAAGATAGAGGGGCGGGCCCTGCCCGCCCGGAGATCAGGAATTCTGTTTTTCCTTGGCCTGCACGTCGATCGTGGTCTGCTGTTGCGTGACCTGTTCGGTTTTGTCGGCATTGGCTTCTTGCATGCCGTCCTTGAAACCCTTGACCGCACCGCCCAGGTCAGAGCCGATATTGCGCAATTTTTTCGTGCCGAAAATCAGGGCGACGATGACCAGAACGATCAACCAATGCCAAATACTGAAGCTACCCATGACAACTCTCCGTGTTTATGCGTCGGGGGCCGTGCGGCCGTTCC
The DNA here is from genome assembly GCF_034424645.1 of Bordetella avium. Lineage (NCBI taxonomy): Bacteria > Pseudomonadati > Pseudomonadota > Betaproteobacteria > Burkholderiales > Alcaligenaceae > Bordetella > Bordetella avium. The sequence continues at coordinate 101,345 of NZ_CP139969.1, forward strand.
AGGGACGCGGGCCACCCATAATGTGGAAATGCAGGTGCGGCACTTCCTGGCCGCCTTCGACGCCGGCGTTCGCCAGCAGCCGGAAGCCGCCTTCTGGCCCGGGATTGCAACCATTTTCCTGGGCCAGGCGAGGCACGAGTGCCATCATTCTACCCAACCAGCCTGCGTCTTCGGCAGTGATATCCTGCATGGAAACAATGTGATGGCGCGGGATGAGCAGCAAATGCACGGGTGCGGCCGGGCTGATGTCGTGGAAAGCGATGAATTCATCGTCTTCGTAAACTTTCTTGGCGGGGATATCGCCCCGCGCAATCTTGCAGAAGATACAGTTTTCGCTCATACGGATTCTCAGTCGGCGGGCCGGCGGGCTTTTTCTTCAAGGCCCGATAAGCCCTCGCGACGCGCCAGCTCAGCCAGCACGTCTTCGGGGCGCAGATTGTAGTGAGCCAGCGTTACGAGGCAATGAAACCAGAGGTCGGCAGTCTCGCTGACGATACGTTCGGGCAGGCCATCTTTGGCGGCCATGACCAGCTCGGTGGCTTCTTCGCCGATTTTTTTCAGGAAAGCATCCGGCCCTTTGGCCAGCAGCTTGGCCGCATACGAAGTTTGCGGATCGCCGCCGTTTTGGGGCAGGCGGGTTTCCAGCGTGTCGGCGACGCGCGCCAGCACGTCGGCACCGAAAACGGGCGCGTTTGTCATTTATAGATCAGTTCCGGGTCTTTCAGTACAGGATCGACCGCCACCCACGCAGCACGCTGGGAAGTGCCGTCCAGACGGCGGTAAAAACAGCTTGCGCGGCCAGTATGGCAGGCAATGCCGCCGTTTTGGTGGACTTTCAGCAGGATGACGTCGCCGTCGCAATCGAGGCGCAGCTCGTGCACCTGTTGCGCGTGGCCGGATTCTTCGCCTTTACGCCAGAGTTTCTTGCGCGAGCGCGACCAATAGACGGCACGGCCGGTCGCGGCCGTTTCGGCCAGCGATTCGCGGTTCATCCAGGCCACCATCAGGATCTGGCCATTTTCGGCATCCTGGGCGATGGCGGGAATCAGGCCATCGGCGTCGAAAACGACATCGGCCATCCAATCCGGTTCGGTACTCATGATTAGTCCAATCTGACGTCAATGCCGCGCTGGGCCATGAAGGCCTTGCATTCGCGCACGGTGTGCTGGCCGAAGTGAAAAATGCTGGCGGCCAGCACGGCGCTGGCGCGGCCGGTGGTGACCCCCTCGGCCAGATGCTCCAGATTGCCCACCCCGCCCGAGGCGATCACGGGGACCGGCACAGCGTCGGAGACCGTACGCGTCAGTTCGAGGTCAAAGCCGGATTTGGTGCCGTCACGGTCCATGCTGGTGAGCAGGATTTCGCCAGCGCCATAGGCTGCCATACGGCGGGCCCAGGCCACGGCGTCAAGCCCGGTGGCGCGGCGTCCGCCATGGGTGAAGACTTCCCAGCGGGCGGCTTCACCCTCGCTGCTGACGCGCCGTGCGTCGATGGCGACCACGATGCACTGCGAGCCGTGGTAATCGGCGGCGGCGCGCACCAGTTCGGGATTGCTGATGGCGGCGCTGTTGATGCTGATTTTGTCAGCGCCTGCATTGAGCAGACGCTGAACATCGGAAACCTGTCTTACACCGCCGCCTACGGTCAGCGGGATGAAAACCTGCGACGCCACCTGCTCGATGATGGGTAGGATGAGATCACGGCCGTCGCTGGTGGCGGTGATATCCAGGAAAGTGAGTTCGTCGGCGCCCTGCTCGTTATAGCGGCGGGCGATCTCGACCGGGTCGCCCGCGTCGGTCAGGTTGACGAAGTTCACACCCTTGACGACGCGTCCGGCGGTCACGTCGAGGCAGGGAATGATGCGGCGCGTGAGCGCCGAAGCGGTAGGGCCCTGGGTTTGCGTCATGACGTCAGTTCATCAGCGCGGGCCTGGGCCACCTTGAAGTCCAGCGCGCCTTCATAAATGCTGCGACCGAGAATGGCGCCTTCGACGCCGTCGGCTTCGACCGCGCACAGGGCTTCGATATCGGCCATGCCGGCAATGCCGCCCGAGGCGTACACGGGGATGCGCACATGCTGAGCCAGACGCACGGTGGCTTCGACGTTCACGCCGGAGAGCATGCCGTCGCGGCCGATGTCGGTGTAGATGATGGCTTCGCAGCCATAGTCTTCGAATTTCTTGGCGAGATCGAGGACGTCGTGGCGGGTGAGCTTGCTCCAGCCGTCGGTGGCGATTTTGCCGTCTCGTGCGTCCAGGCCGACAATGATTTGCCCGGGGAAGGCGCCGCAGGCGTCATGCAGAAAGCCGGGGTTTTTGACGGCCGCCGTGCCGATGATGACATAGGAGATGCCGGCATCGAGATAGCGTTCGATGGTGTCGAGGTCACGGATGCCGCCGCCGATTTGCACGGGGATATCGTCACCGACCGCCTTGAGGATGGCCTTGATGGGCGCTTCGTTCTTGGGCTTGCCGGCGACAGCGCCGTTCAGATCGACCAGATGCAGCCGGCGGGCGCCCTGGGCGAGCCAATTCGAGGCGATGGCAGCGGGGTCTTCGGAGAACACCGTGACATCGTCCAGGTCTCCCTGGCGCAGACGCACACAGCGCCCGTCTTTGAGGTCGATGGCGGGGATCAGCAGCATGGTGATAGCGAGCGTTGAAAAATCGGTTGAAAAGAAAGCCTGCCCAGGCGCGTCGTACGGCGGCTATGGCTGCCAGTCTACAAAATTGCGATACAGGCGCAAACCGTGTTCGGCGCTTTTTTCCGGGTGAAATTGCACCGCGAAAATGTTACTGGCGGCCACGGCGCAGGTAAAGGCAAGCCCGTAATCGCTTTCCCCGACAGTCAGGGCAGGATCTTCGGGCGCGGCGTAATAACTGTGGACGAAATAAAAATGCGCCTCATCGGGAATACCTTCCCATAGCGCATGAGCGCGCGTCTGGCGGACCTTGTTCCAGCCCATATGGGGCACTTTCAGGCGTTCTTCGCGGGTGTTCGTGGCCACGGGGCCGGTATTGCCCTCTTTGTCGGCCGTGACGATGTCGGCGAACTGGGGGCCGGCAAAGCGGCGCACCTGGCCTGCGAAAAGATTCAGGCAAGGCGTATCGCCTTCCTCGCTGGACGAGAACAGCATCTGTTCTCCTACGCACACGCCCAACAGCGGCTTGTTGCGGGCGGCCCGCAATACGGCTTCGGCCAGGCCGGACTCATTCAGGGTGCGCATGCAGTCCGGCATGGCGCCCTGCCCCGGAAACACGACCCGGTCAGCGGCGTCGATGTCCTGGGCGCGATTGCAAATGCGGATATTGGCTTGCGGCGCGGCATATTGCAGCGCGCGCGCCACGGAATGGAAGTTCCCCATTCCGTAGTCGACGATAGCGATAGTGCTCAATTCGTGGGCCTCGGTGTTACAGCACGCCCTTGGTGGACGGGATGACGTCGCCCATGCGGGGATCGACCTCCATGGCCATGCGCAGCGCGCGGCCAAAGGCCTTGAAAACGGTTTCGGCCTGGTGGTGGGCATTGAAGCCGCGCAGGTTGTCGATGTGCAGCGTCATGAGGGCGTGGTTGACCAGACCCTGGAAGAATTCACGCGTGAGGTCAACGTCGAAGTCGCCGATGCGCGCTCGCGTGAAGTCGATGTGGTATTCCAGCCCCGGACGGCCCGAGAAGTCGATCACGACGCGTGACAAGGCCTCGTCGAGTGGCACATAGGCATGGCCGTAGCGGCGCAGGCCGGCCTTGTTGCCAATGGCCTTGGCGATGGCCATGCCCAGCGTGATGCCGACGTCTTCGACGGTGTGGTGGGCGTCGATGTGGAGGTCGCCCTCGGCCTTGATGTCGAGATCGACCAGGCCATGGCGGGCGATCTGGTCCAGCATGTGATCCAGAAAGGGCACGCCGGTGTCGATGCTTTGCTTGCCGGTGCCATCGAGATTGACGGCCACGCGGATGCGCGTCTCGTTGGTGTTGCGGATGATTTCTGCGGTACGCATATCAGGGACTCAGTATGTCTTGCAGGGCAGCGAGCAAGGCCGCGTTTTCTTCCGGCGTGCCAATCGAAATGCGCAGGCAGTTAGCCAGAAGCGGATGCGCCGCCGAAAAGTTTCTAACCAGTATTTTGCGCGTTTTCAGGGCGAGATGCACGGCGTTGCCGTCCAGCTTGCCGCAAAAGCGTACAAGAATGAAATTGCCGGCACTGGGGTAGACCCTGACATCCGGCAAAGCGGCCAGCCCACGGGCCAGCGGTTCGCGGTCGGCGCGCAGGCGGGCAGCCTGCTCGTCGAGCACCGCCTTCTCGCGCAGCACGGCGAGCAGTACGGCTTGGGTCAGGACGTCGACGTTATAGGGTGGGCGGACCTTGTCGATCTGGGAGATCCAGTCGGGTAAGCCCGCCAGATAGCCAAAACGCAGACCGGCCAGGCCGATCTTGGAGACCGTGCGCATGATCACAACATTAGGCAGTTGCGTTACGCGCGGCATCCAGCTGTGGCCGGCAAAGGGCTGATAGGCCTCGTCGATGACGACCAAGCCGGGGGCGGTCTGAATAATGGCCTGAACTGCGGCGTCGGGCCACAGGCCGCCGGTGGGATTGTTGGGCAAAGCCAGGAACACCAGCTTGGGCTGGTGCTCTTCGATGGCCGCCAACATGGCGGGCAGGTCCAGCTCCAGGTCCGTGGTGAGCGGCACGCCCACGAAGCGGGCGTGGTCAAAGCGCGCCGCCATTTCAAAATAGACAAACGAGGGCCAGGGCGACAGCACCGTATCGCCGGGTTCGCAACAGGCTTGCACCAGCAGGTGAATCAGCTCATCCGAGCCGTTGCCGAATAAGAGGTCCGCCTCTGCGGGCACCTCAAAAGCGGTGGCGACGGCGGCCTTGAGGACAGAGAGGTCAGCCTGGGGATAACGGTTGAGGGGCGTCTCGCACGCGGCCTGGGCAATGGCGTCGCGCACCCGCTCAGGCAGCGGATACGGGCACTCCATGGCATCTAGCTTGATGACATCGGCCGCGCTTGCCGCTACCGGATAGGCGGACTGCGCCAGGATGTCCTGGCGCAGCGTGCGAGCGATCCGCTCGGCGGCGCTCATGAGCGTTCGTCGAGGCGGTATTGCGCGCTGGCCGCATGGGCCTGCAAGCCTTCGCCCAGCGCCAGTTCGGCGGCGATACGGCCCAGTGTCTGAGCGCCTTCGCGCGATACCTGGATGAGGCTGGAGCGCTTCTGGAAGTCATACACGCCGAGCGGCGAGGAAAAGCGCGCCGTGCGCGAGGTCGGCAACACATGGTTGGGACCCGCGCAGTAATCGCCCAGCGATTCCGAACTGTAGCGTCCCATGAAGATGGCCCCGGCATGACGGATGCGGGCTGTCCAGACTTCAGGCTGCTCGGTGGAGATTTCGAGATGCTCGGGGGCGATGGTGTTGGCGATGGCGCAGGCTTCATCCAGATCGCGCACCTGGATCAGCGCGCCACGGTTGGCCAGGCTGGTGCGCAGGATGTCGGCGCGCGGCATGGTGGGCAGCAGCCGCTCGATCGCGGCCTCGACTTCGTCGATGAAGGCCGCGTCCGGACACAGCAAGATAGACTGCGCCAGCTCGTCGTGTTCGGCTTGGGAAAACAGGTCCATCGCGATCCAGTCGGCGGGTGTCTTGCCATCGCAGATGATCAGGATTTCGCTGGGGCCGGCGATCATGTCGATGCCGACCACGCCAAACACGCGCCGCTTGGCCGCTGCGACGTAGGCGTTGCCGGGGCCGACGATTTTGTCCACCGCCGGGACGGTTGCCGTGCCATAGGCCAGCGCACCGACGGCTTGAGCGCCGCCGATGGCGAATACGCGGTCCACGCCGCCGATGGCCGCAGCGGCCAGCACGATGGGATTGCGCTGGCCGTCAGGCGTGGGTGTCACCATGATGAGCTCGGGCACGCCAGCCACCTTGGCCGGGATGGCGTTCATCAATACGGAAGACGGATAGGCCGCTTTGCCGCCCGGCACATAGAGGCCCACGCGGTCCAGCGGCGTGACCTGCTGGCCCAACATAGTGCCCTCGGCGTCGGTGTAGGTCCAGGTTTCGGCGCGCTGATGCTCGTGGTAGGCGCGCACGCGGCCGGCGGCCGCTTCGAGGGCCTGGCGCTGCGCGGCAGGCAGGCTGTTCAGCGCAGCCTGCCATTCAGTCTTGGGGATTTCGAGCGCGGCGGCGGTATCGACGGCCATGCGGTCAAAACGCTGGGTGTACTCGAGCAAAGCGGTGTCACCGCGCGTGCGCACATCAGCCAGAATGCCCGCCGCAGCGCGGTCGATGGATTCATCCTGCGAGGCTTCGAAGGCCAGCAAGCGGGACAGGTCGGATTGGAAGCCCGCATCGCGGGAATCGAGTCGGTTGATCAGAGCCATGGCATCAGGTCAGCTATTGGAGTCGGCTTGGCCCTGGCTCGCGCGCTGGAACGCGTCAAGCAGCGGCTGCAGGCTGGCGCCGCGTGTTTTCAGAGAAGCCTGGTTGACGATGAGACGCGAGGAAATCGGCATGATGGTCTCGACTTCACGCAGCCCGTTGGCCCGCAGCGTGCCGCCGGTGGACACCAGATCGACGATGGCGTCGGCCAGGCCGACCAGCGGCGCCAACTCCATCGAGCCGTACAGTTTGATGAGATCGACGTAAACGCCCTTGCTGGCGAAGTGTTCGCGGGCGGACTGCACGTATTTGGTGGCCACCCGCAGGCGAGCCCCCTGGTGCACGGCCGCCGCGTAATCGAAGTCCTCGCGCACGGCCACGCTCAGGCGGCATTTGGCGATGTTCAGATCGATGGGCTGATACAGGCGGCCAGCCTGGCCAGCCGCGTGTTCGATCAGCACATCCTTGCCGGCGATGCCGAAGTCGGCGGCGCCATATTGAACATAGGTGGGAACGTCGGAGGCGCGCACGATGATCAGCCGCAGACCGGGGTCGCTAGTGGGCAGGATCAGCTTGCGCGAGCTCTCCGGGCTTTCGACGACGCCGATGCCGGCCTCGGCCAGCAGGGGCAGAGTTTCTTCAAAAATGCGTCCCTTGGACAGTGCCAGGGTCAGGGGAGCCGCAGCGATGCTCATTCATCTTCCTTGCCGGTGACGCGCTCGATGCGCGCACCGAGATTGCGCAGTTTGATTTCCATGCGATCGTAGCCGCGATCCAGATGATAAATGCGGTCGATCAGCGTGTCCCCTTCAGCGGCCAGGCCGGCGATCACCAGGCTGGCCGACGCACGCAGGTCGGTAGCCATGACAGTGGCGCCGGAGAGCCGGGCGACACCCCGCACCACGGCCGTGTGGCCGTCGATGTCGATGTCCGCGCCCAGTCGGCATAGTTCCTGCACGTGCATGAAGCGGTTTTCAAAGATATTTTCGACCACGATGGCGGTGCCATCGGCGATCGTGTTCAAAGCCATCAGCTGGGCCTGCATATCGGTGGCGAAGCCGGGGTATTCATGGGTGCGTATGCCAACCGGCTTGGGGCGGCCGTTCATGACGCCACGAATCCAGCCCGGACCGCTTTCGATATGCAGTCCGGCCTCGGTGAGCTTGTCCAGCGTGGCGCCCATGATGGCCGCGTCGGTGTTGCGCAGCGTGATATCCCCGCCTGTCGCACCGACGGCGCATAGAAACGTACCCGCTTCGATGCGGTCGGAGATGACGGTATGGTCGGCGCCGTGCAAACGTTCGACGCCGTCGATCACGATGCGGTCGGTGCCGTGGCCTTGAATCCGGGCGCCCATCTTGATGAGCAGTTCGGCCAGATCGATGACCTCGGGTTCGCGCGCGGCGTTTTCCAGAATCGTTTGGCCTTCGGCCAGCGCCGCCGCCATCAGCAGATTTTCCGTCCCCGTGACCGTCACCATGTCGGTGCGCACCGATGCGCCTTTCAGGCGTTTGGCGCGCGCCACGACAAAGCCGTGTTCCATCGTGATCTGCGCGCCGAGGGCTTCCAGCCCCTTGATGTGCTGATCCACCGGCCGTTGACCGATGGTGCAGCCTCCCGGCAGGCTCACGCGCGCCTCGCCGAAGCGGGCGAGCAGCGGACCCAGCACCAGGATAGAGGCGCGCATGGTCTTGACCAACTCATAGGGAGCTTCCAGGCTGTGGACCTGATCAGCCTGGAGGTTGACCGAGGTTTGCGCGCTTTCCGCTTTCACGCCCATCTGGCCCAACAGGCGCAACATGGTGCGCGTGTCGTTGAGCTGGGGCACATTGCTCAGGCGGACGGGATCGGCGGTGAGCAGGCTGGCGCACAAAATGGGCAGCGCCGAGTTCTTGGCGCCGGAAATCACGACCTCGCCATGCAACCGGGCGCCGCCGGTGATGCGCAGCTTGTCCATCAGCGCCCTGCCTTGTGGAACTCTTCGGGCGTGAGCGTGCGCATCGATAGGGCGTGGATTTCCGCTTTCATGCGGTCGCCCAGGGCGGCGTAAACCAGTTGATGGCGTGCGATCAGGCGCTTGCCTTCGAAGGCGGTGCTGACGATGACGGCATCGAAATGCGAGCCGTCGCCTTGCACGTCCAGGTGTTCACAGGACAGGCCGTCCGCAATGTATTGGCGGACTTGCTCGGGGGTGGGAAGCATGGATCAGTTCCGGAGCTTGTAGCCGCGCGCCAGAAGCCGCAGCGCGAATAAAGAAAGGACAACGAATACACCCGTCACGACGGCCAGACTTTGCCAGGGCGACACATCTGAAACGCCGAAGAAGCCATGACGGAAGCCGTCGATGGTGTAGAAAATCGGGTTCCAGTGCGAGACGGCCTGCCAGAACGGCGGCAAGGTGTGGATAGAGTAAAACACGCCGGACAGAAAGGTAGCCGGCATGACGAGAAAGTTCTGGAATGCGGCCAGTTGATCGAATTTCTCAGACCACAGCCCGGCCACCAGGCCCAGCACGGCCATGATGCCACAGGCCAGCACCGCGAAAACCAGCACCCAAACAGGTTGCGCCGGCATCAGCGGCACGAAGTACAAGGCCACCAGCCAGACGCAGAGGCCGACCGCCAGACCCCGAACCACGGCGGCGATGACATAGGCGGAAAAGATTTCGCGATGCGAGATCGGCGGCAGCAGCACAAACACCAGGTTGCCCGTGATCCGGCTCTGTATGAGCGAAGACGAGGGGTTGGCGAAGGCGTTTTGCAACATGCTCATCATCATGAGCCCGGGGATCAGGAAGGCGGTGTACGGCACCGAGCCGTACACCATCAAACGCCCCTCGAGCACATGGGCGAACACCAGCAGATAAAGCAAGGCAGTGATGACAGGCGCGGCAATGGTCTGGAAACTGACTTTCCAGAAGCGCAGCAACTCCTTGCGCAACAGGGTCGGAAAACCCGAGCCGGCGTCCAGCCGTGGTTGCACGAGTGCTTGGTTCGGGTTCACGAAAGCGTCTCCTCGCCGGTAAGGGGAACGAAGTCCGGGTCATCCTGGCGCATGATGCGCACGAAGGCATCTTCGAGGTCTACGCCGCCTACGCGCGCCAGCAGCGCCTGGGTGGTGTCCAGGGCAACGATGCGCCCGCCTTTGAGCATGGCGATGCGGCCGCACAGGGCCTCGGCTTCTTCGAGGTAGTGGGTCGTGAGCATGATGGTGTGGCCAGCGCGGTTCAGGCGCGAGATGAACTCCCAGAGCGTGCGGCGCAAATCGACGTCCACGCCGGCAGTAGGCTCGTCTAGCACGATGACCGGCGGGCGGTGCACCAGCGCCTGCGCGACCAGCACGCGGCGCTTCATGCCGCCCGACAGGGCGCGCATATTGGCGTCGGCTTTGTCAGCCAGGCCAAGATTGAACAGGATTTCGTCGATCCAGTCGTCATTGTTGCGCAGGCCGAAATAACCCGATTGCAGGCGGAGTGTCTCGCGGACTGTGAAAAAGGGGTCGTAGACCAATTCTTGAGGCACGACACCCAGCGCCCGGCGCGCCTCTTTGTATTGGGCGATCACGTCATACCCGCAGACGCTGGCGCGTCCTTGAGTGGCCCGGGCCAATCCGGCAAGAATGGATATCAGGGTGGTTTTGCCGGCGCCGTTGGGACCGAGCAGACCGAAGAACTCGCCGTGCTCGATGTGCAGGCTGACATCGTTGAGCGCCTGAAAGCCCGGCTCGGCGGCGGCGCCAAACAGGGTTTTCCAGCCTTGCTGGCGTGGAGGGTAGATTTTGGAGACGTGTTCGAGGCTGACGGCTGGCATAAACGCGGCGGGATTTCCGGGGCCTGCCCGGCGTGCGCCCGTAAGAGCGAAACCAGCATTATAGAGGGGGGTATCACCCTATCGGACGAATTACCCCTCGTGTCGTCAGCCTTGGCAGCGCCCGGCCGGCCTTATTGATTGCGGCGGTTCAGGGCATCGATCAGACCGTCGATGCCGTTTTGATTGATTTGCTGCGCAAACTGATTGCGGTAGTTCTCGATCAGCCAGATGCCTTCGACGTTGAGGTCATAAATGCGCCAGCCCTGGGGGGTTTTTTCCAGGCGGTAATCGACCTGTACGGGCTGCGAATTGGTTTGGCTGATGAGGGAGCGCACGACAACGTCGTTGGCGTTGGGATCGCCACGCTGGGGCAGCAGTTTGATCGTGGTGCCGTTGTCCACCTTGACGAGCGCGCCGCTATAGGTGCGCACCAGGGTGCCGCGGAAGGCTTCGGCCAGCCGCTGTTTTTGCTCTGGGGTGGCTTGACGCCAGAAACGGCCGGCCGCCAGACGCGTGGTTTTCTCGAAGTTGACGTAGGGCAGGATGTATTGATCGACCACCTGATTAACGCGGTTCAGGTCGCCGGACTTCACGCCGGCGTCCTGTTTCAGCACATCAATGGCTTTCTCGGCCGCGTTCAGGACGAACTGATCCGGCGGGCCATTGGGGTTGACCGTCTGGGCTGCTGCGGCGCCACCCAGTGTGACGGCCGCGACCAGCAGCAGGCGTTGAAAAAAAGAAACAACAGAGAACCGCATAAAAACTCCTTGATTAGTCACCTGCCGGCCTTACTTGGCCAGTGGCTTGGCGGCAGGCGCCTGGGAGGACGTGTCGTCATCTTCGTCCTCATAGTTGGGCAGTGCCGCTTCGTCGTCGGCGAGGTTGCCGCGCACCATGGCCGCACGGCGTTGCAGATAAGCATCGCGTATGAAGCTGTAGGGGTCGAGGGCCACGCGGTCGATCGTATTGCTCACGTCGAGCAGGTTGGCGCGGGCGTCGACGATTTCCAGACCCCAGAGCGAGTTGCGCAGGGGAATGTTATCGACTTGACGCAGGGTGACGGGGTCTCCATACCAGCCCACGGCGAGGCCTGCACTGTCGCGCACCGTGCTTGCGCCCCAGAACGGCAGCACCAGGTAAGGACCTTGGCCCAGGCCCCAGACGCCCAGCGTGACGCCGAAGTCGTTGGGGATCTTGCGCGCGCCATTCATCGACGCGACGTCGATACAACCGCCGATCCCCATGGTGGTGTTGAACAGGAAGCGGCCGAGGGTATTGATGAAATCGTGGCCGCGGCCTTGCAGCATGCTGTTGGCGCCGGCCCAGATATCGCCCAGGTTGCTGAACATATTGTGGACGCAGGTGCGCACCGGGGACGGGACGACATAGGTATAGCCCTGCGCCACCGGCTTGAAGAGCGCCCGGTCAACCGTGTCATTGAATTTGTACACGCCACGGTTAAAGCCTTCCCAGGGGTCGCGCGGGTCGGGGTTATGCGTGGCGGCGCAGCCGGCCAGAACCGCCCCGGCGGCGGCGACAGTGGTCAATCGAGTGAGGGCCTGCATCTTCATGGTCTAACGCACCTTCGCGAGATATTTGTCTTTTTGATGATGTCGCCGCGGGCTTGACGCGGCAAGGCTCGTTCAGTGCGCAGCGGTGTCAGCTGCCGACGTGCCCTGTTTTTCTGCCGTGCCGTACAGGAACTTGCTGATCAGCTGCTCCAGGACGACAGCACTCTGTGTATAGCGGATTTTTCCGCCGTCGGCAAAATTCTCATCTTCACTGCCCGGGGTCACGCCGATGTATTGTTCGCCGAGCAAACCGGAGGTCAGGATGCTGGCCGAGGAGTCGGAGGGGAATTTGAAGGGGGTTTCGAGTTTCATCGTGACCACGGCCTGAAAGGTCTGGTCATTGAAGCTGATGTTGGAGACGCGCCCGACCACCACCCCGGCGCTTTTCACTGGCGCACGCACTTTCAGACCCCCGATATTGTCGAAATCGGCAGTGAGCTCATAGGTGGGCGTGAAGGAGAAACTGCTGAGGTTGCCGGCGCGCAGCGCCAGGAAGATGAGCGACAGTGCGCCCAACAGCACGAAGAGGCCAACCCAGAAATCGGTTTTTTCGCGTGACATGATGAATCCGTATCAATTGCCAAACATCAGGGCGGTCAGAAGGAAATCCAGGGCCAGTACGGCGAGAGACCCCACCACCACGGTGCGGGTGGTGGCCCGCGCCACGCCTTCCGGCGTCGGGCGGGCCTGCCAACCCTCATAAAGGGCTACCAGGGTGACGGTGATGCCGAAGACCACGCTTTTGATCACGCCGTTGAGCACATCGTCCCAGATATCGACGCCGGCCTGCATCTGTGACCAGAATGCGCCGGTATCGACGCCGATCATGACGACGCCGACGACCCAGCCGCCCAGGATGCCCACCATGGAGAATACCGAGGCCAGGATGGGCATGGCGATGACGCCGCCCCAGAATCGTGGCACCAGGACACGGCGCATGGGGTCAACGGCCATGACTTCCATGGCGGCCAGTTGCTCACCGGCCTTCATGAGACCGATTTCAGCGGTGAGCGAGGTGCCCGCCCGGCCGGCAAACAGCAGGGCGGTCACGACCGGACCCAGTTCGCGCACCAGCGACAGCGCCACCAGCAGGCCGAGGGCCTCCTCGGAGCCATAGCGATTCAGGGTGTAATAACCCTGCAGCCCCAGAACAAAGCCCACGAACAGGCCGGATACGGCGATGATCAGCAGGGAATAGTTGCCGATGAAATGGACCTGCTGGGATACCAGGCGCGGGCGGCGGAAGATGATGCCGGAGCGCGCCAGGATAGCGCCAAAAAAGCGGGTGAAAAAGCCTACGCTCCGGATGAGATCGCCTACCCAGGCGCCGATGGCGGTGATGAATCGGCCCAGCGCGCTCATGATTTGCGTCCTTGTTGTTGCCCCAGCCAGCGCTTGAAGGCCGGGGTTTCGGGGTAGCTGAACGCGACCGGGCCGTCAGGCGCGCCATCCAGGAACTGGCGGACATAGGGGTCCTGCGACTCCGACAGCGTCTGGGGAGGCCCGGATGCCTTCATCTGTCCCTGGCCGACGAGGTAGACCTGATCTGCGATGGCGAATGACTCCTGGATGTCATGGGTGATCAACACGGAGGCACAGCGCAGGCGATCCGACAGGTGCCGGATCAGACGCGCCGTGATACCCATGGAGATCGGGTCCAGTCCGGCAAAAGGCTCGTCGTAAAGAATGAGTTCAGGCTCGAGGACGACGGCGCGGGCCAGGGCCACCCGGCGAGCCATGCCTCCGGAAATCTCGGCGACGCGCAAATGGGCGGCTGCGCGCAGGCCGACCGCATCGAGCTTGTCCAGCACCTTGTCGAGAATGTCGGCTTCGCTGGCGTTCGTGTGTTCTCGCAGCGGAAAGGCGACATTTTCAAAGACGTTGAGGTCCGTAAAGAGCGCGCCCTGCTGAAACAGCACACCCATGCGCTTGCGCAGGCCTTGCAGCGATTCGGGGCTGGCCTGGGCGACGTCCTGGCCAAAGGCCTTGACCACGCCGCTCTGAGCGGCGATTTGGCCCGTGGCCGCGCGCAGCAGCGTGGTTTTACCCGAGCCGGAGCCGCCCATGACAGCGACCACCTGGCCGGCGTGCACCTCTAGCGTAATGCCCGAAAGCACGGTGAAGTCGCCATACCCTAGCGCAACATCCTTGCAGGACAATACGAGTTCCGAGCTGTTGCGGGTAGAAACGGGCATGGGCAGCGGGTAGGGTTGCGGAATGCTCGAAGGCCTTTCCTGGGGGCACGATGAGGGTGCGACAATCCATCATTGTAGCCCGAGCCCCGTTTTCGCCCAGGGGTGCCGTATGGCTGGACTGCTGTTTTCCTGTTGTGGATCGGATTCCGTCAAGCCGATTCAAGAAATTGGCGTCTTGCCTTGCTAGGAAAAGCGCGCGACTGCGGGCCGCAATCCAAGCCCGTGTCCGAGGCGAAAAAAGGGGTGGGATGACCTCTGGCCTTTCCCGGCGTATCGACGCCGCGCTGGTTGATGCCAACCGGCAGGCCTAAGCCCGGTTTCAGACATAGAGAAGTAAAACGGGGCCGAAAGGCCCCGTTCCTGCCTTGGCTTGTCTGCTTTAGAAGCGATAGCCCACGCCCACCGTGGCAACCCAGGGGTTGATGCGGGCCGTGCCGATGCGTTCGCCGTCGAGCTTCACCTTGGACGAGATGTCGATATAGCGCAGATCGGCGTTCAGGAACCAGCGTTCGCTGAGTTTGACGTCTACGCCGACCTGGCCGGCGAGGCCCCAGGAGTCTTTGAGCTTGAGATTCGAGCCGGCCAGCGCGCCGCGAGCCTGGGTGTCAAAGAAGTGGGTGTAGTTCAGACCCACGCCAACATAGGGTTGCACCGTGCTGTCTGGCAGAAAGTGCCATTGCAGGCTGAGCGTAGGGGGCAAGTGCTTGGTTTTGCCGATGGTGCCTAGTCCGCTGCCGCGAATGTCATGCTCGAAAGGCCATGCGCCCAGCAGTTCGATACCCACGTTGCGCGTGGCCATGTAGGTCACGGTGAACGACGGACGGGTGCTGTTGTTCACGTCCAGATCGACCGAGCCGTTGAGCACGCTGCCGTTGTTGGATTGGGGGCGAACCTGGGTTACGCCTACCTTGACCAGCCAGTCCCCTTCCTCGTGGGCCAGGGCGGGAGCAGACAACATGGTGCCGCACAGCGCGGCCAGGGCGATGGCGCGACCGCGCCGGAAAACTGCTTGCATCTCTCTCTCCGTAAATTGATCCGTATGCAGACAGATTCGCAGAGCGTGGGCTTTACGGCTATGACCTGGGTCAAGCGACACAGAGATTTCTGATTTGTTCTGTGGAAGCGATGCCACAGTCGGCTTTAGCGCGGCACCGCGTAAGCATGGCGGAAGTAGTCGCGGATGGCGCGCATGGCCGGGCTAAGCTCGGTACCCCGGCGCCAGGCCAGGCCGACATTCATCGGCGGAATAGGGTCTTTCAGTTGAATGGTTTCGATGCGCCGCCCTTCCAGAGACCAGGGGCGGTAGACCATGTCAGACAGCATGGCGACGCCGCCGCCATTGGCCACCATGCTGCGCACGGCTTCCACCGAGGAGGTGCGCAGCCGGATATCGGGGCGAAATGGCGTGTCGGCCCAGTAACGCAGTGCGGTGTGAGCGGCTTCATCCACCGTGAGCATGATGAAGGGTTCGCGTGCGACGTCCTCGAGTGTGACGGTGTCGCGCGATAGCAAGGGGTGGCGGGCAGGCACCCAGAGGCGGCGCGGCGAGCCGAAGAAGTGTTCGACCGCCAGTTCGGGGTTGACCACATTGGAGGTCAGCAGCACCGCCATATCGTAGCGATGTGCGATCAGTCCCTCTTCGATGGCGTTGCGGTTCAGTTCGTGTAACTGGATGTCTAGTTGCGGATGCAGCTGTGATAAGCGGTTCAGGTGATAGGGGAGGAAATAGCCGATGACGGTATAAGACGCCGCCAGCAGCAGGCGGCCGGCCGCCCCTTCGGATGCGCCATTCATGTTCAGGGCTTCGTCCACTGAAGACAGAATGTGGTACGCATGATTGAGAAAAGCGCGTCCGGTGTTGGTCAGCGTCACGCCGGTCGCGCCCCGGTCAAAGAGGGACGATCCAACCGCGTCTTCTAGCTCGCGAATGGCGGTGGTGACGGCTGATTGGGAAATGCTGAGCTGGATGGCGGCCTGCGAAATCTGTCCGAGTTCGGCAGCCGCTACGAAGTATTTGAGCTGTTTCAGAGTCAAAGACATGGCGATCTTTATCTAAAAAATAGATATTAAGACTTAAAAATATCTGTTTTAGAAAAATAAAGCTCGCCAGGAATATCTAGGGAAATCCCTTAATTTTTAAGGGAACTGGAAAATTATCTGAAAATTGGCCGCGCTTTGTTATCTAAAAAATAGATATTGAGTGATTTAAAAAAAGAACTTTTTATTCATCAAAGCCTTGGCTACTGTTCCCACACTGCTGGCGCCAATGTGGCGCAGCACCTGGGAGACACATATTCATGACCAAGGCGAGCATCGACCTGAACTCCGATATGGGAGAGGGTTTCGGTCCCTGGAAAATCGGTGATGGCATTGATGAGCAGATCATGCCCCTGATCAGCTCCGCCAATATCGCAACGGGTTTTCATGCCGGCGATCCCAACATCATGAGCCGCACTGTGCTGATGGCCCGCGAGCACGGCGTGGGCATTGGCGCGCATCCGGGGTTTCGCGACCTGGCGGGCTTTGGCCGGCGTGATCTCAAAGAAAGCGCCGAGGGTCTGGTCAACGATATCGTTTATCAGCTAGGCGCGCTGCGTGAGTTTGCCCGCTTGCATGGCGTGCGCTTGCAGCACATCAAGCCCCATGGGGCGCTCTACATGCTGGCCGCGCGAGACGAGACGCTGTCGCGCCGTCTGGTGCAAACCCTGCGCGAGCTCGAGCCCACGCTCTATCTCTATTGCATGGAGAACTCCGTTACTTGCAAGGTGGCGCGTGAACTGGGCCAGCCGGTCGTGCGCGAGTTCTATGCCGACCGCGACTACGACTCCAGCGGCTCCATTGTTTTCACGCGCTATACCAAGGCGCTTGATCCTGCGCAGGTGGCGGCCAAGGTGTTGCGCGCTTGCACGGAGGGCCGTGTGCGTACGGTCGAGGGGCAGGACATTCCCATCGATTTTGATTCCGTCTGCATTCACAGCGATACGCCAGGCGCGCTGGAGTTGGTCGAGGCGACCCGCCAGCATCTGCAAGCGGCCGGAATCCGTATCAGCCCGCCGCCCTTCCCTGTGCTCTGAGCCATCCCCAGATTTTTATATTCCAAGGAGAAAAAAACATGTCGCAGCAAGACCTTCCCAGCCCCCTGCCCGGCACTTTCTACCGCAGCCCCGGTCCTGGCGAAGCACCCTTCGTCGAAGTCGGCAAGAGGGTGGCGGCCGGTGACATCGTGGGCATCATCGAGGTGATGAAACAGTTCAACCAGATCGAGACCTCTGTGGCCGGCGTCGTAGCCGAAATCCTGGTGGCGGATGGCGATCCGGTGGAAGCGGGGCAGCCGTTGTTGCGCATCGAGGGCTGAGGCATGGCAATGTCTTCTTATCAGCCGCAGCGGATACACAAATTGCTGGTGGCCAATCGCGGCGAAATCGCCCTGCGGGTGATCCGCGCCGCCCGCGAGCTGGGCATGCGCACGGTCGCGGTCTATAGCGATGCCGATCGCGATGCCCTGCCCGTCAAACTGGCCGACGAGGCGGTGCATATTGGCGGGTCGCACGCCACGCGCAGTTACCTGAACAGCGAGGCTATTCTGGCGGCGGCCCGTCAGTCGGGCGCGCAGGCCGTGCATCCGGGCTATGGGTTTCTCTCGGAAAACGCGGCTTTCGCCGAGGCCGTGGAGCATGCCGGTCTGATCTTTGTGGGGCCCGATGCCGGCATTATCCGCCGCATGGGGGATAAGGCCGCCGCGAGGCGGGCCGCTCAGGAGGCCGGTGTGCCGACGGTGCCAGGCAGCGACGGCGTGGTCGCGACGCTGGACGAGGCGCTCACCCATGCCGCCGTCATAGGCTATCCCCTGATGGTCAAGGCGGCGGCGGGCGGTGGCGGACGCGGTATCCGGGTGGTGGCTGATGAGGCGGAGCTGCGCGAGCGGATGCCGCTGGCACAGGCCGAGGCGAAAGCCGCTTTCGGCGACGGCGGGGTCTATCTGGAGCGCTTCCTGCCACGTGCCCGCCACATCGAAGTGCAGGTCTTGGGCGATGGCCGTCATGCCGTGCATTTGTTCGAACGCGAATGCTCTTTGCAACGGCGGCGTCAAAAAATTATGGAAGAAGCGCCCTCGCCGGTACTGTCCGAAGCGCTGCGCGCATCGCTTTGCGCTTCGGCCGTCCGATTGGCTCAGGCCGTGTCTTATCGTGGCGCGGGCACACTCGAATACCTGTACGACGAGGCGCGAGGAGAGTTTTATTTCATTGAGATGAATACGCGCATCCAGGTCGAGCATCCGATTACCGAGATGATCACCGGCGTGGATCTGGTGCGCGAAATGCTGCGCATCGCCGATGGCGAGCCCTTGCGCTTTGAGCAGGGTGACATCGTCATGCGGGGCGCGGCCATCGAGTGCCGGCTCAATGCTGAGGACCCCACACGCAATTTCGCGCCTGGGCCGGGCACGGTGACGCAGCTGCGCTGGCCGGGTGGGCCAGGGGTGCGGGTGGACTCGATGGTGTATGCGGGTTGCGCCGTTGCGCCCTACTACGATTCGCTGCTGGCCAAGCTGATCGTCTGGGACGAGAGCCGGCCGCAGGCCTTGGGACGCATGGCGCGTGCCCTGGATGAAGTGCAGCTCGAAGGTCTGCCCTCCACGCTGGCCTTGCACCGCGCCCTGGTGCAGGACACCGCTGTGCTCAAGGGTGACTTTCACACAAACTATCTCGAAGCCTGGATGCAGAGTTGGCCGGAGGGCAAGCAATGAGTGTGCGTTACAGCTTTGGCGGTGATGAGTTCATCTTTGCCGAGATCAGCGAAGCGATGTCGCTGGAATCCTTTTTCAAGAGCATGGCCATCACAACGGCCTTGCGCGAGCGCGCCGTGCCGGGGGTTATTGAAATCTGCCCGGCCAATGCCTCGTATCAGGTGCGCTATGACCCGGATGTCATCTCGCCCCAGGCGCTATTGGACATGCTGCGCGAGATCGAGGCCGATATCCCGCTCGACGACCTTAAGCTACAAACGCGGCTGGTCGAGGTGCCGGTGCTCTACAACGACCCCTGGACCCATGAAACCCTGATGCGCTTTCGTGAGCGTCATCAAGATCCGGACTCCACCGATCTGGAATATGCCGCCCGCATCAACGGCTTTGACTCGGTGCAGGGCTTTATCGATGCGCACGCGGGCTCGCCCTGGTTCGTATCGATGGTGGGCTTTGTGGCGGGGCTGCCCTTCATGTATCAGATGGTTGAGCGCGAACGTCAGTTGCAAGTGCCCAAATACCTGCGTCCTCGCACCGATACGCCCAAGCATACGGTGGGGCATGGCGGCTGCTTTGGCTGCATCTACTCGGTGCGCGGCGCGGGCGGCTATCAGATGTTCGGCGTGACGCCTGCGCCCATTTTCGAACCGGCTCAACGTCAGGCGCATTTGCGCGACTCGATGCTGTTTTTCCGGCCAGGCGATATCGTCAAGTTTCAGCCCATCGACCGCAAGGCCTACGATCAAGCCCTGGCCGAAGTCGAGGCGGGCACATTCAAGCTGAGTGTGCGGCCCCTGTCTTTCTCACTATCCGAATTCCTGGCGTCGCCCCAGGCCTATAACGCCCGTTTGCTGGAGACGAGTCATGAGCACTGAAGCCGCCCTCATCGAAGTCATCAAACCCGGTCTGGCGACTTCCGTTCAGGACCGCGGCCGTCAGGGCTATTACCATCTTGGTATCCCGCCTTCGGGCGCCTTGGATCAGTATGCGCTGGCCGCTGCGAATCTGCTCCTGGGCAATCCTGAGGACGCGGCAGTGCTCGAGTGCACGCTGCTGGGTCCGGAATTGCTGTTTCACCGTCAGGCGCTGATTGCCGTGACGGGCGCGGCCATGGTGCCCAAGATCGACGGCGTGGCGGCCGCTTGCAACGTCGTTTTGCAAGTGCCCGCGGGTGCGCGGCTGTCTTTCGATTTCGTGCAGGCAGGCGCGCGCGCCTGCCTGGCGGTGGCGGGCGGCATCGACGTCCCGCAGGTATTGGGCAGCCGCTCGACCTATGCCTTGGGCGCTATTGGCGGCCTGGATGGGCGTCGGCTGGCAGCGGGTGACAGGCTGCATGGAGGGACACCGCGTCCTGGCGCGCGGGTGGGCCGCGCCTTGCCCGAGCCTTTGCAGGTGGCCTGCTCCAAGACCCAGACGCTGCGTGTGGTGCCGGGCCTGTATGACCACCGCCTGGAGCCCGATTCGGTTGAGGCCTTTTATGAAGATGCCTGGGTGGTGACCTCGGAAGCGGACCGCATCGGCTATCGCTATAAAAAAGGCCGTCCGCTGCGTTTCCAGGATCGCGAGCAGCCCTTTGGTGCGGGCGCCGACCCCTCCAACATCGTCGATGCTTGCTATCCGATCGGTTCCATTCAGGTTCCGGCGGGAATTGAGCCCATTATTCTGCATCGTGATGCGGTTTCAGGCGGTGGCTACGCCATGATAGGCACTGTCATCAGTGCGGATATGGACAAGGTCGGTCAGATGCAACCCAATCAGACCGCCCGCTTCGAGCGGGTTACCTTGGCGCAGGCCTTACAGGCACGCCGTGATTACCGGGCGCGTTTCGAGCGCCTGCGTGAAGCCCTGGCTTCATGATCTCTTGATTGGCCGGCAGGGTGTTCTCCCTGCCGGATTTTCCCTTCGGTTTCAGATCGGCATTTCTCATGCCGGCGGGGCTTGTTACGCCCGCGATCCGCCTTTGCTGTCAGTCGTTCTCGTTTCCAACGCAGTCCTGTAGTTGTTCGAAACCCGCCGTTCTCAAAGCAAGCCAGGAGAGCCATTATGGCCAACCTTACCCGCAGCCAAACCTCATCTAGCGATACTTCATTGCAGCCCGTTTCTGAAGGCGACCGCATGGCGCGTCTGCCGCTCACCATGGCCTGGTGGGCAGTGTGCAGCGCCATGTTCTACATCGTTGTCGGAGCGACGCTTGCGCTTAACTACGGCGCGCGCAACGCCATCATCGGTATGGTGTTGTCCGTCATCTGCTATGGCCTCATCAATGGGGTCATCAGCCGCTATGCCATACGCACCGGCCAATCTGTGGCGGTCTTTTCGCGCGAGGTCTTCGGCACGTCGGGCGCCGCCCTCGCCACGCTGATTTTCTTCGCCACGGCCATCTATTACGCCGTGTTCGAGGGCGCTGTCATGGCGATTGCCGCGCATCATATCTTTCCTTCCGTGCCTTACGCCGCCTTCGCGCTTTTGGTGGTGGTCTATAGCGTCTTGCTCATTTTTGGCAGCGTGCAGCGCTGGCTGGACAAGTTCAACGGCATCCTGCTGCCCTTCTATCTGGGCGGCCTCTTGCTGGCCGTGGTGCTGGCCACAAAAGAGTACGGCTACAGCGACGCCTGGTTGTCCTTCGGGCCGGCCAGCGGCCCGGTCGCCGGCGGCTGGTGGGATGCCTTTGTGTATTACATGGGCGTGTGGATATTGATGATGTTCACTTTCGACTATGCACGCTTTGGCCGCCGCAAAGATGCCAAATATCACAGCCGCTACAACTTTGGCATGCCCTTCTACCTGGTGACCTTTCTGCTCAATGGCCTGGCCGGTATTTATCTGGTGAGCACGATCCCGGGTGATGAGGCGCTGTCCGAGGTGTCAGTGGTGTTGGCCTTGCTCAAACTGATGGGGCTGGGCGGTCTGTTCTTCGTCTGGGTCACGCAGACGCGCATCAATACCGCCAACTACTATCTGGCCACCATCAATATGCAGGCCTTTTTTGCACCGCTGGCACATTGGCCCAAGGCCGTGTGGGCTGTCATTGCGGGTGTTCTGGCCTATCTGCTGATGCTGTTCGATGTCTTTGCCTATCTGCTGCAAGCCCTGGCCTATCAAGGCATTTTCGTCGTGGCCTGGGTGGCGGTGGCCTTGGTCCATATGTCGGGGCGTGCAACAGTGACCACAGGCGAAACCCGTGCGTTCAATCATGGAGGCTTGGGCGCCTGGCTGATCGGCGCGCTCAGCGGTCTCGTGCTCATGCACTTGCCGGGGTTTGCCTCAACCTTGGCCGCGCCCGCCAGCTTTGTGGTGTCGGCGCTGGTGTACTGGTCGCTCTCTCGCCCTGTTCAGGCAACGCGCCCCGAGCCCAATTGATCAGGCAGCCAGGCCTGCCCGGCGGGCCTGGCTTGGGGGATATCCGTAGCGGCGTTTATAAAGACGCGAAAAATGCGCCTGATCTGCAAAGCCCCATTGCTGCGCAATGCGGGCGATGCTATGTAAGGCGCTGGCAGACAGCAGCGTGTGGTGGGCGCGCTCCAGCCGCTGTCCGCACAGCCATTCACTGAAAGTCTGGCCCTGGCCTTGGTAAAGGCTGTGCAGATATCGGACAGAGATGCCACAGGCCTGCGCGACCTGGGTGGGATTGAGATCCGCATTGCCTAGATGCTGGCGCACATAGTGTTCGATGCGGCTCAGATGGGCGTTGCGCACGGGCGAGTCCTGGGACGATAAGACCCGCGCATCGCCCTCGACCGAACAGGCCAGCAGTTCCACCAGATGCTGACCCAGCACATGCCGGGCCGTATCGTCGCCACGCAAGAGTTGCTGGCCTATCAGATTCACATAAGAGGCGAACAGCCAGCCCGCGCCTTGCGTGGCGTCAAAGGCCAGCGCGCAATAACGGTTGGGCGTATGTAGGCGCGCGCGCAAGGATTCGCCCGGCACCTTGAGCACCCAAAGCGCGTTGTCCCGGGCATAAGAGAATTCGTAAGGGCTTTGGCCATGTTCAAGCAGAAAGGCGCCTGGGCGGCATTCGGTGTCACGCCCGCCCTGGCTGAATCGGATGGCCGAGCGTCGTGGAACCGTGACCAGATATTGCTCTTCGTTGACGTCGTTCAGATGCTGCTTCAGACGGCGGTAGCACAGGGGGGTGGACGCCAGTTGGGACAGCGATAATGCGCCCAGTTTCCACGAATGCAACGACCCTTCGAAGCGGTCGCTGTCGTGGAACTGAAGCTGCAGACTGAAATAGGTTTGACCGACTGCGCCTTCCCAGTGCCGGGACCGGTCTGGTCCCGGCAGGCTGGCGGTGTCGTAGCGGGCATCCACCATGAATCCTGCCTTGGACGGGGCCTGTTAGCTCAACAGGCCCTAGCGTGAATCACGCGTCCTGGCGGGTCAATAAGTAGGTTCCCGAGCTATGCAACAAGGCGTTCCAGCCCGGACGCACGACCAGCGTCGTGGTGGGCTCCTGAATGACGGCCGGACCAATCAGACCATCGCCCGACTTCAGCTTACGGCCGTCGTAGACTGGCGTGCTCACAGCGGCGCCGCTCTCGTCAAACAACATGTCCCGCGTGTCGATGCGGGCGGCCTCGATATCGCCGTCGCCCGCCGGCCAGACCGGCAGGCTGGGCTTGTCGACCTCGCCGACGGCCTGGACTTCAAGGTTGACCAGCTCCACCAGGTTGTGCGGCTCCGCATAGGTGTAGAGCTGCTCATGGCGTTGATGAAAATGGTGCAACAGGCTGGCCAGGCCTTCGGGCGTCATCGGGCCGGGTGGCAGCTCTACCTGGCATTCATGGATTTGGCCTTGATAGCGCATCTCGACTTTGCGCGACAGATGGATGCGTTCCGGCGTAAAACCGTCGCTGGCCAGCAGTTCGCGGCCGCGTGTTTCCATCTCCTGGAAAAGGCGATTCAAACGCGCCAGGTCGGTGTCGCCATCGAGCACCATGACGGCGCTGGCCAGGAAATGATATTTGACATCAGAGATGACCTGGCCGAAGGCGCACAGGCAGGAGGCGAGTTTGGGAACGAGTACGGTGCGGCTGCCGATTTCTTCGGCCAGCGCGGTGATGTGCATGCCCGCCGCGCCGCCGGCGCAGACCAGGGCGAAGTCGCGCGGGTCGTAGCCGTTTTCGATAGAGATACGGCGGATGCCGTTGGCCATGTTGAGGTTCACCAGGGTGCTGATGCCGTAGGCGGCGCGTTCGAGTGAAAGCCCCAACGGTTGCGCGACATGCTCCTGGATGGCTTGACGCGCACGGTCCAGATTCAGGCGGATGCTGCCGCCTAGCACGGCGTCGGGCTGTAGATAGCCTAAGGTCATATTGGCATCGGTGACAGTGGGCTCGGTGCCGCCTTTGCCGTAGCAGGCGGGGCCGGGCATTGCGCCCGCGCTGCGCGGGCCGACCTCCAGCATGCCGAAAGTGTTCAGGTGCGCAATCGATCCGCCGCCCGCGCCCAGTGTTTCGACGTGGATCATGGGCACACCGATGCGGTGGCGCAGGAAGTCGATATTGCGGTTCAGGTTGGTCTGGCCGCCATGCGCCATGGTGATGTCGAAGGAGGTGCCTCCCATATCGACGGTGATGATGTTATCGATGCCGAAAGGCGCGGCGACATACAGTCCGGCCTGCGGCGCGGAGGCCGGGCCGGAGTTGATGGCGTTGACGGCGCGCTCGCGCATGGTTTCCCCCACGGCTAGTCCACCGTTGGATTGGAAATAGCGCACCGCGCCGCGCGCGCCCAGGCTGCGGAAATAGTCGTCGATGCGCTGCACATAGCGGCCCATGATGGGGCTGAGGTAGGCGTTGACGATGGTGGTGGAGCTGCGGGTGTACTCGCGCACTTGCGGATAGACTTCGTGGCCGGCGCATACGAATACATCTGGCATGGCGCGTCTGATCATGTCGCGCGCGCGTTGTTCATGGCTGGCATTGCTCGGGGCCCACACGAAAGAGATGGCGACCGCCTGCACGCCTTCGCGTTTGAACACCTCGATGGCCTGGCGGATATCGTCTTCGTTGAGTGGCGCATGTTCCGTGCCATCGGACAGGATGCGGCCGCGCACCGGCATGCGCAGATGGCGCGGCACCAGTTGCGGGGCCGGCGGATATGCGGCGTCGTAGCGATAGCCTTCTTCTTTGTGGCCGAGCCGGATTTCGATGCTGTCCTCATGGCCGGCCGTGCAAAGCAGGCCGACCTTTACGCCCTTGAGCTCTATCAAGGCATTGAGCGCGACCGTGGTGCCATTGATGCAGAGATCACAGTCGGCAATGATGGACTCGATCGGCTTATTCAGCGCCGTGGCCATCTGGGCCAGGCCGTCTGCGATGGCGCGCGTGCCGTCTTCGGGCGTAGAGGGGCTTTTGAACAAGTGCACCGTGCCGTCGCGGTCCGCCAGCACGAAATCGGTGAAAGTGCCTCCGGCGTCAACGCCTAGGCGATATTTTCCTAGCATGAATGTCTCCTTAGCGCGGATCTTGGATGCGCAGCGCGCGGGTGGCGGCCAGTTCGATCTGACCGGCGTGATCGAGCACCACGCCATATTCGACCTGGGCCGCTTCGCGCGAAACCAGACCGTTTCTGACGTCTTGTGCGACATGCGCTGGATCGCGGCTGTAGGGATCGCCGTAGCCGCCGCCACCGGGGTTGATATTGCGCGCCCGTTCGCCGGGCCGCACCGTCAGGATGGTGTTCTTGCGGTACACCGTAACGGTGCCGTCGGCGTGGAGATGCTCCAGACGGCCGAGCTTGCGGTCCGTCATGCTGTTATAGGCTCCTGCCGCACCGCCCGTAGGAATCTGACGGCCTTCGCCGAAGGCGACCACGGTCATGTCGTGGCCCAGGGGCTCGACTTCCCAAACGGTGCCGCTGCCGCCCCGGTTTTGTCCGGCGCCGCCGCTGTCCTGTTGCAGGCCGTAGCGATGGATGATGATGGGGTAGGCGTATTCCAGCAGTTCGATATCGCCCGAGCTGAGCGCGCCGAAGCAGCATAGCGGGCCGCAGGCATGCCAGCCGTCCATCTGGCGTGTGGCGCCGGCTCCGGAAATGATGGAGGCCAGCACCATGGTGACGTACTCTTCGTTGCGGCGCGGGTCCATGCCGGCGATATTCACGCCGCTGGCATGCCCCCATGAGGCCGTGACGCGGTCGGGCGCCGCCGCTTCGAAGGCCTGGCGCACGGCATCGGTCAGCGTCTCCATGGGCGTGGTGGTGCAATTGACGTGGGGGGCCGGTTCGCGCGCGTTGCACAGCGTGCCCTGCGGGCCCAGGTCTACGGTGACGCAGCGGTAAAGTCCGGCGTTGTAGGGCGGCGGCACCTGGGCGAACATCATCAGGCCCAGATAAATGCCGGACATGGAATTGCCCGCATAAGAATTGATGAAATAAGGCACTTGGGGAGGGCTGTCGATACGGATATGCACCTGATCGCCCTTGACCTCGACGGCGGCCGAGATAACTAGCTCGCCGTAGCCGTGGCCTGCGTCTTCGAGGCAGGAGCGGCCGTGATAGGTGCCGTCCGGGATCGAGGCGATCAAGGAGCGCATATGCCGGTCGGCCATATCCTTCAGCTCGGCGATGGCGGCCTGCAAGGTGGTGATGCCATAGCGCTCGATCAGGGCAAGCAGATGCCGCTCGCCAACGCGGCAGGCGCCATACTGGGCGTTGAGATCGCCCTCCTGGTTGCGACGCGCCCGCATATTGCAAAGCAGCAGATTGATGACATCTTCGCGGCGTTGGCCACGGTCCCAGAGCTTGACCGGAGGGATGCGCAGTCCTTCGGCATAGAGCTCGCGCGCGTCGGGGTTGTAGCCGGCCGGAACCGGTCCGCCGATATCGGTGAGGTGGCCCTTGCAGACCGTCCAGAACACCAGCTTGCCTTCGTGGAACACCGGCTTGTACATGCAGCAGTCCAGGATGTGACTGCCCTGATAGACCGGATCGTTGTGATAGATGATGTCGCCTTCGTGAATGTCGTCGCCGAAGTAGTCGGATACGGCTTTCATGGCGGGAATCAGCGAGCCCAGGTGGATGGGGATATCCTGGCCCTGCAAAATCATTTCAGGAAGGTGATCGAACAGCGCGTTGCTGTAATCGTGCGCTAGATTGAAAACGCTGGAGCGGCCGGTTTTTTCCAGCGTGAGCGTCATCTCGCGTTGTGCGGTTTCCAGCGCCCCGCGCACGACGGCGAGGGTGATGGGGTCTACCGCGCGACCCGGTGTGGATGTGGACATGGTTTTTCCCTTGTGACAGGCGCCGTTGAAGCGGTCGAGTGCGTAACCTTATCGGCACCGCGTCTGCCTGGCTTGCACCAGGGCGCAGGAAAATTTGATCCACAAAGCAAAACGCCCGGCTGGCGCGTAGCGCCAGCCGGGCGTGAACCTAGGCCTAGCGCTTAACGCGGCAGTTCGGAGCTGCCCATCAGGAAGGCGTCCACCGAGCGCGCGCATTGGCGGCCTTCGCGAATGGCCCAGACAACCAGCGACTGGCCACGGCGCATGTCACCGGCGGCGAAGACCTTAGGTATATTGGTCTGATAGTCGTCGGTGTTGGCCCGCACATTGCCGCGCATGTCGCGGTCTACGCCAAAGGCGTCGAGCACGGTTTGCACGGGCGAGACAAAGCCCATGGCCAGCAAGACGAGGTCAGCCTTGATCTCGAATTGCGAACCCTCGACTTCGCGCATCTTCATCTGGCCGGTGGCCTCATCCTTGGTCCATTCGACGCGTGCGCCGATGAGTTTTTCAAGCTTGCCATCGCTGCCCACGAAGGCCTTGGTCGTTACCGACCAGTCGCGCTGGCAGCCCTCTTCATGCGAAGACGAGGTGCGCAGCTTCAGCGGCCAATAAGGCCAGACCATGGGCTTGTCCTCTTGCTCCGGGGGCTGGGGCAGCAGTTCGAATTGCGTCACCGACAAGGCGCCATGGCGGTTGCTCGTGCCCACGCAGTCGGAGCCGGTATCGCCGCCGCCGATCACGACCACATGCTTGCCGCGGGCCAGCGTCTGATTCGTCAGGCGGTCGCCTGCCACGGCCTTGTTCTGCTGGCGCAGGAAGTCCATGGCGTAATAAACGCCTTCGAGCTCACGGCCGGGCACCGGCAGATCGCGCGGGGTTTCCGAGCCGCCCGTCATGACCACGGCGTCGAACTCGTCCAGCAGCGATTGCGGGCTGCGCACGCTCAGGCCATCCGCCGCCAGGTCGGTGGCGTTGCCGATATAGGTCGAGGGTGCAAACTCCACGCCTTCGGCTTCCATCTGCACGACGCGGCGATCGATCTGCGCCTTTTCCAGCTTGAAGTCAGGAATGCCATAACGCAGCAGGCCACCGATACGGTCGCTCTTTTCGAACACCGTCACGGCATGGCCGGCGCGGGCGAGCTGCTGCGCGCAGGCCAGGCCAGCCGGACCCGAACCCACGACAGCCACGCGCTTACCCGTCTTGCGGGCGGGCAGCTTGGGCAATACCCAGCCCTCGGCCCAACCCTTGTCGATGATGGCGTGCTCGATGGACTTGATGCCGACCGCGTCGCTGTTGATATTCAAGGTACAGGCCGTTTCGCAGGGCGCCGGGCAGATGCGGCCCGTGAACTCCGGGAAGTTGTTGGTGGAGTGCAGCACGTCCAGCGCGGCGCGCCATTCCTGGCGGTAAACCAGATCATTCCAGTCTGGAATGATGTTGTTCACAGGGCAGCCGTTATTGCAGAACGGGATGCCGCAGTCCATGCAGCGGGCGGCCTGCTGCTTGGACTGCTCGTCGTTCAGGTGCAGCACGAATTCGCGCCAGTTTTTCAGGCGCTTTTGCGGCGCTTCCGAGGCCTCTTGCAGGCGCTCATACTCGATGAAACCAGTGATCTTTCCCATTTTGGTCCTCAGGCAGCCAGTTGTTGCGGGTTGGCTGCGCGCCACATTTCACCCAGGGCGCGACGGTATTCGGTCGGCATGACTTTGACGAACTTGCCGCGTGCGGCCTCCCAGTCGCCCAGGATTTCACGGGCGCGGTAGCTGCCGGTGTAGCGGAAATGCTCTTCCACCAGACGGCGCAGAATGCTCTCGTCGGTTTCGCGCTCGCCGCCGCGTTGCGTGCTGTGCCAGGTCTCGATGTTGCCCTCGGCCTGTTGCTCGGCATGCGGTACCACGGCTTCCAGCTCGACCATGGACAGATTGCAGCGGTGCTTGAAGCTGCGGTCCGGGTCCCAGACATAGGCCACGCCGCCGGACATGCCAGCCGCGAAGTTGCGTCCGGTGCTGCCCAGCACGACTACCGTACCGCCAGTCATGTATTCGCAGCCGTGGTCGCCGGTGCCCTCGACAACCGTCGCGGCGCCCGAATTGCGCACAGCGAAGCGTTCGCCCGCCACGCCATTGAAGAAGGCCTCGCCAGAAAGCGCGCCATACATGACGGTGTTGCCGGCAATGATGTGGTCGGGGCCGAAGCCGCGGAAATCGTTGGGCGAGCGCACGATGATGCGTCCGCCTGACAGGCCCTTGCCGACATAGTCGTTGGCCTCGCCCACCAGATCCAGCGTGATGCCGTGCGCCAGGAAGGCGCCAAAGCTTTGGCCAGCCGTGCCGTTGCACTGAATGTGGATACTGTCGTCGGGCAGGCCATCGTGGCCGTAACGCGCTGCCACCGCGCCGGACAGCATGGCGCCGATGGTGCGGTTGCGGTTGCGCACAGGCACGATGAACGACACTTTCTCGCCGCGTTCGATCGCCGGACGGGCACGTTCGATCAGTTGGTGGTCGAGTGCGCTGGCCAGGCCGTGGTCCTGCTCTTCGGTGTGACGCACGGAAGTGTCGGAAGCCACGCGGTGGAATACCCGCTGGAAATCCAGGCCCTGTGCCTTCCAGTGATCAATGCCGGCGCGCATGTCGAGCAGGTCGGTGCGGCCGATCAGGTCATCGAACTTGCGGATGCCCAGTTGGGCCATGATCTCGCGCACTTCTTCGGCGACGAAGAAGAAATAGTTGACGACGTGTTCCGGCTTGCCCTGGAATTTCTTGCGCAGCTCGGGGTCTTGCGTGGCCACGCCCACCGGGCAGGTGTTCAGGTGGCATTTACGCATCATGATGCAGCCTTCGACGACCAGCGGCGCCGTCGCGAAGCCGAACTCGTCGGCGCCCAGCAGCGCGCCGATGATGACATCGCGGCCGGTTTTCATCTGGCCGTCGGCCTGGACGCGGATGCGGCTGCGCAGACGGTTGAGCACCAGCGTCTGCTGGGTTTCGGCCAGGCCGAGTTCCCAGGGCGTGCCCACATGCTTGATCGACGACACCGGCGAGGCGCCCGTGCCGCCATCATGGCCGGCAACCACGACGTGGTCGGCCTTGGCCTTGGCCACGCCGGCGGCGACCGTGCCTACGCCGACTTCAGAGACCAGTTTGACGGAGATCGAGGCGCGTGTGTTGACGTTTTTCAGATCGTGGATCAGTTGAGCCAGATCCTCGATCGAGTAGATGTCGTGATGCGGCGGCGGGGAAATCAGGCCCACGCCGGGCACGGAGTAGCGCAACTTGGCGATGTATTCCGACACCTTGTGGCCGGGCAACTGACCGCCCTCGCCAGGCTTGGCGCCCTGCGCCATCTTGATCTGGATCTGGTCCGCGCTGGAGAGGTATTCGGCTGACACACCGAAGCGGCCCGAAGCGACCTGCTTGATGCGCGAGCGCAGCGAATCGCCTTTTTTGAGCGGCACATCGGCTTCGATACGTTCCTTGCCGAGCACCGAGGCCAGGGTGTCGCCCTCTTTGATGGTGCTCTTGCCCTTGCGCATTTCGGCGCGATAGCGCAGTTCGTCCTCGCCGCCTTCGCCGGTGTTGGACTTGCCGCCGATACGGTTCATGGCCACGGCCAGCACCGAGTGCGCTTCGGTGGAGATCGAACCCAGCGACATGGCGCCCGTGGCGAAGCGACGCACGATTTCCTTGGCGGGTTCGACTTCGTCGAGCGAAATCGCACGGGCCGGATCGACGCGGAATTCGAACAGACCGCGCAGCGTCATGTGACGGCGGCTCTGGTCGTTGATGATCTGCGCGTACTCTTTGTAAGTGCGGTAGTTGTTCGAGCGCGAAGCGTGCTGCAGCTTGGCGATGGAATCGGGCGTCCACATATGCTCTTCGCCACGGACGCGATAGGCGTACTCGCCGCCTGCGTCCAGTGCGTTTTCAAGCACCGGGTCGGCGCTGAAGGCGGCGCGGTGCATGCGCAGCGCTTCCTCGGCCACCTGGAAGATGCCGATGCCCTCGATGTTGGACGCCGTGCCGGTGAAATACTTCTCCACCAACTGGCGTTGCAGGCCGACGGCCTCGAAAATCTGCGCGCCGCAATACGACATAAAGGTGGAGATGCCCATCTTGGACATGACCTTGTTCAGCCCCTTGCCGATCGCCTTGATGTAGTTCTTGACGGCCTTTTCGGGGCTGTGCATGCGGCCCAGCGATTCCAGCGCTAGATAGGGGTGCACGGCCTCTGCGCCGTAGCCGCCAAGGAGGGCGAAGTGATGCACTTCGCGCGCCGAACCGGTTTCCACCACCAGGCCGGTGTTGGTGCGCAGACCGGCGCGTATCAGGTGTTGGTGCACCGCCGAGGTCGCCAGCAGCGCCGGGATCGCAACCCGTTCACTGTCGATCAGCCGGTCGGACACGATCAGGATGTTATAGCCGCTTTGCACTGCATCCACGGCGCGGGCGCACAGCGCGGCTACGCGGGCTTCGATGCCTTCTGGACCCCAGGCAGCCGGATAAGTGATGTCCAGTTCATAGCTGCGGAATTTCTTACCCGTGACCTGGTCGATGTCGCGGATCTGCGCCATGGCGGCGAAGTCCAGCACCGGCTGTGACACCTCGAGACGCAGCGGCGGGTTGACGTTGTTGATGTCCAGCAGGTTGGGCTTGGGGCCGATGAAAGACACCAGCGACATCACCATCTGTTCGCGGATCGGATCGATCGGCGGGTTGGTCACCTGAGCGAACAACTGGCGGAAATAGTTGTAGAAAGGCTTGGCGCGATTGGACAGCACGGCGAGCGGGGCATCGTTGCCCATCGAGCCGATGACTTCTTCGCCCGTGGTGGCCATCGGCTCCAGGATGAATTTGTAGTCTTCCTGCGTCCAGCCGAAGGCCTGCTGGCGATCGAGCAGCGGCACCGGCGTCTGCGTCGCGGGCGAGGCCGAGCGCGGGGCGGGTAGGGACTCCAGCTTGATTTGCAAGCGTTCGATCCACTGACGGTAGGGGCGGCTGTTGGCCAACTGCGACTTGATCTCGCTGTCGTCGATGATGCGGCCCTGCTCCAGGTCGATCAGGAACATCTTGCCCGGTTGCAAACGCCACTTTTTGACGATGCGATTCTCGGGGATGGACAGCGTGCCGGCTTCGGAGGCCATGATGACCATGTCGTCATCCGTGACCAGATAGCGGGCCGGGCGCAAACCGTTGCGGTCCAGCGTGGCGCCGATCTGGCGGCCATCGGTGAAGGCCACGGCGGCCGGGCCGTCCCAGGGTTCCATCATGGCCGCGTGGTACTCGTAAAACGCGCGGCGGCTCTGGTCCATCTGCGTGTGCTGCTCCCAGGCTTCCGGGATCATCATCATCATGGCATGGGCCAGCGAATAGCCGGAATTGACCAGCAGTTCCAGACAGTTGTCGAAGGTGGCCGTATCCGACTGGCCTTCATAGACGATGGGGTAGAGCTTTTTGAGGTCATCGCCCAGCACCGCCGACTGCATCATGCCTTCACGTGCGCGCAGCCAGTTGAAGTTGCCCTTGACCGTGTTGATTTCACCGTTGTGGGCGATCATGCGGTAAGGGTGGGCCAAGGGCCATGCCGGGAAGGTGTTGGTCGAGAAACGTTGGTGCACGAGCGCCAGCGCCGAGACCGTGCGCGGATCAGCCAGGTCGCGGTAGTAGCGGCCCACCTGATCGGCCAGCAGCAGGCCTTTGTAGACCACCGTCCGCACCGAAGCCGAGGGTACGAAGTACTCTTTGCCATGCGCCAAGCGCATGTTCTGGATGGCGTGGCTGGCGGTTTTGCGGATGACGTAGAGCTTGCGTTCCAGCGCGTCCGGCACCATCACGTCCGCGCCCCGGCCGATGAACAATTGGCGGATGACGGGTTCGCAATCGCGCACCGTGGGCGACATGGGCATGTCGCGGTCGATCGGCACATCGCGCCAGCCCAGCACGGTCTGGCCTTCGGCGCGCACCGAGCGTTCCAGCTCCTGTTCACAGGCCAGACGCGAAGCGGTTTCCTTGGGTAGGAAAACCATGGCCACGCCGTACTCGCCGGGCGGGGGCAGGGATACGCCTTGTTGCGCCATTTCGTCGCGGTATAGCGCGTCGGGAATCTGGATGAGGATGCCTGCGCCGTCGCCCATCAGCTTGTCCGCGCCCACGGCGCCGCGATGGTCGAGGTTTTCGAGGATCTTCAGGCCCTGAAGGATGATCGCGTGACTTTTGCGCCCCTTAATATGGGCGACAAAACCGACGCCACAGGCGTCATGTTCGTTCAGTGGGGAGTACAGGCCTTGGGCGGCGGGCAGACCGATGCGCGAGGCATCGATGGTTGCGGCCGCGATCGGGCGACAGGATTCTTCTTTGGGGGTATGGGACATAACGCGCTCCGGCCTGCGCCGTAAATGTTGCAGTGCACGCTGACCTTACTGCGGGGCAAGAGTGAAAGCAAGCGGAATCTATTGTTGTGTCCCTTAATATATCCCGACTGTTTTAGTTTGATTTAAATTGGGGTCATATATAAATATGAGTTATTTCAATGGTTTATACGAAGCATAAAAAGAGGGTAGGCCATTTTGGATGGCATACCCATGGAAAATCCTTTTATATGTCCCCAATAAAACCTGACAAAAAAGCCGCAACTTATTTGACTGGCAGACGGCTATCCGAGTCCTGTCACGAGTATGAAAAAGCCAGCGGCAAGCCGGGGAAACTCAGGGCTTAGACGGCCTGGGTAGGTTCCGCAGTGGTCGGCGCCGGCTTCTTGCGCGGGCGGCCGCGTTGGCCAGGCGCCACGCGCCTGCTGGCGGTATGGGCGAGGCTGGCAACAAAGGTGGTGCCGCCCAGCGCCCATTGGCCAGATATGGCCTGTTCGATACGTTGCGTCTGCTCGCGGGACAGACCATTGTTGAGCATGCGCCGGTAATTGGCCTGACGGTCGAACGGTGTGTTGCCGCAAGCCCAGTAATCGGCGTGGTCGGACTGCCATTGCGCGGGCGCGGCGCTGTTGTTGCCCGTATGGCTGGCCGCAGAAGACCAGGGCCAGGCGTCGGGTTCGAGCGCGGCGCCGCTGCGCACCGGATAGGTTTCTAGCCAGACCAGCGAAGGCAGCACCCAGGCGCCCGGTTCCAGCAGCGCTGACCGGTATCGGCCGGCGAAAACCCGGCCGCCACGCAGCCGCGCCGCAAGATTGCGGCCCAGTGTCTGCATGAGACGCGGCAGGCCCTCTTCATCGGCCGGCGTGGCCAGCAGCAGGATGCGGTCGTTGGCTAGAACCCAGCCGTGCACCGCTACTTTGTGGCGTTGCGCCGACTCGCCGAGCCAGCCGGCCAGTTGACTGAGGATGTCCGAAGGCGCTGGCTGAGAAGGCGATGCCAGTGACTGAACGAAGTTGGCCTGCACCAATTGGGGCAGCCCTGGAGCATACAGGCGGGGCAGACGGGCCATAGTGTCGAGTCTCGCTGTGGCGCAAGCACGTTTAGGGGCGATACCCTATATAAATAGTGCCACCGTCGTCTGCGGTCAAGCCCGCGATTTCACGTCCGGGAGACACTAAGCCGCTCAGGTTAACATCTGTGGCTGTTTTTCAGCACCCGCAGATACACCTAGGAGCCACTGATATGAAGACCAAAGCTGCCATCGCCTGGAAGGCCGGTGCACCCTTGACCGTCGAAGACGTCGACCTGGAGGGCCCTCGTGCCGGCGAGGTGCTGATCGAGGTCAAGGCCACGGGCATCTGCCATACCGACTATTACACCTTGTCTGGTGCTGATCCGGAAGGGATTTTCCCGGCGATTCTCGGCCATGAAGGCGCGGGTGTCGTGGTCGATGTCGGCCCCGGCGTGACGTCCTTGCGCAAGGGTGACCATGTCATTCCCCTCTACACCCCGGAATGCCGCCAGTGCAAATTCTGTCTGTCGCGTAAAACCAACCTGTGCCAGGCCATCCGCAGCACGCAGGGCAAGGGTTTGATGCCTGACGGCACCTCGCGCTTCTCGCTCGATGGCAAGCCGCTGTTCCATTACATGGGCACCTCGACCTTCGCCAACCATATTGTGGTGCCCGAGATTGCCGTGGCCAAAGTGCGCGAGGACGCGCCCTTCGACAAGATCTGCTATATCGGTTGCGGTGTGACGACCGGTATTGGCGCGGTGGTCTACACCGCCAAGGTCGAAGCCGGCGCCAATGTGGTGGTGTTCGGTCTGGGCGGTATCGGACTGAATGTGATTCAGGGCGCCAAGATGGTGGGCGCCGACAAGATCATCGGCGTGGATTTGAATCCCGAACGCGAGGCGATGGCGCGCAAATTTGGCATGACGCATTTCGTCAACCCGAATGATGTCGAGAACGTCGTTGACCACATCGTGCAACTGACCGATGGCGGCGCGGATTACTCCTTCGAGTGCATCGGCAACACCAAGGTGATGCGTCAGGCGCTGGAGTGCTGTCACAAGGGTTGGGGCCAGTCCATCATCATCGGCGTGGCCGAGGCCGGCGCTGAAATCAGCACCCGCCCCTTCCAATTGGTGACCGGACGCGAGTGGAAGGGTTCTGCCTTCGGCGGCGCACGCGGCCGCACCGATGTCCCCAAGATCGTTGACTGGTATATGGAAGGCAAGATCAATATCGACGATCTGATCACGCACAGGCTGCCGCTGGACCGCATCAACGAGGGTTTTGACCTCATGAAGCGCGGTGAGTCCATCCGCTCGGTCGTGATCTACTGACATGGAACTGCTCTCCGAACACCGTGCCTTCGGCGGCCGGCAGCGTTTCTACCGGCATGACTCCGCGCAGATCGGTCTGCCGATGCGGTTTTCCGTGTTCCTGCCCGAGCAGGCGGAGTCGGCGCGCGTGCCGGTGCTGTTCTATCTGGCCGGCCTGACCTGCACCGAAGAAACCTTCATGATCAAGGCGGGTGCTCAGCGCCTGGCCGCCGAGCACGGCCTGATGCTGGTCAGTTGCGACACCAGCCCGCGCGGCGCCGGCGCGCCCGGCGAGACGGCCCATTGGGATTTCGGCGTGGGCGCGGGCTTTTATCTGGACGCGCGTACCGAGGCTTATGCCCCGCACTACCGCATGGAAAGCTATGTGGCCGGCGAGTTGTTCGATCTGGTGACCACCGCCCTGCCGGGCGATGCCGCCCGCGCCGGCATTTTCGGTCACTCTATGGGGGGGCATGGCGCATTGACGCTGGCTTTGCGCCACCCCGGCCGTTGGGCCAGCGTTTCGGCTTTTGCACCTATCGCCGCGCCCATGCGTTGCCCCTGGGGCCAAAAGGCGTTTGCCGGTTATCTGGGCGAGGATAAGGCCGTCTGGGCTGAACATGACGCCAGCGAGCTGATGCGTGGCCTGCGCAACCCTTATCCTGAGGGCATTCTGATCGATCAGGGGCTGGCGGATCAATTTCTGGCCGAGCAGCTCTATCCCGAGCTATTCGAACAGGCTTGCCACGATGCGGGACAAGCGCTGATGCTGCGCCGTCATGAGGCTTACGACCACGGTTATTACTTCATTTCGACCTTTATGGCGGATCACATCCGGTTTCACGCCGAGCGCTTGCGTTAAGGCAGGGACGGCGTGGCGCTTTTATACTGGCGTCACCTGATGAACGGAGCGACTCTCTGTGACAGATCTGCTGACGCCTTTCGTGTGGGTCGCCCTGGCGGCAGTCTTGCTGTTGGGCTTGGGCCTGGGCATGTTTTTGGACCGGGGCGGCCCGCGCGATGAGCGGGGCCGCAAAACCTTCCGCTTGCGGCCCGTGCGGCGCGCCTGCGGTCTCTTGCTCGCGGCGCTGGCCTGCGTATCCGGCCTGTTCGCCCTGTCGCTGGCGCAGTTTTCCCGCCTTACGGCCGATGTACCGGTGGCCGAGGTACGCATCATCGGCCATCACGGCGATCAATATACGGTCGCCGCTCAAGCCCAGGGCTTGAGCGAGCGCGATTACACGCTCTATGGCGATGAATGGCAGATCGATGCCAAGGTGGTCCGCTGGCGTCTGCCTGCTCTGGTTGCAGGCGCGCCGCCGCTCTATCGCCTGGAGCGTCTGTCCGGCCGTTACCGGGATGTGCAGCGCGAGCAGGCCGGCATGCGATCCATCCATGCGCTCGATGATTGGCCCGCGCCTGACATCGGCGCCGTCAAACGCTGGTTTCCCGAGTGGCTGCCCTTTATCGATGTCACCTATGGCAGCGCCGCCTACATGCCGCTCTTTGATGGTGCGCGTTACCAGGTACTGTTCGATCCGCGTGGCGCCCTGTTCATCCGTCCCGCAGATAGCGCCACGGCGCAGGGGCTGAAGCAGCGTGGCTGGTAGGCTGCGCGCCGATTTGATCTGATTCAACCCCTGCTCCGGCGAGCCCCTGGGCCGGCTTCCTATACTGGGCCGCTCGCAACGCAAGCCTAGGAGCAACACCATGATTCCAGCCATACGGTTTTTCACCATCGGGCGTTTTCTCGGCGGGATCGCGACCGCTGCGGCCCTCTCCCTGGGCACCTCGGCCGCTCACGCCCACGAGCATCTGGTGAAGTTCAACAGCGCGCGCGGTTTCGATGACACGGTCCAGCACTTGCGTCAGGGCCTGACCAGCCATGGCATGACCATCTTTGCCGAGATCGACCATGCCGGCGCGGCCAAGGCGGTGGGTCTCGAAATGCCGCCGACCAAAGTGTTGATTTTCGGTAACCCCAAGGCCGGCACGCCCCTGATGCTGGCCGAACCCGATGTGGCCCTGGATCTCCCCCTGCGTGTGCTGGTGCGCGAGCGTGAAGGCAAAACCGAGGTGCTGATGCATCCTGCGGCCAATTTCATGCTGCCCGCCGAACTTCAGGGCCGCCTGGCTCCGGCCATCGACCTGGTGGGTAAAACCGTCGCCCAGAAATAAAATGGGGCCGCAGTAGTCCGGCGCTGGCCAGAAAGGGGAACTTCGCCGCAGTGCAGCAGTCGAATTAGCACTCAACCATTTGGAGTGCTAACATCAATCTCATGCCCGTTTCCCCCTCGTTTCATGGAGGCCGCAAAATGAATTCTGCCAGTCCCTCGTTGACCCCGTCGGGTAACGCCCTGGCCTTGGCGGTTGCCAATCCGGGTGCGTTGGGCACGATCGATGCCTATATCACGACGGTAAACCGTCTGCCTGTCCTGACGGCCGAGCAGGAATCCACGCTGGCTCGCCGTCTGCGCGATAGCGATGACCTCGAGTCCGCTCGCGAGCTGGTGCTGTCGCACCTGCGCCTGGTGGTGTCGGTCGCCCGTCAGTACCTGGGCTACGGTCTGCCTCATGCCGATCTGATTCAGGAAGGCAATGTCGGCCTCATGAAGGCCGTCAAGCGATTCGATCCCGAGCGCGGTGTGCGCCTGGTGTCGTTTGCCGTTCACTGGATCAAAGCTGAAATCCACGAATACATCATCCGCAACTGGCGTCTGGTCAAGGTGGCGACCACCAAGGCGCAGCGCAAGCTGTTCTTCAATCTGCGCAGCATGCGGCCCGATGGCCATACGCTGGACACCGAGCAGGTTGACCACATTGCTCGCGAACTCAATGTTCGCCGCGAGGATGTCAGCGAGATGGAAGTCCGCCTGTCTGGCCGGGACCTTTCGCTTGAAAACCAGGACGATGACGATGATGGCTACGCGCCTATCGCCTATCTGTCCGACGAATGCCGAGAAGAGCCGACCCGCGTGCTGGAACGCAAAGCGCGTGACGATCTGCAAGGCAAGGGTCTGTCCGATGCCATCACGGCGCTGGACCCGCGTTCGCGTCGTATCGTCGAGGCCCGCTGGTTGCAGGATGAGGGCGGTGCCACCCTGCACGAACTTGCCGCAGAGTTCGGCGTGTCTGCCGAGCGCATTCGCCAGATCGAGGCTGCCGCATTGAAGAAAATGCGTGGCGCCTTGGCAGCGGCCTGATTCGCTGTTGTTCGCCGACGCCGGTGCTCTGTGTGGAGCACCGGCGTTTTTATTGGGCACTGGCGACACCATCTGATACAAATTTAGGGAAGAAGTGGCCAGGATTCGGGAAACTTATTCAGCCCGATGCCTACTAACCTAAGTAGACCGCAATGCTTGAAGCAGTCTCCTGTTTTGTAGTCTTATCGTCCGTCTCGGCTTCTCCTCTTTCCCCTCCCCTATGGGGCGGACGTTTTTTACGGGGCACCATGCATATCGGTGCCCCGTTTTTTATTGCCGCACAGTCCTCTTGGGGCCGGCAAGTAGCGCAAAACGCCGCCGCGCTCGTCCTTGTTGGTTTCAGGCCAGTTCTAGGGTCGGGGTGGCTTGCAAGCTTGCCCAGGCGGCGGCATCCAGCCGCCGGATGCCGGTGGCGATGGAACCGTCTGCGTACAGCTTGATCCAGCGATAGCCCGGCGCCTTGGCGTCAATGGCGTGCTGGCCATTGTTCAGAGTGAACTGAAAGCAGGTCGATGGCGTGCCCAGCAAGCGCAAATGATGGTGGCGGCAATCGAACTCCTGATGGATGTGGCCCCATAGTGCGATCCGAGTCTGCGGATGGGCCGACAGCCGCGCGAACACCGCAGCGGCGTTATCGACCATCATGGGGTCTTGCCAATTGCCATCAACCCTGGCCAGATTGTGATGCAGCGCCACGAGAACATGGCGTGGGCCGGCATCCTTGATCGCTTGATCCAGCACGGCGAGCTGCGCCTCATCGAGATGGCCGAAATCCTCGCCTGGCACGGTGGAATCCAGCATGATGATGCGCCAGCCGGGCAGGTCATAGACGGGGCTGATCCAATCAGCCAGGATCTGGCGCATGACCTCAGGGGCGTCATGGTTGCCCGGCAGGCAGCGGACCGGGGCGCCACGCAGATGCGCTTGTAGCCGCCGATAGGCCTGCGGGCTGCCATCCTGAGCGAGATCGCCCGTCAGCAGCATCAGCTCGGGCTGCCCCTCCTGGCGCCGTGCAAGGTCAATCACGGCTCGCAAGCTGGCGTCCGTGTTCACGCCCAGCATGCGGGCGTCGGGGTCTGCCATCAGATGCGAGTCGCTCAGTTGCAGAAGCAAAGCCGGCGCATCGTGCGCGGCAAGCGGGTGTTCAGGCAAAAGCCACTCCCGGTGTCATAAAGCAAGCACCTTAGCGAAAAATCACGGACGCAGCATGAATTATTCCGCTGGCAAGCGTAAGCAAGTGTGGGCCAGGGATGCAAGCATGAAAAACGCCGCCACGGCGCTGCGACAAAAAGACGCTATTCTTTGCCCTTATCCTTCCCTCGCCTTCTTATGGATATCGGGTTTTTTGTTTTCGGGCTTGCAGGCCTCTTGACGATGGTCTGCTTCATGCCGCCGCTGGCTGGCCGCTTGGGTCTGCCTTACTCCGTGCTGCTGGCCATCGTGGGCTGTTTGCTGGGTATTGGCATTCATCTGCATGGCTGGGCGCCGCCGGTTCTCGGCGATCTGCTGGACACGATCGAGCGTTTCGAGATTTCGTCAGAAACGTTTTTGATGGTGTTTTTGCCCGTGCTCTTGTTCGAAACCGCGCTGTCGATGAATGTGCGGCGTTTGATGAACGACATCGGCCCCATTCTGATGATGGCCATTGTGGCCGTGGTGGTTTGCACCTTGGTCGTGGGCGTGACGGTCAATGCGGTGTCATCGTATGGCTTGATTGTTTGCCTCTTGCTGGGCGCCATCGTCGCGACGACCGACCCGGCTGCCGTGGTGGGGATATTCCGCGAAGTGGGCGCCCCCAAGCGCCTGACGACGTTGGTTGAGGGCGAAAGCCTGTTCAACGACGCGGCCTCTATCGCCCTGTACTCGGTGCTGCTGGCCGCCTTGGGAGGCTCGGGCGAGATTTCGGCCGGCGCAGTATTCAATGATTTCGTTATCCACTTTCTCGGCGGCGGCATCGCCGGCTGGCTGATGGGCCGGGCGGCCTGCCTGTTGTTTGCCTGGTTGCGCGGCTATCCGACGGCCGAAATCACCCTCACGCTTACCCTGGCCTATCTGTCGTTCTTCATTTCAGAGCACTATCTGAATGTGTCGGGCGTGGTGGCGACCGTGGTGGCCGGCCTGGTGCTGGGCTCTACCGGGCGCACCCGCATGTCGCCTACCACCTTTGAGTACCTCTCCAACTTCTGGGAGCAATTCGGCTTCTGGGCCAATTCGCTGATTTTCCTGTTTGCCGCCATGCTGATTCCCAAGCTGATGGCGGCGGCGGATTGGCAGGAATTGCTGCTGGTCGTGGTGGTGTTCGTGGCGACGCTGGTGGCCCGGGCGATCGTGGTGTTTGGGCTGTTGCCCTTGTTGCGGATTTTCAAGATCGGCGCAGAGGTCAGCAATCCTTATAAGACGGTGATGCTATGGGGCGGATTGCGGGGAGCGGTTTC
Organism: Bordetella avium; assembly: GCF_034424645.1. Classification (NCBI taxonomy): domain Bacteria; kingdom Pseudomonadati; phylum Pseudomonadota; class Betaproteobacteria; order Burkholderiales; family Alcaligenaceae; genus Bordetella; species Bordetella avium. Next base: position 142,623 of record NZ_CP139969.1, read on the forward strand.
ATTGGCGCTGGCCTTGGCCGTGACGGAGCAGACCACGGTGCCCGAGGAGGCGCGCCAGTTCGTGGCGGTGGCGACCACGGGCTTTGTGCTGGCCACGCTGTTTATCAACGGCATCAGCCTGCGGCCCCTGATCCGCATGTTGGGGCTGAACCAGCTTTCGCCAATGGAGCGCACCATACGGAATCAGGCCCTGTCGCTGGCGCTGGAAGATCTCCAGGGAAAAACTGACGAGATCGCCAGTAAAGACAGTATCCCGGCCGAGGCCCGCGATCGTATTCACGCGGTGTTCGACGCCAGCATGGCGTCGGTTCACGACAGCCAGGTGGCGCGTATGAGCCTGGAGCAGCGCACGGCGGTGGGTATGGCCATCGTGGCGCGGCGCGAAGAGGAAATGTTTTTTGACATTCTCAAGGCCCAGATCGTCGATTGGCGGATGGCCGAAAGCCTGCTGGCCCGTGCCGAACGGCTCGAAGACGCGGTGCGCGTTGGCGGTGTGCAGGGCTTTGAAGATGCCATCGCAGCCGATGTGCGTTATTCCACCGCATTCCGGCTGGCGCTGCGGATGCATTATGTCTTTGGTTTTCAGGGCTGGCTGGGCCGCGAATTGAGTCAACGATTCGCCAATTTACAGACCAAGCGGTCGGTGGCGCGGAAGTTGATTCAGTTTTCGCGCGAGCAGATCAGCCTGTTGCTCGGCGAAGACGCCGCGCAACACATTGTGGCCGTCCATGAGCACCGGCTGGCGCTGATCGACAATGCCTTGCAGGCGCTCGATCTGCAATATCCCAGGTATGCGCTCTGGTTGCAGGAGAGCTATCTGGGCCGGGTGGCCCGCGAGCTTGAGCGCATCCGCTACCGCGACATGCTGGAGCAATTTCTGATCAGCGGCGAGGTCTATGCCGATTTGATCGACCAACTGACGACGCGCTGGGCGCATATCGACCGCCGTCCGCCGCTGGACATCGAAATGGGTGCGGCCGAACTCATCAAGCGAGTGCCCATTTTTGAGGGGCTGAGTCCCGACTCGCTGCGCGCGATCTGCAAACTGCTCAAACCGCGTCTTGCCTTGCCCGATCAGCGCGTGTTGGCTCATGGCCGGCATGGACAGGAAATGTGGTTCGTGGCCTCCGGCGCCGTGGTCGTGCAACTGCCCGACAATACGACGGTTGAGCTGGGCACCGGTGAGTTTTTCGGCGAGTTAGCGCTGCTGGGCGAGGAACACATCAATGCGGATGTGCGCTCGCTGGGCTACAGCAAGCTATTGATGCTGTCAGCGAGGGATTTGCACGCCTTGTTGGCGCGAGACGCCGATCTGCGCGAGCGCATCGACAAGGTGGTCAAACAGCGTCTGCGCGCGATCGAAGTCTGGCGTCAGTTCTCGGAAACCGGTCAGGTGTACCCGCCCGGGGTCAAGCCGCCCTCCAAGACGCAAGCGGACTCGCCGACGCGCCCCGAGCCGCCGGTGGAGGGGGTGCCGAAAGGCTGAGCGGCGTTACGCCTTGCTGCGATGCCGGATGTCTTCCAGGATGACCAGCGCAGCCTCCAGGGTGAATTCCCCGGCTTCGATGCGCGCCACGGTCTCGGCCAGCGGCAAGGTGGCGATCTCCATGACCTCGCCGTCACGGTTGCTCGGCCGAGCGTCTTCGGCCAGCACGCAGGTGCTGGTCAGCAAATCTTCGACCTGATAGCCCTCGGGAAGATGCCGCTGCATGCGCAGCACGAGGCGCAAGGGTTCGCGTTGATGGATCTGGGCTGGTTCCAGACCGGCCTCTTCGGCGCATTCGCGCACCAGGGCGCTATCCAGGGGTTCGCCGCTGCCGACCAGGCCGCCCACCAGGGTGTCCCACATGCCCGGATCGGTAGACTTGGATAGCGCACGCCTTGCGACCCATAGGCGGCCATCGGGTGTCCAGGCGTTCAGATGGACGGCCCGCGTCAGCAGGCCCAGCGGGCGCATAGCGGCGCGCTCGATGGCGCCCAGGTGTTGCGCGCCGGCGGTCACGTCCAGCAGTTCGTCGCGCCAGCCGCGCAAGCAGCGCGCCTCGCGCAGCTTCAGGGCGATCCGGGCGAGCACCGCATCCAGCTCGGCGCCCGGAGGCAGGCCGGGGGACACATGCAGTGCCGCGTCTTCGATGGTGACCAGGCCGCTGCCGCGCAGGGCGTCGCAGGCCGCAAGCGTGGCCCAGCCGCAGCGCTGACCAGCGATATAAACCGGTCTGGCGCGCTCGGGCGGTGCTTGCACGGCTTTGTCGCGCAAGGCGGCTTCGAGCGGGGCCAGACGTTCGGGGGTGAGGAGAGATTGAGGCATGGCGCGGATTTTAGTGCAGGCGGGTTCGACCCCGATTTATGCCCGTGCGGCGCGATGGGGGTGCGTCAATTGGCCTCTTTTTGAATTTGCTGCGATGCGTAAACTATCCGCCGAGCGCCAGTCCGAGGCGGGACTGCTGATCGTCGCTGGCGCAACCTGAGTCACCGGCAAGACGCCGAGCATGCAGACAGCCGTCTCGCGCCGCGTCGGCACACCGATCCGCGCGCCCGAACCCGAAGGGCGGCCAAGCGCGCTGACGTGGCCCTCCCCCGTTGGCGCCCCTCGCGCAAACGCGCAGAAATCTCAGCCGGCTTTGGTATAACCCGCGTATTGACTGAGTGCATGGACCGCATTGTTGAGCGTTATCGCAAACTCGTTTTCTTCACGTGGTTTCTCACGCTGGACCTGATCATGTTCGGCGCTTTCGTGCGCCTGACGGATTCCGGTCTGGGCTGCCCGGATTGGCCGGGCTGCTACGGTAAGGCCAGCCCGCTGGGGGCCTTGCAAGACATCCACCGCGCGGCCAGCGATATGCCTTTCGGCCCGGTCACGCTGTCCAAGGCCTGGATCGAAATGATCCATCGCTATGTGGGCGGCCTGCTGGGTCTGCTCATTATCGCCATTGTTTACATGGCCTGGCGCTATCGCGGCCGTCTGGGGCGCTCCCCGGCGCTGGCGACGGTGGCGCTGGTGGCGGTTTGCGTGCAAGGCGCATTCGGCGCCTGGACCGTCACACACAAGCTCATGCCTGTTGTCGTGACCGCCCACCTGGTGCTCGGGCTGTCTTTGCTGGCGCTGATGACCTGGCTGGCGGCTCGCGAGCGGCCCCATCTGCCGGTGCCGGCGGCCGCGCTGCGCTGGCGCCCCTGGATGGCGCTGGGGCTGGTGTTGCTGGCGGCGCAGGTGACGCTGGGCGGCTGGGTCAGCACGAATTATGCTGCCCTGGCCTGCCTGGACTTTCCGACCTGCCATGGCAGCCTCGTGCCCGACATGGACTTTCATGGCGGTTTTTCTTTGATCCGCGCGCTGGGCGAGCTGCCCTCTGGGCAGATGATTTCCCAGAGCGCACTGACGGCCATCCATTGGGTGCACCGTAACTTCGCCTTCATCGTCTTTATCTATCTGGGCGTGCTGGCCTGGCGAATGCGCGGGATCAGCGGCCTGTCGGGCCCGGCTCGTTTGATGCTTGTCCTGTTGCTGGCCCAGCTAGTGACAGGCCTGACCACGATTTTTTTCCAATGGCCGCTTTTGATCGCCGTGCTCCACAATGGGGGCGCGGCCGGCCTGATCCTGGCTTCGGTCTTGGTGCTGGTCCGGCTGTCGACGGCCGGCCAGCCACCGTTGCGCAGGCTTTGACCGCCAAGGGCGTTAAAATAGCTGAATCATGACCTCCATCGCTGCTCCCCAACCCGGATTGCTGCGCCAGTATCTCGTGCTGACCAAGCCGAGAGTCACACAGCTTGCTGTGTTCTGTGCGGTGATCGGGATGTTTTTGGCGGTTCCCGGCCTGCCTGACCTCAAGCGTGTGCTGTTTGGCACCATTGGTATCTGGTTGCTCGCCGCCGCTGCTTTCGCCATCAATTGCCTGATCGAACAGGAAATCGACGCCCGCATGACGCGCACGGCCCGCCGTGGCACGGCACGCGGCACGATTTCGCCGGCTCAGGTTCTGAGCTTGTCCGGCCTGCTGGGCGGCGCGGGCATGTTGGTGCTTTATCACCTGGTCAATCCCTTGACCATGTGGCTTACTTTCGCCACGTTTGTCGGCTATGCCGTCATCTACACCGTCATTCTCAAACCGCGCACGCCGCAAAACATCGTAATCGGCGGTTTGTCGGGCGCGATGCCGCCGGCCTTGGGCTGGGCGAGTGTCGCCAATGCCGTGCCGGCCGAAGCCTGGGTGCTGGTGCTGATCATCTTCATCTGGACGCCGCCGCATTTCTGGGCGCTGGCGCTGTATCGCACGGAAGACTATCGCAAGGCGGGTCTGCCCATGCTGCCCATTACCCACGGCAGCAAACATACCCGCTTGCAGATCATGTTGTACAGTTTTGCGCTGTTCGCCGTCACGCTGCTGCCCTATTTCATGCACATGAACGGCCTGCTGTATCTGCTGGCCGCTGTCATTCTGGGCGGTATTTTCGTGGCCCATGCCCTGCGTCTTTACCGCAGCTATAGCGACGAGCGCTCGCGGCGTCTGTTCCGTTATTCCATCCTCTATCTGGCGCTTTTGTTCGGCGCCTTGCTGGTGGATCACTGGGTCGGCGTCTTGTCGGCCTGACCGTTTTGACCAGGGGTTTGCTTCATGTCTGTGTTTTCGTCCGCCCGTCGCCGCGCCCTACAGGCCATTGCTGCTTTGTCCCTGGCGGGCGGGTTGGCGGCTTGCGGCGATGCGCCGCCGCCCTTTAAGGGCAGTGATATCACGGGCACGCAGTTGGGCAAGAAACTCGCGCTCACGGACATGAATGGCCAGCCGCGCACCCTGAGCGACTTCGCCGGCAAGGTGGCCGTGTTGTTCTTCGGTTTCACCCAGTGCCCCGATGTTTGTCCGACCGCGCTGGCCGAAATGGCGGAAGTCATGCAGGCGCTTGGCCCCGACGCGGACCGCGTGCAGGTGCTGCTGGTGACGGTGGACCCCGAGCGTGACAGCCCGGAAGTTCTCAAGCAATACGTCTCCAGCTTCGACAAGCGTTTTCTGGCTTTGACCGGCACGCCGGAGCAGATCAAGCAGGCGGCGTCCTCCTTCAAGGCCTATTACGCCAAGGTGCCCACCAAGGATGGCGGCTACACCATGGATCACACCGCCGCCTTCTATCTGATCGATGGCAAGGGCGAGTCGCGGGTGCTGGCCAACAGCAATCTGGGCGTGCCGGCCCTGACCAACGACATCAAGCTCTTGCTGGACGGCAAGTAAGGCGCGGGCCTTAGCCTTCGCCCGCGCGCCACTGCGCTAAGGCCTGGCGGGCCGGGATGTCCAGTTCGTTCAGGGACAGCGTCTGGCGGCGCGTCATGATCATCATGGCGTAAGGGGCGGCGAGCGCGGCGGCTTCGGCGCATAGCCGGGCTTCCTCGCCCTGGGCGGGTTTGAGATTGCGCCAGTAATTGATGGCCTGCTCGAGATCGGTCAAGGGGATGTCCATTCGCTTAATTGTCTCAGAATGCAGCGATCTGTCCAGACGCCCTTGCTTGCAAAATCTCACCCTTGTTAGCACGGCATGACGTGCGCGCCGCCGCTTGCCTGTAGCCCATGGTGGCCATCGGCTTCGTGTTTTGGCAGGGGTCGGTGGTCGGGCGTAATATTGGCCCTAACGCGTATTCGGACACGCAACCGGGTGGGTTCCGGGCCCACTTAGCCGTCTTGGAGATTGCATGACTGATTCCAATCCTTTCATCTTGCCCGGCCTGGGCCAGAATGCCGATCGCAATCCGCTGCTGGCCAGCATGGAAATGATGCGGCAGGCCTGGGCGGGTTTGGCCGGGCCAGGCGGCCTGGGCGCCAGCCTGCCGCTGACCCCTGCGCTCAGTCTGGAAGAGCTGGAGCGCCGCATCACCGAATTGCGTGCCGTGGAGACTTGGCTGCGCTTGAATCTGCAGATGCTGACGAGCAGCATCCAGGGCCTGGAAGTGCAGCGCGCCACGATCGCCACCCTGCGTTCTTTCGTCGGTTCGGCGGCCGAGGGCGGGCCTTCGCCCTTGGAGGCGGTGTTGGGTATCAAGCCTGCCGCCGCGTCCGAAGAAGAGCCCGCGGCGGCTCCGGCGGCGGAAAGTGTCAATGCGGCGGCGCAATCGGCCTCGCAGGCCTGGTGGGATCTGTTGAATCAGCAGTTTGGCCATATCGCGGCCGCAACGGCGGCCAGCATGCCGGGCGCGGCTGCGCAGGAAACGCCGGCGCAGGCCAAGCCTGCTTCCAAGCCTGCCGCCAAGACCGCCGCCAAGGCGACGGTCAAGACTGCCAGCAAAACCGCAGGCAGGCCTGTCAAATCGGCCGCCGCAGCTCGCAGCAAGTCCAAGCGCGCGGACTGAGCGTATTTCTTTTTACACGGTCGTCCAGGCGCCCGTGCCACTTCAAGAGTCTTTTTTCTATGCTAAATGTTGTGATTCTCGCGGCCGGGCTGGGCAAACGCATGCAGTCCGATCTCCCCAAGGTGCTGCATACACTGGCCGGACAGCCCATGCTCGGTCATGTGCTGGAAAGTGCCCGTGATCTGCAACCGGGCCGCATCGTTGTGGTGGTCGGACATGGCGCTGAACGTGTCGAGGCCGCCTATGCGGGTCAGGCAGGCTTGAGCTTTGCCCTACAACGGCCGCAGCACGGCACGGGTCATGCGGTACAGCAAGCCGTGCCGCAGCTGATGGAGGGCGATGGCGCCGAAGACGCCACCCTGGTGTTGTATGGCGACGTGCCGCTGGTGCAGCCGGAAACTCTGCGCCGCCTCATGGCCGCGCGTGGCCAGGGCGTTGCGGTTCTGACCGAAGTGCTGCCGGACGCCACCGGATACGGCCGCATCGTGCGTGATGCGCAGGGCCAGGTGACGCGCATCGTCGAGCATAAAGACGCCAATGAGCAAGAGCGCGCCATCAAGGAAGTGAACACCGGCATTCTGGTCGCGCCCACCGCCAAGCTCAAGGATTGGCTCACGCGCATCGACAACAACAATGCCCAGGGCGAGTATTACCTGACCGACATCATCGCGCTGGCGGTGGCCGACGGCGTGACGGTCAGCGCCGCGCAACCTGCCGCGAGCTGGGAGACGCTGGGCGTGAACAGCCGCGCGCAGCAGGCTGAACTCGAACGGCGCTGGCAGGCCGAACTGGCTCGCCGCCAGCTTGAGGCGGGTGTGACGCTGGCCGACCCTGCCCGCTTTGACCAGCGCGGCACACTGGAATGCGGTCGCGATGTCTATATCGATGTCGGCTGTGTGTTTGAAGGCCGGGTCAAACTGGGTGACGGTGTGCGCGTTGGCCCGCATTGCGTGCTGCGTGATGTGGAGGTTGGCGCGGGCACGCAGATCGAGGCTTACAGTCACTTGCAGCAGGCCCGGGTAGGCGATGAGGCGAGGGTCGGCCCCTATGCCCGTTTGCGGCCCGGCGCCGATCTGGGCAATCAGGCCCATGTCGGCAATTTCGTCGAAATCAAGAACGCAGTGCTGGGCGAGGCCAGCAAGGCCAATCATCTGGCCTATATCGGTGACGCCGATATCGGCGCACGCGTCAACGTGGGCGCAGGCACGATTACCTGTAATTACGATGGCGTGAACAAGCATCGCACCATTATCGAAGACGATGCTTTTATCGGTTCGGATACCCAGCTTGTGGCGCCGGTGCGTGTGGGCCGGGGGGCGACGCTGGCTGCGGGCACCACGCTTACGCGCGATGCGCCGGCCGACAGTCTGACGCTGTCGCGTATTCGCCAAAGCACGGTGCCTGGCTGGAAGCGTCCGGTCAAGAAGTCGTGAGCACGGCCGGTACGGTCTCAGACGGCCTGCCAGTCCCGAAGCGCTATTACGCTGTTGCGACCGTCCTCACCGGCATGAGCCTGTCGGTGCTGGATGCCACGATCGCCAACGTGGCCTTGCCCACCATCGCCACTGACCTGAACTCGCCGCCCTCTGCGGCGGTTTGGGTGATCAATGCCTATAACCTGGCCGTGGTGACGATGTTGCTGCCCATGTCCGCCGTCGCCGAGCGTATCGGTTTCCGGCGCATGTTCATGATCGGCCTGAGTTTGTTCACCCTGGCCTCGCTGGGTTGTGCGCTGTCGGGCTCTTTGCTGCAATTGAGTCTGGCCCGCATGGTGCAAGGCATAGGCGCGGCCACGCTGATGTGCATGTTTGGCGGCCTGGTTCGCAACATCTATCCCAGCCGCTTGCTGGGCCGTGGCATCAGCATCAATGCGACGACGGTGGCCTTGATGTCGGTGCTGGGGCCGGCGCTGGGGTCTTTCATTCTCAGCGTGGCGGATTGGCGCTGGATCTTCGCCGTCAATCTGCCCATCGGCCTGCTGTTGATGCTGGGGCTGCGTTTTCTGCCAGAAGCGCCGCGCAATACCGAGCGCATGGATTATGCGTCGGCGCTGCTCAGCATGGTCACGCTGGGCTGCTTTATCTCCGCAGTGGATTCTCTTGGGCAGGATATCGGGCGCAGCCTGGGCTTGCTGGCGGCAGCCGTGGTGGCTGGGTGTTTGCTGATCCGGCGCAGCCGCGATCAGCCCGCGCCGCTGGTGCCCATTGATCTGCTGCGTATCCGGCAGGTGGGCTTTGCGGTCATGGCCTCGGCGGCGACCTTTGCCGCGCAGATGGCTTCTTATGTATCCCTGCCTTTTTACTTCCAGCATGAACTGGGCCGGCCGTATTTGCAGGTGGGTCTGCTGATGGCCGCCTGGCCCTTGGGTACGGGGCTGGTGGCGCCGGTCGCGGGTTTTCTGTCTGATCGTTATTCGGCCGCCGTGCTGTCGGGAGTGGGCGCGGGCGCGATGGCGCTCGGGCTGCTCTGGCTAGTGCTGTCGCCCGCCGATGCTTCCAATGCCCGCATCATGGCCGGCATGTTCGTGGCGGGTCTCGGCTTTGGTCTCTTCCAGACGCCCAATAACCGGGCCATGCTTTCCGGGGCGCCGATCCGGCGCAGCGGCGCGGCCGGCGGCTTGCAGGCCACCACGCGGGTGTTCGGCCAGAGCTTTGGCACGGCCCTGGTGGCCATCGCCTTCAGCATGAGCGCCGCCCATGGCTCTACCCTGGGCCTGATCGCTGCTGCGATCTGCGCGTCCCTGGCTATCGCGGTCAACTCTGTGCGTATCGCCAAGAAGGTCGGTCTGCCTGCCCGTTGAGGGGGGGCTTCTATAATGAGACGGAGATCGCCTCCTTGGGAGGCGCCAGGATTGACGAGGCTGTGCGCATGAAAATCACGGTGATAGGTAGCGGTTATGTAGGCTTGGTGTCGGGCGCCTGCCTGGCGGACATGGGCAATCAAGTCATGTGTCTGGATACCAATGCCGACAAAATCGCCCAGTTGCGCCTAGGCCGCATTCCCATCTATGAGCCGGGCCTGGAAGATCTGGTGCGGCGCAACGTGGCCGGCGGGCGGCTGCATTTCACGGATGATGTCGCGCAAAGCGTGGCGTTTGGCTCGGTGCAGTTCATCGCCGTGGGCACGCCGCCCGGTGAGGACGGCTCGGCCGACTTGCAATATGTGCTGGCTGCGGCGCGTAATGTGGCGCGCCACATGACCGACACCAAGGTCGTGGTCGATAAATCGACCGTGCCGGTCGGCACCGCCGACAAGGTTCGCGCTGCGATGGCCGAGGTTCTGGCTGAGCGCGGTGTGGATATCCCGTTTTCGGTGGCATCCAACCCGGAGTTTCTCAAAGAAGGCGCGGCCATTGCCGACTTCATGAGCCCGGACCGCATCGTGGTCGGCGCCGATGATCCGCATGCGGTGGATGTTATGCGGCGTATCTATGCGCCGTTTCAGCGCACGCACGAGCGTCTCATGGTCATGGATGTCCGTTCGGCGGAACTGACCAAATACGCCGCCAATGCCATGCTCGCCACCCGTATCTCCTTTATGAACGAGATGGCCAATCTGGCCGAAAAGCTGGGCGCTGACATCGAACAGGTGCGTCGCGGCATCGGCGCCGACCCTCGCATCGGTTATCAATTTCTTTATCCGGGAGCGGGTTACGGCGGCTCCTGCTTCCCCAAGGATGTGCAGGCCTTGGTGCGCACGGCTGACGAGCATGGCGAGCCGATGGAGGTGATCCGTGCGGTCGAGGCGGCCAATGGCCGCCAGAAACTGCGCCTGGCTGAAAAGGTCCGTGCGATCTATGGTGAAGACCTCAGCGGCCGCCGCTTCGCCCTCTGGGGGCTGGCTTTCAAGCCCAATACGGATGACATGCGCGAGGCGCCCAGTTTGACCATCATCGCTGAGCTGACGCGCCGCGGCGCCACGGTGCTTGCTTACGATCCGGTGGCGATGGATCAGGCCCGTCCCCTGCTCGCGGACAACCCGGGCGTTTGCATGATGCAAGACATGTATGACACGCTGGATCAGGCCGATGCCTTGCTCATCGCCACGGAGTGGAAGGTGTTCCGCGCCCCCGATCTGGAGCGCGTGAAGCGCTTGCTCAAGCGGCCCCTGGTGATCGATGGCCGCAATCTCTGGGTGCCCGCGGAAATGCGCGAGCAAGGTTTTGAATATCAAGGCATCGGCCGCGCATGAAGATATTGCAGCTCAACTTTGAGAAAGGCTGGCGTGGCGGCGAGCGGCAAACGCTTTATTGCATGCGCGCCTTTCGCAAGGCCGGCCATCAGGTCGAGCTGCTGTGCCGGGCCGGCGGGCCGCTGGAGGCGCGTGCCCGCTCTGAAGGTTTTGTCACGCACGGGGTGCGCAATGTGGCGGGCCAGTTGGCCTTTCTCGTTCGCCACGGCCATGGCTTCGACATCCTGCATTCGCAGACGGCTAATACCAATACCTGGGCGGTGCTCACCAAGCTCCTGCATCGCCGCCCGGTGGTGTTTTCGCGCCGCACGTCCTTTGTGGTCGAGCCCGGGGAAGAATGGAAGACGGGCTTCAAATGGCGTCATGTGGACTTGATGGTTGCCATCAGCGAGATGGCGGCCAGCGAGCCGCGCCGCCTTGGCGTGCAGCCCGTCATCATCCGCAGCGCCGTCGAACCCCATGTGATCGATCCTGCCAATGTGGCGGGTCTGGTCGACGAGTTTCAGTTGCATGGCAAGAGAGTGCTGGCCACATCGGCCGCGCTGATCCGCGATAAAGACCCGGTAACGCTGGTGCGCGCCGTCGGCGAACTGGCGCGCACGCGGCGCGATTTCGTGTTTCTGCATTTTGGCGCAGGCGGCGACCGTGAGGCCGAGGCGCGTGCCGAGGTCGAGAAGCTAGGCATCGGAGATGTCTACCGCTTCACCGGCTTTCGTAAAGGCGTCGAAGACTTCTACAGCATCATGGACGTTTTTGTGATGGCTTCCTGTGAAGAAGCGTTGGGCAGCAGCGTGCTCGACGCTTTTTTGCAGCATGTGCCGGTGGTGTCCACCGATGCGGGCGGCCTGAAGGAAAGCCTGGCCGATGGTCGTGGCGTGCTGGTGGCGGTGGGCGACCATAGCGCGATGGCCCAGGGCATGGCGCGCTGCCTGGACGATGCCGCCTTTTGCGCAGAGATCACCCAGCGGGCCTACGACTATGTGCGCACCGAGCACGACGTCAGCGAAATGGGCAAGCGCTATCTCTTGCAGTTCGAGCGCCTGATGCGCTGATCACGCGGGCGGCAGTTCGATACGGGTTTCGAACTTCGCCCGGTGTATCGAGAAAAACGTTCTCACATTGCGCACATTGGCATGCGCCGTAAAGGCGCGGTGTGCCAGCGCGTGGTAGGCCGGCATATCGCGCACCTGCACGATCACCACGAAGTCCGGCCCCGGCGACACCCGATAGCATTGCAATACAGCCGGCTCCGCCAGCATCCATTGCTCGAACTCATCAAGGCGCTCGGCTGCCTGGACATCCAGCGTGATTTCCACGATGGCGGTCAGTGAACTGCCCAGCTTTTGCGCGTCCAGCAAGGCGACTTGCCGGGTGATGACGCCCGCCTCGGTCAGGCGGCGCACCCGGCGCAAACAGGTCGGCGGCGAGGCATGCACCCGTAGCGCCAGATCCTGGTTGGTGATCGCGCTATCGTGCTGGAGTTGTTCCAGAATGCGCCGGTCCAGCTCGTCCAGCTCGGGTTGAAGAGCAAAATCCTGCATGATTAATTCATTTTCTTATCAATTAAGAAATAATATTTAATCACTTAATTGTTAGAAAATAAACGTTCATACAAGACGAAATATAGAAATCAAATTTCTTTTGCCACAGCGCACAATGCAGGCACTCACTCATTAAGGAGCTCTGCTCATGTGCGGTATTGTTGGCGCCGTCGCCCAGCGCGACATCACTCCGGTGCTGGTCGAAGGCCTGCGCCGTCTGGAATATCGTGGCTATGACTCCTGCGGAGTCGCCGTTTATCAGGACGGCCACCTGCGCCGCAGCCGCAGCACCCAGCGCGTTTCCGAGTTGGCCGATCAGGTCGCTGCGGAGAGCCTGAGCGGTTTCACCGGTATTGCCCACACCCGCTGGGCCACGCATGGCGTGCCCGCGACGTATAACGCGCATCCGCACTTCTCGGCGGTGGGCCAGGATGAGCCGCGCATCGCCCTGGTGCATAACGGCATCATTGAAAACTACGTCGAACTGCGCGCCGAGTTGCAGCAGGCCGGCTTCGTATTCGAAAGCCAGACCGATACCGAAGTCATCGCGCATCTGGTCAATCACCTCTATAACGGCGATCTGTTTGAAGCCGTGCAACAGGCCGTCAAGCGTTTGCATGGCGCCTACGCCATCGCCGTATTCTGCCGCGATGAGCCGCACCGCGTCGTGGGCGCGCGCCAGGGTTCGCCGCTGGTCGTCGGCGTGGGTCAGGGAGAGAACTTTCTTGCCTCCGATGCACTGGCTTTGGCTGGCACCACCGATCAGATCATCTACCTCGAAGATGGCGATGTCGTCGATCTGCAACTGGCCCGCGTCTGGATCACCGACCAGCAAGGCAAGCCGGTCGAACGCAAGATCAACACCGTTCATGTGCATACCGGCGCGGCCGAACTGGGCCCCTACCGCCACTTCATGCAGAAAGAAATTTTCGAGCAGCCGCGGGCCGTGGGCGACACCCTGCAAGATATCGATGCGATTACGCCCGAGCTCTTTGGCGATGCCGCCTACAAGGTCTTCAAAGACATCGACCGCCTGCTCATCCTGGCCTGCGGCACCAGCTACTACGCCGGCCTGACCGCCAAGTACTGGATCGAGTCCATCGCCAAGATTCCGGTGGCTGTCGAAATCGCCAGCGAATACCGCTATCGCGATAGCGTGCCCAATCCCAAAACCCTGGTCGTCACTATTTCGCAATCTGGCGAAACCGCGGACACCCTGGCTGCGCTCAAGCACGCCCGCTCGCTGGGCATGCCCCACACCCTGACGATTTGCAATGTCTCCACCAGCGCCATGGTGCGCGAGTGTGAGCTGGCCTACATCACCCGCGCAGGCGTTGAAATCGGCGTGGCCTCGACCAAGGCCTTCACCACCCAGCTTACCGCCCTTTTCCTGTTGACCCTGACCCTGGCGCAAAGCCGTGGCCAGCTCAGTGAGGAACAAGAGGCGGACTACCTCAAGGCCCTGCGCCATCTCCCCGTGGCGATCAGCGCCGTGCTGGCGCTGGAACCGCAGATCATGGCCTGGGCCGACCGTTTCGCCTCTAAGGAAAATGCGCTCTTCCTGGGCCGTGGCATGCATTACCCCATCGCGCTTGAGGGGGCGCTCAAGCTCAAGGAAATCAGCTACATCCATGCCGAAGCCTATCCGGCTGGCGAACTCAAGCACGGCCCGCTGGCCCTGGTGACCGAGCACATGCCTGTTGTCACCATCGCACCCAAGGACGCGCTGCTGGAAAAGCTCAAATCCAATATGCAGGAAGTGCGCGCGCGCGGCGGCGAGCTTTATGTCTTTGCCGACGCCGACAGCAAGATCGTCAACGAAGAAGGCATGCACGTCATCCGCATGCCCGAATACTACGGCGCGCTGTCTCCCATCCTGCACACCATCCCGCTGCAACTATTGGCTTATCACACGGCCTGCGCACGCGGCACCGACGTGGACAAGCCGCGCAATCTGGCTAAGAGCGTTACGGTGGAGTAAGCGCGCAAAAGCGGTGTTCCGCTTGCGATAAGCCTTCTTAAACCTCGTGGTTTTCATGGAATAGACCGCTGATGGCGGTCTATTTTTAACCATTGCGGACTACGACGGCTAAAAGGCCCAGGCCGCTCGCAGCATGCCTGTGTGCAGCTTATTGCCGCCACCATATTCGCCGTCATAGCGCAGCGATAGCGCGAGCGAACGCGAGGCCTGCCACGACAGGCCCAGCTCGGTGACGAGGGCATTGGCCGCGATGGGGGCGCCCGCCACCGTGAAGACGGCGCTGTCGGCGAAGGCCAATCGGCTTTGCGGCCGCAGGTCGCCCAGCGCATGACGCCAGCCTGCGCCGCCGCTGAGGGTCAGGTCGTCGACCGTGGTGCTCGCGCGCAGGCCAAGCGTCGTCGTCGTCGTTTGGTCGTGCTGGCGCTCGCTGCGCAAGGCGGCCGAGCCGCCGGTTTCGCTAAAAGCCCGCACGCGCTGGTCATTGAAGGCCAGACCGACGTAGGGCTCGATCACGCTGCGCCCGCCCACGGGCAGGCCATACCCCAGCTCTGCGAAGACTTGCCCCGTGCTCGCGCCGTAGTTCGCGCTCAGTTTCTGGTCCACGCCAGCAAATTGCACGTGGCGCTGGCTGGCGATGTCATGCCAGGTATAGCCCACGCCAAGCAGCACATTGAAAGAGCCGGCACCGCTATCGAAGCGGCGGCCGGCATAAACCGTGGCGCTATAGCTGTCGATGTCGCTGCGGCTGCTGAGGCTGCCCACATCCATCTTGCTGTTGCTGACACCGACTGCTGCGCCTAGCCGCCATCCGCTCGCCAGGGCGCCGTCCGCGCCGGCGAAAACCCCTCCGGTATGCTGCCGAAAACGGGCAATGCCGTCTTCTCCGCCGCCCGTCTGCCATTGGCCGACGAGCTGAGCCCACATAGGCGATGTCCCCCGATCGGGGAGCACGGCGGCGGAGATCGGCGCGTCGCTCGTTCCCGCAGAGGCCGTCGGCGCGCCTGGCGACGGGGCGGCGTTCAAATTGCGGCGAAGCTGCGCCATAGGCAGGCTGCGCGCGTTCACGGCCAGCCCGCCCAGCGCGCTGGCCGTGGTGGCAAGGGGCTCTCCGGCGAGTTGGGCAAGTGCCGCCGGCGGCGCGCCGGCAGGCAGCGTCAGGACGGCCTGGTGGATGTCGTTGCTGACGGGGAGAGACTCCAGTGCTTGGGCGACCGAGCGTTGATTGGGGGTGCGGGCCAGGGCGGAAAACCGGATCGGCTCCGGCCCGTTCGGATTCGTTACTGTGCTGCGCCTCAGTTCCAGGAGTACGTCTTGCCCGGAGTAGGAGATCGAAGGCGTGAGGTAGGCGAAGTTGGACGACACGCTGTCGAAGGCGCCCGCGAGCGTCTGTGCCTGCATGATGGTGTAGCGCTGGTAGGGGGCGAACTCGCCGTCAGGCCCGACGTGAAGCACGGAGCCCGCCAAGCTCGCGAGGCCGTTGACGACGACCCGGCTAGCCGTGCCGTCCGGGGCTGCACGCACCTCGTAGACCGCGTTGGGGCTCAGTGACAAATCGCCATTGACAGTGAGCGTCCCGCTTGGCGCGAGCCTGCCGCCGGCGGAAATCTGCGTCGCGCCAACAGCGCCGTTGCCGCCCAGGCGTCCGCCATCGAGCACAGACGTTTGCCCGCGCAGTTGCCCACGGACATCCAGCGTGCCGCCCTCGACAAAGATGCGGGGGTCGCCCAGCACACTGATCGCCGCAGCGCTGTTGCCGGTGTAAACGAGGTTGCCGGCGAGGACCCTGACCTGGCCGGGGCCCGCCAGCGTCCCGGCATAGCTCATTGGCGATCCGCTCAGGTTGAAAATGAGTGTGCCGGCGCCGGCCCCGAACTCGATGGCACCGACATCAAGACGTCCCCCCGGCTGTGCCGGCGATCCGGGCTCGCCTCCGATAAGGAGTTGCCCCTTCGACGAGGCTTGATTGGCGATCAGGATTTTGGGCGCGGACAAGCTGCCGCCCTCAAGCAGCCAGACCTTGCCTGTTGCTGCCTCGCCCACTGTCACCGTGCCGCCTGAGCGCCATTCGCTGCCATTGCCACGCACCAGGACGCTTCCGCTCGCCGCACCGTTGCTTGTCCCTCCCAGGGTCGCGCCGGAGGTCGTGGAAAGTACGCCGGCGCTCAGGACTTTAACCGTGCCGGATGACAGCGTCCCCACCGAAAACCTGGCTGAATTGTTCCAGGTCGAGCCATCGCTGATCACGAGGGTGCCGTTGCCCTTGCCCCACTCTCCGAGGATGGTCTGATTCACGTTGACCGTGGAGCCCTTTTGCGCGTAGAACGTCGCGGTACCCGAACCCGCGATTGAAATGCTGCCTGCCGTCACCCGGGAGTTATCCACGGTTGCGCTGCCACTGGAATCAAGCGTGCTGGCGAGGGTCAGGGATGCGGTGTTCAACCAGGCCTGGTCATTCAGGGTAAGCGCCCCGCTTCCACCGTTTACCCCTACCTGGATATAGGAACCGGTCAGGCTCGCGCTATTCCCCGAAACCACGAGGGAGCTGACATTCGTATTCCAGACATTATTGCTGATACTGAGGCTGTACACCGCGCCCGCGCCGCTCAGCATAACCCGCTCACCACCGCCGATATTGGCAGCGTCGCCGCTCGTTGGCACAGTGCCGTTTGGCCAGGTCGCAGGATCGAACCAATCTTTATCGGCTGACGCGTCTTTAGGCAGGGCAAGCGAGGACAGCGCCAGGACGACGGCGGTAAGCGCATGTGAAGGGGGGCGGCGGGCAGGGTATTGCGTCATGACGGCGAGTCTCCGGACGTGCGTTTTTTTGTCTGAGATTAACATTTGCTCAGCGCAGCGGATGTCCGGTTGAGTTACAGGGCTGTAACACGTCGGCCAACGCCCTGTCGTTTCCGAAGATGAAAGACATAGGGGCCCGTCTGGGGCTGGTCAGGGCGGCACGCGGCTCACAGCGCTGTGTTTGGCCTAGACCTGGCAGCCAGGGCTGCTAGCGGACGACGGCTTGATATGCAGCGGCTGGAGGCAAGGCAAACTGGATGGCTGCCGGTAATGCTAGCCTGGCTAGCCAGCACGGCCCCCTTGTATGAAGGCCGAGCTTTGCGGCGGGTCGCAGCCTGGGGGCGGACCCGCGTCAGGCTTGGCTGCCGCGCATGCTTCAGCGCCGATGCGCGACGCATGGGTAGAAGATTGAAACGGGCTAACGCGCTGTTAAGGCTGGTTCCGAAGCGCTGTTGAGAGAAAGAGCATGGCCGCTGCGGTTCGCTGGCCCGTCACCCCGATATCACTGGTATTGACTTTCCAGCGCATCCCACAGGGGCTTGTTCACCAGACGCTGGCGTTCGCTGAAGGGTGCCACCAGTGCGGGATCTTCCTGGAGATTCCTGTCCTGTTGCAGGGCGCCCAGCGCGCGCTGCATGCCGGCAAGCGCCCCCTGCAAGGCCGCGTTGGCGTACAGCACGATGCTAAAGCCCATGCTGGCCAGCTCATCCGTATTCGTGATGGGCGTCTTGCCACCGATCACCATGTTTATCAGCTGGGCTTGCTTGAGGCGCTGAGGCAGGGCGCGGATGTGTTCGGCGCTGGTCACCGCTTCGACAAATAGAATGTCCGCGCCGGCATCCGCATAGGCCTGCGCACGCTCAACCGCGACATCGAAACCGTGCACGGCAGCCGCATCGGTGCGAGCCATGATTAGCGTACCTTCGCTGCGGCGGCCATCGACGGCTGCCTTGATCTTGCCGATCATTTCGCTGGTTTCAATAACGTCTTTGCCGTTGAAGTGGCCGCAACGCTTGGGGCTGACCTGATCTTCGAGCTGGATGCAGTCTGCGCCTGCCCGTTCCAGCGTGCGCACGGTATGGTAGGTGTTAACGGCATTGCCGAAGCCGGTATCGGCATCGACAATCAGCGGAACATCCACGGCATCACGGATGCGGGCTGTGTGGTCGGCAATGTCAGTCAAACCCATGATGGCCTGATCAGGCATGCCGAACCACATGTTGGTGACACCGGCGCCGGTGACATAGATGGCTTCGAAACCCAGGTCGGCGACCACACGCGCCGACAGCGCATTGAATGCGCCGGGCACGATCAGGCCACGGCGTGCATCGACCAGTTCCCGGAGCTTTTGCTGTGTATTCATGTTTATTCAACTTTGATGTTGGCGGAGTCGATGACCTCTTTCCATTTGCGGACTTCGTTCTGGAAGAAGGTGTCGAAATCCTCGGGAGAGGCGGTGACAGGGTCGGCTCCCATTTGCAGCAGTTTGTCGTTGACCTGAGGGTCACGCACGGCCGCGTTAAGACTATGATTGAGCTTGCTGACCACACTGGCGGGCACGCCGGCCGGCGCAAAGATGCCGAACCAGGCCGACGCATCAAAACCATGGATTCCGCTTTCGTCCAAGGTCGGGATGTCGGGCGCCGCTTTTGAACGGCTTGCTGTGCTCATGCCCAGCGGCTTGAGCTTGCCGGCCTGCACCATGGGCAGCGTCGTCATGATGTTGTCGAAGGTGAGAGGCACCTGATTGCCCAGCACATCGTTCATGGCCGGCGCCGCGCCCCGGTAGGGAACGTGGGTCATGGAAACCCCCGCCATTTTCAGGAACATCTCCATAAACAGGTGCGAACCCGAACCGTTGCCGGCCGTGGCGTAGTAGATTTCGCGGGGGCTCTGGCGAGCTTTGTCCAGCAGGTCCTTGAGATCGCTGTAGGGCGCCGCAGGGTTGCTGACCAGAATGAAGGGGGTCGAGGACACCATGGCGACAGGCTGGAAGTCCTTGCTCGGGTTGTAGCTGAGCTTAGGATAGAGGCTGCCATTGACCGCCAGTGCGATGGTGCCGAACAACAGCGTATAGCCATCGGCAGGCGCCTTGGCTACGGTGTCTGCGCCAATGTTGCTGGCACTGCCGGGCTTGTTTTCGATGATCACGGCTTGCCCGATGATCTCTGAGAGCTTGTTTCCGACCAGACGGGCCGCGACGTCGGTCGCACCGCCTGCGGGAAAACCGACGATGAGCCGGATCGGCTTTTGCGGATAGGCCGGACTCTGCGCATAGGCGCCGCATGAGGTAGCGATACCCAGCGCCAGCAGTGTCAGGGTCCGTTTGAACGTGGAATAGATGGTCAACCTTGTCTCCTCTCGACCAGCGGGCGATCTACTGCCTCGATGGCCGCGTGCGTAAAAAAGGCATTGTCCCGAGTTTTGCAACAGGCCTCTGCCGGGCTTGTCACAGCGCCCCTGCCAGTTCCGGAACGGCCATAAACAAGTCCGCTTCCAGGCCATAATCGGCGATTGAGAAAATAGGCGCTTCAGGGTCCTTGTTGATCGCCACGATGACCTTGGAGTCCTTCATGCCCGCCAGATGCTGGATCGCACCAGAGATACCGGCAGCGATGTATAGCTGAGGCGCGACGACTTTGCCGGTTTGACCGACCTGCAAATCATTAGAGGCGTAGCCTGCGTCCACGGCGGCACGGCTTGCACCAATGGCGGCGCCGAGTTTGTCAGCAAGTTGGGTCATGATTTCGGTGAATTTCTCAGCCGAACCGAGCGCGCGACCGCCGGAGACGATGATCTTGGCGGTGGTGAGTTCCGGGCGGTCGTTCTTGGTCACGTCGCGCCCCAGGAGGGCGCTTTTGCCCGAGTCCGCCACGGCCGCCACCGTTTCCACGGCGGCCGCGCCACCTGTGGCTGCGGCGGCATCGAAGCCGGTGCTGCGCACGGTGATGACCTTGGTGGTATCGCCCGATTGCACGGTGGCCATGGCGTTGCCGGCATAGATGGGGCGCTCGAAGGTGTCCGCCGAGATCACGGCCGTGATCTCGCTAATCTGGGCGACGTCCAGCTTGGCGGCGACCCGGGGGGCGGTGTTCTTGCCGGAAGCGGTGGCAGGAAACAGGATATGGCTGTAGTCGCCAGCAATCGCCAACACCTGGGCGGCAAGGTTTTCCGCCAGGCTGTTGTTGAGCGATGCGCCGTCAGCCAGGATCACTTTGGACACACCGGCAATCTGCGCCGCTGCCTGGGCTGCGGTTGCGGCGTTTTCACCGGCGACCAGCATGTGCACGTCGCCGCCGCAGACCAGAGCGGCTGTGACGGTGTTCAGGGTGGCGCCCTTGATGCAGGCGTTGTCGTGTTCAGCAATAACAAGTACGGACATGATGCTTATCTCCCGGACGCCTAGATGACCTTGGCTGCGTTTTTGAGTTTGTCGATCAGCGTCGCCACATCGGGGACCTTTATGCCCGCGCTGCGCTTGGCCGGTTCGGCCACCCTCAGGGTCTTGAGGCGGGGGGTCACATCTACGCCCAGATCTTCGGGCTTGACGGTATCCAGCGGTTTCTTCTTGGCCTTCATGATGTTGGGCAGGGTGACGTAGCGGGGCTCGTTCAGGCGTAAGTCGGTGGTGATGACGGCAGGTAGGGACAGGCTCAGGGTTTCCAGGCCGCCATCCACTTCGCGGGTGACGCTGACCCTGCCGTTCGCCACTTCGACCTTGGAGGCAAAGGTGGCTTGGGGCAGGTCCGCCAAGGCGGCCAGCATCTGGCCGGTTTGATTGCAATCGTCGTCAATCGCCTGCTTGCCCAGGATCACCATGCCGGGTTGCTCTTTGTCCACCAGGGCTTTGAGCAGCTTGGCTACGGCCAGGGGCTGGAGCGTTTCGTCGGTTTCCACGAGGATGGCGCGGTCGGCGCCGATGGCCATGGCGGTGCGCAGGGTTTCCTGGCTCTGGGGCACGCCGCAGGATATGGCGATCACTTCGCTGACGACGCCCTTTTCCTTCAAACGCACGGCCTCTTCGACGGCGATTTCGTCGAAGGGGTTGATGCTCATCTTGACGTTGCCGATGTCGACACCACTGCCATCGGACTTCGTATGGACTTTGACGTTGTAGTCCACGACACGCTTGACGGCTACGAGAACTTTCATGAGAGGCTTTCAGGTTTGTCCCGCCCTGTGGGCCGGACATGATGGAGGGCGTTGCAGGCAGGGCATGAGGCCAGCCGCCCGCACGAGAAAAACTTCCTTAGCGGCGCTCAGGCGGCAGCCATGCGGGCGGCGTGCTGACCGGCAATACGGCCAAAGACCGAACCCGAGGTCAGGCCCGCGCCACCGGGGTATTTGCTGAAGTACAGGCCACCGACCATTTCACCGGCAGCGTAGAGGCCGGGCATGGGGAAACCTTCTTCGTCCAGGACTTCCGCCTGCGGCGTGATCGCCACGCCGGCATAGGTGCAGGTGATGCCACAGCTCACCTCGTAAGCGACAAACGGCCCCTGTTCCAGCGGCAGTGCCCAGTTGCTCTTGTTGACGGCCAGCCCCCTGGTGCAGCGGCCGTCGAGCACGGCGGGATTGAAAGGCAGGCTGCGGTCCACGGCGTCGTTGAACGCCTTGAGCGTTTGCAGCAGGCGTGGCGCATCCACCCCGTCAAACTGCGCCACCAGCGCTTCCAGCGTGTCAGCTTGATAACGGGTGGCATGGCGCACGCGGTATTCGTCCGGCAGCAGCTTCGCGCCCACGGCATCAAAAATCTGCCAGCCTCGGGCATTGGGCTGTTGCAGCATGGCGGCCCCCATGCGCGAATAGGTGTAATTGCGGAAGTTCTCGCCTTCGTCTACAAACCGTTCTCCCAGCGTGTTGACCACCACGCCCAGATTGAAATAGTTTTTTTGTTGGTTGAGCAGGTTGGGCTGGCCGAACTCGGGCGCATTCGCGTCATAGAACACGCTGTGGCAGGCCGTCCAGTGACCGGCTGCGCGCGCGCCCATGTCCAGCGCCGCCTGAATGGCCAGGCCGGTGTTGTAGCGCGAGCCACGCACCTTCGCCAGGTCCCAGTTCTTACCCAGATAGCTGGCACGCCACTGGGCATTGGCGTGGTAGCCGCCGGCGGCCAGAATGACTGCGCCGGCACGCA
Organism: Bordetella avium; assembly: GCF_034424645.1. Classification (NCBI taxonomy): domain Bacteria; kingdom Pseudomonadati; phylum Pseudomonadota; class Betaproteobacteria; order Burkholderiales; family Alcaligenaceae; genus Bordetella; species Bordetella avium. Next base: position 164,600 of record NZ_CP139969.1, read on the forward strand.
GCCGCAGCGTCTGGCCCTTGTGGGAAGCCACCACACCGCAGACCCTGCCATTTTCCACGATCAGCTCGGTCATCTTGTGGTCGTAGGCAATGCGGATACCCAGCTTCTCGGCCTTGGTGAATAAAGCATCCACCAGACCGGCACCGCCGCCGGATACTTCCACCGTCAGGCCGCCCCAGAACTTGTTTTTACCATCGACCAGGAAGGACTGACGGCCATGAATGGGAATGAAGCGCACGCCATGGCTGCGCATCCATTGCAGGGTCTCGAAGCTGCGGTTGACCAGCACTTCGACCAGATCGCCATCGGCGCGCATGCCGCTCATTTCGATCAGTTCATCAAAATACTGCGAGGCTGGGTAGGCGCCGAAATCGGATTTCGCCAGTTCGTCTGCGGACAGGTCCGGCACCAGCTTCTGAATGTCTTCCACACCGTCATACGCCACGCGGAACGCGCCGCCCGTATAGGCTGAATTACCGCCGCGCGCGCTTTCCGGCGCCCGTTCGAGCACCAGCACGCTAGCGCCCTGCTCGGCTGCAGCGAGGGCGGAACACAGGGCGGCATTACCAGCGCCGACTACCAGAACATCCACCGATTTGGCTAGGTTGGAATCACTCACAAGACCTCCAGAAACAAGCACCTATCCGCAGGGCGGCGCAACCGGCCTGCAAAAAACGCTAAAGCCTCTATGGCTTCGAACTGGCGGCAGTCTAGGGAGGGGGCGCCGGCTTGCACAGACCGCGCCGGCGAAAGAAGAATTCGGTAAGTCCGAACAAGCGGCTTGTCACGGGGAGAGCTAGGTCTGCGCAAGCTGCCGGTCCAGCCGAAATGATTATTCGGCCTGGCGCGCTTGGTCAGGCCGGGCTGCGCGAGGACACTCCCGGTTATTCAAGCCACCTCTTGCACCATTTCAATGAACGTACTGATCATTCTTTCGGGCATTGCGGACGCCAAGCTGCCACTTCCTCGGCCGGTCAGCGCCGAAACCATGCAGGCATTGCGTGCGGGCCATGCCCTGCTGAGCCCCTTTGACGAGGCGGCTCTGGAGCTGGGCCTGAAACTGCGCGATGCAGACCCCTCAGTGCAGCTCACAGCCCTGGTGGCGGCCAACACCGCCCAGGACAAGTTGCTGCAACACGTCGCCAGCTTCCGTCTGGATGCCGTGCTGGCCTACTCCGTGCAGCAGATTCCGGCATGGAACAGCCGCGCCCTGGCGGCCGGTCTGAGCGGTTTTGTGCAAGCCCAGATAGGTGACACCCTGGATCTGGTGCTGATCGGCCGCGAATTCGGCGACGAGGACGACGGCGGTGTCCCTGCCGCCACGGCCTACGCGCTGGGCTGGCCCCTGGTGTCTCAGGCCATGCATGTACAGCAGGCCGGCCCGGGTTTGCTGCATATCTTGCGCCAGTTCGGCACGGTGCAGGAAGTGCTGACGCAGCCCACCCCTGTCGTGGCCGCCGTCACGAACCATGCACGCAACAAGCTGCGCCATCCTCTACTCAAGAACGTGATGACTGCCAAAAAAATGCAGTTCATGCTGCAGCCGCTGCCGCAGAACAGTGCCCCGGCATCCCTGACACTGGGCGCCATGGGCCTGGCTAGCGCCCCCGAGCGCGCCGAGCCCTGCCAGATGATCGCCGGTGATGTGAGCATCCAGGCGCGCGCCCTGGCGGCGCTGCTTTTGACTTCCGGAGAGACAGCATGACACCGCCCCGCCAAATCGTTCTGGTTTTACCCCCTGCCGACTGTTGTGACGCCCCCTATGCCCTGTTGCAGGCGGCATCGGCACTGGCGCAAGGCGGCACGCTGACTGTGCTGGCCCTGGCTGGCGCAGGCAGTCCCGGCATCGCGCCGCTCGCCCTGCCCGGGCCCGCCCACTGGTGGCAGTGCCAGCATCCGGCGCTACAGCGTCTGGATGCGGCCCATTTGCTGCCATGCATCCAGGAAGCCCTGGAACACCTTGGCGCAGCGGCCCGGTCGCTTATCCTGCTGCCCCCTGGCCCGCTCTCCGAAGAGTGCGCGGCCCTGCTGGCCGCAAGCCTGCAGGGCGACCATCTGGGGCGCTGCGTGCAGATAAAGATCGCGGCGGATGGCGTCAGCGCCGAGCGCCAGGCTTTCGGCGGGCGCGTGGCCCTGCGACTCGATAGCCGCAGCGATATCTGCACCGCCACCTGGCGTCCGGCACCCGCTGCCGGCGCGGAGGCGGGAATCGCCCCGCAGGTGCATGCAATGCCTCTTCAGGCCGAGTTGCCTGCGCCGGTGCAGGCCGCTGTGTTGGAGCCGGATGACCGGCTGCCGCCGCTGGAGAACGCAAGGCTGGTTGTTAGCGGTGGCCGCGGCATGCAGGGTGAGGCCGGATTTTCCCTGCTGGCCGATATCGCCCAGCAGCTCGGCGCCTCCTTGGGCGGCAGTCTGCCTACCGTGGATGCTGGCTGGGTGCCCGTGGCACGCCAGATCGGCCAGTCCGGCAAGTTCGTCAACCCCAAGATCTATTTCACGGTCGGTATCTCCGGCACCCCCCAGCATATGGCCGGTGTATCGCAAGACAGCCGCATCATTGCCGTGAACAAGGACCCTGAAGCTCCCATCTTTCAGCGCGCGCAATACGGTGTGGTGGCGGAATGGCAAAACCTGCTGCCCGCCCTGCTGGAGGCCTTGCGGACCGCCGCCTGATGCATGGACAAGCACAATGCCCCGCGGCGCTTTGGCGCTGCGGGGACCCGCTTGTGGCCAGGCGGCGCTCGCGTGAGAAATTATTTAGCGACCTCGATGCCTGACATCATGTCTTTCCAGCGCTGCACGTCGCTGCGGATATAGCTGGCGAACGTTGCCGGATCTTCCGCCAGCAGGTCAGCGCCCTGTTCTTCGAACTGCTTACGCATTTCGGGGCTGGCTGCGGCTTTCTGCACGGCGGCGTACAGCTTGTCGATGACGGGTTGAGGTGTTTTGGCCGGGGCCAGCAGGCCATTCATGGTGCCCATTTCCAGCCCCTGCATTCCGTACTCTTTGAAGGTAGGCAGTTGCGGCAGCGAAGGCAGACGGCGGTCATGCGCCACGGCCAGTGCGCCGATCTTGTCTGTCTTGAGCAAGGCCTGTGCCGACGAGAAGGTGGTGAAGGTGAGCTGCACGCGGCCTGCGGCCACATCGTTGAGGGCAGGGCCTGCGCCGTTGTAAGGCACGTGCGCCATCTCCAGCTTGCCCACGGATTTGAAGCGCTCTCCGGCCATGTGCGGCGCACCGCCCACGCCACTGGAGGAGAAGTTGTACTTGTCCGGCTGGCTGCGGATGTCACGGACCAGGTCGGGCACGGTGTTGGCCTGCACGGTGGACGATTTGATGAGCACCAGGGGCAGGAAGGCAACGCGCGAAATGGGTGCGAAGTCGCGCACCACGTCATAGTTCACCGGCATTTGCGCGGGATTCGCGGTGAGATTGGTGGACGTGTACAACAGCGTATAGCCGTCTGCCGGCGCATGCGCCACGGCATCGGCCCCGATGTTGCCGCTCGCGCCCGGACGATTCTCGACCAGCACGGTCTGCCCCAGCTCCTTGGTCAGCGCATTGGCCAGTGTGCGCGCCATGATGTCGGTACTACCTGCTGCAGCGAAAGGCACGATCAGTTTGATGGGCTTGCCGGGGTAATCGGTCTGTGCGATGGCGGCGCCGGTGCTCATCGCAATGACGCAGGCCAGGATGCCTAGCCGGACGGGGGGGTGTTTCATGCTCGGTCTCCTTGTGAGCTTTTTTCACTCGGGCTGGCGTCGCTGGCCCTGAGGCTGCGCCAGCGCCGGATTCATCAGCAGCGCGACATCCGGCAATGCGTCGGCGCTGAGCAGCGCCTGCCAAGCGGCAGGTGCGCAGTCTTCTAGGCCGGCCTGCGCCAGGCAGTGGATGAATTTGGTTTGAACGCCACGCTCGTCCAGATCGAAATCCATAGGCGCTGTGACCCGCAGCGCCTTCCCGGAGGTGGTGATGGCCTGCAGTTGCGCTGGCGGATGACCGGGGCCGTCCGGCAGGGTCTCGACAATGCTGATTCAGTCCGTCAATGCCAAAACCTCGGGGTCGGACAGGGCTTCCTGCCGCAGGCCCGGAAGATCCACCTGCCCATGCACCAGCGCGTATGCGGTCATATAGGGCACGCTGTACTTGGCGTCTTGCAGTGTTTCCGGTCTGCGGCGCTGAGCGAGCGGGTGACAGAGTTTGGCGGCCGAACCATTAACCGCCACTTCCAGATGTTCGATCCCTTCACCGCCTAGCTGTTGGCGCAGCGCCAGGCCCGCCGCCACATAGGGGTGCGAGAGCCGGCAACTGGGCCAGGGCTTGATGCAGGTCGCGGCAAATTCCCAGTGCTCGGTATCCAGCAGTTGGGCCTGTTGTGCTTCGCTGGGATCGCCTTGCAGATAGAGGCGAAACAGATTGGCTGCGCCGTCCAGCGCCGAAGCCGGGCCGGTCAGGCCTGCCTGACTGAGCTGCGCCGCTATCATGCCGCCCATGGCCGAGAAAGCCGGATAAATACTGCGGCCGGTACAGCCCACGCCAAATCCCGCTTCCTTGCCTCCGGCCGCCTGCATATAGGCAAACCCGAAGCCGGCCACCAGCTGGTCTTCGGACTGCTCCATCACGACGCCTGCAGTAAAGGCCGCCCCGAAGTAACCGAACAGTTGCGTGAGAAACCAGTCAGATCCCGGTCCCTTGCCCTGCGGACGCAGCATGGCCCCCAGCCGGCACATCAGTTCGTTGCCCAGCGTCACCGCGTCGAGCACGCGGGACATCGGAGCCTGCGTCAATTGCGCCGCAGCCAGCGCTGCGGGCAATGTCACCGCCGTCGGATGCAGTCGGGAGATATCGTGAATATCATCGAAGTCCAGGGCGTGGATCAGTGCTGCGTTGGCAAAGGCTGCCAGGCTGGGAGGCAGCCGGCGATCGCTGCCGAACACTTGGCAGGCTCCCCCCTCTACGCCCAGACACATGGCATCCATGAGTTGCTGCGACAACGGCGGGCTGGCGGTGGCTGCCCAGCCAATGGCCACGGCATCGGCCACATGCAGCCGCAGCTTAGCGCGCAATGAAGCGGAAATGTCACTACGTTCTCGGCGCCGCAGCAGCAGCCGTATCAGTTGCCGGCTCAGGCCTGCAGCAGAAGAGGTATCGTTCATCGCAGCATTCACCAGAACAGCGGGCTGCCGTCAGGCAGCCCGTGCTTGAAAAGGACCGGCGTCAGTCGAGCTTGATGCCCGCTGTCTTGATGACGCTGCTCCAACGGGCGGACTCCTCGCTGATGCGGCGCTGTACGGCATCGGGCTCCATCGCCAGCGGCTCCACACCCAGACCGATCAGTGTGTCTTGCAGCTCCTTGTTGGCCAGCGCGGCTTTGACCGACTGGTTGACCTTCTCCACGATGACCGGATTCACACCAGCAGGCCCCATGACGGCCAACCAGGTCCCTCCCTCCACGGGGAAGCCTTGCTCAGCCAGCGTGGGCAGATTTGGCGCGGCCGGCATACGCTTGGCCGAGGCCAGCGCCAGCATCTTCAGGCGGCCTCCGCGTTCTTGAGGCATGGCCACTGACAGCGGCACCATCAACACATCCACCTGGCCCGAGGCAATGGCCGTAATAGCGGGTGCCGCCCCTTGAAACGGGATGTGGAGGAAATCCACCTTGGCGGCCTGCTTGAACATCTCAAAGGCGATCTGCGAAGAGCTGCCAACGCCCCAGGAGGCATAGGTCATCTTGCCTGGCGCTTTTTTGGCCAGTTCGACCAGCGAAGCCACATCTTTTACGGGTAGATCGGGGCGCACCACCATGGCGTAGGGGAACTCGCCCACCCATGCGATGGGCGTGAAGTCTTTTTGCGCGTTGTAGTTCACGCGCTTGTAGACATGTGGATTGATCGCATGGGTTTCCACCGAAGCAATGCCCAGCGTGTAGCCATTGGGCTGGGCGCGCGAAACCTGTTCTGTGCCCAGCAGGCCATTGGCGCCCGGGCGGTTGTCAACCACCATCTGCTGCTTGAGCTGATTGCCCATGACAGCGGCCACATGGCGAGATACCGCATCGGTGCCGCCACCGACGGGCCAGGGCACGATGAGTTTGATGGCTTGACTAGGGTAGTTAGCCGGCGCTTCCGGGGTCTGGGCATGGACTGAGCCGCTGACGGCCACCAGGGCGGAAAAAACCAGTGTGCAAATTTTTTTCATGGCGCATGACTCCTCGGGGGCGCTCTGTTGTCTCCTGCCGCAGGAGCGATGAGATCGCCCCCCACAGACACGTGCAATCAATGCACGCGTGGTTCGGAATGATGCGGAGTAAGGCGGCGCGCCAACAGTCGCACGCTGCGAATTCGCTTTTCGTTTAAACCGAAAACTCAGGGTGGCATTCCCGTGCATCGATCCAATTAAAAACAGTGTTCGCTTGTAAACCCTTTTCACCATGCGGCCGCTTCGGAATGATTGCGCAAAGCCGGAAAAGCACGGCGCAGATTTCAGGAGCAAAGCATGCAAAACAATTTCGATGTGGTGGTGGCCGGGTGTGGCGTGGCCGGACTGTCGGCAGCAGTCTCGGCCGCCGAGAGCGGCGCAAAAGTGGTGGTGCTGGAGCGCGCGCCGGAGTCGGATCGTGGCGGTCAGAGCCGCTACACCGAGGCTTATCTGCGCATGAAGAGCCTGACAGAGGTCAGCGATGACTTTGAAACCCATTTGGCGGAAAACGGCTCCGGCAGCATCGACCCCGAGCTGGTCGAGCAGGCCGCCACCGACTCCCAGGGGACGACGCTGACGCGCAGCTTGAGCCTTGCAGACCCCAACCTGATCGAACGTTTTGCTAATGCCGCACCGGGCACCATCGCCTGGCTGCAAGGTCTGGGCGCGCGCTTTGACTTCCTGCCCACGCAGTTTTTGACCGCATCCCAGCCGCGTCTGCTGCCCGTCGGTGGCGGCCAGGCGCTGGTCGATGTGCTGGCAGCCCGCGCCGAAGCCTTGGGTGTGACTTTTATGTATGAAACCACGGCACAGTTGCTGCTACAGAATGACGAAGGCGAAGTCATCGGCCTGCGCGCCAATGTGCGTGGCAAGCAGATCAAACTGCATGGCAAGGTCGTGCTGGCCTGCGGCGGCTTCGAAGGCAACACCGAGATGATGACGCGCTACGTGGGCCCTCGTTCGGTTTACCTACGCCCCGTGTGCAAAGGCGCCTATTACAACCGTGGCGAAGGCATCCGCATGGGCATCGATATCGGCGCGGCAGCCTGCGGTGACTTTGGCAGCTACCACGCAGAGCCTGTGGACCCACGCTCGGGCATCGCCGAGCCGTCGATCTTCATCTTCCCCTACGGCATTCTGGTCAACCAGGACGGCGAACGTTTCACCGATGAAGCGCCCACCACCGTGGACGCCTGCTATGAGCCGGTGACACGCCGCATCTTTGAACAGCGCGACGGCACGGCATGGACGATTCTGGATGCCCGCCATACCCGCATCCCCAACTATCGCCTGGGCATCCGCACCGACCGGCCGCCCGTCTCGGCCAGCACCATCGGCGAACTGGCGCTCAAGATCGGCGTGCCGGCAGACCGACTGGAAAAGACCGTACAGGCCTATAACGCAGCCTGCAGCGGTGCGGACTGGACGCCGCTCAAGGTGGATGGTGTGGCGACCCAGGGTCTCTACCCGCCCAAGTCCAACTGGGCCTGCCCCCTGACGGAAGCTCCCTTTCACGCCTACCCCATCATTTCGGCCAATGTGTTCACCTTTGGCGGCCTGAAGATCAACACCGACGCCAACGTGCTCAATAGCGACGGTGACGCCATCCCCGGCCTGTTTGCAGCAGGCGAAACCGTGGGCATCTACTACGGCAACTACACCGGTGCGACCTCTGTGCTGAAGGGCTTGGTGTTTGGCCGCATTGCCGGCGCCAAGGCTGCCCGTGAGACTGCCGCGGCTTGAATGGCTGTGGAAGGCATGGCTTCGCCTGCGGTTCGGGCAAGGTCATGTTTCTGACGCCACACCTTCAGATCAAGGAGATGACATGACGACAGATTTCAAAGGCCGTATCGCCTTTGTCACAGGCGCGGCCGGGGCCATTGGCAGCGCGCTGGTCACCGAGTTGCGCCGCCTGGGCGCCCACGTCGTGGCCGCCGACGGCGCCAGCGGACGGCCCTGGACACAAGCCGATTTGCGCACCGAACACCTGGTTCGCCTCAATGTGACCGACAGATCCTCGATTCGCGGCCTGGTCTCGCGCACCGAGGCACAGCTCGGTCCTATCGATTTGCTGATCAACGTCGCAGGCGTGGTGTCTTTCGGCTCGGCCGAAGCACTCTCGGAACTCGAGTGGGACCGGGTTATCGACATCAACCTCAAAGGCAGCTTCATGACCTGTCAGGCCGTCATTCCCGGCATGAAGCGCGCGGGTTTCGGCCGCATCATCAATCTAGGCTCGGTCGTCGGCAAGAATGCCGGCAATCCCCGTCCCTGGATGGATCCCACCGAACAGCAGCGTGCCGGCAATGTCGCCTACGGCGTGTCCAAGGCCGGCATCCATGCCATGACAGGGTTTCTAGCCAAGGAGCTCGCGGCCTATGGCATTACGGTTAATGCCGTCGCTCCTGGCCCGATCGCCACAGCAATGACCACTAGCTTTCCGGCCACGCTCCAGGCCATGCTGCCTGTGGGCCGCATGGGCAGTGCCGGCGACGTCGTCACCGCCATTTTGTTTCTGGCGAGTCAGGAAAACAGCTTCATCACTGGCGAAGTGCTCGATGTCAACGGCGGCATGTGGTGCGACTGATCTCCTGCTTTCGACCGCTTTGCTTCTTCGCCTAACGGCTTTATGCCAACACAAGGAATTTTCAATATGAAGGCAATCTATCTCGTTCTCGACATGCAAAACGACCTGGTCCACGTGGACGGCCCTAACGGCAAGTCCCCCATGGGCGAACAGGTTCGCGCACGCCAGATCATCGCCAACACCGCTACCGCGCTGGCCAAGGCCCGTGCCGCTGGCGTGGCCGTGGGGTGGGTGCGCGTGGGCTTCTCTCCTGAATACCAGGAATGCCCCAAGGACTCCCCGGTTTTTGGCGGCGCGCCCAAGGCGGGCATGTTCAAGCTGGGCGGCTTTGGCACCGAAATCCATCCCGACCTGGAACAGCGTCCTGGTGACGTGCAGGTCGTGAAGCATCGCGTCAGCCCTTTTTATTCCACTACGCTGGAAGCTCAGCTTCGCGCGGGTGGCTACACCCGCATTTACTGCTCTGGCGTGTCGACACAAGCCGTTGTGCAAGCCACGGTGCGCGATGCCCACGACCGCGACTACGAAGTGATCGTGATCGAAGATGCCTGCTGTGCGTATAGCGAGGAAGAGCATCGCAACTCCATCGGCAGCATCACCCGCTTTTGCAAGCAGGTGACCACTGCCGCCAACCTGGACTTCACCGCCTGACGGGCCGACGGCCGGGAGCAAAAGAATGGGAATTCGTATCTGGCACCAAAGCTTTACGGTATTGCAGGACCTAGGCGCCTATGACGCCGCCCTCAAGGCGCATTTCAAGCGCGTGGCGCGTCCTGACACCGAGATTGTCATGCACGGGATGCAGCCCGGCACCTACCGCAGCAACTACCCCGGCGAAGACATCCGCCACGCGGGCTTTCAATACCTGCACTCGCTGCAGTTTCTGGCGGCTGGGGTACAGGCCGAGGAGGAGGGTTTCGATGCCTACGCCATCAGCACGCTGCCTGATCCGGGCTTGCGCGAAATCCGCTCCCTGCTGACGATCCCGACAGTAGGTTACGGCGAGTCCGCCATGCTGACATCCTGCCTGCTGGGAGCCAAATTCTCCGTCCTGCTGTTCATCAACGAGATGAGCGATCTGCTGGTGGACAATGCCCGCAAATACGGTTTGAGCGAGCGCCTGGTGGGCGTCTCGGATGTGGGTTTTCGCTTCACCGAGGTGCTGGCCGGCTTTGCTGACCCGGCGCCGCTGATTGAGCGTTTCCGCGCAGCCGCGCGCGCGCAAATTGCAGCGGGCGCCCAAGTCATCATTCCGGGTGAGGCACCGCTGTGCGTGCTACTGGCGTCACAGGGCGTCTCCAACGTGGACGGCGTGCCGGTGCTGGACTCACTGTCTTGCTGGATCAAGCAGGCGGAATTGCTGGTTGATCTGAAGCGCCATAGCGGCATCGAACGCTGCCAGCGCGGCTATTACAACGCGCCGCCCGAGCGCGAGCGCCTGCGCGAAATGTTGGATTTCTATCAACTCAAACGATTTACTGCCCAATGAGTGCTTCCATCCCATCCTTGAGCACCCAACTGCTGGTCATCGGCGGCGGTCTGGCAGGCTTTGCCGCGGCCTTGGAAGCGGCACAGGCCGGCACAGAGGTCATCCTGCTGGAAAAAATGCCGGAAACCGGCGGTTCTTCGGCGATGAGCGGGGGCTGCCTCGCCTTCGCCGGCACTGACCTGCAGGCCGCTGAAGGCATCGAAGACAGCGCAGAACTGCTCAAGCGCGATCTGATCGAGGTCGGTCAGCACGAAAACGATCCGGAACTGGTGCAGACCTATGTAGACCTCCAGCTACAGACCTACGAATGGCTTAAGCAGCAGGGCGTCGCATTCAGCCCTGTCATCGAAGCCTCCTCTGGCCAGTCGGTGCCGCGCGTACACACGGTAGATCCTGCCGACACCGTGCGCCTCTTGCAGGCTCGATGCCTGGAAACAGGCAGAGTGCAGGTCTTCACCCGTACCCGTGCACTGCGCTTAGTGCGCAGCAGCGAAACCGCTCCCGTGCAAGCGGTCCTGGCCAGCGGTCCCGATGGTGAGTTCACTATCCGGGCCAGCCTGGGCGTGCTTCTGGCCAGCGGCGGTTTTGGCAAGAACGCCGAACTCGTGCATCGGTTCGTTCCCCACTATGACAACGCGGTGTTCGTCTGCGGCGAAGGCAATGTCGGGGATGGGCTGGCTATGGCGCGTAAACTCGGCGCCGATGTGCGCGACATGATTTACATCAAAGGAACCTACGGCAAACACCCGGTGGATACGACCAATCACCATAGCTGCCTGGCCGTGTACAAGGGTGCGATTGCGGTGAACGAAGAGGGCAAGCGCTTCGTCGACGAGTCCATCTCGTACAAGCTGTTGGGCGATGCGGTGATGGCCCAGCCCTATCACACGTCTTTCCAGATCTTCGATCAGCCCATTTTTGAATCGGGCGACGACCGTGTGCGTATTCTTGACTTCCAGCGCCGCATGGAAGAAGGCCTGATCATCCAGGCCGACACCTTGCAGGGGCTGGCTCAGCAGATCGAAGTGCCCTATGAAACGCTCAAAGCGACCGTGGACAACTACAACCGCTATTGCGACGAAAAACATGATCCCGAGTTCGGCCGCAAAAAGCTGGTTCACAACCATGGTGAGCTGCGCCGCATCGAAACCGGCCCCTTCTATGCCTATCCTTCTACGGCCTCCGTGTTCGGTACCTACTGCGGTCTGCGCGTGAATGCTGCGATGCAGGTGGTGGACGTGTTCGGTGACCGGATTCCCGGTCTGTATGCCGCCGGTGAAATCATGGGCGGCTTCCATGGCGGCGCCTATATGACGGGCTCAGCCTTGGGCAAGGCCTGCGTATTCGGCCGCGTAGCCGCGCAGACTGCCCTAAGGTCGGGTCAGCAAATCTGAGTCTGCGCGAATCGCAAGAAAAGGGCTCTGCCCTAAAGGATGCTCTTTATGCGGCCTTGATCAACGCTTGCCTAAAGGACGGACTTCTACTGCCCGGAAGGTATTGGGCTTGCGTTCCGAATCAATCACTTCGCTCAGGACGTCGGTAAAGGCCCTGACCTTGGCGGAGTCATTGCGGGCGCGCGTGGTGACTGAGTAAAAGGTCCGGCACTGGGTGATCCAGTTTGTATAGACGGGCACCAGTGTGCCCTGTTCGATGGCGCGCAACACAAAGATGTCCAGAACGTGGATCACTCCGGCGCCGTGGAGGGCCGCATTCACGACGGCGTCGTTGCTGTTGAAATGCAGCGTGCCGCGGGGCTGCACCGCCACGGTTTCTTCTTCCCGTGTCAGCAGCCAGGGATTCGAGGTGCGGCGCTCTTCTGCCAGCACCCCCAGGCAATCCTGCGGGTTGAGGTCCGCAGGATGTTCGGGCAGGCTTGCCGCCACTTCGGGCGTGGCACAGACGACGTAGCGCGCCTCGTAGATCGGGCGGGCAATCAGGCCTGCATCCTCCACACGGTCCATGCGGATGGCCACATCAATGGCTTTTTCAATCAGGTTGTGCGGCTGGTTGGTCAGCGTGACCATGGTCGAGATACCAGGATGACGCAGTGCGAAGCCGTGCAGCGCCGGGCACAGAAACGCGTGGCCAAAAGAGATCGGTGTTTCAACCACCAAGGGCCCGCGCAGCTCCCCGAGCTGGCTGCGCACCTCGATTTCCGCGTCATCCACGGCGCGTAGAATCTCGCGCGCCCTTTCCAGATATTTTTCGCCCTGCTCTGTCAGGTGCAGGCGGCGGGTATCGCGATGAATGAGCGTTACGCCCAGGCTCAGCTCCAGATTGCGCACACATGCCGTCACGGTGGCATTGGCCAGATCCAGCGACTCGGCCGCACGGGAAAAGCTAGAGCATTCCGCCACGCGAACAAACACGGTCATCGCCCACAGTTTGTCCATCTTGTTTCTTTTGGTGGAAGTTGTCTCCATGGCGTCTCTCTTGGCTCTTCATAGATGAAGTGCGGATTTTAGTGCGCCGCCATGGTTGTCGGCTGCGCACTGCGCCAGGAGACAGCTATCCCGCCGCCGCAGGCATCACGCGCTGCGGCCGGACGTATCAGTCCATCGTCGCTCCGGATTTCTTGGCCACGTCCGCCCAGCGCAGGTTTTCCTGGGCCACGAAGTCTGCGAATTCTTTGGAGGTGGCGCTGCTTTGGGGCACCACGGCCACCCGGGTCAACTGCTCCTTGATTTTAGGGTCTTGCACTAGTTGGTTCATAGCGGCATGGATCTTGGCGACCACGGCATCCGGGGTGCCGCCGGGCGCAAAGACGCCGAACCAGTTCACTGAGGAAAACGAAGGCAGCCCCTGCTCGCGGGCTGTTGGCACCTCAGGCAGAAAGTCGATGCGCTTGTCGCTGGTCACCGCCATGGCTTTGAGCTTTCCTTCGCGCACGAAGCTGATCACGGCGGGCAGGTCCATGGTCACGGCATCCACGTGGCCTGCCAGCGTATCGGACACTGCCGGGCCAGCCCCCTTGTAAGGCACGTGCATGATTTTGCTGCCGCCCGCAGCCTGCTTGAGCAGTTCGATGGTCAGATGGGGCAGGCCGCCATTGCCTGACGAAGAGATCGTGATTTCACGTGTTTTGGCAAGCTCCATGAACTCGCGGAAGTCCTTCACGTTCAGGCTGGGGCCCGTCACGATAGTTTCCGGTGTCCAGCCCAGGGTGCCAATGGACATCAGGTCCTTGGTCACGTCGAAAGGCTTTTTGGGCATCAAGTGCGGTGCGATCACCAGCGCGCTCGCACTGGACAGCAACAGGTTATAGCCATCGGGGTCCGCCTTGGAGACATGGGTGGAAGCGATCACCCCGCTAGCGCCGGGCTTGTTTTCCACAATCACCTGCTGTCCCAGGATCTGACTCAGCGGTACCGCGACAATGCGTGCCACGATGTCATTGGAGCCTCCTGGCGGATAGCCGACAATCAGGCGAATAGGCTTGCTGGGAAAGGCATCCTGGGCGAACGCCGGTGCGGCAGGAGCCATTGCCGCGGCGGCAAGGCTTGCTATAGCAGCAACCGTCATCGCTTTGCGTCTTATCCGTCCAGCTATTCTCACGGTTGTCTCCAGTTTTTTTAAGAATAGGTGCGTGAATATAGGGTCTGGTGAGGGATTGTCCTAGCGGAATAAGCAAATAGAGTTTTCGCTTCCATCGATTTATTCAATTTTCTGGTCAATGGAAATGGTATTTTCAGAAAAAAATTGAATTAAATCTGAATGAATATAGATGCTTCCCTAGGTGCGCGGAGGCATTAAGGCGCATTAAGGATTGGCAGTGCCAAAAAAGCGGGTGGCAAGGCTTATCCCCAAAAGCATCCATCACCCTGGCTCTGATGGCGCACCGTTCAGAACCCTGCGCGCGTCGACGGCTAAGCCGTCAGGCTGCGCGAGCGGCACAGAACAGAGGCGAAGCCCTGGGATGCGCTTTGCTTCCTTCTTTCTGGGGCAGGGGCCGGCTGATATTCCGGCAATCGGCATTAAAAACTATTTATTAATGCTGGATGATTTTAATGTGTTTTTCAGAAATTTGATTATTTTATTTTTAATAGATGGCAATTGAATTTGCCATATTTTTTAATAAAAAATATTGAATAATTGATTGAGTTTATTTCTATCTAAATATTTCGGTTGTGAGGGTGTTCTGATGTATGCAAGCGCCGGAATTAGCTACTTAAGTCCAGCCTGCTCAGCCCATCGCCAGCAACACGTTTTTGTTGAAAATCCCTGCTGGCTTGCGCTGTGTTGAAGGCGGGCTCTGGCTTAGTGTGGGCGTCTCGGGCGCTGTAACGCCCGCATCAACGATATGCCACGCTTGTCGCTCATGTATCGATTGCCGCCCGCCGATGACTGCGCAAGCGGCAACGCGGCAATAGCAGCTTGAATCGTCGCATGGGATCGGCGGCTGTTGTCGGCGCCACGCGCTCTCGCTCCGGGCCGATCGCTGGCGCGGCAGCCGCGGATGGCCTGAGCCGCGGCTCATTCTGTCGCGCCCATGGGGGTCAGCTGGCGGCAGGAGGCTGGGCTTCCATGTCCTTCTTTTTCTTCTCCTCTTTCTCTCCATCGTAATGGGACTTGATGGCGAGAAACATGAACGTCGCCAAGACCACGAGCTTGAACGTACCGAAGATGACAGGGACCCAAAAATTCATCATTTCCTCAAAGCGCTGCTTCAGCAGCTTCATTTACGACTCATACGCCAGGCAAAGACGAACAAAGCCGTGAACGCCAAAAAAGCATCAGCCCGCTTCCAAAGCGTGTGGGATCGCTTCCCTCGCCGTACTTGACGGACAAGGTCTCTCCGCATCCAGACAAACTCTGCGCGCGGGGCAGGCTGCCACAGACAGAACCGGCCGGTTTCTCGCCCTGTCGTCCTCTCGTATTTGCCGGACAAAGAGCAAGACGGAAAGCGGCCGGGTGTGGGGGGCGTGAACGCCTTACTCGCCTGATAGCAGTGGAATTCTATCGCCAACTACCCTGCAAATGGCTGAATGCCCGAGTTTGTACGTTTTTTTTACTTGGGTAAGCCGAATAAAACCATACATTTATATTTTGTATGTATTTCAGCCTGTTTTGGCGGACGCGCTGGCAGACAAGATGAGGTGTCCAGCGCTGGCGCTTCATCGCTTGTCGCGGTGCGTGCTAAGGCGCTGTGATCGACCTTGTTTTCTTCTTTCGGGCGAGCCGGGGTTTTGGCTTGATCGTTTTCTCTCGCCGAGCTTGTGCGCGCTTCAGAATGTGCAGAGTATTAATGACCGTCAAGGTCTTCTCTTATTGTCTGTGCTAAGGATGCTGCGGTTGGCGGGTGTTCCGGGAGCAGCGATTTTTCAGTATGCGATGCATCTCTCGCGGCAATAAAAATGCCGAAAATCCACCTATCCTAGGAAAAAAAAAGCGGTATGTCAGATTGCCCATATGTTCCGGCTCATGTAAAAAAAGAAAGCTAGGGGAAAGGGCAGCATGAGTTTTGGCCCATGCGTTTCGCCTTCCGTGTGACTTGATTTTGTCGCATTTACCGCGTGACGCGCCATTCGAATGGGCCTGCGGCGTGATTCGCCTGTCCTGCTTTGCTTGAGTACCGCTTAACTCAATTCTCCGGATTCTTGTGTTGCTGTTGTCGCCTGGGAGGGTTCCCTGCCTGGATCAGGGGCATTCCTGATTCCCAGCAGCTAGGTTGTTCGGAAAATCCGGAGCGTTTCAATCTGTGTTGATCGCCACGTGCTGTCTGACGCTATTTCAACAGGGGCTAGGGAAATGAAAGAGAAGCAAGCCACAAACCCTCAGCGGAGGGGTTTTCTGAAAATTATACCGGCGGCGGCGGCAGTGACCGCCGTTGGCGTTTCGACAACGGCCCAGGCGCTGCCCGGCGCACCCGGGTCCGTCGATGCCTTATCTGATCTTCCCCGTGAGGTCAGCGACTATCTCCCGGTTTTTTTTAATGATGGTGAATATGCCTTCATAAAAAGCGCGGTGGACCTGCTCATTCCTGAGGATGAGCTGGGGCCAGGGGCAATCGCTACGGGCGTGCCAGTGTTCATCGATCGTCAAATGGAGACGCCTTACGGTCATGGCCAGCTTTGGTACATGAAAGGGCCCTTCCACCCCGAGATTATGAAGAGCACGCCGACGCTCGGTTACCAGCTCAATATGACCCCCCGCGACATATACCGTTCCGGTATTGCCGCCTTGAACAAGTGGTGCAGCAAGAAACACGGCAAATCTTTCGCCGAGCTGGACCCTGGCAAGCGCAGTGAGGTGCTTACCCTGTTAAGCGATGAAAAGCTTGAGTTCGGCGACGAAGATGTTCCGGCCGGCGTTTTTTTCTCGCAGCTTTGGGAAAACACGAAAGAGGGCTTCTTCGCTGACCCCATGTATGGCGGAAATCGGGATATGGCGGGTTGGAAAATGGTGGGATTCCCTGGAGCGAGAGCGAGTTATCTGGATTGGGCGGACAAGTACAACGTCGAGTACCTGATCAAGCCTGTCTCCATTATTCCCAAGAAAATCTAACTGATAAGGAAGCGAAATGGCCATTCAGAAAGAGAGGGTCAATGTCGTGCTGGTCGGTTTCGGCTGGACGGGCGCGATTTTTGGCGAGCAGCTGACTGCTGCGGGGCAGACGGTCGTCGCATTGGAGCGAGGCCATATGCAGCAGACCTCGACAGACGCCAAGTTTCCTCAGGTGATAGATGAGCTCAACTATGGGGTGCGGGGCAAGCTGTTCCAGCCGCTGGCCAAAGACAGCCTGACGATACGGCATGACGTAGGCCATACCGCAGTGCCTTACCGGCAGTACGGCTCGTTTTTGCTCGGCAACAGCGTAGGGGGCGCCGGACTGCATTGGAACGGCATGTTCTATCGCTATCTGCCCAATCAGCTCCGGCTGAAGAGTTTTTACGAAGAAAAGTATGGCAAAGGTATTGTCCCTAAAGGGATGTATCTACAGGACTACCCGGTAAGCTACGAAGAGCTTGAGCCCTATTTCGCCAAATTCGAAGAGGTCTGCGGTGTTTCCGGCCAGGCTGGCAACCTGAAAGGCGCCAAACTCAAGGGCGGCAATCCCTTTGAGGGCTGGCGCTCCACCGAGTTTCCGAACAGGCCCCTGATAAATAGCTATGCCTCCGAGCTATTCCGCAAGGGCTGTGAGGAAATGGGCTATTCGCCCTACCCGGCCCCTGCCGCCAATGCCTCGGCTCCCTATACCAACCAGTATGGGGTCCGTCTCGGTCCCTGTAATTACTGCGGATTCTGCGAAAAATTCGCCTGTTATAACTATTCCAAAGCTTCGCCTCAGACCACCATTCTTCCGGTGCTGCTGCAAAGGCAGAATTTCGAGCTGAGAACCAATGCGAATGTGGTGAAGATCAATACCGATAGCGACAAGAAGATCGCTACCGGCGTCACCTATGTGGATGGCCAGGGAAGAGAGGTGTTTCAGCCGGCCGATATCGTCATCCTGAACGCGTTCGCCATCCATAACGTTCGCCTGCTGCTTTTGTCTAAGATCGGCCAGCCGTACGACCCCGTTTCGGAGACCGGCACCCTGGGGCGCAGCTACGCCTATCAGCGCGACGTGAGCATCAAGGTGGTCATGCCCGCCGGGACCAAGCTCAACACCTTCATCGGCACCGGGGCCGGTGGCGTGGCGATGGATAACTACAATGAAACGACCTTTGACCATTCCGGTCTGGGTTTTCTGGGCGGGGCGAGCATCCGCACCAGCATTCATGGTGGACGACCTATCCAGCAGACGCCGACGGAAGCAGGTTCGGCGAAATGGGGCAGCGGCTGGAAAAAGGCCACCCAAGAGGGCTATCAGAGAATCTTCTCGATCGGGATTTCTGGGTCCGTGATGTCCTATCGGAATGCCTATCTCGATCTGGACCCGACCTATACCGATAATCTTGGCCTGCCCTTGCTGCGCATGACCTTCAACTGGCAGGCCAATGAGAACAAGGTCGCCAACTACCTGATGAACAAGATGGCGTTTGTCGGGCGCGCTCTGGGCGGCAAGGTGGAGTTCGAGGACTTTGCCCTCGATGCGCCGTATGACACCAGAAAGTACCAGAGCACGCACAACACGGGCGGCGCCATCATGGGTGACGACCCGAAGACCAGTGTGGTGAACAAATATCTTCAACACTGGGATGTGCACAACCTGTTTGTTTCCGGCGCAAGCGCTTTCCCGCAAAACGTGGGCTACAACCCGACGGCGCTGGTAGGGGCTTTGGCATATTTTTCTGCCTCCTATATCGTCGAAAAATATCTTCCCAAACCGGGCATGATGGTTTGATGGCTATAAGGAAAACGTCATGAGGATCGTCAGGAACTTGGTTTTGTTAGTTATTTTGGCGGCCATCTTGGTTGTCGGTTTTTTTTATTTCTATAAAGGAAACGAGTCCACCATAAAGCCTACATCCAAGCTGTCCAAGGAAGAGCTGATTCTGAAGGGGAAGTACTTGGCGAGGGCCGGCGACTGTATGGCCTGTCACACCAGCGATAAAGGCAGCTTCGCCGGTGGTGTCGGTCTGGATTCAGGCACGCCCGTCGGCTTGATTTATCCGAGCAATATCACCCCTGACAAAGAGACCGGGATCGGGCATTACAGCCTGCGGGATTTCGACAATGCCTTGAGATATGGCATCAAGAAATCCGGGGAAAGCCTCTATCCGGCCATGCCTTATCCCTCCTTCGCATCGGTGTCGAGCGAGGACGTCGAGGCCCTCTATGCCTACTTCATGCATGAGGTGAAGCCGGTCAACAATGCTGTGCCTGGTCCATCCGGGTCATGGCCGTTCACCATGAACTGGCCCATCAATGCCTGGCGTTTGCTGTTTGCGCCGGATGTCACGTCCATGGTGGCGTTCAAGGATGATGGGGATCAGCTCTTGCGCGGCGCTTATCTGGTGGGCGGCCTCGGGCATTGCGGCACCTGTCACACGCCGAGAAATGACGCCATGGTCCAGGTGGTTTTTTCGAACGACAAGGAGGATCGGTTTCTGTCGGGAGGGGGATCGCTGGAAGGCTGGAATGCCGTCAACCTGCGGGGCAACAATATGGCTGGTCTCGGCCGGATGAGCCAGGAAGACCTGGTCCAGCTGTTGAAAACAGGCAGGAACAATCATTCCGCTGTGTTCGGCCCGATGGCAGAGGTGGTGGAGGACAGCCTTCAGCATCTGACGGACAGGGATATCACTGCCATAGCCGCCTACCTGAAGTCACTGACGCCCAGCGTTCCTCAAGGGGCGGTATTCCAGTACCAGCCCGCCACGCAAGAAGCGCTGTCGCAAGGCCGAGTGGAGACCCCTGGGGCGCTCTCTTTCCTGAACAACTGTGCGGGCTGCCATCGCACGGACGGCAAGGGCTATGCCCAAACCTTCCCGGCTCTGGCGGGCAATCCTTCCATCCTGAACAGTAATGCCGACTCCTTGATCAGCATTATTCTGCGTGGTAGCCAGATGCCCGGTACCGCTGGGGCGCCTACCCAGTATGCGATGCTTGGATACGCCTGGCGTTTGGATGACAAGGAAGTGACCGATCTCGTCAATTTTGTCCGCAATAGCTGGGGCAATAGCGCGAGGACCGTCAGCCAGGCGGAAGTGGCGTCGATCCGGCAGAAGTTCGTCACCCCCGAGATGCTGAAATGGCAGCAATCGGCGAGTAATGACGTCCTTGTTCCGAACGAGCAATAAGGCGATAGGGAGGGCGGGATAAGCTTTGTGCTTATCCCGCTTATCGCATCTTTTCTTTTTGGCAGGCGGTGGCTTGTGTGGCGGGAGCCGGCCCGCCCTCGTGGATCGCAACACCACCGTCCTGAACAGGGCCGCATCGCGGCCCTTTTTTTCGCCGGTAGGCGGACCCAAAAGGGTTTTTAGCTCGATGGTTCATGGCCTTGAGTCAGAGCGGGTCCGCATCAGAGGTCGCGATTCTCGGTTTATTGACGTTGGCGGGATTGGGCTGCTTGCAGCCCAATTCCGCCGCGATGCGATAAGCCAATTGGCTCATGGTTTTGATTATGAGTCTGTTGCTGCTATCTGGTTTGAGGCTGAGCGTCGCTACGACTTTGTCAGCCAGCGCAATCAAGTGGCTGTCGGATCGGAATGGCTGGCTTAGCTGGATTACTAAAGAATCATTTTTTTGTAAATAGAATAAGTTTGTTTTTTCGTATTAATGGCCTTGATTGAAATGGACGAATCTATAACAAAAAATCGCCGTTGTTGCGGCTTGCCATATACTCGTCGGGTCGGATAATAAATTTTTGCCCTTACTCTATTCAAACCGCTGCAAGTCGTCTTTCGATTATTGCTTTGTAGTTTGAGAAAGACGATCGAGCGGTGAACACCTCAAAAGGACTTTGTGTCTATGAGCGATCCAAGGCAGGCAACGACAACGTCCCCGCATCCTGCGGATTCACCTGCGCCCGCAGCGGCGCAGACCCCGAACGCGGCCACCCAGCAGGCCGGCGGCGGCAAGGGCAAACCGGTTCCGCTGGATGCCGCGGCGATCGCGGCCAAGCTGAGCGAACTCAAAACTTCGGACAAGGGACTGTCCAGCGCCGATGCGGCGCAGCGATTGACCCAGTATGGGCCGAATGCGATCGAGGCCAAGGAAGAGCCGCTTTGGCACAAGCTCTTCGGTTATTTCTGGGGGCCTATTCCCTGGATGATCGAGGCGGCGGCGCTGATTTCACTCTTGCGCGCCGATTGGGCGGATTTCGCTGTGGTGATGGGGCTGCTCATTTATAACGCGGCCGTGGGGTTCTGGCAGGACGCGAAGGCGGCATCGGCGCTTGCAGCATTGAAAAAAGACTTGGCGCTCAAGGCCCGCGTTCTGCGTGATGGCGCCTGGGTCAGCGTTGATGCGGCCAAGGTGGTGCCGGGCGACATTATCGATGTGTCGGGCGGCGAGATTGTGCCCGCAGACCTGGTGCTGATCTCGGGCGATTATCTGAGCGTGGACCAGGCGGCGCTGACCGGCGAGTCGCTGCCTGTCAGCAAAAAAATCGGCGATAGCGCGTTTTCCGGCTCGATCGCCAAACAGGGCGATATGAAGGGCGTTGTGATCGCGACCGGCAACAACACCTTCTTCGGCCGCACGGCCAAGCTGGTGGCCTCGGCGGGCGTGAAATCGCATTCCCAGACGGCTGTCGTGCAGATCGGCGATTTTCTGATCGTACTTGCGGCGATTCTCGCGGCGATACTGGTCGGCGTGCAGGTGTACCGCGAAATCGTGGTGCCGGATGCCTGGACCTGGGCGACCGCAGGCTCGATTCTGCAATTCGTGCTGGTGCTGCTGGTGGCTTCGGTGCCGGTGGCGCTGCCCGCCGTGATGTCGGTGACCTTGGCGCTTGGCGCGCTGGCATTGTCCAAGCAAAAGGCGATTGTTTCGCGCTTGTCAGCCATCGATGAACTGGCGGGCGTGGATGTGTTGTGCTCGGACAAGACCGGCACACTGACCCAGAACAAGCTCACGCTCGACGCACCTATCGGTTTTAACGACGCCAAGCCCGACGAGGTGATTTTCGCGGCGGCCCTCGCCACCCAGACGAGCAGCGAGGATGCCATCGATCAGGCGGTATTGAAGGGCGTCAAAACCCCCGCCGATCTCGCGCAGTACAAGCAAACCCACTTCGTCCCCTTTGATCCGGTAAACAAGCGCACGATCGCGACGGTCACGGATAGCGCAGGCAAGTCATGGCAATACGCCAAGGGCGCGCCGCAGGCGATCTCGGCCTTGTGCAAGCTTGATCAGGCGACCGAGACGGCGTATGACGGCAAGGTTCACGACCTGGCCAGCCATGGCTACCGGGCGCTGGGGGCGGCCAGTTCCGAGGACGACGGCAAGACATGGAAGTTGCTGGGCATCCTGCCGTTGCTGGACCCGCCGCGCGTCGATGCCAAGGACACCATCGCCAAGACCAAGGAGCTCGGCCTCCAGGTCAAGATGGTGACCGGCGATGACGTTGCCATCGGCGCCGAGATCGCAACCCAGCTTGGCATGGGCCCCAATCTGCTGGTGGCCAGCGATGTGTTTCCCAAGGGGACCGATGCCGCTCATATTCCCCAGGCCTCGATCACCGCAGTGGAAAAGGCCGACGGCTTCGGGCGGGTGTTTCCGGAACACAAGTACGAGATCGTCAAAGCGCTTCAGCAAGGCGGTCATATCGTCGCCATGACCGGTGATGGCGTGAACGACAGCCCGGCGCTCAAACAGGCCGATTGCGGGATCGCCGTGTCTGGCGCGACGGACGCGGCCCGTAATGCGGCGGCGCTGATTCTGACCGCCCCGGGCCTGTCCACCATTGTCAATGCGATCATCGAGAGCCGGAAGATCTTCGAGCGCATCAACTCCTACGTCTATTACCGCATCGCCATGACCATCGCGATCATGGTCGTCGTGGTGTTGTCCAGCGTGGTCTTCAACATCCAGCCGCTGACCGCAATCATGATCGTGGTGCTGGCCCTGCTGGATGACATTCCTATCATGACCATCGCCTATGACCGGGTGAGGCCAGCGAGTAAGCCGGTGCGCTGGGACATGCACCATATTCTGATCTTCTCGGTCCTGATGGGCATCATGGCGACCCTGGAGAGCTTTGGCCTGGTGCTGGTGGGCATGGAGTGGATCAGCAGCACTGCTTTGCAGGCCTGGATTCCGCTGGATCAAAGCCATTTGCAAACGGCCTTGTTCCTCCAGCTCGCGGCTGGCGGCCACATGCTGCTCTTTGTGGTCCGCACCCCGGGTTCGATTTTCCGGCCGCTCTATCCGTCCTGGCCCTTGTTCCTGGCGGTGGTGGTCACCCAGATCGTGGCGGTGCTGCTGTGCGGTTTCGGCATTCTCGTGACACAGCTTCCCTGGGCAGTCATTGGCCTGGTCTGGGTGTATGTGCTGTGCTGGACCGTGCTCATCGACATCGTGAAGATCGCCTATTACCGCTTTGGCCCGCCCTCCCGGGCGGCGCAGCCTGGTCTTAAGGCGCCGATTGTCGCCAAGCCGGCCTGACCCTCGCATCCCGGCCGCCGCATGATCGGCGGCCGGCAGGCAATAAACCGAATTATCTGGGAGAGAGCATATGGACTATCGCAAGAAGCTGATCGTGGCGCCCGGCTCGAAGGTCAAGCTGAAAAACCTGGACCCGGGCTGGCATGGCGAGCATGGCAGCGAAAAAGAAGCGGCGGAAGATATTGCCAAACACCTGGCCAGCATCGCCGATCACCAGCGTCTGCTGTATGGCGAAAAGCGCCATGCTTTGCTGATCGTGTTGCAAGGCATCGATGCGGCGGGCAAGGACGGCGTATGCTGGCATGTGATCAAGGGTATGAATCCACAAGGCGTCAACGTCAGCGGCTTCAAGCAACCCACGCCGCAAGAGCTCGCCCACGATTTTCTGTGGCGCGTGCATCCGCACACGCCAGGGCTCGGCCAGGTCGCGGTGTTCAATCGCTCGCATTATGAAGACGTGCTGGTGGTGCGTGTTCACAAGCTGGCGCCGAAGTCGGTCTGGTCCTCCCGCTACGATCGCATCAATGAGTTTGAGAAGCTGCTGCACGAAAGCGGTGTGACGATCATCAAGTTCTTTTTGATGATCACGCCCGAGGAGCAGCTCAAGCGCTTTGGCGAGCGCTTGGACGATCCGATGCGCCAATGGAAGATCTCCAATAGCGACTACACCGAGCGCGCGCTCTGGGATGACTATATCGGCGCTTATGAGGCGATGCTGGAGAATTGTTCGACCAAGCATGCGCCGTGGTATATCTTGCCGTCCAACCACAAGTGGTTCCGTAACTTGGCGGCCTCGCAGATCATCGCGGAAACGCTCAAGGATCTGCATATGAAGCTGCCCGAGCCGACGGTCGATATCGCGGCCATCCGGGCGGAATATCATTCCGCGCAAGCTGCCCCAGGCAAGCCGGAAGCGGCTAAGTCGCCCAAGTCTGGCAAGTCGGATAAGGCCGGGAAGAAGGCCAAGGCAACAAAGTAAGGGTTTTTGATGGATCTCACGCTTGCGGTTTTTCTGTTGGTCTATGTGGCGATGGGCGTCGGCCATCTGCCAGGATTCAAGCTCGATCGGACCGGGGCTGCAACGGTCGGGGCCATGGTCCTGCTCGCGCTGGGCTACATATCACCGCAAGCTGCCTGGGATGCCATTGACTACCGGACCATCGGCCTGCTTTTCGGGCTGATGGTCGTTTCTTCGGCTTTTGTGGTTTCCGGCTTTTATGACAAGGCGGCGCGATGGGTGGGCGGTCTGCGTGTTGCGCCGCCGCTATTGCTGGCCATTCTGATCGCTGTGGGCGGCGGGCTGTCTGCGATATTGACCAACGATGTGGTGGTCGTGGCCATGACGCCGGTGCTCGTGTCCATCACGCTGACGCGAGGCCTGAACCCGATTCCATTTCTGCTGGCATTCTGTTTTGCGTCCAACGTCGGTTCGGCCGCGACCATCATCGGCAGCCCGCAGAACATGATCGCCGCCGAGGCGCTAGGGCTCTCGTTTACCGGCTTTATGAGGGTATCGGCCCTGCCGGCTCTGCTCGGGCTGCCGCTCATCTGGTTGACGATAGTCCTTCTCTACCGTGGCAAATGGCAGCGCAGGGCGCAAGCGGCAGCCGTGAAGGGGCCGGTCGCTGAGGCGATCCCCTTCGACCGGGTCGAAACGCTCAAGGCGGCGGTGATCACCCTGCTTATGGTGGGTGCTTTCGTCTTTAGCAATTGGCCGCATATGTTGATTGCGCTGGGCGGCGCGGCGGTGCTGCTGGTCAATCGGGGCATTTCATCCAAAAACATGCTCAGCCGCGTCGACGGCGATCTGCTGCTTTTGCTGATCGGTCTATTCATTGTCAACCAGGCGGTGGCCGCGACCGGCCTGCCTCAGCATCTCTTGACCGAGTTGAGCGGCATAGGCCTGCATCTGCAAGATCCGCTGTCCATGCTGGCGATTATGTCGGTGTTGAGCAATGTGGTGGGCAACAACCCTGCCGTCATGCTGGTGGCGCCCTTTATCGATGGCGTCACCAACCCGGCGGCGCTGGGCGCGGCGATTGCGCTGGGTACCGGCTTCTCATCGAACATGGTGATTTTCGGCAGTCTGGCTGGCATCATCGTGGCCGAGCAGGGCAAAGAGCATGGCGTGACTATCAGCTTTTGGGAGTTCGCGCGGGCCGGTTTGCCGGTGTCCCTGCTCTGCCTTGCCTTGGCCGTGGGCTGGATTCTTTATCTCACCTGAGACCATCAGCCTTGCCGGCGGGTTCGGCAAGCTGAGAAAGAGACGAAGGCCGCTTTGCCGAGGCCCTCTGCTTCCTATGACCCCAGCGCGTTTCAGACCTGTCGCGCTCAGGCGGGCGTCGAGTCGTATCTGGCATTTCGCGGATGTCAGACCGGCTATTGAACGTGAAAAACGGCTCGGCCGACGTGACGATTTCCTGGACGAAATCTGGGCGATGCGAAACACCTACTGCAGGATTACCGCCCCGAGGCGGTGCCCACGCCGCCTTATTGCTATGGCTATCAACGGCCCACGCCGGCCTTGGCCCAGCGCATCCGCCAGTTCGCGGGCAATACCGCCGAAGCGCCTTCCCCGGTGCCTCGGACGGTCTGCCCGGAATAGGCCGGCCTATTCCCGTATGCGGCCCTTGGTTTCGGGCAGCATGAGCGCGGCGATGATCACGACGCCATAAGCTGTGGTGGTGAATACGCCGAAGGCCCAGGCCAGGCCGTGGGTTTGGCCGAGATAGCCCGCCAGGCTGGGAAACAACGCGCCGATGCCCCGGCCGAAGTTGTAAGCCCTGGCCGTTGGCGCGGACGTCCGAGGGGAACAGCTCGGTCAGATAGGCGCCGATACTGCCGAAAATGCCCGAGGCGGCAAAGCCCACACCGCCGCCAAACAGCACGTTCAGGCGCACCCCGGCCTCGTGCATGGCCTCCAGTTCGGCATCGGTGATGTCGGGCGCTGCGGCGAGCTTGCACAGCTGCGTGTCCCAAGCCCGTCTGCCAACAAGGCCTACTTTAATTAACTAAATTATTAATAATATGGGTGATAATACCAGTGACATCGTTGCACAGATTGCCTACCCGGGTGGCTGAGCTTTCCCGCCCGCCCCTTTTCTTAGCCCCACTCAGCCAATGTCCGATTCCGAAAAAAAGGCCCACCCGCCAACCTCGAATGCCGCCAGCGGGCTGTCCAAAGGCCTCACCCAATACGGCGATCAGGGCTTTTCCCTGTTCCTTCGCAAGGCTTTCATCAAAGGGGCGGGCTATACCGATTCGGCGCTCGAACGTCCGGTCATCGGCATCGTCAATACCGGCAGCGCCTACAACCCCTGTCATGGCAATGCGCCGCAACTGATCGAGGCGCTCAAGCGCGGCATCATGCTGGCGGGCGGCCTGCCGATGGATTTCCCCACGATTTCCATTCATGAGAGCTTCTCGGCGCCAACCAGCATGTATTTGCGCAATCTCATGTCCATGGATACCGAGGAGATGATCCGCGCCCAGCCGATGGACGCTGTCGTGCTGATAGGCGGTTGCGACAAGACGGTGCCGGCGCAATTGATGGGCGCGGCTTCTGCCGGCATTCCCGCCATTCAGTTGATCACCGGTTCGATGCTGACCGGTTCGCATCGCAGCGAGCGGGTGGGCGCCTGTACCGATTGCCGGCGCTATTGGGGCAAGTACCGCGCCGAGGAAATCGATGCCGAAGAAATTGCGGAGGTGAACAATCAACTGGTGGCTAGCGTCGGCACCTGTTCGGTCATGGGCACGGCGAGCACGATGGCCTGTCTGGCCGAGGCGCTGGGCATGACCGTGCCGGGTGGCGCTTCACCGCCCGCCGTGACGGCGGATCGCCTCCGCGTGGCCGAACGTACCGGCACCGAGGCCGTGCGCCTCGCGCGCGAGCGCCTCACCATTGACCAGATTCTCACGCCCGCAGCCTTCGAGAACGCGATGCGTGTGTTGCTGTCCATCGGCGGCTCCACCAATGGCATCGTGCATTTGGCCGCTATTGCCGGCCGCATGGGCTATGACATCGATCTGCACGCCCTGGATCGCATGAGCCGCGACACGCCGGTGTTGCTGGATCTCAAGCCCTCGGGCGACCACTACATGGAGGACTTCCACCATGCAGGCGGCATGGCCCCTTGTTACGTGAGCTCAAGCCCTTGCTGCATCTGGATGCGCTTACCATCACGGGCCGCACGCTGGGCGAAGAGATCGCGTTGGCCGGGCCGGGCTTCCCCCAGAACGTTGTGCGGCCACGCAGCCGGCCGATCTATCCGCAAGGCGGTATCGCGGTGCTGCACGGCAACCTGGCGCCCGGTGGGGCCATCATCAAGCAATCGGCCGCGCATCCCGATCTGATGGAGCATGAAGGGCGTGCCGTGGTGTTCGAGGATGGGGCCGACCTTGCCTTGCGTATCGACAGCGACGACCTGGACGTGACGGCCGACGATATTCTGGTGCTCAAAAACATCGGTCCCAAGGGGGCGCCGGGCATGCCCGAGGCGGGCTATATCCCCATCCCGCGCAAGCTGGCCCGGGCTGGCGTGAAAGACATGGTGCGCATCTCTGATGGCCGCATGAGCGGCACGGCGTTTGGCACCATCGTGCTGCATGTCACGCCCGAAGCGGCCATCGGCGGGCCGCTGGCCTATGTGCGCAACGGCGACCGCATCGGCCTGTCGGTACAGCGCCGCGAGATCATCCTGCATGTCAGCGACGCCGAACTGGCCGCGCGCGCCCAAGCACAGCCGGTGGTCGAGCCCACGGCGGACCGGGGCTACCGCAAGCTGTTTCTGACGTCCGTGAATCAGGCTGACCAGGGGGTGGACTTCGATTTCTTGCGCGCCGCCACACAACGCGGCAGCCTGCCCAGAAAAGACTGAGCGCCAGGGCTTGGGCGGGCGTCGGAGAGGTCAGCGGAAATACAATGGTCTATTCTCCAGTGACTGGCGCAGTGCGCCCTTATGCCCAGGTTTTCAGCCCATGCCTGCCCCCGCTAGCCAATCCGACGCACCCGACACCTTGAAGCGTATGATCGCCGCGCTTGAAGAGGATGTCGTTTTCGGCCGTTTGCATCCGCGCGAACGTCTGGTTGAAGACGAGCTCATGGCGCGTTTCAACGTCAAGCGTCATGTGGCGCGAGAGGCATTGCTTGCATTGGAGCGCATGGGTCTGGTCGAGCGCCGCAAGAATATCGGCGCTTTTGTGCGCGCCTTCTCCGTCCAGGAAGTCATCGAGCTATACGAAGTGCGTGCCTTGCTCGAGACGGAGGCGGCAAGGCGTATCCCTCGCGACCTGGACCCGCAGCGCCTGGCGCCCTTGAAAGCCATCCAGGCCTTGCATGATCAGGCTACGCAGGCGGGTGATGCGCGTGCGGCGTTTCGCCATAACGCGGCGTTTCACGAAGCCCTGTTCAGCCTTTGCAGCAATCGAACCCTGCATCAGGCCTTGACCGAGTTCGCGCGCCAGACCCACCCGATCCGCTTTGCCTCGCTGGTGTCGCCCGATTACCGCGAGCAGGCCCGACAGGAGCATTGGCAAATGATAGAAGCGCTGGAAGCCGGCGATATCGATACGCTAGTGTCCTTGTGCGCGGCCCATTTGCTGCCTTCGCGTGACGCCTATCTCGAAGCACAAAGCCATCGCGATACCGAGTCGCTGGCGCGCCGCTCCGCCTGAACTGTCCGTCGTCCATGCCTCTGCCGCCCGCCTTATCTGCCACGCCCGATGCGCAGGCTTATCTGCGGGATGGTCTGCCTCCCAGCGCCTATTCGTGCCTGCTTGAGCGGTCGCTTATGACGTTTGCGTCGGCGTCTTCCAAAGGCCTGTAGCGCGGGCCTTGTCGATCAGCGCCGCCACGGCCGGGGCATTATCGCGTGTGCGAAAGGCCAGGGCGAGATTCACGCGCCGTTCGAAGCCGGTGATGCGGCGGTAGGTGATGCCGGGCGGCGACAGCCTGACGATGGATTCGGGCGCCAGCACCACCCCATAGCCCGCCGCGGCCAGCGCCAAGGCCGACATGAAATCCTTGACGCGCTGATGCGGCTGAGCCGTGAAGCCGCCGCTTCTGCCCAGATCCGCCAGAATCTCCGAGAATCCCTCGCGCTCTCCAAACTGCGGGATGATGAAAGACTCCAGGGCCAGATCGGCGGGAGCCAGTTCATCTTTGCGCCCAAGCAGATGGTTGTCGGCCATGGCGACCGCCAGGCGCTCTGATTCAAGCGAAATTGCCTCTACGCCTTTAGGGTATTCGCGCCGGGCGCGCAGAATGCCGACGTCGATCGCAGCCGTTTTCAGGTTTTCGATCTGGGTGGGGGTGTCCATGGGTAGTACTTCCAGGCGGACTGCGGGATGCTCGGCGCGATAGCCTCTGAGCAGCCCCTGCATGACGCCGGTGGTGACGGCCGAACCGACAAAGCCGATCTTGACGACTCCGGCCAGCCCACGCGCGGCCAACATCCCGATCTGCACCGCCTGATCGATATGTTGCAGGGCGATGACGGCATGGGCATGAAAGGCGCGCCCGGCATCGGTGAGCGAGACCGGCTGTCTTTTATTGCGCTGGAGCAGCTTCACGCCAAGCTGGGTTTCCAGTTTTTGTATGGCTACGCTTAACACCGATTGGGAGATGTCCAGCCGGTCCGCCGCCT
Source organism: Bordetella avium (assembly GCF_034424645.1). Taxonomy (NCBI): domain Bacteria; kingdom Pseudomonadati; phylum Pseudomonadota; class Betaproteobacteria; order Burkholderiales; family Alcaligenaceae; genus Bordetella; species Bordetella avium. The sequence continues at coordinate 194,517 of NZ_CP139969.1, forward strand.
TGGAGAAATGCAGGTTTTCCACTACTGCAATGAAGTAGCGTAGCGTGCGTGTTTCCACGTTTTGATCGCTCATACCAAACAAAGTATCGGTAGCCGCCGGTTTAATGCCGGAGGGTTGTCACGTTTAATGATTTCCAGCACCGCTTTCCATCAAGGAGATCATTATGAATGACAGACTCGACTTGCAGCGTCTTTTTCCCGGCACGGTTTCCGACCATCAAACGCATACGCGTGTGCGTCAGGTCACCCTCGAATCCGAGGGACTGGAGCGCTTTCTGGATCAGGCCCGGGCGATCGATGTGCAGAATCTCGAGTACGTGCCCTTTATGCGTTTCAAGCTGGCCGATATGCTGTTGCAGGCCTGCGGCGAGGGGCTGCGCGCCACGCTCAATGCGCTGGTCGAGGATCGCCGTCATGGGGGATTCACGATCGGCCTGCAAGGCTTGTCGGCGGATCCGGACGATTTCGTGAGGTTCGGCACGGCGGTGGGCTATTTGCTCGGCCCGGCCAACCATGATTCGATGTCAGGGAAATACTACGCGCGCTTTCTGGTGAAGCACACCGACAATAGCGACTCCTATCTGCGCCAGGCCTATCGTCTGTTCACCATGCATACCGATGGCACCTATGTCACCGAGGCGACCGACTGGCTGCTGATGATGAAGTTCGATGAGCGCAATGCAGTGGGCGGCGAGTCGCGCTTTCTGCATCTGGATGATTGGGCCGACCTGGATCGCTTCACGCAGGACCCGCTTGCAACCCAACCCTTGCTGTACAAGTCGCCCGCGTCGAAAAACGTCGCCGAGCAGGTTGAGCGTCCCTTGTTCTTCCAAAGCCGCTACGGCCTGTCAGTATGTTTTATCGATCAGTTCGTGCAGCCGGCCACGCTGGAAGAGGCGCTGTATCTGCATGACCTGTCGGCATCCATGGAAAGCAGCGCGGGCGTCCAGGAAATCACGCTGCCGCCGGGCGAACTGGTGGTGTTGAACAATTACTTCTATCTGCACGGACGCGCCCCTTTCGAGAAGAACGAAGCCCTGCATCGTGAGTTGATGCGTATCCGTGGCTTGTTTGCGCGTTGAGTGTGCAGGGACAAGCGTCAGCATGGCCGCCGCTAGGGTGGCGGCCACTGTGTCGCTAACACTGTGCAGCCGCGTCGCCTGGGCTGTTGCGCTGCCAGTCCTGCGCTGCCCGCAGCGCCCTTGATCTGCGGGCAGCGCCCGTTCAATAGTCTTGTTTGAAACCTGGCGGTTCCATGGCAGGACGCAGGCGCTATTGCTTAGCGCAGTGCTACACCCTGCCGGCCGGACACAGCATCCGCTTCAAGGCAGGACGCCGAAACGGGATAGCTGCGGTGTATTCGGCGTTCAGGGCTTATGATGGCGCTCTCTGTCAGGAATCCCCATGAACAAATTCGAACTCGAAAAGAACAAAGCCCTCAAAATTTCCGGCCAGTTGCGGCAATCGGGCGTTTCAGCGCGTTTTGGCGGCGGTCAGCCGCCGGACCGCCGCGAGCAGCGCAAGCTCGATCAGGCGGCTGGTTTGGTGCCGTTTGCGCTGAAGCTGCCGCAAGCCCAGGTCGAGCGTGTGCGCGCCCTGGCGCAGGAGCGCGGTGTATCGCCCAACGACATCGTGGCCGAGCTGTTGCAAAAAGCGCTGGACGCCTGAGTTCCCATGCATATCTGGGTTGATGCCGACGCCTGCCCTGCCGTCATCAAAGACATTCTGTTTCGCGCCGCGCAGCGTTGGCAGATCCCTCTGACGCTGGTGGCTAATCAGATGCTGCGCACGCCGCCCTCGGCGCTGATCCGGGCGGTGCAAGTGCCGCGCGGCTTCGATGTGGCCGATGCGCATATCGCCACGCATGCGGTGGCGGGCGATCTGGTGATCACCGCCGACATTCCGCTGGCTGCCGATGTGCTGGCCAAGGGCGCCCTGGCCCTGAATCCGAGAGGCGAGCGCTACTCGCCCGACACCATACGCGAGCGGCTTAGCCTGCGCGACATGATGGAAGAACTGCGAGCCAGCGGCGTGGATACCGGCGGCCCGGCCGCCTTCAGCCAGGCCGACCGCAAGGCTTTCGCCAATCAGCTCGATGCCTTGCTAGCGCGTCAGGCCGCCCAGGCCAGCCGGCCCTGACGGCATAGGCCAGGCCTCATTCCCTGCCTAGGTGCAACAGGCCGGGAGCCTTAGGGTCAGATCGGGTCGTCCAGGCCGTGTTGCACCTGTTCGGCGGCGCGCAGCACCGCGCGCGCCTTGGCCTCGGTTTCGGCCCATTCCAGTTCAGGCGTGGAGTCCGCGACGATGCCGGCGGCTGCCTGGACATAGAGGGTTCCGTTCTTGATGACGCCCGTGCGGATGGCGATGGCGACATCCATCTCGCCGCCGTAACTCAAATAGCCTGCGGCGCCGCCATAAATGCCCCGGCGCACCGGCTCCAGCTCATCGATGATTTCCATCGCACGGACCTTGGGAGCGCCTGTCAGCGTGCCGGCCGGAAAAGCGGCGCGCAGCACATCCATGCTGCTCATGCCGGGGTTCAGATTGCCGGTGACATTGGAAACCAGATGCATGACATGCGAGTAGCGCTCGATCGCCATGGTGTCGCTGACCCGTACCGAACCCGTTTCGGCCACGCGGCCGACGTCGTTGCGCGCCAGGTCGATCAGCATGACATGTTCGGCGATTTCCTTGGGGTCGGCGCGCAGTTCTGCGGCCAGCGCCTGATCTTCTTCCGGCGTGGCCCCGCGCTTGCGGGTGCCGGCCAGCGGCCGGATCGTGATCTGCGACTTGAGCTCGCCGTCTTGGTTGACCTGTTCCTGGCGCACCAGGATTTCCGGCGATGCGCCGACGACCTGGAAGTCGCCGAAGTTCCAGAAATACATATACGGCGAAGGGTTTAGCGAGCGCAGCGAACGGTATAGCGACAGCGGGGCATCGCGGAAGGGTTTGGCGATCACCTGCCCGATCTGCACCTGCATCAGATCTCCTGCGGCGATGTATTCCTTGGCGCGCCGCACAGCGGCTAGATAATCTTCCTTGGCGAAGTCGCGCCGCTCTTCGGTTTGCATGCTGGCGTGGCTGTAAGGGATGTCCACCGGCTTGCGCAGGCGCGCGCGCAGCTCCAGCAGGCGCTCCTGGGCGCGGCTATAGGCTTCCGGGTGGGCCGGATCGGCGTAGACCATCAAATAAGTGCGGCCAGCCAGGTTGTCCACGATGACCAGCTCATCGACATGCAGCAGCATGATGTCGGGCGTGCCTTCGTCCATGCCCTCGGGGAAGGGTTTGACGGCCGGGCCCAGGCGCGCTTCGATGTGACGCACGGTGTCGTAGCCGAAATAACCGGCCAGGCCGCCGCAAAAGCGCGGCATGCCAGGACGCAGCGCGACTTTGAAACGGGCCTGATATTGCTCGATGAAGGCCAGCGGATCGCCCTCATGGGTTTCGACGACCTGGCCGTCGTGCAGCACCTCGGTCGTGCGGCCGCTGGCGCGGATGACAGTGCGGGCCGGCAGGCCGATGAAAGAATAACGGCCGAAGCGTTCACCGCCGACAACGGATTCCATCAGGCAGCTCATCTTGCCATGCTGCGGGCCGCTATGGGCCAGCTTCAGGTAGATGGCGAGCGGTGTGTCCAGGTCGGCGTAAGTTTCCGCAATCAGGGGGATACGGTTATAGCCTTGAGAGGCCAGTGCTTTGAATTCAAGTTCGGTCATGTCGGGTCTCGGTGGTGAGGGACCAGGCATGCAAACAAAAAAGCCCGGTCCTGTTGCGGTTCCGGGCTTGGCTTTGGGCACTATCGCGACGCGCGCTTAGGGCCGGGAAGAGATTATCGCCACCCGGAAGACAAACGCCACCAACGCCATGAGGCGTTGCGCATTTGGGTCAGGGAGAGAGTCATCATCAGGGGCGATAAAGCGTCGGGAAAAGCCTGAGAAAGGCGTCAATGACTGAATCAATGACGGGCGCCAGACGCGCCGTTTTCGATCCAGTGTGCGGCATCGACTAGCGAATCAACTATACCATCGACATCAAGCGAACGCACGTCCATGCCCTCGTTGTAGCCATAAGGCAGCGCCAGCACGGCCGTGCCTGCGCTGCGTCCGGCCTGGGTGTCATTGAGCGAATCGCCGATCATGACGGCCTCGCGGGGTGCCACCCCCAGTACTTCGCAGGCATGCAGCACCTGATCGGGGTCAGGCTTGCGGCGTGCGCAGGTGTCTCCGCAGACGACCAGGCCGAAAAAGCCCGCCAGGCCGGTGCGTTGCAGCAGCGGCAAGGTGAATTCGGTCGGTTTATTGGTGACGACAGCCAGTTTCAAACCCATGTCGCGCATGAGTTTGAGCCCGTCTATCACGCCGTCAAAGACCCGCGCCCGGTCGCCATTGACCAGATGATAGTGGCGATAAAAAGACTCGCGGCCGCGCGCGAACAGCTCGTCCGGCACCTCGCCGGCCTCCGTGCTGGCGGCCAGCGTGCGGCGCACCAGGTTGTCCACGCCCTTGCCGACAAAGGTCGCGAGCACGTCATCGCGCAGGACCGGCATGTTCAGTTCGACGCGCATGGCGTTGGCCGCCCGGGCGAGATCGGGGATGGAGTCCAGCAAGGTGCCATCCAGGTCCAGTAAAGCAGCGCGGTAGCTAGTCATAGATATCTCAGGCAGCCAGGGTTTCGCCTTTGGCGATTTCGTCGCGCAGGGTCTTGATGACGGAGGCGTAATCGGGCTTGCCGAAGATGGCCGAGCCTGCGACGAAGGTGTCGGCTCCCGCGCGGCGGATCTCGGCGATGTTGTCGGTTTTCACGCCGCCATCGACCTCCAGCAAAATAGGCTGGCCGCCGGCCTGGGTCCAGGCGTCGATGCGCGCGCGGGCCTGGCGCAGCTTGTCGAGCGTGGCCGGGATAAAGGCCTGGCCCCCGAATCCGGGGTTGACCGACATCAACAGCACGATGTCCAGCTTGTCCATGACATAGTCCATATATGACAGGGGCGTGGCGGGGTTGAACACCAGCCCGGCTTTACAGCCGTTGTCGCGGATCAGGGCCAGCGTGCGGTCGACGTGACGGCTGGCTTCGGGGTGGAAGGTGATGATGTCGGCACCGGCCTTGGCGAACATGGGCACGATCTCGTCGACCGGCTCGACCATGAGATGCACGTCGATCGGCACCTGTACATGGGGACGGATGGCGGCGCACACCATGGGCCCGATGGTCAGGTTGGGGACATAGTGGTTGTCCATCACGTCGAAGTGAATCCAGTCGGCGCCAGCGGCGACGACGTTGCGGACTTCTTCGCCCAGGCGGGCGAAGTCAGCGGAAAGAATGCTGGGAGCGATGCGGGTGGTGGCCGGGGTGGACATGGTGTTCAGGGTTTCCGGGGGCATAATGTGCAATTATTGTAGTTTGGCGCACAAGCTTGTCGGTCAGGTTTCTGCTCGGGTTTGCGTCGCGCCTGTTCGCCCTTATTTGTATTGTCGACTGCCGAACTGGGAAAGACCTTTGAAACCTTACGATCTGACCGTATCCGTGACCCCGCGTTTTGTGCCGGAGCAGTCCGATCCCAGTCAGCAGCAATACGTTTTTGCTTATACGGTGCGCATTACCAACACCGGCTCGCAGCCGGCTCAGGTCATCAGCCGCCACTGGATCATCAGCGACGGCAATCAGCAGGTGCAGGAAGTCCGCGGTCTGGGGGTGGTCGGGCAGCAGCCCCTGCTTGCCCCAGGCGAGACCTTCGAATACACCAGCGGCTGTCCGTTGCCGACACCGGTCGGAACCATGCGCGGCACGTATCACTGCGTGGGTGAAAACGGTATTCCCTTCGAGGTGCCGATCGACGAGTTCGTGCTCGCCATGCCCCGCACGTTGCATTGAACGGTGTCTCCATGAAACGCTTATTTTGTCTGTCCCTGCTGTCGGCGCTGCTGGCGGCATGTAGCACTACATCGGAAATCCCGCCGGAATCGCGCGGCCCCGGTCAAGCGGTGTCCGAAGGGCCGCTGGTCGTGCCCACGACGTTGCCCGATACGCCGCCGCGCGCGCTGGCCGGCCGTTATCAGCGAGCCGCCTGGTCGGAACTGCCGGGTTGGGAAAGCGACGATCTTTCGCGCCTGTGGCCGCTGGTGTTGCGTAATTGCAAAGGTCTGGTGCGTCCGGCCTCCGGCAACCTGACCGTGCCCGCCCGCGCCACGCCGCGTGCCTGGCAGCCGGTCTGCGCCGCCGCCGCTGATCCCGCGCGTGCCCCGGCCGCAGGCGATGGCGCAGCGGTGCGCCGCTTCCTGCAAAGCTATCTCCAGCCCTGGCGTCTGGTGGGGGCTGATGGTCGCGTGGCGTCCAACACCGTGACCGGCTATTACGAACCCCTGGTGCGCGGTTCGCGAGAGCGTGGAGGGCGCCATCAATGGCCCTTGTACGGCGTGCCCGATGACCTGCTGATCATCGATCTGGGCGCGGTCTACCCTGATCTGGCCGGCAAGCGAGTGCGCGGCAAACTCGACGGCCGCCGTGTGGTGCCCTATGACACCCGTGCCGGTATCGAAGCCTCCAGCCGCAAGCCGCCGGTCGTGGCCTGGGTGGATGATCCCGTAGACAACTTTTTCCTGCAGGTGCAGGGGTCCGGGCGCGTCCAGCTGACGGAAGGCCCGGATGCGGGCAAAACCATACGGGTGGCCTACGCCGACCACAATGGGCAGCCCTATGTATCGATCGGCCGCTGGCTGATTGACCGGGGCGAATTGCGCGCTGACCAGGCTTCGATGCAAAACATCCGCGCCTGGGCGCAGCGCAATCCCTCGCGGGTGCAGGAAATGCTCAACGCCAATCCGGCGGTGGTGTTCTTCCGCGAGGAAACCGTGGCCGATCCCGAGCAAGGCCCCAAGGGCGCCTACGGCATTGCGCTGGCCGCCGGGCGCGCCATCGCGGTGGACCCGACTTTCGTGCCGCTGGGCACGCCCGTCTATCTTTCCACGACCTATCCGGCTTCCGAGCGTCCTTTGCAGCGTCTGGTGTTCGCCCAGGACACTGGCACGGCCATCAAGGGGGCGGCGCGGGCCGACTATTATTGGGGCTTCGGTGACGAGGCCGGACAGCAGGCTGGGCGTATGAAGCAGCGCGGCCAGATGTGGCTGCTGTGGCCCAAGCAAGCCGGGGAGCCTTCTGCAAGATGAAACACCAGATTATTGTCTGCGGCGCAGGCATCGTCGGTCTGGCCAGCGCCCTGGCGCTAGCCCGTCGGCAGCAGCGCGTCGCCGTCTTGGCGCCGCGCCTGAACCTGCCGCCCGCCGAGGCGGATGTCTATCACCCGCGTGTCTACGCGATTTCGCCCGCCAGCCAGCGCTTTCTGGCAGGCCTGGGTATCTGGGACGCCCTGCCCGCCGCGCGCCTGACACCCGTCAAGTCGATGGAAATCCACGGCGATGGCGATGGCCGCGTCGAACTCAATGCCTGGCAGGCCGCGCAGAGCCAACTGGCCTGGATCGTCGAGTCCAGCGAGATCGAGCGGGTGCTGGTGCAGGCTACCCGCATGTTCGGCATTCCCTGGATCGAAGAGCGTGCCGTGGGCTGGCGGCCTGGCGAGGTCGAAACCGAAAGCGGTCAGCGCCTGTCGGCCGAGCTTTTCATTGGCGCCGATGGCGCGTCGTCTCCCCTGCGCGAAGCGGCGGGTCTGAAGCACACAAGCAAGTCCTACGCCGACATTGGCCTGGTCATGCATCTGAACGCCGAGCAGCCCCATCATGGCGCGGCGCTGCAATGGTTCCGCGATGATGGCGTCTTGGCGCTGCTGCCTTTGCCCGACACGCGCGAAGGTCCGCAGGTGTCCATGGTCTGGTCCATGCGCGAAGGCCTGGCGCGTGAACTGATGGCCTTGCCCGAGCCGGGCGCGCAGATCGAGCGGCGTTTGTTGATGGCCAGCGAGGGCCGTTTGGGCCGCTTGCATGCGCGCAGCCGCCTGCATGGTTTTCCGCTGACGCTTGAGCAGTCGCAGATGGTCGCGCCGGGCATTGCGCTGGTAGGCGATGCCGCCCACCGCTTGCATCCCTTGGCCGGTCAGGGTTTGAATCTGGGGTTGGGCGATGCCCAAGCGCTGGCCGAGGCCGTGGCCGGGCGCGAGACCTATCGGCAGGCCGGAGATTTGCGCGTGTTGCGCCGTTATCAACGCGCCCGCGCTGAACCGGTGTTGGCCATGCGGTTGGCGACGGACGGATTGCAGCGCCTGTTTGCCGCGCATAATGCGCCGGCCGCTTTTTTGCGCAATGCCGGCATGCGCCTGGTCGATGCCCTGCCCTTGGTCAAGCGCCGCCTCATCGAGCAAGCCTCGCGCAACTGACGAGCCCTTTCGCACCAGGATGTTCCATGAAAGCACGCATCATTGTCTTGCTGGCCAGTCTGTTGTGCGCCAACGCCTATGCCCAAAACGGCTATTCGGCATCGACGGCGCAGTCCTCTGGCCAGAACGATACGGTCTATTCGACCAATCAGGTCGGCAAACCCGCCACGAATGGCGGCAAAGTCTATTCCACCACGCAGGTCCAGCCGCCCGACCCGGTGACGGATGCTGTCAGAAAGCGCTTTCAGCTGCGGTTTCAAGACCTGAAGATAGGCGTTGTCCGGCCCACGCCTTACGGCCTTTTCGAGGTGCAGCTGGGCGGCGATATGTTCTACACCGACAAGGATGTGTCGTGGGTGATGAAGGGTCCGCTGATCGATGCCGCCACGCGCCGCGATGTGACGCGAGAAAACCTTGAAAAACTCAGCGCCGTGTCGTTCTCCGAGCTGCCGCTGGATCTCGCGATCAAGCAGGTCAAAGGTCAGGGCAAGCATCGGATCGCCATTTTTGAAGATCCCAATTGCGGTTATTGCAAGCAACTGCGCCATACCTTGAAAGAGATGGACGATGTGACGATCTACACCTTTCTCTATCCCATTCTGTCGCCCGACTCTACCGTCAAAGCGCGCGATGTCTTGTGCGCGGCCGATCCCGGCAAAGTGTTGGATGCCTGGATGCTGGAAGGCAAGCCGCCCGCCCCGGCGCACTGCCGTGCGCCCATCGAGGAATTGGTGGCGCTGGGAGAGAAATTGCGGGTGCGCGGCACGCCCACGCTTTTTTTTGAAGACAACACGCGCGCGGCGGGCGTGCTGCCGCCGGCGCAATTGCGCGAGCGGCTGACCCGCAATGTCAGTCAATAAGGTCTAGATTTGACACCTGGCGCAAGGAGATAAGCATGAAGATCGCCATTCTGGACGACTACCATGAAGTGGCCTTGCGCTACGCGGACTGGACCGCGCTGGGCGCCGATGTGGTTGCATTTCGCGATGCCCTGCCTGAAGGCGCTGAACGCATCCGGGTTTTGCAGCCTTTCGATGTGATCGTGGCCATGCGCGAGCGCACGGCTTTCCCGGCCGGACTGATCGACGCCTTGCCCAATCTGCGGCTGCTGGTCACCACGGGTCTGCGCAACCACGCCATCGACATGCAGGCCTGCGCGGCGCGCGGCATACCGGTTTGTGGCGCGCCAGGCAGCGCGGACTCGGGCACGGCCACCGCCGAGCTGGCCTGGGCGCATCTGCTGGCGCTGTTCAAACATCTTCCTCAGGAAGACGCCGCCATGCGTCGCGGTATGTGGCAAACCGGCATGCCGGTGCCGCTGGCGGGCAAGCGCCTGGGCGTGTTGGGTCTGGGCAAACTGGGTCAGGCCGTGGCGCGCGTGGGTAGCGCCTTTGGCATGGATGTCGTGGCCTGGAGCCCCAATCTGACCGATGAGCGGGCCGCCGCCGCAGGCCTGCGGCGGGTCGATAAAGAGACCTTGTTTTCTACTAGCGATGCCATCAGCATCCATCTCATCCTGAGCGAGACCACGCGTCATATCGTGGATGACGCGGCTCTGGCCGCCATGAAGCCGACCGCCTATCTGGTCAACACCTCGCGCGCCGGCTTGGTCGATCAGGCCGCGCTCATGGATGCCCTCGAAAAACGCCGTATTGCGGGCGCGGGGCTCGATGTCTATCCGGTCGAGCCCTTGCCGCCGACCGATCCGGTGCGTGATCTCGACAACCTGATCCTGACGCCGCATTTGGGTTATGTCACCCAGTCGAATTTTGAGGCGTTTTACCGCAATGCGGTCAAGGCTGTGCGCGCCTGGCTCGATGGTGCGCCTATCCAGCGGCTAAACGGCTGAAAAGCGCGTGTATCTCGCTCAAGAAAGGTCTGATCCGCGCGAGGACTCGCACCGCCAGCCCTAAAATCTTTGCAACGCATGCCACAAGCATGCCCACCTTCCGAGGCCAGACGGCGCCCAGGCGCTGTCTGGCTTTCGTGTTTTTGCGCCCCTGTTTCCCCCCAGCCTGGCCGATGTTTCCGGCGATGTCGCCGTGGTCCGAATTCTGCAATATCCTGCAACAGCGGCGACCTGTTCACGCATACTCGCGGCCAATCAATGCCGTTGTTTTTCGTGCTGGCCTGTAATCGGTTACAGCACGAATGTCGTAAGGAGCCCAATGACATGACCAGACACTATGTGCTCTATCTGGACGAATTTGGGCATGTGGGGCCTTACGTCGCGCGGTCACATCCGCGTTTTCGCACTAGCCCGGTGTTCGGTTTCGGCGGGCTGCTGCTGCCCGCACAGGAGCTGCGCGAATTCGCCATCTATTTTTACCGGCTCAAATGCCGTTTGCTGAGCTATGAGATTCAGCGTCAGCCTCTGCCCGCCTGGCGTTGGGAGAAAAAAGGCGCGCAGCTATTCACCGAACGCAATGTGCGCAGTTATCCGGCGCTACGCCACGCCGTCGCGAGACTGCTCAATTACATCCGGCGGGCAGGAGGCTATGCGGTGCTGAGCGGAGCGTGCAAAAAAGACGGGCAGACCGCTGCGGATCGGTTTCAACGCCAGTTGCTCGCAGTGTTGCGCCGGGTTGCGATGTTTTGTGATGCGCGCGATGCGACCTTCATGGTTGTGCTGGATGAGCAGAAGGCGGGCAGTCGTTGGCGCGAAGCCAATGTGGCGGCCTGTACCAGCGCCATGTTCGAAGCGGTGAGCGCCAAATGCCGCAGCCTGATGGAGCCGCCCTTGCAGGGCGAGAGCGATTATTTCCAGACGCTGCAATGCGCCGACTGGATATGCGGGCTGGCGGGGCGGCTGTATGCCTACCGCGCCGCGCCAGCCGATTATCCTGACTGGGCCTGCTTTGAGCATTACTTCGGGCGGCGGCTTGATGCCGTCGCCCTGCCGCCTAGCTGAAACGGCTGAAGACGATTTGCTGTTCGTTCAGGCCATCCGCCGGTGCGCTGGCGTCACAGGCGTCATCGGTCTGCGGCTCATCGAAGGCGATATCGCCGTTGGCGTCAGGTAGGCCGGTGGGTTTGAGCCCGACGAAGTCGAACAGGTCGCGGTCCATCAAGTGCGAGGGCACCACGCGCGAGAGCGCATTGAACACATTCCAGGAGCGGCCCGGAAATTTGCGATCCCATTCCTGCACCATCCGGCTGACTTCCTTGCGTTTGAGGTTCTCTTGCGAGCCGCAGAGATTGCAGGGAATGATAGGGAATTGCTTGAGCTCGGCGTAAGCGATCAAATCCGTTTCCGCGATATAGGCCAGCGGCCGGATCACGGTATGGCGGCCATCGTCGGACACCAGTTTCGGCGGCATGCCTTTGAGTTTGCCGCCATAAAACAGGTTCAGGAACAGTGTGCCGAGGATGTCGTCGCGATGATGGCCCAGTGCAATCTTGGTGGCGCCCAGTTCATCGGCCACACGGTACAGAATGCCCCTCCGCAGACGCGAACAGAGCGAGCACATGGTTTTGCCTTCAGCCAGCACTCGCGTCACGATCGAGTAGGTGTCTTGTGTCTCGATATGAAACGGCACGCCCAGCGAGCTGAGATAGTTGGGCAGAATATCGGCGGGAAAACCGGGCTGCTTCTGGTCCAGGTTGACGGCGATCAGCTCGAAGCGGAAGGGCGCACGCTTTTGCAAGGCCATGAGAATGTCCAGCATGGCATAGGAGTCTTTGCCGCCAGACAGGCAGACCATCACGCGGTCGCCTTCTTCGATCATGTTGTAGTCGGATAAAGCGCGAGTGGTCTCACGCGCCAGACGCTTGCTCAGTTTATTGCCCTCGTAACGGGCCTTTTCTTCGGCCTGGGTGAGAACCGGGCGCTCAATATCGGTGCGAGTCATGTTCAGCGGCTGATCTGGATTTCCACGCCGACGGCGTTGCAGTCCGAAAAGGCCATCGGCTTGCTGATGCGCAAACGCAGCGAACGGACCTCTTGAAATTCTGCCAACAGGCGCTTGGCCACCTGCTCCGAGAGAGTCTCGATCAGGTTGACGTGGGCCTGCGTGCACTCCTGGACGATGGCTTCGCGTAGCTGGCGGTAATCCAGCACGCTATGAATATCGAGGTCGTCCACATTGCGCGTGATGTCGATGTCGAATTCGGCATCGACATGCAACGGCTGGGTGGCGCGGCGTTCGTGTTCGAGAATGCCGATGCGGGCATCCAGGGCGAGGCCCGATATGAAAATACGGCGAGTAGGCATGATGAGCTCAATGCAGGGTGAACCCGAATTGTAAGGGGCGCGGGGGGCCGCGCGCAGCCCAGGGCGACCCTGACTACAATTCCGGTGACGCCATCCGGCGCTGGCGAGGAAAAACAGGGATATGCGGCAGATTTACGATGCGGTCATAGTGGGTGCGGGTCCGGCGGGAGCCTCCTGCGCGGTATGGCTGGCCCGTTTGGGGCTGGCGCCCGTACTGGTGGAAGCGAGCGCGCGGCCAGGCGGTCTGACGGCGGATAACCCCTTTACCGACGACTGGAACGTCGCGGCGCCCGGCCGCACCGGGCAAGAGATCGCGGCCCAGATCGGCCAGAGTCTGGCGGCTGCGCAGGTACCCTTGCATCTGGCTTCGCCTGCCCTGAGCGTGCATTCTTGCAAAGAGGGCATGGCGCTGACCATGGCCTCTTCTGCGGAAGTGCTGACGGGCCGCAGCCTGGTCATTGCCACGGGCGTGCGCGCCCGGGGGTTGCCCGGCTATCCCGCCGGGGCGAGCTGGCCGGGTGTGATGATCGGCCCCGGCTCGCCCATCATGGCGCAAAACTACTCGGGCCTGTCGGTGGCGGTGCTGGGCGGTGGCGACAATGCCTTTGAGAACTTTGTTTACGTGCGCAATTGTGGCGCGCGCCAGGTGCATCTTTATGCCCGCAGCGTGCGGGCGCAGCAGCAATGGGTGCAGCGCGCCGGCACCGAGGGCGTCAGCGTGGGCCCCTACGAGATCGATCCGGTCCGGCGCACGGTTAATGGCCGGGCCTATGACCTCATCCTGGTGTTTTATGGGTGGGAGCCGCAGGCCGCCTTTGCAGACAGTCTGGGTCTGGCGCGCGACACGCGCGGCTATATCCGCACTGACTTCGCTACGGCGCGCACCAGCCTGCCCGATGTCTACGCCATTGGCGAAGTTGCCAACCGCGCCCATCCCTGCGTCGTCACGGCCATGGCCGACGGCGTCGTGGCGGCCAAAGACATCCAGCGCCGCTGGGAGCGCGCCTGAGCCCCGCGCTCAGCTCAGCACGCAATCCAGCGCTTCGGGCGCGGCCAGGCGCACCAGGTAGCTGCGCAGTTCATCACGGCGAAACACATGCACCTGCACCCGGTCACCTGGCCGGTACTGCGACAACAGCACATCGAGCCCGGCCTGCGCCTCGACTTTCAAGCCGTCGATGGCCAGCAGCACGTCGCCGGCCGACAGCCCGGCGCGATGCGCCGCCCCGCCTTCGAAGACCGTGGCCAGCACAAGGCTGTCCCCCTGTTTGCGTGTGCGCACATCCAGGCTGGGCAGGGGGCTGGCGGTTTTCCATTCTGTCGAGATGCCCTGCGGCGCCAGCAGATCCGCCAGCGGTAGGTCGGCCGTGCCATAGGCGTAGCGCCTGACGAAGCGGCGCACGTCCACGCCCGTCGCTTCGCGCACCAGCTCGGGGAATTCTTCCTCGCCCAGGCCCTGGGCGCGGCCGCGATAAAAGTCGCGGCCATAGCGCTGCCAGAGCAGGCGCATGACATCGTCCAGGCTGTGGCTGCCGCCGCTGTCCTGGCGGATCAGCAGGTCCAGGCCCAGCGCGACCAGAGAGCCCTTGGTGTAATAGCTCACCAGGGCATTGGCGGAATTCTCGTCTTGCTTGTAGTAGCGCGTCCAGGCATCGAAAGAACTGTCGGCCACGGATTGTTTGTGGCGGCCGGGGCTGCGCATCACGCTGGTGATGGTTTTGCTCAGCAGACGCAGGTAGTCGTCTCGCGTGATGACGCCCGCACGCAACAACAGCAGATCGTCGTAGTAAGACGTGAAACCTTCGAAGATCCAGAGCAGGCGGGTCAGATCCGGCTGCGCCAGGTTGTAGGGCGCAAAGGCGGCCGGTTTGATGCGCTTGACGTTCCAGGTATGGAAATACTCGTGGCTGACCAGCCCGAGAAAGCTGCGGTAGCCCTCCCCCTGGCCCTGCTGGCCCAGCACGGGCAGGTCTTTGCGCGACGTCATGAGCGCGGTGCTGGCGCGGTGCTCCAGGCCTCCGTAGCCGTCACCCGTCACCATAGTCATGAATACATAGCGGTCTGCGCTGTCCAGAAAGGGCGCGCGGCGGCTGCGGGGCTCGAAAAAGGCGATCTGGGTTTCGCAGATTTTCTGGACATCTTGTGCGATGCGGGCGAGATCCAGGCGCGGGGCCACCCCAGTGAATACCAACTCGTGTTCGGCGCCGTGGGCGGTGAAGCGGGCGACCTGCGGCGTGCCCATTTCCACAGGATGGTCGATCAGGGCATCGTAGTCAGGAGCTTCGTAGCGTCCGAAACCATGCCTGCGGGCCCCCAGTCGTCCGCGGGCCTCGCGCAGGCTGGTGTAGACCTTCCAGCCGGCAATACCGGGCGGCGGAGCCAGGTCGAGCAGGCAGGGTTGGTCATCTTGGCCATGGACCCGCAGAAAGACGCTGGTGCCGTTGAAAAAACCGTGGCTTTCGTCCAGGTGGGCGCCGCGCACCGACAGATCCCAGGCGTATACCGTGTAGTCGATCACCAGGGGGCCCTCGCAGGGCGCGGCCTGCCAGGTGTGATTATCGCGTTTCATGACGGCGACAGGCCGGCCGCCGGCGCGGGCCGACAGGGTCTCGATTTGACGCGAGAAGTCCCGGATGAGATAGCTGCCGGGAATCCAGGCCGGCAATGACAGCAACTGGCCGTTGGGGTCAGGCCGCGCCACGCCTAGGGTTATCCGGTAGCGGTGGCCCGCCGGGTCGTGGGGCTCGAGGCGGTAAATTACGGGTGCGTCGTTCATCGGCATATCTTACTTCTCATATTCCTCTCAGGAGACAAACACATGAGCGAGTCCTTAGTATTGGTCGAAACCCGTGGCCGGGTGGGTCTGCTGACCCTTAATCGCCCTAAAGCGCTCAATGCCCTCAACGATCAGGTCATGGACGAACTCGGCGCTGCGCTGCTGGCTTTCGAGAGCGACGCCGGCATTGGCGCCATCGTGATCACGGGCAGCGAGAAAGCATTTGCCGCAGGCGCGGATATCGGCGCCATGAAAGACTGGTCGTATATGGATGTGTACGGCAGCGAGTACATCACCCGTAACTGGGAAACCATCAAGCGCATCCGCAAGCCCATCATCGCCGCCGTGGCCGGCTACGCGCTGGGCGGCGGTTGCGAGCTGGCCATGATGTGCGACATCGTGATTGCAGCCGACACCGCGCGCTTTGGCCAGCCCGAAATCAAGCTGGGCGTCATTCCGGGGGCCGGCGGCACGCAGCGTCTCACGCGCGCGGTGGGGAAAGCCAAGGCCATGGACATGGTGCTGACGGCCCGCATGGTGAACGCCGAGGAGGCCGAGCGCTCGGGTCTGGTGTCGCGCGTGGTGCCGGCCGACAAGCTGCTCGACGAGGCGCTGGACGCCGCGACCATCATCGCTTCTATGTCGCTGCCCTCGGTCCTGATGGCCAAAGAGTGCGTCAACCGGGCTTTCGAGACCCCGCTGAACGAGGGGCTGTTGTTTGAACGCCGCGTTTTCCATTCGCTCTTTGCGACCGAAGATCAGAAAGAGGGCATGAGCGCTTTCTCGGAAAAGCGTAAACCGGACTTCAAGCATCGCTGAGCGCCGCAGGCGGGGTCTTGAAAAATTTGGCCTCGCCGCCATCTGACTTGTCCGCTTTCCATTTGTCTGCTGAATTGCTTTCAAGCTATACTCTCAGAGTTTGACGCTTTCGGGGTAACACGTAGCTTAAAGCTGCGCCGTAGCGGCCATAGCAGTTGGGCGAAAAAAAACGCTAGAGAGGTCATGGTCAGTGGCCCGATTCCCATAAAATCCCGTCAGGCGGGACTGGGCTCAAAGGTGATATTGCAGGCCGGTCAGGTCGGCAGGTAGCCAGAGCAAGCCATATGCAAGTCATATGGCGGGGGTCGGGTTTACGGTCTGCGCTCTCGACGCAGGCCTGGAAACCGCGCGGCATAATCGTGGCGGTTCTAAGGCGGGGAAGCTTAATGCAGAAGAGTTTGGTTCTTACCGACACAGATCGTGCGGCTATCAATGCGCGTGCGTGCCGGGAGCTCTTCATGGCCGTTGTGGCTCAGGGGCTCATGGGACTCGTAGCGGCGGCAATCGCGGGGATTGTTGCGGGAACGTCGGCGGCAGCGTCGGCGTTGTTGGGAGCGGGGGCGTATTTCTTGCCCAATGCATTGTTTGCATTGCGCTTGTTGATAAACGTCGTTAAGTCTATCCGGCCCGATCCGTTGACATTTTTCCTTGGTGAAATGTTCAAGTTGCTCATGACGGCGCTGCTGTTGTGGCTGATATGGCACTACACCCAGGCCTGGTTGGTCTGGCCGGCAGTGCTGTTGGGCTTGATCCTGACGCTCAAGGGCTACCTCGTGCTGCTGATGTTCCGCAAGTTGTCATAGCGCAATTAACAATCGTGCAAGCCGTTCCTCCGGGGGCGGCCCACAGCAAACAGGGTAGGATTTCACATGGCTGCAGCCAGTGGCGCGTCGCCTCAGTCCGAGTACATCCAGCATCATTTGGTGCACCTGAACAACCTGGGCGAGAAGCAATCCGTCATCGCCCAGTTCAACGTCATCAACTATGACTCGTTGTTCTGGTCGGGCCTCATGGGTCTGATCGTCATTTTCTGCCTGTGGCTGGCCGCGCGCCGCGCCACGGCGGGTGTGCCGGGCCGTTTCCAGGGTTTCGTCGAAATGATCGTCGACATGGTCAACGATCAGGCCAAGGGCATTGTGCAAAACGCCAAGAGCCGCGAGTTCGTCGCACCGCTGGCCTTGACCGTCTTCCTGTGGATCATTCTGATGAATGCCCTGGACTTGCTGCCGGTCGATCTGTTCCCCACCATCTGGCGCGTTACGGGCCTGGGTGCCGAGCATGGCGATCCGCTCTACTACCATCGCATTCTTCCCACTGCTGACCTGAACGTGCCGATGGGCATGTCGCTGGGCGTGCTGCTGCTGATGTTCTATTACGGCATCAAGATCAAGCACCCGGCGGGTTTCGTCAAAGAATTGTTCACCGCGCCTTTCCACGCTCACGGCCTGGCCGCGCTCGTGCTGGCTCCCTTCAACCTGCTGCTCAACCTGATCGAATACGCCGCCAAGTCGGTTTCGCTGGGTATGCGGTTATTCGGCAATATGTTTGCCGGTGAGCTGATTTTTATGCTGATCGCCCTGCTGGGTGGCGCCTGGACAGGCTTCAACGCCTCCAGCATCGGTTTGGGCATTGGGCATGTGTTGGCCGGTTCGGTGTGGGCAATCTTCCACATCCTGATCGTGCTGCTGCAGGCATTCATCTTCATGATGTTGACCCTGGTGTATATCGGTCAGGCTCACGAAGGTCATTGATCCCAATTTTCGGTGTGCGCCATGGTGGCGGGCACCGATCGCAAGATTTTCTTGCATTCAAGTAGTACCCGTTTTCCAACATTTCTGACTTCAGATTTTTAACCAAGGAGTTGTCATGACCAACGTCGCTTTCGTTGCTCTCGCTTGCGGTCTCATCATCGGTCTGGGCGCTATCGGCGCTTGCATCGGTATCGCACTGATGGGTGGCAAGTATCTGGAAGCTTCGGCTCGTCAGCCCGAACTGATGAACGCGCTGCAAACCAAGATGTTCCTGCTGGCCGGTCTGATCGACGCGGCGTTCCTGATCGGCGTGGGTATCGCCATGCTGTTCGCCTTCGCCAACCCGTTCGTTGGCTAAAGGCAATGCCCGCTGGCGTGACCAGGGGGCCCGCGGCTGGGCGTGGGTTGCCACGTACCGGCAAGTATCGAGTGCTCCGTGCCGCCCCGTGTCGGGTTGCCGGAGCCGCAAGGTGTTAAAGGAACGACCGTGAATCTGAACGCGACGATCTTCTTCCAGATGCTCGTGTTCTTCGTTCTGGGCTGGTTCACGATGAAATTCGTGTGGCCGCCCCTGACGAAGGCGATCGATGAGCGCCGCCAAAAAATCGCCGACGGCCTTGCCGCCGCCGAGAAAGGGAAAGCCGACCTGGCCCAGGCCCAAGCGCGCGTCAGTCTGATCGAAGCTTCTGCCAAATCTGAAACCCACGCTCGCATTGTCGACGCTGAGAAGCAAGCCGCTGGCCTGATCGAACAGGCTCGCCGCGACGCCGAGACCGAGCGCGCCCGTATCGTGGCGCAAGCCGCTCAGGACGCTGCTGCGGAAGTTCAGCGTGCCCGTGATGCGCTGCGCGACGAAGTCGCCGTGCTGGCGGTCAAAGGTGCTGAGCAGATCCTCAAGCGCGAGGTGGATGCCCGCGCCCATGCCGAGCTGCTGAACCAGCTCAAGGCGCAGCTTTAATCCGGGAACGTCATGGCTGAACTTTCCACTGTTGCCCGCCCCTACGCCGAAGCGTTGTTCGGCGCTGCGTGCGACGACAAGGCTGGCCTGGTCTCATGGGCCGACCTCGTCGGCGAATTGGCCCAGGTTGCCGCCAATGCCGATGTGCGCGAGGCGATGACCGATCCGCGCCTGAACGACGCTCAGCGCGCTCAGGTGTTCACCAGCTTGATCAAGTCGCCGTTGCCGCAGGCCGCGCGCAATTTCATCGACCTGCTGGTGCAGAACGACCGGCTGTTGCTGCTGCCCATCATCGCCACGCAATTCGTCGATTTGAAGAATCGCTACGAGGGCACGGCGCAGGCGGAAATCACCAGCGCGTTCGAACTGAGCGACGCTCAGGTCAAAGAGCTCATCGCCGCGCTCGAAGTCAAATTCGGTCTCAAGCTCAAGCCGCAAGTCACTATCGATCCCTCGTTGATCGGTGGCGTGCGCGTGGCCGTCGGAGACCAGGTGCTCGATACTTCCGTGAAAGCCCAACTGGCCCGGCTGCGCGATACGCTGGCCGCCTGACAAGGCACGCGAGACTAACAGGATTCCAGGAGTCAATATGCAACTCAATCCCTCCGAGATCAGCGAACTGCTCAAGAGCCGCATCGAGGGCCTGGGCGCTTCGACTGATGTTCGTACCCAAGGTACCGTCGTCTCCGTGACTGACGGTATTACCCGCATTCACGGTCTGTCCGACGTGATGCAGGGCGAAATGCTCGAATTTCCCAACAATGTTTTCGGTCTGGCTC
Source organism: Bordetella avium (assembly GCF_034424645.1). NCBI lineage: Bacteria > Pseudomonadati > Pseudomonadota > Betaproteobacteria > Burkholderiales > Alcaligenaceae > Bordetella > Bordetella avium. The sequence continues at coordinate 214,136 of NZ_CP139969.1, forward strand.
TGAACCTCGAGCGCGACTCGGTCGGCGCCGTGATTCTGGGCGACTACACCGGCGTGTCCGAAGGCGACCAGGTCAAGACCACCGGCCGCATTCTTGAAGTGCCGGTCGGCCCTGAGCTGCGTGGCCGCGTGGTGAACACGCTCGGTCTGCCCATCGACGGCAAAGGCCCGATCAACACCAAAGAAACCGACATCATCGAAAAAGTGGCCCCCGGCGTTATCGCCCGCCGCTCGGTGTCGCAGCCGCTGCAAACCGGTATCAAGGCTATCGATTCGATGGTCCCGATCGGTCGTGGTCAGCGCGAGCTGATCATCGGCGACCGCCAGACCGGTAAGACCGCTGTTGCCGTCGATACCATCATCAGCCAGAAGGGCAAGGGCGTCACCTGCGTGTACGTCGCCATCGGCCAGAAGGCATCGACCATCAACAACGTGGTGCGCAAGCTCGAAGAGCATGGCGCCATGGAATACACCATCGTCGTGGCCGCTTCGGCCTCCGACTCGGCCGCCATGCAATACCTGGCTGCCTACGCCGGTTGCACGATGGGCGAATACTTCCGTGATCGTGGCGAAGACGCCCTGATCATTTATGACGATCTGACCAAGCAAGCCTGGGCCTATCGCCAGGTCTCGCTGCTGCTGCGCCGTCCGCCGGGCCGCGAAGCCTACCCGGGCGACGTGTTCTACCTGCACTCGCGCCTGCTGGAGCGTGCCGCTCGCGTCAACGAAGAGTACGTCGAGAAGTTCACGAACGGCGCCGTCAAGGGCAAGACCGGTTCGCTGACTGCTCTGCCTATCATCGAGACGCAGGCCGGTGACGTGTCCGCCTTCGTGCCGACCAACGTGATCTCGATCACCGACGGTCAGATCTTCCTGGAAACCGACCTGTTCAACGCCGGTGTCCGTCCCGCTATCAACGCCGGTATCTCGGTGTCCCGTGTGGGCGGCGCCGCTCAGACCAAGGTCGTCAAGAAGCTGTCGGGCGGTATCCGTACCGACTTGGCGCAGTACCGTGAGCTGGCCGCTTTCGCGCAGTTCGCCTCCGATCTGGACGACGCTACCCGTCGCCAGCTCGAGCGCGGCAAGCGCGTGGTCGAACTGCTCAAGCAGCCGCAATACCAGCCGCTGCAAGTGTGGGAACTGGCCGTGTCGCTGTACACCGTGAACAACGGTTATCTGGATGATGTGGACGTGGCTCAGGTGCTGTCCTTCGAGAAGTCCCTCAAGGACCAGCTCAAGGCCAAGCATGCCGCCTTGATCCAGCGCATCGAAGACACCAAGGAACTGTCCAAGGATGACGAGGCCGAACTGGCCGCCGCCGTCCAGGATTTCAAGAAGCACGGTGCTTTTTAAGGCAAGTTCTGGCGTAGTGATGGGTTGACGCCCATCCCTACGGTAGGGCGGGCGAAGCCAGGGGCCGAACCCGCCAGCCGTCTCAACAGGAAAGCGCAATGCCCGGAATCAAGGAAATCCGAACCAAGATCAAGAGCGTGCAGAACACGCGCAAGATCACCAAGGCGATGGAAATGGTCGCCGCATCCAAGATGCGCAAGGCGCAGGAACGGATGCGTGCGGGCCGTCCGTACGCCAACAAGGTGCGCGAGATCGCCGCGCATCTGATGCAGGCTAACCCCGAGTACAACCACCCCTATCTCCAGCAGCGTGAGATCAAGGCGGTGGGGGTGGTGCTGGTTACGACTGACAAGGGTCTGTGCGGTGGCTTGAACACCAATATCAGCCGTCTTACCCTGAATCGCTTCAAGGACTTTGAAGCCCAGAATATTCAGGTGCGGGCGACCGCCTTCGGCAATAAGGGCCTGGGCCTCTTGACGCGTATCGGCACGAAACTGGTGTCGCAGGAAACTCAGCTCGGCGACAAGCCCGATCTGGACCGCCTGCTGGGCGCCATCAAGGTGCAGCTCGACGACTACCTCGAGGGCCGCATCGACGCGCTCTACGTGGCGACTACCCGCTTCGTCAATACGATGAAGCAGGAGCCGGTGTTCCTGCGTCTTTTGCCCTTGGCCTCTGGTTTGAATGATCCCTTCCAGTCGGGCCTGGAGCATCTTGAGAGCACGACCGAGGTCAAGTCTGACTACGGCTGGGACTACATCTACGAACCGGATGCCAAGAGTGTGATCGACGATTTGCTGCAACGCTACGTCGAAGGTCTTCTGTATCAGGCCGTTGCCGAGAACATGGCCTCGGAACAGTCCGCTCGTATGGTCGCCATGAAGGCGGCGTCGGACAACGCAAAGAAGGTCATCGGCGAACTGCAGCTGGTCTACAACAAGACCCGTCAGGCCGCGATCACCAAGGAAATTTCGGAAATCGTAGGGGGCGCTGCCGCGGTGTAAGCCGGGCAGTATCCCGTCAAAATATCAAGGAATCGACATGAGCAACGGAACCATCGTTCAGTGCATCGGCGCCGTGGTGGATATTCAGTTCCCCCGCGACCAAATGCCCAAGATCTACGAAGCCCTCACTCTGGCCGACGAGGGTTCCTCGTTCGCTGAGCAAGGTCTGACGTTCGAAGTGCAACAGCAGCTCGGTGATGGCGTGGTTCGCACGATCGCCCTGGGCTCCAGCGACGGCCTGCGCCGTGGCATGCCCGTTAGCCGTACCGGCGCCCCGATTTCGGTGCCCGTCGGTCACGGCACGCTGGGCCGCATCATGGACGTGCTGGGTCGTCCCATCGACGAAGCCGGCCCCATCAATGCAGACGAAAAGCGCGCGATTCACCAACACGCGCCGAAGTTCGACGAACTGTCGCCTTCGGTTGAGCTGCTCGAAACCGGCATCAAGGTTATTGACTTGGTTTGCCCCTTCGCCAAGGGCGGCAAGGTCGGCCTGTTCGGCGGCGCCGGCGTGGGCAAGACCGTCAACATGATGGAACTGATCAACAACATCGCCAAGCAGCACAGCGGCTTGTCGGTGTTCGCCGGTGTGGGTGAGCGTACCCGTGAGGGCAACGACTTCTACCACGAAATGGAAGAGTCCAACGTTCTGGACAAGGTTGCGATGGTGTTCGGTCAGATGAACGAACCCCCGGGCAACCGTCTGCGCGTGGCACTGACCGGTCTGACGATGGCCGAGAAGTTCCGTGATGAAGGCCGTGACATTCTGTTCTTCGTGGACAACATCTATCGCTACACCCTGGCCGGTACCGAAGTGTCCGCACTGCTGGGCCGTATGCCGTCCGCCGTGGGTTACCAGCCGACGCTGGCCGAGGAAATGGGTGTTCTGCAAGAGCGCATCACCTCGACCAAGACCGGCTCGATCACGTCCATCCAGGCCGTGTACGTGCCTGCCGATGACTTGACCGACCCCTCGCCCGCGACGACCTTCCAGCATTTGGACTCGACCGTCGTGCTGTCGCGTGACATTGCCGCACTGGGTATCTACCCCGCCGTTGATCCGCTGGATTCCTCCAGCCGCCAGCTTGACCCGCAAGTCGTGGGTGAAGAGCACTACCAGGTGGCCCGTGGCGTGCAGCAGACGCTGCAGCGCTACAAGGAATTGCGCGACATCATCGCGATTCTGGGTATGGACGAACTGTCGCCGGAAGACAAGCAGGCCGTGGCCCGCGCACGCAAGATCCAGCGCTTCCTGTCGCAGCCCTTCCACGTGGCCGAAGTGTTCACGGGTTCGCCTGGCAAGTATGTGCCGCTGGCCGAAACCATCCGTGGCTTCAAGATGATCGTCGAGGGTGAGTGCGATGCGCTGCCTGAGCAGGCCTTCTACATGGTCGGCACGATTGACGAAGCCTTCGAGAAGGCCAAGAAACTGCAATAAGGAACCATTATGGCAACCCTGCATGTTGATGTGGTCAGCGCAGAGGAAGCGATCTTCTCCGGTGAGGCGAAGTTCGTGGTGCTGCCTGGCGAGTCGGGCGAACTGGGCATTTTGCCCGGTCACACTCCGCTCATTTCGCGCATCCGCCCCGGGACGGTCAAGATCGTCCGTGCCGACGAAGGCGAGGAAAACATCTTCGTCGCTGGGGGCATTCTGGAAGTGCAGCCTGGCAGCGTAACCGTGTTGTCCGATACGGCCATCCGTGCCGCTGATCTGGACGAAGCCCGTGCCCTGGCCGCTCGCGAAAAAGCCGAAGAGGCTTTGCGCAACGCCAAAGACCGCGAGGACATCGCTGCGGTCGAGGCCGAGCTGGCCATGCTGGCGGCCCAGGCCCTGGCGGCCCGCCGTCTGCGTCCTGGCCGCGGTTCGCACTAAGCAGCGCTGATGCAGTCAGACAAGGCGGCCTTCGGGCCGCCTTGTTCGTTTTGGGGAAGTCGTGTTGGCGCAAGCCAGGTTTGTCTGAGACGGGCCATGGTGCTGATGGGGAGGCTTCCGGGCTGTGAGATGGCGCTTGCTCACGTTCAAGTGAGCTATTTCTGTCCCGCGCAGTTGCCGTAATGCGGCCTCTACGTCTGTTTCGTATGCCCTCGCCTCGCGTAGCCTCCTTCTTTCTACAAGACAAAGGAGGCGCTATGCGCGAAACCTATGATTGCGCGGTGGTGTTGGTGCCCGGACACGGCTCCTGGCTGGATGATTGGATGCGCCATGTTTCGACCTACAGCATGCGCAACGGCTATCCCCGGCTTTTTGCCCAATTGCCTGAAGGCGCTTCGGCTACGCCGGGCTGGTTGAAATCCTCTGCGCTGTCCTTGCGGCGCTTTGACGCCTGCTTGCTACCCGTCGAGGCTGCGACGCTGCCTTGGGTAAGAACGGCATTGGCGGGCGCGCAGGGCAGCCTGGAGACTCCGGTGCTCGCCCTGGTTACGGGTGTCGGATCCGTCGGGTTGCGCGATCTGCTTCCCCTGGGGCTGGATGATTTTCTCTCCCCTGACAGCCCCGATGAATTGCGCTTGCGGGTTGCCTTGTCTATCTGCCGGCGCAACCGCCAGACGCCGCGGGAGGCCTGGGTCTATGATGTTAAAGACGATGCGTTTCAGGAGCAGCCCAGTTTGAATGAGGCCGATCTCGATGCTTCCCTGCTGGACGCGCCGTTCGGGGCCGCCAAGGCCCGGGTGGTCGGACATTTCGAGCGGACCTATCTGCATTGCTGCCTGGCCAAGCACGAGGGGAATGTGTCGCAGGCGGCGCGGGCCGCTCTCAAGCACCGGCGCGCATTCTGGGCGCTGATGCGCAAGCATAGGATACAGGCCGCGCCCTACCGCGAGCATGCCAGAGAGCGCGCTTCGCTGCGAACTTGACAGCATTTGCGTCTGACCAAGGCGTCAGCGCCGGGCAAAGGTAGAATCATGGACTGTCCATCATCCGAGGAATGTCGTGTCCGTTGCCCTGAAGAATGATGTGTTCCTGCGTGCTCTTCTGCGTGAACCCGTGCCCTATACGCCGATCTGGCTGATGCGTCAGGCTGGCCGTTACCTGCCCGAGTACAACGCCACGCGCGCCCGGGCAGGGTCTTTCATGGGGCTGGCTCAAAATCCGGCTTATGCCACTGAGGTGACCTTACAGCCGCTCGAGCGTTATCCACTGGATGCCGCCATCTTGTTTTCCGACATCCTGACCGTGCCCGATGCCATGGGACTAGGCCTGGATTTCGCGCCAGGTGAAGGGCCGCGCTTTGCCCATCCTCTGCGCGACGAGGCCGATGTGGCGCGTCTGGCTGTGCCCGACATGGAGAAACTGCGATATGTCTTCGACGCCGTGAGCAGCATTCGCCGTGCCTTGGATGGCCGTGTGCCCCTGATCGGCTTTGCCGGCAGTCCTTGGACGATTGCTTGTTATATGGTCGAGGGCCGGGGCAGCGACGACTACCGCAAAATCAAGATGCTGCTGTACTCCCGGCCTGAGCTGCTGCACCGCGTGCTGGAAATCAATGCCGAGGCAACCACGCATTATTTGAATGCTCAGATCGAGGCGGGCGCGCAGGCCGTCATGATTTTCGACAGTTGGGGCGGCGTGCTCGCCGACGGCCTGTATCAGGCTTTTTCGCTGGCTTATACCCGCCGCGTGATTGCCGGTCTGCACCGAGAGCGGGAGGGCCGCCGCGTGCCCGTGATCGCCTTCACCAAGGGCGGCGGCCTGTGGCTGGAAGATATTGCCGCCAGCGGCTGTGATGCGGTGGGCCTGGATTGGACGGTCAATCTTGGGCAGGCGCGTGCGCGAGTGGCGGATGCGGTGGCGCTACAGGGCAATCTGGACCCGATGACGCTGTTCGGTTCCGCTCAGGCCATTCGTGCCGAGGCGCGTCGCACGCTCGACAGTTTTGGTCCGGTTGGCAAGGGAGGGCATGTGTTCAACCTGGGCCATGGCATATCCCAATTCACGCCGCCTGAGGCGGTGATCGAACTGGTGGATGAAGTTCACCAGTACAGCCGCGCCTTGCATCAGTAGTGAGTAGCCGCTAGCGTGGAAAACGGCGCAGGCAGTCTGCCTTTGATTTGAGTTGTGCACAGCAATGACAGTAATCGGGAAAACCCAAAATATCTCGTCACAGCCGTGTAAATATCAAATAAGTCCATGAAAATAAATAGTATTTTTTTCATACTCGTATGTCTTGCCAGATAGGCGAGGCATGTGGCAAAGAGGCGTGGCAAGATTGTTTTGCGCTTTTCCCCAAAGTTATCCACAGGCTGAGGAAAACTTGTTCAAACCCCTCTGCCGGTTTGAGCCTTAGCGTCTTTTTCCAGAAAACACTTTAAGTTGGAACACCGTTTGCCATGAACGGCCATGTCCGCTCCGTCTGGGTTCGCGTTGCGCTGGACGTGCCTTTGCACGGCCCTTTCGATTACCGCATGCCGCAAGGCGGCGGCGTCGTTGCGGCCGGCAGCCGGGTCATCGTGCCCTTTGGGCGGCGCAAACTGGTCGGGGTGGTGCTCGAGCTGCCGGCCGAGCCTGCTATCGATCCGGCTCAGGTGAAGGAGGTCGAACAGGTATTGGAGGATCTTCCCCCTTTCACGGCAGACTGGATGCGTTTGGCGCGTTTCGCCGCTGACTACTATCAGCGTCCCTTGGGCGAGGTCATGCTGCCTGCCCTGCCCCCGCCGCTGCGCAAGCCCTCGGCTTATCAGGGCAAACGTTCTGGCGCCGGCCCGGTGGCGCGTTTGGATGCGCGCAAGCCGCGTTCCCAGGCGGGCGCCGTGGCGGCGGACACGGCGCCCCCGCTGAATGCAGAGCAGGCAGCCGCCGTGGCGGCCATCGGCGCGATCGCGGGTTTCAAACCCCTGCTATTGCATGGGGTGACCGGTAGCGGCAAGACCGAAGTCTATTTGCATGCTGCGCAAACGGTGTTGGCGGCCGGCAAGCAAGTGTTGCTGATGGTTCCGGAAATCAATCTCACGCCCCAGCTGGAGGCGGCGCTACGCGCGCGGCTGGAGAGTCTGGTCGGTCAGGATGGTCTGGCGGTATTGCATAGCGGCTTGTCCGATGGCGAGCGTTTGCAGGCCTGGGCGCGGGTGCAGCGCGGGCAGGCCCGGATGTTGCTGGGCACGCGTATGGCGATTTTTGCGCCCTTGCCCGATCTGGGACTGATCGTGGTCGATGAAGAACACGACACTTCATATAAGCAACAGGACGGTTTGCGATACTCGGCTCGCGATCTGGCCGTCTGGCGCGCCCATGACCGCAAGATTCCGGTGGTGCTGGGCTCTGCAACCCCTTCGCTGGAGAGCTGGCATCACGCGCAGCGGGGGCACTATCTGCTTCTGACGCTGGCCAATCGCGCGCGCGCGGCCGAGCTGCCCCAGATCCGGCTGGTGGATACGCGGCGCCTGCCGCTCAAGCACGGGCTGTCGCCGCAATTGATCGACGCGATCACCGAGCGGCTGGCGCGGGGCGAACAGGCGCTGGTTTTTCTTAACCGGCGCGGCTATGCGCCGGTGCTGCATTGCGCGTCCTGCGGCTGGATGACGCACTGTCCGCGCTGCTCGGCCTGCACGGTCTTGCATCGCACGGGCGGCTATCGGCTGCACTGCCACCATTGCGGCTATCAGGGGCCGGTTCCGCGCGCCTGCCCGGATTGCGGCGATCAGGATCTGCAACCGATGGGGCGCGGCACGCAGCGCGTCGAAGAACATTTGGCCGAGTTGTTTCCCGAAGCGCGGATCGCCCGTATCGATGCCGACAGCACGCGCCGCAAGGGTAGCGCGCAGGCCTTGTTTGCTTCGGTCCATGCGGGCGAGGTGGACATCCTGGTGGGGACGCAGATGGTGGCCAAGGGACATGATTTCTCGCGTCTGGGGCTGGTCGGCGTGCTCAATGCCGATTCCATGTTGTTCTCGCAGGATTTCCGTGCGCCCGAGCGTTTGTTTGCCCAGTTAATGCAGGTTGCCGGACGAGCCGGACGTCACACCGGGGGCGGTGAAGTGCTGATTCAGACTGCTTATCCCGAGCAGCCGGTGTATCAGGCCTTGCTGCGGCACGATTACGCTGGCTTTGCCCGTCATTCGCTCGAAGAGCGCGAGGTGACCGGCATGCCGCCCTTTGCCTATCAGGCTTTGCTGACCGCCGAGGCGCGCGAAGTGGCCCAGGCGTTGGCTTTCTTGCAGTCTGCGCGCGATGCTGGCGCGGCCTTGAACGAGACGATTACACTTTACGATCCCGTACCCCTGCGCATTGTGCGGGTGGCAAACGTAGAGCGCGCCCAATTATTGGTGGAAAGCGCCAGCCGGCCGGCCTTGCAGGCCTTCTTGCCGTACTGGATGGACACGATCGCGGCCTTGGCTACGCGGGTGCGTTGGCAACTGGAGGTGGATCCCCTCGATATCTGATCGTGCTTCGCCAGCCTGTTTCCGCCCCGCCCGACTCGACTCGCTCATTCCCATGTCCACAGATGCTCCTATTGGCCACGGCCTGAATCCCGCACAGAAAGAGGCAGTGCTGTATCTGGACGGCCCTTGCCTGGTGCTGGCGGGGGCTGGCAGCGGCAAGACGCGTGTCATCACGCAGAAGATTGCCTATCTGTTGCGTGAGTGCGGTTATATGGGGCGCAATGTGGTGGCGCTGACGTTCACCAACAAGGCGGCGCGCGAAATGACGGAGCGGGTCAAGCCGCTGGTTGACCGCAAACTCGCCAAGGGGCTGACCATCAGCACCTTTCATGCGCTGGGCGTGCGCTTGTTGCGCGAAGAGGCGGTGCATGCCGGGCTCAAGCCCCAGTTCTCCATTCTGGATGCCGATGACGCCATGGCCATCATCCAGGATTTGCTCGCGACGACGGATCGTGGCCGCCTGCGGGAGGTGCAATCCATCATTTCTTTGTGGAAAAACGCCTTGCTAGAGCCCGATGATGCGGCCAAGGTGGCCGTCACGCCAGGCGAGGTCGAGGCGGTGGCGGTATACCGCAGTTATGCCGCGACGCTGGCGGCCTATCAGGCGGTGGATTTCGACGATCTGATACGCATCCCGGCCAAGCTGCTAGAAGACAATGAAGCGGTGCGCACGCGCTGGCAGAACCGGGTGCGCTATCTCTTGGTGGATGAGTATCAGGACACCAATGTCTGTCAGTACCGTTTGGTGCAGTTGCTGACCGGGACGCGCTCCATGTTCACGGCGGTGGGTGACGATGACCAGGCCATCTATGCCTGGCGGGGCGCCACCATCGAAAATCTGGCCAAGCTGACGACCGACTATCCCAATCTCAAGCTCATCAAGCTGGAGCAGAATTACCGTTCCGTGCAGCGCATTCTGGCGGCCGCCAATAATGTGATCGAACGCAATCCTAAACTGTTCGAGAAAAAACTCTGGTCCGATCTCGGTGCGGGTGAGCCCATCACGGTAAGCCCGATGGATGGCGAAGAGCATGAGGCCGAATCCATTGCCATGAAGATCTCGGCGTCGCGCTTCGAGCGACAGGCGCAATGGAAGGATTTTGCGATTCTGTATCGCAGCAATCATCAGTCGCGCGTGCTGGAGCAGGCGCTGCGCAACCTCAAGATTCCGTACACGATTTCGGGCGGCCAGAGTTTTTTCGACAAGGCCGAAGTGCGCGACGTGCTGGCCTATCTGCGTCTGGTCGCCAATGACGACGATGATCCGGCTTTCATCCGCGCGGCCACGACGCCCAAGCGCGGTATCGGTCAGGCTACCTTGCAGACGCTGGGGCAGTATGCCGCGCAGCGTGCGATTTCTCTGTTGGAAGCCTCGGCGGAAGAGGGCCTGGAGGCGCTGCTGCAACCCCGCCAACTGGAGCCGCTGCGCACCTTTGGCGAATTCATCCGCCGTATTCAATGGCGGGCCGGCCGCAGCGCCGAAGGCGCCGCCACCCGTGCGGCCGAGCCCGCCGGGCCTTTGCTCGATGATTTGATGTCGGCCATCGACTATGAGCGTTTTCTTTTCGACAGCCTCGAAGAACGTCCGGCTCAGAATCGCTGGCAGAACGTGCTGGAATTGATGGCCTGGCTCAAGCGCAAGGCGGACGAAGACGGCATGACGCTCTTTGAGCTGGTGCAGCATGTGGCGCTCGTCACGATGCTGGAGCGCGGCGAAGACGAGGAGCCCGACGCGGTCAAGCTTTCGACCCTGCATGCCTCCAAAGGGCTGGAGTATCCCCATGTGTATCTGGTGGGCGTCGAAGAAGGCTTGTTGCCCCATGTGGGCCGCGATGAAGAGGATACCGATCCCGACGCCAATAACCTCGCCACGCGCATTCAGGAAGAGCGCCGCCTGATGTATGTCGGGATCACCCGCGCACAGCGCAGCTTGCACTTGAGCTGGTGCCGCAAGCGGCGGCGCGCACGTGAAGACCGCGTGTGTGAGCCATCGCGCTTCATTGAGGAAATGGGCCTGGTTCAAGCCGTTCGCCAGGAGGATCCGGCCATTGCGGCCATGAGTCCTCGCGAACGTTTGGGCATGCTGAAATCCCTGCTGAAAAAATAAGATTCTTGCTTGCTGCCCCCCAAGGGGGCTTTTTATCTTGGGACGGCCCGGCGATAAAAAACCGCTCACCGACCGTGATGACATGGTGGGTGAGCGGTTTTTTCGGGGGCGTCGGGGTATCGACGCTGGCGGGCTGGTTCAGGCCAGGTCGCGCAGTAGCAAATGCCAGAACTTGGCGCGCATTTCGAGCGTGGAGATCTGGATGTACTCGTTTAGCGTGTGCGCGCCGTCGCCATCGGCGCCCAGGCCGTCTAGCGTGGGCACGCCCAGCGCGGAGGTGAAGTTGGCGTCGCTGCCGCCGCCGGTCATCGGGGCGTCTTCAAGCGGGAAGCCGGCCTCGTTGGCGTAGCCCTGGGCCAATTCCAGCAGTTCGGCCGAGGCCGGCGTTTTGACCATGGGCGGCCGGTTGAGCTTGACATCGATGTCGAGTTCGACATCGGGGCCGACCGCGCACAGCTCGCGCATGCGGCGCAGCACATCCGAGGCCGCACCCATGTCAGGCACGCGGAAGTCCACCACGCAACGGCACTGGGCCGGCACGGTGTTGGTCACGGTGCCGCCGGAAATCGTGCCGACGCTGACCGTGACGCCGCGCTCGTAGTCGGTCATGGCTTCGAGCGCCAGCACTTGATGCGCCATTTCACGGATGGCGCTGCGGCCCTTGTCGTGCGCCATGCCAGCATGGGCCGGCCGGCCCTTGACACCCAGGCGCAGCATGCCGGTGCCCTTGCGGGCGGTCACGCATTTGCCGCCGTTGGGGCGGGCCGGCTCACAGACCAGGGCATACTTGGCCTGCTTGGCCAGGCGCTCGATATGCGCGCGCGAAGCATGGCTGCCGGTTTCTTCGTCGGGCACCATCAGGAAGTCGATGGGCAGGCGCGTGCCATGCTTGCCGGTCAGGCCGCTCAGACCCGCCAGGGCCAGCACGATGCCGGCCTTCATGTCATAGCTGCCCGGGCCGTAGAGGCGGTCATCTTCGATGCGGCAGGGGTTATCGCTCAGGGTGCCCACCGGGTGCACCGTGTCGATGTGAGCCAGGATGAGGATGCCGTGGCGGGTGTCGCCGGCTTCGCGGGTCGTGGCGTAGACCATGGGGCCGATGTCCTCACCCAGGGAGGTGAGTTCGACGCGCAGGCCCACTTCGCGGGCGCGCGCGGCGGCCAGCTCGGCCATGGCGGTGATGCCCTCGGCATAGTGGGAGGGCGATTCGCATTGCACCCAGGTCTGGATTTCGGAAACGAGTTCTTGCGTAGTCGGAAGCTTGTGCATGGCAATGTCGCAGAGGTTGGGGGACTCAGGCGGTCTGGTTACCGGCCAGCTCGGCCAGTGTGGCGTCGTCAGGCATGCCGCCGTCAAACCACAGGTGGGCGGCGACGGCGGACATGGCGCGTCCATCATGGCCGATGCCGGGCACGCTTTGCAAGCGCCAGCCAAAAGGCAGGCCGCGGCGCTCGGCTTCCTTGCGGCCGGCTTCAAAGTAGTTGTAAGCGCGTGCGTAACGGTGCGGCCCCTGGCGCAGGGCTTCGGGTTGATTGGGCAAATTCGGATCGGCGGTGTCGATATCCTGATCGCCCGCCAGAATCACCATTGGATAGGCCAGTAGCCGAGCCAGGTGTTCCTCGTTCAGGCCGACTCCGCCCATGCCTTCCGGGAAAGTCAGATCCAGGGTGGGCAGGGTGTACCAGCCGGCGTTGGCCGCCATCACGCCCTTAAAGGGCGTGTGCGGCTGGCTGCTCATCAGGCGGTGCACGAACTGGCCGCCGGCCGAATGGCCGAAGAGATAAACCGGGTTACAGGCGGAAATCTCGGAGGCGGCGAGATCCTTGAGCACACGGCCCACCATCGCGTAGGTCCAGCCGTCGACATGGCGCGGGTTGCCCGAGGGCGTGAAGACGCGCCCATTGTTATAGCTGTCCAGGCCCGGCCAGATCTCGTTGGAAAAGGTCGGGGCGATGATGAGCAGGCGGTGCTTGTCGGCTGCCGGAATCCAGAAATCGCGGTAGTCGTCGCCATTGCGCAAGACGCCGTGCTGTACGATGACTACCGGGTCTTCCGGGGTGTAACCGTAAGGCCGGTAGGTATTCAGCGTGAAAGGGCGATCGGCGTTGCGGTCGTCATCCACATACGAAAAGCTGTTGCGTCCGGCATGGCCCAGCTCGATGGCGATGCGTTCGGCGTTGCTCAGTTCGACGGGTTTCATGATCAGGCTGCGGAGTCGTTGAGGTGGCAGGCCGAAACATGGCCTGGAGCAATGGTCTTGAGCTCGGGCACTTCTTCTCTGCAGCGCTGCGTGGCGTGCGGGCAGCGCGGATGGAAGGTACAGCCCGATGGCGGGTTCAGGGGCGAGGGAATCTCACCCCGGATGGGCGTGAACTGGCGTCCGCGCCGCCCCACATCCGGTACCTCGGCCATCAATGCCTGAGTATAAGGATGATTGGGATGGGCGAAAATCTCCGATGCCTTGGCCTGTTCGACGATCTTTCCGAGATACATGATGGCCACGCGATCGGAGATGTGCCGCACCACGCCCAGGTCATGGCTGATGAACAGGTAGGTGAAACCATGCTGTTCGCGCAGATCCATGAACAGGTTGATGACCTGAGCCTGGATGGATACATCCAGCGCGGCGACGGGCTCATCGCACACCAGAAACTTGGGCGCGACCAGCAAGGCGCGGGCGATGCCGATGCGCTGGCGTTGGCCGCCGGAAATCTGATGCGGAAAGCGATCACGGTACTCGCGGTCCAGACCGACTTCGGCCAGGGCGCGGTCGATACGGCCGGGGATCTCGGCGGACGGCGCGAGTTTGTGCACCTTTAGTGCTTCGCCAAGGATCTGGCGCAGGCGCTGGCGCGGGTTGAGCGAGGCCTGCGGGTCCTGGAAAACCATCTGCACGCCGAGCGTGTAGGCCAGCTTGTCGGCCCCTTGCAGGGTGTTGACTTCCCGGCCTTGGTAATACAGTTCGCCCGAGCTTTGACGATGCAGGCCGGCCACGACGCGGCCCAGTGTGGACTTGCCGCAACCGGACTCGCCCACCAGTCCAACGACCTCGCCGCGCGCAATCGATAGTGATACGCCGTTGACGGCATGCACGGTGCGGCGGTCGATGGGTTTGCCGGCCAGGGCAAGAATGCGTTGCGCCATGTCCGGGCGGCTTTCAAATCGCTTATGGACGTCGCGTAGTTCGATAACGGGGGTGTCGGCTTGGGTCATGCGGCCTCTCGGGCAATCGGCACATAGCAGCGGAAGCTGCGCGGCCCTTCATGGGTGGCGGCAGGAGGCTGCTCGGTACAGCGGGGAATCACGTTCGGACAACGGGGCCGGAAAGCACAGCCCGAGGGGCGTGCCGACAGGCTGGGCGCCATGCCGTTGATCTGGTGCAGGCGGCTGCCAGGCATGGACTGCGCGGGCATGGAATCCAGCAGGCCGCGCGTATAGGGATGGCGCGGCGCATCCAGCACTTCGTTCACCGGGCCGGTTTCGACAATGCGGCCGGCATACATGACGGCTACTTTGTCGGCGAGCTCGGCCACTACGCCCAGGTCGTGGGTGATCCAGATCAGGGCGGTTTGGTACTTACGGCAGATCTCCTGCATGCGATACAGAATCTGCCCTTGAATGGTGACGTCCAGCGCCGTTGTCGGCTCATCGCAGATGATGAGGTCGGGGCGGTTGAGCATGGCGATAGCGATGGCCACACGCTGACGCATACCGCCCGAAAATTCGTGCGGATAAGCGTTCAGGCGTTTTTCCGGCGAGGGAATGCCCACCATGGCGAGCGCTTCGCGGCAGCGTTCCAGGGCTTCTTGGCGCGGCATTTTTTCATGCGTGAGGATGGCCTCCAGCATCTGTTCGCCGACCTTGAGCACCGGATTCAGCGTCATGAGCGGGTCTTGGAAGATCATGGCGATGCGGTTGCCGCGCAACTGGCGCATCTGTTCTTCGCTCAGGGCCCTCAGGTCCTGACCCTTGAAGCGGATTTCGCCCTCGACGACTTCTCCGGGCGGGTCGATCAGACCCAGCAGCGAGAAACCAGTGACCGATTTGCCGGAACCGGATTCGCCCACGAGGCCGACGACTTCGCCGCGTTTGACAGTGAGGTCGACGCCGTCGACCGCCGGCCAGGCGCCGGCTTCGGTATGGAATGCGGTGCGCAGGCCGCGCACCTCGAGAATAGTGTCACTCATGCTCGTCGAGGGTCCAGGCTTTCGCGCAGGCGGTCGCCCACGATGTTGATGGTCAGGATGAGGATCAGCAGGGCCAGGCCCGGGAACAGGCTGATCCAGTAATCACCCGAGAGCAGGTATTGGAAGCCGTTGGCGATCAACAGGCCCAGCGACGGTTCGGTCACCGGCACGCCGACGCCCAGGAAGGAGAGCGTGGCTTCCAGCACGATGGCATTGGCGATCTGGATGGTGGCGAACACCATCACCGGCCCGATACAGTTGGGCAGCAGATGAAAGAGCATGATGCGCCAGGCCGGAAAGCCGAGGTTGGCCGCCGCTTCGACATACTCTTTGCGCCGCTCCTGTAGCGCCCGGCCGCGCATGATGCGCGCGTAATGCGCCCATTGCACGATGACCAGGGCCAGAATCACCTTGTCTACGCCCCGGCCCATCATGGCCAGCAGCACCAGGGCCACCAGAATGGTCGGGAAGCCCAGGATGAAATCGACCAGACGCATCAGGATGGAGTCGATCACGCCGCCGGTATAAGCCGCCAGCAGGCCGACTAGGCTGCCGATGGCGGTGGACAAGGCCACGGCCGTCAGGCCCACGAACAGGCTGATGCGCAGGCCATACAGAATGGCGCTGAGCATGTCGCGGCCCTGGTCGTCGGTGCCGAGCCAGTAGATGCCACCTTCGGCCATGGGCGAGCGCGGCGCCAGCCGGCCATCCAGCAGGTTGAGATTGGCGAGGTCATAGGGGTTTTGCGGCGCGAAGAAAGGCGCCAGCAGCACCACTGCGATGAGAATGAACAGGGCGAGCGCCGACCCGCGCAGGGTCGGGCGGCTGCGCAGCTTCTTCAGAATTTGCGCGCGTCGCGGGGTTTCGGCCAGGGGCGGAACCGTGCGCGTGCGGCCATTGCTGGAGGATGTTGCCATGGCGAACCTTAATGTGCGGGGGCGACCAACTGCACGCGCGGGTCGAGGGCGGCGTACATGATGTCGACAATGAGATTGATGATGACGAAGATCAGCGTGACCAGCATCACATAGGCCACCACGACAGGGCGGTCGAGCTGGTAGACGCTATCGATCAGCAACTTGCCCATGCCCGGCCAGGCGAACACGGTTTCAGTGATGGTCGAGTAGGCGATCAGTTGGCCGAATTCCATGCCGATCACGGTGACGACCGGGATCAGAATGTTGCGCAGAATGTGGCGGCGCACGATACGGCCAGGCTTGACGCCCTTGGCCCGCGCGAACTTCACATACTCCTGCGACTGGGCTTCGACCACGCCGCTGGCGGTCATGCGCAGGACCAGCGCGATATTGGCCAGCCCCAGGTTGATGGCCGGCATGATGACATGGGCCCAGCCTTCGGACGAAAACAGCGAGAACGGGATGCCGAACACCGTGATGGTCGGTCCGCGTCCGGAGGCGGGCAGCCAGCCCAGCCACACCGAAAACAGCAGGATCAGCATCATGCCCTGCCAGAAATTGGGCAGGGAGAAGCCTAGCACCGACGTCCCCATGATGCCTCGGCCGAGCGGCTGGTCGCGGTACAGGCCGGCGACCAGCCCCAAGGGGATGCCGAAAACACAGGTCAGCGTGATGGCGACCAGCACCAGTTCAAAGGTGGCCGGCATGCGTTGCAGGATGAGTTCGAGCGCGGGGATGCCGTGCACGAAGGAGTTGCCCAGATCGCCGTGCAGGGCGCGCCACAGGAAGTTGAGGTATTGCTCCCAGACGGGCAGGTCCAGGCCGAGGCGGGTAATCATCGCCTGACGGGCTTCCATGCTGGCTTCGGGGCTGACCAGCAGTTCGATCGGGTCCCCCACGGCGTACACCGCAAGAAAGACAACCAGCGATACCGCTAGCAGAACAAACAGGCTTTGAATCAGCCTGCGCAGGATAAACAAGGCCACGTTTTGATTTCCTTGGTGGTCTCAATAAACGGCGCGCCGGTCAGGCGCTCCGCGAAAAACTTGGGTTCCGGGGCCGATAAGCCTCGCGCGCTTCGCGCCAGGCCATGAGGGCTGGGAAGCCTGTCGATGTCCGTCGCCTGTGCGGCGTTTTGGCTCTCATCGACGGGGATGGCGGGCGAGATTGTATAGGGGTTACAAATCTGACCATCCGGGAAGGAACAAGGGCGCCGCCATCGGCGGCGCCCCTGGGCGGGTCAGCATCCTTCATGAAAGGGCTGGACCCGCGTGGCTTACTTCTTGTCCGCGGGTTTGACCGAGGTGGCCAGCGTGTACTGGTCGCGGCGGCCCTCGTAGGTCAGGCCCTTGCGGAAGGCCCAGATGCTGCTTTCGAAGTGCAGCGGGATCAGCGGCACATTGTCCAGGGCGATCTGCGTGGCCTGTTGCAGCAGCTTTTCGCGCTTGGCCGGATCGACCGTCACGATGGCTTCCAGATAGACCTTGTCGAAGTCGGGGTTGCTGAAACCGCCGTAGTTGCTGGTGCCCAGGCTCTTGGGCGAATCCAGCGAGGCGACCCACAGTTGGAACAGACCCGAGGCCTCGCCCACTTCAGACGGCCAGCCGCCGATCGGGAAGCTGAACTCACGCTTGGCGCGCTTGGGGAAGTAGATCGAGGCGGTCATGGCGTCAACGTTGGCCTTGATGCCGACGCGCGACAGGTACTGCGCCACAGCCTGAGCCACTTGGCCGTCATTGACGTAGCGGTCGTTGGTGGTCGAGATGGTCATCTCGAAGCCATTCGGGTAGCCCGCCTCGGCCAGCAGCTTCTTGGCGCCTTCGGGGTCGTACTTGATTTCAGGGGCGTTGGCCAAACCGCCGAACATGCCGTCAGGCATGTATTGGTAGGCGGGCGTAGCCAGGCCGTCCATGATGCGCGACACGATGGTCTTGCGGTCGATCGCCATCGAGATGGCTTTGCGCACACGCAGATCCTGGAGCGGATTCTTGCCGTCGGCCGCTTTGACGAAGGGGCTTTCGGCGCGGCCCACGTCCGGCTGGAAGAACACCAGGCGGGTGGACGGCGTGGCGACGTAGCCGTATTGCGGATTGGACTTGATGCGCTGCAGATCGCGTGCGGCCGGGTTTTCAATGACGTCGAAGTCACCCGAGAGCAGGCCGGTCAGGCGCGGGCCCGCATTGGGCACGGGCACCATCTTGACTTCTTTCCAGGCCGGCTTCTCGCCCCAGTAAAGCTCGTTGCGGCTGAGTTCGATACCCGAGCCCTTCACGTAAGACTTCAGGGTGTAGGGGCCAGTACCAATGGCGTCCTTGCCATTGTTGAAGTCGGCCACGGTGGGCCACTTGCCAGTAACGCCGCAACCCTTTTTCGGATCGAAGGTCAGCTTGCCGTGCTCGACAATGCCGTTCCAGATGATGGGCAGACCGCGCGCCAGTTCGGCGGGCATCAGCGGCAGCGGTTCGGCCGTCTTGATGATGACGGTGTACGCATCGGGCGTTTGCACGTCCGTGATGCGCTTGGTCATGTCCATGTACGACTGCGAGACATTGGTCTCGTTGTTCAGCGTACGGCAGATGGTGAACAGCACATCCTCGGAGGTGAAAGGCTTGCCGTTGGAAAACTTGACGTCGTCGCGCAGCTTGAATTCCCAGGTCAGGTCGTCCAGGGTTTTCCAGGACTTGGCCAGCGAGGGCTTGAGCTTCATGTCCGCATCCCGCGCCACCAGCGAGTCATAGACGTGGGCCGCGAAGGCGTCGTTCTGCGTTTGCTTGTGATAGTGCGGGTCGGCCGACGTGGGTTCGGACGACAGCGCGATCTTCAGGTTTTGGGCAAGGGCGGCGCTGCCGGGCGCGGCGACCATGCCCGCCGCCAATGCGGCCAGGAGGAGGCGAGACTTCATGTAGGACAAATCCGATGAGTAAGGCCGCGATTTTGTTGGGCACTCAGGACATTGTCAACGATTGGCCAGCCAAACGCCTGCATCCTCTGACCATTTATTGCGCTGTGTCAGAGGGATTAAATGGGGCGTATTGGGGAAATCCCTAGGGGTTTCCGGAAAGAACCGCGCCGGTTGGACCGGCGCGGATGGCGCCCGAGGGAGAGGGAAGGCGCCAGGAGAAGGCGTGACCCTGTTTGGCGTCACACCGTTGTCAAAGCCTTACCACTGCGAGCCGCTGTACCAGGCGCTTTGGGCGCGGGCGCGATTCATCGACTCGTTGACCTCTGCCACGAAGGCGAAGACGGCGCCGATGCTGCGGCGGATGCGGCGAGCCACGTTCTTGATATCGACGAGGGGGGGCAGGGAGGATTGGTTTTCCATGACGCCACACAGCAGGTCACGCTCGAGCGCGTCGGTCAGGCGGGCATTTTGGTTCAGGATCAGGTGGCTCATGGCTTACTCCAATCATCTCTTTATCGGATTTGGTATAAGCCATTATAGGGAAAACCCTAGATGCAGTGCAACAAAAATCTAGGGAAAACCCTAGTTTGTTGTAAAGCTGCCGCCGGGGAGGGGTGGGTGAATCAGCCGGCCGTTGCGGATGGCGCGGGCGGCGTCAGCCAGTTCGCCGGCCGTCAGGCCGATGGGCCCCACTCCCTGGGCGGCCAGGGCGTCAGCAGCCGCGCCGTGCAGCCAGACGGCGGCGGGCACGGCCTGTTCCGGCGGCAAGGATTGGGCCAGCAAGGCGCCCAGCATGCCGGCCAATACATCGCCGGTGCCGGCCGTGGCCAGGCCTGGATTGCCTGTCGGGTTGCGCAGGCAAGCGCCATCGGGGGCACAGACCAGGCTGCCCGCGCCCTTGAGCACGATCCAGGCCGTGAAGCGCCGCGCCAGCGCCTTGGCTGCCGCCGGGCGGTCTGCCTGTACCTGGGCTGTGGCGCAGGCGAGCAGACGCGCCGCCTCGGCGGGGTGCGGGGTCAAGACCACGGTGCCCTTGCCCCAGCTCGGATCAAGCTTGCCCGAGGCCAGCAAATTCAGGCCATCGGCGTCCAGCACCAACGGCGCCCCGGCACGCGATTGAAACAGGAGCGATAGCGTTCGAATGGCGTAATCCGAGGTGCCAATGCCGCAGCCCGCCGTCCAGGCCGACAGCGTCAGGCCGCAGGTCAGCAGATGGTCCGCATCGCGCACCATCAGTTCCGGTTGGAGGGGGTCGCAGGCCAGCGGACTGGGTGTCTCGGCCAGGCCGACCAGTACTTTCCCGGCGCCGGTCTTGAGCGCGGCGCGCGCCGCCAGCAAGGCCGCGCCCGTCATGCCCGGGCCGCCGCCCAGGATGCCCAGACTGCCGAAACTGCCTTTATTGCTATCGCTCGGGCGGGGGGCGAACAGATCGGGAAACTGCTTGGGCGCGATCAAGGCGGGCATTTTGTCTCCGGGTGCATGGGGTCTTTCCACTATAGTGCCCAAAACCGGGCGCACCGTCGCGCCTGTCTGGAGACCGAGATGACTGCTGATCCCAC
Organism: Bordetella avium; assembly: GCF_034424645.1. Taxonomy (NCBI): domain Bacteria; kingdom Pseudomonadati; phylum Pseudomonadota; class Betaproteobacteria; order Burkholderiales; family Alcaligenaceae; genus Bordetella; species Bordetella avium. The sequence continues at coordinate 234,542 of NZ_CP139969.1, forward strand.
CCTGGCGCACTATGCGCGCTATCAATCGCTCAAGCTGCGCCGCCACCCGGAAGGCGTGCTTGAACTGATCATGGGCGCCAAGGACGCCAGCGGCAAACTTTCCACGGCGGATCATCGCTTGCATCGTGAACTGGCGGATATCTGGCGTGATATCGACACCGACCCGGAGACCCGTGTGGTGGTCATCCGTGGCGAAGGCAAGGCTTTCTCGGGGGGCGGCGACCTGGATCTCGTGCAGCAGATGGCGGACGACTTCGAGGTGCGCACGCGTGTCTGGCGCGAGGCCCGCGACCTGGTCTACAACATCATCAATTGCAATAAGCCGGTGGTTTCGGCCATGCACGGCGCGGCGGTCGGTGCGGGTCTGGTGGCGGGCTTGCTGGCCGACGTGTCTATCGCTGCGCGCGATGCCCGCATCATCGACGGGCATACCCGTCTTGGCGTGGCGGCCGGCGATCATGCCGCCATCGTCTGGCCCCTGCTGTGCGGTATGGCCAAGGCCAAGTATTACCTGCTGCTGTGCGAGACGGTCAGCGGTGAGGAAGCCGAGCGCATCGGTCTGGTGTCGCTATGCGTCGATGAGGCCGAGTTGTTTGAGCGCGCATTCGAGGTCGCGACCCGGCTGGCGCGAGGGTCGCAGACGGCAATCCGCTGGACCAAGTACGCCCTGAATAATTGGCTGCGCCAGGCCGGCCCCAGTTTTGACACCTCATTGGCGTTGGAATTCATGGGCTTTTCCGGCCCGGATGTGCGCGAGGGAATCCAGTCGCTGCGCGAGCGCCGCGCCCCGGAGTTTTGAACGCGGCCTCATGGTCTGGGAGCAAAAAACCGCGCAAAGGCCGCCTGGGCTTCGGGGCTGGCCAGCCGTTGGCGGAACTGCTCGGCTTCGCGGTCCAGCGTGGCGTGCAAGGCCGGGCGTTGCGGGCCGCGCATCAGTGCTTTCGAAATACGCAGGGCCTGCCGTGGCTGGGCTGCCAGCCGCGCCGCCGTGGTCTGCGCGGCGGCAAGCGCCTGGCCGCTTGCCGTGACCTGATTGATCAGGCCCGCGTCACGCGCGGCCTCGGGACCGAAGCTCTCGCCCAATAACAGCCATTCGGCGGCGCGGCGGGCGCCCGCGATATGTGCCAGTGCCTGGCTGGAGGCCCCTTCCGGGCACAGGCCTAGCGCCAGAAAAGGCATGCGCAGTGTGGCGCCCTGGCCGGCGTAGACGAAATCGCAGTGTTGCAACAGCGTGACGCCGATGCCGATGGCATACCCCTCGACGGCGGCGATGACCGGCAGATCGCAATCGATCAGGGCGCGCAGGAAACGCAGGCCGGGGCTGTCGCCTTCGTTGCGACCCGCCTGAAAGTCGCGCAGGTCGTTGCCGGCGGTGAAGTGCCCGCCTGCACCCGTCAGGATGATGGCACCGATGTCCATGTCGCTGGCGCGCAGTGCCTGAGTGAGCCTGTCATAGCTGGCCGTATCCAGCGCATTGCGGCAGGCCGGGCGGTTCAGGGTCAGGGTAAGCACGCCATCGTGGCAGGAGGAGAGAACGCTCATGCAACGCTCCGGCCGGCGAGCCGCGCCCGGGCGGCAGCGTATTCGGCTCGCAGTTGCGCGACGATCTCGGACGTGGGCTGTATCCCCTCGATGCTGCCCACTCCCTGACCGGCTCCCCAAATATCTTTCCAGGGCTTGGCGCGTGAACTGCCGAAATTAGCGGCGCCGCTTGCCGGCGCCGGGAGGTTGGCCGGGTCCAGCCCCGCATTGATGATGCTGGCTTTCAAGTAGTTGCCCGGTATGCCGGTGAAAAATGGGGTGTACAGAATGTCGTTGGCGCAAGCGCGCACCAGGGCCTCTTTGTAGTCCAGGCTGGCGTTGGCTTCGCGGCTGGCGATGAAGCGGGTGCCCATATAAGCGAAGTCTGCGCCCATGGCCAAGGCGGCCAGCACGCCAGCGCCCGTGGAGATTGCGCCGGACAGCGCGATGGGGCCGTCATAGAAGCGGCGGACTTCGGCCAGCAGGGCAAAGGGGCTCAGGGTGCCCGCGTGGCCGCCCGCGCCGGCCGCCACTAGGATCAGCCCATCGACGCCGGCCTCCAGGGCTTTTTCGGCGTGGCGGATGGTGGTGACATCATGGAAGACCTTGCCGCCCCATCGATGTATGCCGTCCACGAGATCACCGGGCGCGCGCAGGCTGGTGATGAGGTAAGGCACGCGGTAGCGGGCGCATTCGGCCAAGTCATGGTCAAGGCGATCGTTCGATTGATGAATGATTTGGTTGACTGCATAGGGGGCGACCACCGCCTGTGGATGGTTTTTGCGGTAATCGGCCAGGCCCGCCTCGATTTCGGCCCGCCAATCGGCCAGCAGGCTCTGCGGCCGGGCGTTCAGCGCGGGAAACGCGCCCATGACGCCGCTGGTGCATTGGGCCAGCACCAGGTCCGGATTGGACACGATGAACATGGGAGAGCAAATCACAGGCAGACGCAATTGGGCAGACAGCGTGGCGGTCAGCGTCGTATCAGGGGCGTTCATAAGGGTTTCCGACAGGGGCGTTGCGCGAGGCCGCAGCTATAATTACCTACCGGCTGTCCGGTAATTAATGAAATCCATTTAACGCCAGCCGCCAAACGGCTGTCAATTCAGGTTCTCCCGCCCGACCCCCATGCCTGCCACGCCGTCTTCTGCCCGCCGCGCCGGACGCCCGCCGACCTTGGCCGCGCCACGCGAACGCATCCTGGATGCCGCTGCGGCCTTGTTCGCACGCAGCGGCTATGAAAATAGCTCGATTTCTGATTTGGCTTGCGCGATCGGCGTATCCAAGGCGGCCATCTATCACTACTACCCGACCAAGCAGGACATCTACGACGCCATCATTCTGGATGTGTTGAGCGGCCTGTTGTCGGCGGTCACGCAGGCCTGCGATCCCGAGCGCGGCGCCCGCGCCCGGCTGCGGGCGTTCATGGTGGCGCATGCGGACTACTTCGAGACTCATCACGATCAGTTCGTCACCATGCTGGTCGGCTATTCGGGAATGGCCTCGCCAGAGCGGGCCGATGCGGCGGCATTGCGCGATCGCTACGAAGGCCTGCTGCGCGCCATTCTGGCTCAGGGGATAAGCGAGGCGGTCTTTCGCGAGCGCGATATCGCCGCCACCGGACGCGCCGTCTTGTCCCTCTTGAACTGGATGGTGCGCTGGTACAAGCCCGGCCAGGGCCAGAAGGCAGGCGTCGTTGCGGAAGACTATTTCAACCTTATCGCCGGCGGTCTGTGCCGGTCTGACACTGACACGAGGTAAGCGCCATGGCGTTGGACCAAGAAACCCTGACTTTGCTGCTCGATGCCGTACGCCGTTTCGTTGCCGAGCGGCTCGTCCCTGCCGAAGAAGCGCTGGCGCATAGCGGCCAGATCCCGCAAGACATTGCTCATGAGATGCGCGAGCTGGGTTTGTTCGGGCTATCGATCTCGCCCGAGTACGGCGGTCTGGGCCTGACCATGACCGAGGAGGTCGAGGTGGTGTTCGAACTCGGCCAGACTTCACCGGCCTTCCGTTCGTTGGCGGGCACCAATATCGGCATCGGCTCGCAAGCCATCGTGCTGGCGGGTTCCGAGACGCAGCGCCGCCACTATTTGCCGCGTCTGGCCAGCGGCGAGCTGATCGGTGCTTTCGCGCTGACCGAACCCGACGCGGGCTCGGACGCGATGGCCATCCGCACCACCGCCACCCGTGACGGCGATCATTACATCCTCAACGGTACCAAGCGCTACATCACGAATGCGCCGATTGCCGGCCTATTCTCCGTCATGGCGCGGACCGCGCCCGAACGTCGCGCGGACTCGATTTCCTGTTTTTTGGTCGAGGCTGGCACGCCGGGCATCACGCTGGGCAGGCCCGACAAGAAAATGGGCCAGGCGGGCGCCCTGACCTGCGATGTGGTGTTTGATAACTGCCGCGTGCCGGCTAGCGCACTCTTGGGCGAGCAGGAAGGCAGCGGGTTCCGCACCGCGATGCGCGTGCTGGACAAAGGCCGCCTGCATATTGCCGCGTTGTGCGTGGGTATCGCGCAGCGCCTCATACGCGATGCCACGCGTTATGCGCAAGACCGCCAACAGTTCGGCAAACCCATCGCCGAGTTCCAGTTAGTGCAGGCCATGCTGGCCGATAGCCAGGCCGAGTGTTATGCGGCGCGCTGCATGGTGCTGGATGCCGCGCGCAAGCGCGACCGGGGCGAAAACACCACGATGGAGGCGGCCTGCGCCAAGATGTTCGCCACCGAAATGGTTGGCCGGGTGGCCGATCGCGCCGTGCAGATCCATGGCGGCGCGGGTTATATGGCGGAGTATGCGGTCGAGCGTTTTTACCGCGACGTGCGTCTGTTCCGCATTTTCGAGGGCACGACCCAGATCCAGCAATTGCTTATCGCACGGGAAATGTTGAAGGCGCTTTAACTTTGTGCGGCAGACGCACAACATCGTGCGCAAAACGAAAAATGCCTGGGAACACCTGGGGCTAATATGCCAGGTTCTCCGACGCTTATTTCAAGATTCAAGAAAACCATGTCGCAACGTACTGCTCCCCTGACTGGCATCCGCGTGCTGGATCTTACCCGCGTGCTTGCCGGTCCCTGGTGCACCCAGAACCTCGCGGATCTTGGCGCTGAAGTCATCAAGATCGAACGCCCCGGCTCAGGCGACGATACGCGCGCCTGGGGTCCCCCCTATTTGAAAAACGCCGCCGGAGAAAACACCAGCGAAGCCGCCTACTATCTGTCGGCCAATCGCAATAAATTCTCCGTGACGCTGGACATCGCCACGCCGAGGGGCGCGGAGCTGGTGCGCGAACTGGCCATGCAATCCGACATCGTGGTCGAGAATTTCAAGGTTGGCGGCCTGCGCAAATACGGGCTGGACTATGAAAGCCTCAAGGCGATCAATCCCCGCCTGATTTATTGCTCGATAACGGGCTTCGGCCAGACGGGGCCCTATGCCAGCCGTCCTGGCTATGACTTCATGATTCAGGGCATGGGTGGCCTGATGAGCATTACCGGGGAACGCGACGACCTGCCCGGCGGCGGCCCTCAGAAGGCAGGCGTGGCCGTGACCGATCTAATGACCGGCATGTATTCCACCGTCGGTATTCTTGCCGCCATCATTGAGCGCGAGCGCAGCGGTCTGGGCCAGCATATCGACATGGCGCTGCTGGATTGCCAGGTGGCCATGCTGGCTAACCAGAATCTCAATTTCATGACATCGGGCGTCGCGCCGCGCCGCGCCGGCAATGCACACCAGAATCTGGTGCCCTACCAGGTATTCGCGGCGGCCGATGGGCACCTTATCGTGGCCGTGGGTAATGACAGCCAGTTTCGCAATTACTGCCGTGTCATCGGCATGCCCGAGCTGGCTGACGACGCGCGCTTTGCCACCAATCCGCAGCGTGTGCGCAACCGCGACGCGCTGGTGCCGATGCTGGCCGAGCGCATGCTGACCGGGGCTCGCGACACCTGGCTCACCGAGCTGGAAGCCGCCGGTGTGCCGGCCGGTCCGATCAATACCTTGGATCAGGTTTACCAGGACCCGCAGGTGCTGGCGCGCGGCATGAAGCGAGAATTGCCGCATCCGGTGGCCGGCGTGGCGCCCATCGCGGCCAGCCCGCTCAAGCTATCGGAAACGCCGGTAGCGTATCTGCGCCCGGCGCCGATGCTGGGCGAGCACACCCATCAGATTTTGAGCGAGCGGCTGGGCTTGTCTGATACGGAAATCGAGGCGCTGGCGCAGCCCGCCTGAGCGGTAACGATCTCAAAGAAAGAGAGGAGAGACAGATGGCAGAGATTCAAATCCTGGGTGTGGTCGGCGCGGGCGCCATGGGGCGCGGCATCGCGCAGATCGCCGCGCAGGCGGGCGTCACGGTGCGCCTCTACGATAACAACGCCGAGGCGGTCGCCGCGGCGCGCGAGGCGCTGGCGCAAACCTGGGACAGGCTGGCTCAGAAAGGCAAGATGAGCGCCGAGTCCGTGCAGACGGCCTTGGGCCATCTGCGTCCCGCTTCGGCCTTGAGCGAACTGGCCGATTGCCAACTGGTCGTTGAAGCCATCGTCGAGCGGCTGGACGTCAAGCGTGACCTGTTCGCCCAACTCGAAGGTATTGTCGGCCCGGATTGCATTCTGGCTTCCAACACCTCGTCGCTGTCTATTACCGCGATCGCAGCCGCCTGCCAGCGTCCGCAGCGCCTGGCGGGCTATCACTTTTTCAATCCCGTGCCGCTCATGAAGGTGGTCGAGGTAATCGACGGCCTGCGCACGGACCCCGCAGTGGGCGACGCCCTGGCCGAGCTGGCGCGCCGCATGGGGCATACCCCCGTGCGCGCGAAAGACATGCCGGGCTTCATCGTCAACCATGCCGGGCGCGGCATGAACACAGAGGGCCTGCGTGTGGCGCAGGAGGCGGTTGCTTCTTTTGCTCAGGTCGATGCCATCATGCGCGAGCAGGCGGGCTTTCGCATGGGTCCCTTCGAACTGCTGGATCTGACGGCGCTGGATGTTTCGCACCCGGTGATGGAATCCATCTACCGCCAGTTCTTTGACGAACCGCGTTTTCGTCCCTCTCCCATTACCACCGTGCGCCTGGCCGGTGGCCTGCTGGGCCGCAAGGTCGGCGAGGGCTTCTACCTGTACCAGGATGGTCAGAAGCAGGTGCCGCCCGAACCTGCCGTGCCCGCGCTGCCGTCCGGTCTGCGTGTCTGGGTCAGCCCGGCGCATCCCGAGGGACAGGCGCGTGCGCGCGCGCTGCTGGGCCAACTGGGCGCGGAACTCACCGACACGGCCGATGCCGATACGCTGCTGATCGTCACGCCGATGGGCGAAGACCTGTCTACCTGCGTGGCCGAACAGGGGCTGGACGGTGCGCGTGTCGTGGGCCTGGATGTATTGCATGATTTCGCCGCCAGCCGCCGTCGCACGCTGATGGTGTCGCCTGCCACTGCGCCGCGCTGGCGCGACGCCGCGCATGCGGTGTTCGCACAAGATGGCGTGGCGGTCAGCGTGATCGACGATTCGCCCGGCTTCGTCGCGCAGCGTATCGTCGCGACCATCGTCAACATCGCCAGCGATATCGCGCAGCAGCAAATCGCCACGCCCGAAGATATCGACCGTGCTGTCACCCTGGGCTTGGGTTATCCCAAAGGCCCGCTGGCGCTGGGCGATGCGTTGGGGGCGGCCCGCATTTTGGAAGTCCTGCGCAATATGCAGCGTGTGACCGGCGATCCGCGCTACCGCCCCAGCCTTTGGTTGCAGCGCCGGGTGCAGCTTGGGCTGTCTTTGCTCCATGCCTGAGCCGAGTTTTCCGATATGAATAATCCCGGCCGACGGCCGGGATTATTCATGGAGCCAAGTCAGCGGGTGATCATGTATTCGATCGCGGCCCGGATATCGTCTTCTGACGCATCGTCCGCGCCGCCTTTTGGCGGCATGATGCCTTTGCCGTGCAGGGCCGCTTGCAGCATGGCGTCCATGCCGGTCGCAATATAGGGTGCCCATGCGGCCTTGTCGCCGGGTCTGGGCGCGTCGGCCACGCCAGTCCCATGACAGGTGAAACAGGTGTGCTTATAGAGCTTTTCGCCCACGGCGGGATCGATCGCCGCAGCGGGCGGGACGGTTGTGGCAGATAAGGTGGGCGCGCTCGCAAGATTGCCGGCTATTGGCGTGCCAGCCAGGTGCCAGCCGGCGACCGGTTTGATGCGTTCTTCGATGGCCGACGGCGGGCCCGGGTCCGCCTGGGGGCTGAGCAGGGCGATGAGCGCAAGAATGAGGGCGACACAGGTCAATGAGGACAGCGCGATCGTGATGATCAGCGGGCGGCTGTGCCGGGAGGAGGCGGGCGGTGTGGTGCTGTGACCCTGCGTCTGGCTCATGGTCGGGTCCTGCTGTGAACAAGGCCGGCGGCTAGGCGTCGGGCCCTTTAAGGATGCCGGATTATATCGCCCGGTCTGCATCGAAATCCGAATTAGGCTGGGCCGCCAACGGGCGGCATAAAAATAGGTACAATAGTGGCGCGCTGTGCCCGTAGTTCAATGGATAGAATGAGAGTTTCCGAAGCTCTTGATACAGGTTCGATTCCTGTCGGGCGCGCCATCCACCTAGTCTAAGCCTCAGCTAAGTCTAAGCCTATCTAAGCCTATCCCCGGTAAGCCGGCCAGTATTCCACTGGCTCATCTCAGGCAGACTTGCCGAATCCCCCCTCTTGTTTTCCGTGGCAGTTTGAAGGCTTGTGTCGCCGAGATGGCGTGCCGCTTCGTCGCTGCGGCGGGAAGACGGGCGTTATCGCCCAGTAGCGCTGCCTGGTCTTCAGGCATCCCGTCAGCGCTTTGTCGGACCTGGGGCAGAGGCGTCCCGGTTTTCCTACATACGCCTTAGCGCGCTGAAGAAGGTGCAGATTTCATGACCAGGGCGAGCCTCTATCCTTTGCCTGAGGTCCGCAGCGCTGCGATTCCCCTGCCCGGTTGCGTCGCTAAGCGGATGCCCTAACTGACGGTTGATGAAAACCCAGCAGGCGAAGGCCAGCAGCACACCTAGGCTTAGCATGACGATGGCAAGCAGAACCGAACGGTCATAGCGCTCATCGGATGCTTTATGGATGAGTTCCCCCCGTTTTGGGGGCTGGCTCAAAAAAGCGCGGGTCAATTGTTCGAACTGCGCATCGGCTAAACTGGTTTGAGTCGTGGATTCCTCATACAAACGGGCCGACCTCTGTTGTATGGCCTGACGCAAGCCCGCGATACCGCGTTCGTAATTGTTGTAGGCCGTCGCGATGTCGCGGCCCAGTTGCTGGCTGGCTTCGTTCAGCTTGGGCATATTCTGGAAAATCGCGTGGCGCCGGCGGGCTTGGTCCAGATAACCGCTGGCCTGCTGCGCAAACTCCTGCGCTTGGCGATCGCGGCCGTCCAACACGTCTAAATAGGCCGCCACCAGCGTGATCCGGGTACGCAGCAGCAGTGCCTGGGTTTCGTACAGGGGGCGCGTATGCTCCGTGGCGACCCCATGCAGGTTGTCAACCGCTTCATCCGCAGCGCGGAAGAGCAACTGGCTCAGAATGGCCGAGAGGGCAAAGACGAGGGAAAACGCGATCAGAACAATCAGCAGTCCAGTGCGGATTTTCAGGCGGGACAACAAGCTTAGGCTCCTTCACCTTTCCGTTTTCTGGAAAGGGCATCAATCAAAGCGGCCGGCGCGGACAGCGCGAGCCCAAGGGAAAACCCTTGAAATAGTATTAATTAGTATTAAAAATTACAATTGACCATAATTCAATCCTGCGTTCGAATGCCAGCAACCGCCGTATAGGCATCGCGCAGATACAGCAGAAAACGTTCTGCCGCATGGGAAAGCGGCCGCGAAGCATGGGTCTGGAGTTGAATTTCGCCAGGCCCGAGCAGGCTGTCTTGCAGCGGTCGCACCGCCAACTGCTGCCAGCTCAGGTCATCGTCCAGACTAGAGCGCGTGCATAGGGTGATGGCCTGTCCGGCCTGCACATAATGCAGCAGCACAGCCGTTTGATTGGACGTCAGCACGGGTGACAGCGATAGCTGGCGTTCGCGTGCGGCATGGTCCAGCACCTGCCTCAGCGCATTGCCGCCTTCGGGCAGGGCCAAGGGGTAGGCCGGCAATTGGGATAGCACCAACCGCTCATGCAGGGACAAAGGATGGTCGTTGCGCATGACCGCCACGATTTCGGTGGGCTGGGCATGCACCACCGCAATATCCTTTTCCACGCCGAAGCTGTAGGTGATACCGATTTCTGCTTGCGCGGCGCGCAGTTGCTCGGGAATCTGGCGCGCATCCTGCACCATGAGGCTGAAGCGAACATGGGGATGTTCGTTCTGGAAGGCGGCGAACAGGCGTGGCAATCCAATGCTGGCGAAACCGTGTACGCTGGATATTTTCACGGTTTGCACCTGGTGCCGGTGCTGCTGGTCAATCTCGGCAATGGTGCGCGTGGCATCCGACTCGACTCGGCGGGCATGCTCCGCCAGTAAACGACCTGCTTCGGTTACGCGCATGCCCTTGGCATGGCGTTCAAACAACTTGGTTTGAAGGCGCAATTCCAAACCGGTGATTTGCCGGCTTATGGCCGAACTGACTACATTTAGCTGCAATGCTGCGCCGTTTACGGAACCCGTTTCGACAACAGTCAAAAAATACCGCAGCGCCGTGCTGTCAAAATGAAATCGCTTCATGGCGTGCTATGTCTCGGTCAGTGCCCCCAAACTAAAAGGGGAAGGCGGCCGCTAGAAGGCGGACGGCCATCGGGCGTGTCGAGAGCACGCAGGCCGCAACAGACGCGGGGCGTCGATGCGGCAAGTCTAGTCCAGTGTCCCTTTTTATTACAATTACCTATTTATGCACGGGCCATTCTAATTATGGCAATTGCATGTCACACCGGTGTTTTATTGCCTGTTGATTCGTTTATTCAACGTTGTTCAGTGTATTTCAACTCGCTGAGATCGTAACCCTGAGATTTGGCAATATTTAATGCCTGTTGCAGGTCTGCGGGCGCCAATTCCGGTGTGCGCGCGAGAACCCACAGTGTTTTTCGGTTGGGCGATCCGACCACGGCCCAGCGATATTCCGGGTCAAGGCCGATAATCCAGTAATCGCCCTTGAAGGGGCGAAAGAAAGAGACCTCGAGTTTGGCGTTGCCGCTGTCAGCGACGACAGTAGCGGTGCCGGTGGCGGCATCGATGCTGCCGTTTTTGGTGCGGCAGCGATTGGTGACGCTCACCGTGCCATCGGTATTCTGGCTATATTCAGCGGTGGTGTCGCCCACGCAGTTGCGTTGGAAAAACATCGGCAAATGTGCGATTTCGTACCAGCGGCCCATATAGCGATCAAGATCGACATGGTCAACCGTGCGCACAGCGGCAGGCTGGGCCTGGGCGAGGCCCAGGCCGCTGGCCAGCAGAACTAGGCTTAGAATCAGGCGGCGCATACGAGGGTTCCTGCGATAGCGGCCACCGGCGGCTTAACTGGCGTCGCGGGCAGGCAGCGGGTTTTTGAGAGCGGCGTGATAGCGCGCCACATAAGTATCAAAGTCTACAGTATCGGACTGTTCGATTTGTTGCTGCTGTGCCAGCGAATCCTGCACGGCATCGGCATAAGCCTGGGCGGTCGCTGCAGGCAGCGCCTCGGCGCGCAGGGTGTCGGCATGGCGCTGGCTTTGGGCCAGGGTGTAGTCATGAAACGATTGTCCGCTTGCGCGCAGGTCCGCCAGCAAGCGCGCCGACGGCGTGAGGTCCGGGTCAAGCAGCTTGGCGCGTTGCTGTTCTACTGCTGCCACGTAGGCAGTGCCGCCCAGCGCCGCATCGTACAGGGCGGCGTATTGCGTGACCTGATCGAGCAATGCTTCGCCCCATTGCGCCAGGCTGACCGGCTGACCGTCGCGGTCTAGCATCAGGCCGGGTTTGCGGCCCTCCTTGACGACGGTCGAGAAATTGTCGGCGCTGCGCTGGCAATAGCCGTTTTGATCGAAAAAGCGGCTTTCACTGACGGCGCAGAACAGCAGGAAAGCATCGACGAAGCGCGCCGTGTCGGGGGCCAGGCCAGTGGGTTCCTGCGGATCAATGTCCAGGCAGCGCACTTCGACGTATTGCACGCCGCGCTCGGCCAGCGCCGTGATCGGGCGCTCGCAACGCCCAGTCGTGCGTTTGGGCCGAATGCTCGAGTAGTACTCGTTTTCGATCTGGAGCACGTTGGTGTTGAGCTGGATCCACGCGCCATCGCGTTGCGTGCCTATGGCCTGATAGGCGGGCCATGGCTGCGTGACTGCCTCGTACAAACGACCCAGAAAGGTGCTCAGATCGTTGTAACAGAGCTTGAGCTGCGATTGGGCTTTGTTCTGGTAACCCAGATCGCTCATGCGCAGGCTGGTGGCGTAGGGCAGATAAAGCGTATCGGCGCCCAGCGATTGCAGCGGATGTTCGCGGCCGCGCATGAACTCGCGCGATAAGGCGGGCGCAGCGCCGAACAAATACATCAGCAGCCAGGAGTAGCGCGTGAAATTGCGGATCAGGGCGATATAACCGCGCGAGCGGCTTTCTTGCAGGGAGGCGGCGTCTGGCTCGAGCAAGGGCCACAAGGCATCCGGCAGCGAGAAGTTGTAATGCACCCCGGCGATGCACTGCATGGTTTTGCCGTAGCGCTCGGCCAGACCACGGCGGTACACATGCTTGAGCATGCCTGTATTGGAGTGGCCATACCAGGCGATCGGGATATCGGCCTCGGCCGGCAGATAGGCCGGCATGGACTGGTTCCAGATGAGTTCGCCGTCCAGTACGCCATAGACGAAGCGGTGTGTGTCGCGCAGTTCTTGCAGCAGCGACTCAACACGGGAGTGGGTGCCGGTGATCAGTTCGAGCAGGGCTTCGGAGTAGTCCGTAGTGACCTGTTCGTTGGTCAATGCCGAGCCCAATCCGGCGGGATGGGGGGTGCGCGCCAGCATACCTTGGGCATCCACACGCAGGCCTTCTTTTTCGACCCCGCGCAGAGTCTGCGCCAGCAGATCGGGATGGGCCTGAACCAGGGCAAGGCGGGAGTTGGAATGAGCGGTCACGGCAATGAGTTCTTGGGGTTGTCGAGTCGAGATTTTACGTTCAGCGGGCCCGGGTGGCGGATTGGCCCCGAGGTCTCTAGGGAAATCGACCGTCCGGACAGGGCTGAGTTCAGCATAGATCGGATCGCTCGAGCGGGCACGTTTTTCAGACGGTAAGAGGAAAAGAGGCGACAATTCTGCGCCGTGCGGACTGGTTTGCGCGGCCAGGCCCAAATTAAGCGGTTTGCCGCTGCCGTGCGGGTGTCTACCGTGTTGCTGATCGCGTCTGCGCTGTTCTGGTTTCCTAGCCATTGAGCGGCTGGCAGCGGCGGCTCGGCGCCGCCGGTGCTAGAATAAGCATCACATTGTCGGCGCCGATTTGCCTGATCCGCTTGCGGGCGCCTCTTATAAATCCAGCTAAAGAGGTCTGCAATGACCAGTCCTGCTTTGACCGCGGCGAGTGTTACACCGTCCCGCAATACGACGTCTCCCGATACGACGTCCCATCGCCCGGCCTCCGTCGGGGTCGTTTCTCCCGTCTTCCTCCGGTTCGACGAGCCGCTGCCATTGGCGAGCGGTCAGTCCCTGAACGCCTATGAACTGGCGGTGGAAACCTACGGCACCCTGAACGCCGAGCGCAGCAATGCCGTGCTCATCTGTCATGCCTTGAACGCCTCGCATCATGTGGCGGGCGTGGCCGCCGGCAACCCCAAGGATGTCGGTTGGTGGGACAACATGGTGGGCCCGGGCAAGCCCGTGGACACCGATGTGTTTTTCGTGATCGGCATCAACAACCTGGGCTCCTGCTTCGGTTCGACCGGACCGGCCAGTACCAACCCGGAAACCGGGCTGCCCTGGGGGGCTGCCTTTCCCGTTCTGACGGTTGAGGACTGGGTGCGTGCTCAGGCGCGTGTGGCCGATCATTTCGGCATCCAGCGTTTTGCGGCCGTCATGGGGGGGTCGCTCGGTGGCATGCAGGCCCTGAGCTGGGCCATTACCTTGCCCGAGCGGGTCGCCCATTGCGTGGTGATCGCCAGCACCCCTCGCCTGTCGGCCCAGAATATCGGCTTTAACGAAGTGGCGCGCCGCGCCATCATTACCGATCCGGGCTTCCACGGCGGCAACTACTACGCGCACGATACGGTGCCGCACCGGGGTCTGGCAGTGGCCCGCATGATCGGGCATATCACCTATCTATCCGATGATGATATGGCCGAGAAATTCGGCCGTACCCAACGTGAGCCCGCCGAAAACGGCGCCTATCGTTATGGCTATGATGTCGAATTCGAGGTCGAGTCATATCTGCGTTATCAAGGCGAGAAATTCTCGCGTTACTTTGACGCGAACACCTATCTGCTCATCACCCGCGCGCTCGATTATTTCGATCCCGCGCGAGCTACCGGCGGCGATCTCGCCCGCGCCCTGTCATCGGCTCAGGCAGACTTCCTGCTGGTGTCGTTCACGACCGATTGGCGCTTTCCGCCCGAGCGTTCGCGAGACATCGTGCGCGCGCTGCTCAAGAACGGCAGCCCGGTCACCTATGCCGAGATCGATGCACCCCACGGGCACGATGCCTTCCTGCTCGAAGACGCCCGTTACCATGCGATGGTGAGCGCTTATTACGAACGCATTGCGCGCAACCTGGGGTTGACGCGCCAAGCCGAGGAGTCTGCGGCATGAGTCCCGCCATCAACGCGCTTGCGCCGGTCGTCCTGCGTCCGGACCTGGAACGCATCGCCAACTGGATCGCGCCCGCCTCACGCGTACTTGACCTCGGTTGCGCCGACGGCGCGCTGCTGGCTTATCTGCGCGACTATCGCCAGGTGCGCGGCGCGGGCGTCGAGATCGATGACGCCAGCGTCATTGCCTGCGTCGGCCGGGGTGTCGAGGTTATCCAGCAAAACCTGGAAGATGGTCTGGCGCTGTTTGACGATAAACAGTTCGACACGGTCGTGCTGTCGCAAACCCTCCAGTCCATGCACCGTACCGAGCACATCCTGCGCGAAATGGCGCGGGTATCGCGTTTTGGTATTGTCTCTTTTCCGAATTTTGGCTATTGGCCGCATGGCTGGTCTATTTTGCGCGGCAGGATGCCGGTGACCGGGCAAATGCCTTACCAGTGGTACAACACGCCCAATATCCATTTGTGCACCCTGCGAGACTTCGAAGACCTCGCACGTGACGTCGGGGTGCGCATCCTGGAGCGTGCCACGTTCAACGACCGTCGCGAGGTCAAGGTATTGCCAGGCTGGCGCAGCACCCTGGCCGTCTATCGCTTCGAGGCGTAACGAGCCAGGCTTGTTGACCATGCCAGCTCGCCTCTAAACAGGTTCTGCACGGACCGCCGCCCAGGAGACTCATCATCGCCTCCGATAGCTACCGGATTTATTTCAGCCGTCGCGTGGCGCCCCTGTTGGCTCTGGGTTTCGCCAGCGGCTTGCCGCTGGCCCTGACCAGCGGCACCTTGCAGGCCTGGGCCACGGTCGAGGGCGCGTCTCTCCAGGATATCGGTTTCCTGACGCTGGTCGGTAGCGCCTACACACTCAAGTTTCTCTGGGCGCCCCTGATCGACCGCTACGCGCCGCCCTTTCTGGGCCGCCGCCGCGGCTGGATGCTGCTGACTCAGTTGCTGCTCGCGGTCACCATTATGCTGATGGGCCTGCTTTCTCCCGAGCAGTCCCTGCTGCCTTTGGCGATGCTGGCCGTGCTAGTGGCTTTTCTGTCCGCGTCGCAAGACATTGCTTTCGATGCCTATTCCACGGACGTTTTGCACAAAAACGAGCGTGGCGCGGGGGCTGCCGTCAAAGTGCTGGGCTACCGCCTGGCCATGCTGGTGTCGGGGGGGCTGGCGCTGGTGCTGGCCGATCATTGGCTGGGCTGGGGCACGACCTATGTGTTGATGGGTTTTTTGATGCTGGCCGGCGTGGCGGGCACCTTCTGGGCGCCCGAACCCGAGCAGCCCAGCGCTGCGCCGCGCAGTCTGGGCCGTGCCGTGGTGGAGCCGTTTCGGGAGTTTTTCAGCCGCCGGGGCGCGATCATCTTCCTGGCGCTCATCGTGCTCTACAAACTGGGCGATGCCTTCGCGGGCGCCCTGTCCACCACCTTTCTGATCCGGGGTGCCGGCTTTACGCCCACTGAGGTGGGCACGGTCAACAAGATTCTCGGTCTGGCCGCCACCATCGTTGGTGCGCTGGCCGGAGGCGCCATCATGAGTCGTTGGGGCCTGTACCGTTCTCTCATGGCTTTTGGCGCCTTGCAGGCCGTCTCCAATCTAGGCTATTGGCTCATCTCGGTCGCGCCCAAAAGCATCGGGCTGATGGCGCTTGCCGTCGGTATCGAGAATTTGTGCGGCGGGCTGGGCACGGCCGCCTTCGTCGCACTGCTGATGTCCATGTGCAACCGGGCGTTTTCCGCCACGCAGTTTGCACTGTTGTCGGCGCTCTCGGCGGTCGGGCGCACCTATCTAGCGGGCCCGCTCACGCCTGTGCTGGTCGGCTATATGGGATGGCCGGGCTTTTTCATGGCGACGGTGTTCATCGCCCTGCCCGGCCTGGTTTTGCTGTGGCTGCGCAAGAGCGATATCGAGTCGCTCGAGCGTGAAGGCTTGCGCCTCTGATTCAGGCCGCAGCCTGGCGCACGATCAGCACGTCGCAGGGAAGCGCCTCCAGCAGTTTTTCCGCCACACTGCCGATCGCTGTGCGCAGAATGCCGGTCAGGCCGTGCGTGCCGGTCACCACGAGATCGCAGCGGCGCTTGAACACGAACTCCGACAGCATATGTTCCGGCAGACCGGCCTCCAGCACGATCTCTGGCATGGCTCGGCCCGCCAGCTCTGGCGTGGCGGCCAAAAAGGCCTGCGCTTTTTGCAGCGCATCGTTATAAAAGCTGCGTACCTCGGCGTCTTGCGGCAGATCGTCTTGCCCAGCCGGTGTGGAATAGGCATGGAATAGCGTGATGCGGGCGTCTGCGGCCAGTTTCAGCGCTGCGGTCAGGGCCTGACGTGAGCCTTCGGAAAAGTCGGTGGCAATCACCACGTCTTGATAGGGTTTGCGCGGCCGCGCCTTGACGACCAGCACGGGCGTGCTGGCGTGGCGGGCCAGCCGTTCGACTGTCGTGCCCAGCAGCAATCGGCCTACCGTCGTTTCGCGCGCCACGCCGGTCACGATGAGCGAACAATTAAAGTGCTGCACCGTATCCAGAATGACGTCTAGCGGATGGCCGCTCACCACCACCGCTTCAGTTGGCACCCCGGCCTCGGCCAGGTCCTCGGCCAGACGCTGTTCAGCCAGTGCCTTGTGGTCGGGCGTCAGCCGCCGCCATGCCGGTGTGGCCAGGGTGGAAGCGCTCGGCGGCTCCATGACATGCAGAGCCAGCAGCCGGTCATGGTGTTGGCGTGCCAGCATCAGGGCGCGGTCCAGGGCGCGGTCGCTGCGGGCGCTCAAGTCCGTTGCGAGCAAGATGGTCTCTGTCATCTGTCTTCTCCTCTAGGTGAAGCGCGTATGCGCTCATACTATTGTGCCGTCTTGCGGCGCCCGCCGGCCTTGACAGGCATCAAGGCCGCGGCTGCCGACCTACAATCGCCTTTTATCCTGAATTGTCATGCCCAGCGAAACGTCCACCTTGCTGCTTCACACCTTGTATCTGATTGCCATCGTAGCCGAAGCCATGACGGCGGCGCTTGCTGCCGGGCGGCGTGAAATGGACTGGGTGGGGGTTTGCGTCATCGCCTGCGTTACCGCGCTGGGCGGCGGTTCGCTGCGTGATGTACTGCTCGGGCACTATCCCCTGACCTGGGTGAGCCATCCCGAGTATCTGGCCATGACGGCCGGCGCTGCCCTGTTGACGGCGTTGTGCGCGCCCATGCTGCGTCATTTACGCAAAGTCTTTCTGCTGCTGGACGCATTGGGCCTTGTGGCGTTTTCCATCATCGGCTGCAAAGTCGCCCAGCAGATGGATCTGCCGCTTTCCATCGTGATCATCAGCGGCGTCATTACGGGCTGTGCGGGCGGCGTTTTGCGTGACGTGCTGTGTAACGATATTCCGCTGCTGTTTCGCAGCGAACTCTATGCCAGCGTTTCTTTGGTCACCGGCGGGCTGTATCTCGCCCTGGACCACTACACAGGTACGGTCAACGTAGCGGTGCCCATCGCCCTGGCGGTGGGCCTGGCTTTTCGGCTGCTCGCGCTGCGCTTTAATTGGCAGATGCCGAAATTCGTCTACCGGGGCGACTGGCACTGAGCCGGCAGGCCGTCTGCGAGCCCAGACCGCGATCTGGGCTCAGGCAGACTTTTAGTACAGACCTTGCTGGAGCATGGCGTCGGCAACCTTGACGAAGCCGGCGATGTTGGCGCCGTCGAGGTAGTTGACGTAGCCTGACTCGGCGTGGCCATGGCGCACGCAGTTTTCGTGAATGTCGCACATGATGGCAAACAGGCGCTGATCCACTTCTTCGCGGGTCCACGACAGGCGGGCAGCGTTCTGGCTCATTTCCAGGCCGGAGACGGCCACGCCGCCGGCGTTGCTGGCCTTGCCGGGCGCGTACAGCACATGCGCATCGATAAAGGCCTGGGCGGCCGCCAGCGTGGCGGGCATGTTGGCGCCTTCGGCCACGCATTTCACGCCGTTGGCGATCAGGATGCGGGCATCCGCTTCATCCAGTTCGTTCTGCGTGGCGCAGGGCAGCGCCACATCCACCGGGATCTGCCACGGCCGGGCGCCGGGCAAAAAGCGCAGGCCGAATTGCTTGGCATAGTCTTCGACACGGCCGCGCTGCACGTTCTTGATGTGCATCAGGGCTTGCAGCTTTTCGGGGGTGAAACCGGCTTCATCGACTACCGTGCCGCCCGAATCGGAGGCGGTGAGCACGCGAGCGCCCAGCGCCATAGCCTTCTCGATAGCGTATTGGGCGACATTGCCGGAGCCCGAGACGGAAACCCGCAGGCCCTCGAAGGACATGCTCACGCGGCGCAGCATCTGCTCGGCAAAATAGACGGTGCCAAAGCCGGTGGCTTCGGGGCGGATCAGGCTGCCGCCGAAGCTCAGGCCCTTGCCCGTAAACACACTGGCGGCCGAATTCGACAGTTTCTTCATCATGCCGGCCATATAGCCGACTTCGCGGGCGCCCACGCCGATGTCGCCAGCCGGCACGTCGGTGTCAGGGCCGAGGTGGCGGTAGAGTTCGACCATCAGGGCCTGGCAAAAGCGCATCACTTCGCCATCGGACTTGCCCTTGGGGTCGAAATCCGAACCGCCCTTGCCGCCGCCCATGGGCAGCGTGGTCAACGCATTCTTGAGGGTTTGTTCGAAGGCCAGGAACTTCAGCACCGACAGGTTCACGCTGGGGTGAAAGCGCATGCCGCCCTTGAAAGGACCAATGGCGGAGTTGTGCTGAATACGGAAAGCGCGGTTGACCTGGGCACGGCCCTGGTCATCGGTCCAGCAGACACGGAACTGAATGACACGCTCGGGTTCGACTAGACGCTCGAGCAGGGCTTGCTGGCCGTAGCTCGGGTTTTTTTCGATAAACGGCCAGAGGCTGCCCATGACTTCCTGGACGGCTTGCATGAATTCGGGTTGGTGCGGATCGCGGCTGGCAACGCGGCCCAGGAAATCGTTCAATGACTGCATGGATGGTCTCCGGTAATGCGACACAGCAGTGCCTGCGGGATCAGATCGGTGCAAAAAATGATCTGCAATGGTGCGATGCCGTGGAAAAGCACTGGTTTGGTGCGCGATTGTAGGGAGGATTTCCGGGCTCCGGCAGGGGGTGTGAGGCGGGCCGTAAAGTCGGTCATTTCCCGAATTTAATGGGGACGCATAATTTGATGGGAGAGTGGAAATGTGGCGTTTCAGCTTCGAAGAATTTGCTGAAACAAGGTCTTGTTCTTTTATAAATCAATGACTTTAATTATATGTCCCCTATATTCTTGTCGTTGTGCATCGTGCCGGCGGCGGGATGACCAAAGAAACGCCACTCTTTTTTTCGGTAACAGGAGGCAGGGCAAAAAAATTTGACCCATTGATATGTCCCTAATTATTTTGTCGCATTATGGGCGCAGGGGATCTCGTTATAGTTGAGACCCTGGCCACTTTCGCGCTCCGAGCGCCTGGGATTTTTATGCTGCGTGTTATTTCCGCCAATCTGAATGGCATCCGGTCCGCCAACACCAAAGGCTTTTTCGATTGGTTGCATCAGCAAAACGCCGATTTTGTCTGCGTTCAGGAACTCAAGGCTCAGGAAGCGGACCTCAGTCCCGCCATGAAGGCGCCGGCGCCCTTGCAGGGGTATTTCCATTACGCCGAAAAAAAGGGCTATAGCGGTGTGGGTATCTACACCCCTCATGAACCCGAATCGGTCGTGATCGGTCTGGGGGTGCCCGATATCGACGCCGAAGGCCGCTATATCGAGCTGGTCTACCCCAAGCTGTCGGTGGTGTCGGTCTATCTGCCGTCCGGCTCCAGCGGCGATCACCGTCAGACGGCCAAGTATCGCTTCATGGAACATTTTTATCGTCATCTGGCCGACCTTATCGGCCGTGGCCGGGAAGTGGTCATCTGCGGCGACTGGAATATCGCTCACAAAGAGGCTGACCTCAAAAACTGGAAGGGCAATCTCAAGAACAGCGGTTTTCTGCCCGAAGAGCGTGCCTGGCTGACCCAGGTGTTCGACGAACTGAAATGGGTGGATGTCTACCGCCGTCTCGCGCCGGATGCCACGGGCGAGGGCTATACCTGGTGGAGTAATCGAGGGCAGGCCTGGGCCAAAAACGTAGGCTGGCGCATCGATTACCACATCGCCAGCGGCGCCTTGGCGGCCACGGCCCAGCAGGCCGCCATCTACAAAGACGTGCGCTTTAGCGATCACGCGCCGCTCACGATCGATTACGACTTTTCCTTGTAAACCGCCTGGGGTCCCTAAGTCTGCTGCGTGGAGCAACCCAAAAAATGCCGGATCGCGGATAATGGCGCCGTTTGCCATCCTGATCCGGAAGCCCGCGCATGTCTAATACCGCCACTGATTTCGTCCGTTTTGCCCTTGATGAAGGCGTGCTGCGCTTTGGCAGTTTCAAGGTCAAATCCGGCCGCATGAGCCCCTATTTTTTTAACGCCGGGCTGTTCAATAGCGGCCGTTCGGTGGGCAAGCTGGCGGCTTTCTATGCCCAGGCCCTGTTGGATTCCGGCCTGAATTTCGACATGCTTTTTGGCCCGGCTTACAAGGGTATTCCCTTGGCCACGGCCACGGCTGTAGCCTTGGCCGGCCATCCTCAAGCTTCGGGCGACATTCCCTTTGCCTATAACCGCAAAGAGGCCAAGGACCATGGCGAAGGTGGCACGCTGGTTGGCGCGCCTCTGGCGGGCCGGGTCGTCATCATCGACGATGTCATCACCGCAGGCACCTCGGTGCGCGAGTCGGTCGAGATCATCCGCGCTGCGGGCGCACAGCCTGCGGCGGTACTGATCGCCATGGATCGCATGGAGCGCGCAGGTCCCGATGAGGCTCTCTCGCCGCACTCGGCCGTGCAGGATGTCGCCAAGACCTATGGCATTCCCGTGATCAGCATTGCCTCCCTGGCCGATATTCTTCAGCTGCTTCAGGATGATGAGCAGTTCGCGGCCCACCGTGATTCGGTGCTGGCGTATCGCGAGCAATACGGCGTTTAATGTTGCCCCCACGCTGCGCAGGCTATCGCCTGCTTGCTGCCCCCCGAGGGGGCTGTCCCGCCTAGGGACGGCCCGTCGGCGGTCCTTGCCCCCACGCTGCGCAGGCTTGTCGCCTGCTTGCTGCCCCCCGAGGGGGCTGTCCCGCCTAGGGGCGGCCCGTCGGCGGTCCTTGCCCCCACGCTGCGCAGGCTTGTCGCTTGCTTGCTGTTCTCTGAGGGGGCTGTCCCGCCTAGGGACGGTCCGTCGGCGGTCCTTGCCCCCACGCTGTCGCTTGCTTATGGTCGTTTAATCTGCCGGGGAAATCATGAAAAAAGCGGCCCGTAGGCCGCTTTTTTCATGGGTGGGCTCAGGCTGACAGCTTGGCCTTGAGCAGGTCGTTGACCTGCTGCGGGTTGGCTTTGCCCCGGGCGGCTTTCATGATCTGGCCGACCAGTGAGTTGAAGGCTTTTTCCTTGCCGGCGCGGTACTCGGCCACGATGGCGGGGTTGGCAGCCAGCACCTCGTCGATCATGGCGCTGATGGCGCCGGTGTCGCTGATCTGCTTCAGGCCACGGGCCTCGATGATGGCGTCGGGCTCGCCACCGTTTTCACCCGCCCACATGGCGGCGAAAACGTCGCGTGCAATCTTGTTCGAGATCGTGCCGTCGATGATGCGGTTGATAAGCGCAGCGAGCTGAGCGGCCTGCACGGGCGTATCGGCGATGTCTTTCTCTTCGCGATTCAGGGTGGCGGTGACTTCGCCCATGATCCAGTTGGCAGCCAGCTTGGCCTGTCCAGCCGGCAGCGCCCGCGCCACGGCCTCGAAATAGGCGGCCAGCTTGCGGCTGATGGTCAATTGGGCTGCATCATAGGCCGGCAGGCCGAAATCGGCCTCGAAGCGGGCGCGCATTGCGCTGGGCAGCTCCGGCATGGTGGCGCGCACGGCCTCGACCCAATCCTGGCCGATCACCAGCGTGGGCAGATCGGGGTCGGGGAAATAGCGGTAATCGTGCGCGTCTTCCTTGCTGCGCATGCTGCGCGTTTCGTCTCGCTCGGCGTCGTACAGGCGGGTTTCCTGCACGACCTTGCCGCCGTCTTCGATCAGTTCGATCTGGCGGCGTACCTCGTACTGGATGGCGCGCTCAAGGAAACGGAAGGAGTTGACGTTCTTGATTTCGGCGCGGGTGCCGAATTCAACCTGGCCGCGCGGACGCACCGATACGTTGGCGTCGCAGCGGAATGAGCCTTCCTGCATATTGCCGTCGCAAATGCCCAGCCAGACAACCAGGCCGTGCAGCGCACGGGCATAGGCCACCGCCTCGGCGGCCGAGCGCATTTCGGGCTCGGTGACGATTTCCAGCAGCGGCGTGCCGGCCCGGTTCAGGTCGATGCCGCTGGCCGGCGCGCCGTTGGCCAGATGGAATTCATCGTGCAGCGACTTGCCGGCGTCTTCTTCGAGATGCGCGCGGGTCAGGTTGATGGTCTTTTCTTCTTCGCCGACAAAGAAAGACAGCGTGCCGCCCACGACCACCGGCAGCTCATACTGGCTGATCTGGTAGCCCTTGGGCAGGTCGGGATAGAAGTAATTTTTACGAGCAAACACCGAGCGCGGCGCAATCTTGGCGCCGATGGCCAGGCCGAACAGGATCGCGCGTTCGGCCGCCCCACGGTTCATGACCGGCAGGCTGCCCGGCAGGGCCAGATCCACCTCGTTGGCCTGCGTGTTCGGCGCCGCGCCAAAGCGGGTGCTGCTACCCGAGAAAATCTTAGACTCGGTGGCGAGCTGGACGTGGGTTTCCAGCCCGATGACGATTTCCCATTCCATGGTCAGGCGTCCTGCGTTGCCGGCGTGCGTTGATGCCAGTCGGTTACTTGTTGATAGCGGTCGGCGATGGCCAGCAAACGGCCTTCGTCGAAGTAGTTGCCAATGATTTGCAGCCCGACCGGCCGGCCGGCGGCGCCAAAGCCGCAGGGCACGGACATCGCGGGCAGGCCCGCCAGGCTCACGCCCAGTGTGTAGACGTCGGCCAGCCAGTCGGCAGTCGGATCGTCGCGGTTCTCGCCGATATTCTTGGCCACGCTCGGGGCCACCGGGCCCATGATGACGTCGCACTGGCCGGCGAAGGCGCGCTGGAAGTCCTGGGCGATCAGGCGGCGCAGGCGTTGGGCTTGCAGATAATAGGCGTCGTAATAGCCGTGCGACAGCACGTAGGCGCCGATCAGGATGCGGCGCTTGACCTCGTCGCCAAAGCCCTCGGCGCGGGAACGGCTGATCATCTCGTTCAGGTCGCTGTACTCGGCGGCGCGGTGGCCGTAGCGCACCCCATCGAAGCGGGCCAGGTTGCTGGAGGCTTCGGCCGGGGCAATGACGTAATAGGCCGGAATGGCCAGCTCGGTGCGCGGCAGGGAAATCGCTACGCGTTCCGCGCCCAGCGCTTCGAACTGACGCAGGGCGGCTTCGACGGCGGCGGCGACGTCGGGCGTGAGGCCCGCACCGAAGAATTCCGCGGGCACACCGATGCGCAGGCCCTTGAGGGGCTGGCTGCCGGCAGCCTGATAGCCGTTCTGTGCGGCATCAAAGGCCGCGCGAATGCGGCCCGGCGCGTTGGCGGCGTCATCGCAGCGCTCCAGGCTGGTGGCGTCACGTGGGTCGAAGCCGCTCATGACGTCGAGCAGTTCGAGCAAGTCGCGGCTGCTGGGCGCCAGCGGGCCGGCCTGATCCAGGCTGGAGCCGAAGGCGATCATGCCGTAGCGAGACACGGTGCCGTAGGTCGGCTTGATGCCGCTCACGCCGCACAGCGCGGCCGGCTGGCGCACCGAACCGCCGGTGTCGGTGCCGGTGGCGCCGGCCACCAGGCGGGCGGCGACGGCCGCAGCCGAACCGCCCGAGGAGCCGCCCGGCACGGCGGCCAGATCCCAGGGATTGCGGGCCGGTCCAAAGGCGGAGTTTTCATTGCCCGAACCCATTGCGAATTCGTCGCAGTTCAGCTTGCCCAGCGAGACCGCGCCGGCGGCCTGCAGACGTTCGACCACGGTGGCGTCAAAGGGGCTCAGGTAGTCGCGCAACATCTTGCTGCCTGCCGTGCTGCGCCAGCCGCGCGTCACAAAGGCGTCTTTGTGGGCGATAGGGATGCCGGCCAGGGGCCCGGCGGTGCCGGCGGCCAGCGCGGCGTCTGCGGCACGGGCTTGGACCAGCGTGAGCTCGGGATCGATGTGCAGAAAGGCGTTCAGTCCGGCGGCGGCCTGTGCGGCGGCCAGACCGCTTTCGGCCAGTTCGACCGCGCTCACGCGGCGTTCGGCCAGGGCGGCGCGCAGGCCGGCGATATCGCCGAATTCAGTGTGCAATGCAGATTGGCTCATGGCTTACTCGATGACCTTGGGAACCAGGAACAGACCGGCGCTTTGCTCGGGGGCGTTAGCCAGCAATTCGGCGCGGCGTTCGGCCGAGGCGGTCTCGGTGACAGCATCCTGGCGCAAGCGCAGCGGGATGTCTTCGTGCGCCGACAGGGGATGGGCCAGGGGTTCCACACCCTGCGTGTCGACAGCCTGCAGACGTTCGATCAGGTGCAGAATGCCATTGAGTTCATCCTGCGCCCGGCTTTGCTGCTCAGGGGTCAGTTCGATTCGGGCCAGGCGGGCGATCCGGGCCACATCTTGTTGATTCAGCGCCATGGGTTTGGATTGATCAGAAAACAGGGAGGTAGCGGGCGAAGGAGACTAGGCGGTTTACCTAGGAGAAACCCGTTACAAAGCTTGAATAGCTGCGATTTGTACGCTATTTCCAAGGAAATTATAAGTTATGATTCACGGTTTAATCGCTACGGTCAGATGCCGCGATGGTGTAGCTTCGGCGTCTGAGACCGCAGCTCGACCTAATTCCTGAACCTAGCTGAGCTCCCATGTTCGGATTCCTCCGCAGTTATTTTTCCAGCGACATGGCGATCGATCTCGGTACCGCCAATACGCTGATCTACGTCCGAGGCAAGGGCATTGTGCTGGACGAACCCTCGGTGGTCGCGATCCGCCACGAGGGCGGCCCCAACGGCAAGAAAGTCATCCAGGCCGTTGGCCAGGAGGCCAAACAGATGCTGGGACGGGTGCCAGGCAATATCGAGGCCATCCGCCCCATGAAGGACGGCGTTATCGCCGACTTCACCGTCACCGAGCAAATGCTCAAGCAGTTTATCCGCATGGTGCACCCCCGCAACATGCTGGCTCCCAGCCCCCGGATTATTGTTTGCGTTCCCTGCGGCTCGACCCAGGTCGAGCGCCGCGCGATTCGTGAGTCTGCCCTGGGTGCAGGGGCTTCCCATGTCTACCTGATCGAAGAGCCCATGGCAGCCGCCATCGGCGCCGGCCTGGCCGTGTCTGATGCCAGCGGCTCGATGGTGGTCGATATCGGCGGCGGCACCACCGAGGTCGCAGTCATTTCGCTGGGCGGCATGGTGTACAAGGGTTCGGTGCGTGTGGGCGGCGACAAGTTCGACGAAGCCATCGTCAACTATATCCGTCGCAACTACGGCATGCTGATCGGTGAGCCGACCGCAGAGCTCATCAAAAAGCAAATCGGCTCGGCCTTTCCGGGTTCTGAGGTCCGAGAAATCGAGGTCAAGGGCCGTAACCTGGCCGAAGGCGTGCCGCGCAGCTTCACGGTGTCGTCCAACGAGATCCTCGAGTCCCTGACCGACCCGCTGAATCAGATTGTTTCCGCCGTCAAGATCGCACTGGAGCAAACGCCTCCGGAACTTGGCGCCGATATCACGGACAAAGGTATCGCCCTGACCGGCGGCGGTGCGCTGCTGCGGGATCTCGACCGCCTTCTTCAAGAAGAAACCGGCTTGCCGGTGGTGGTGGCCGACGACCCCCTGACTTGCGTCGTACGCGGTTGCGGCGAGGCGCTCGAGCATCTCGAAAAGCTCGGTGCGATTTTCATCAACGACTAAGCTGGACCGTCCGGTCCTTGGAACGCCCGCGCGCGTTCCGGGGCGGCCTCACGGCAACGGGCAGACAAGCCCGAGCTGAGATTCATGCAACGACAAGGCACTCCACCGCTGTTCAGGCGCGGCCCGCCGGCCGAAGTGCGGCTGGTCATCCTGGTCGCGCTGGCCTTGGCACTGATCGTCGTCGATTCCCAATTGCGCATTCTGGAGCCGGTGCGCCGCGCCGTATCGGTGGCGCTCTATCCCTTCCAGCGCGCCGTCATGGCGCCGCGCGACCTCGTGCAGCAGGTCGACGAGTGGATCAATGCCGCCAATTTGGTACGTTCTGAAAACGAGGCTTTGCAGCGTCAGCGCATCGAGTTGTCTCAGGTGGCCACGCATGCGGTGCAACTGGCCGCCGAGAACGCGCAGCTGCGGCGTTTGCTAGGCGTGACCGACACGGTCGGTCAACCGGCAACCGTGGTGGAAGTGCTCTACGAGCCGCCCAACGCCTTTCATCCGCGTCTTGTTTTCAACAAGGGCAGCAAGGCCGGCATCGCGCCGGGCATGCCGGTTATTGACGAAGGCGGCGTGGTGGGCCAGATCGTGCGCGTCACCCCCATGACGGCCGAAGCCGCAATGGTGACCGATGAGCGGGTTTCCATTCCCGTGCAGGTGCTACGCAACGGACTTCGTCTGATTGCCTTCGGGGGCCACACACCGGGCACGATCGACGTGCGCTATTTGGCGGCTAACGCCGATATCAAGCCCGGTGATACCATCGTGACTTCTGGTGTAGGCGGCCTGTTTCCTGCCGGTCTGCCCGTGGCCAAGATAAGCTCGGTCGAGCGTGATACGGCTTCAGGTTTCGCGCGCGCGATTGCCGAGCCTTTGGCCCATCCTGAGCGCTACCGTCATTTCCTGGTCTTGCAGGTTGACGTCGCGAAGGCCGAAGCCAATCAAGAGGAGGCCGATGGTGGCACCACGCAATAATGCCGCTCAACGTCGCCTTGGTACGCCCAGCAATGTGCATCCCGAACGGTTGATGCGTCCGGCGCGTGGGTTCTTTGTCTGGGGAACCCTGCTGCTGGTCTGGTTGTTGTCGCTCTTGCCCTGGCGGCAATGGCCGGCTTCGCCGGATATCCTGCTGTTGGTCATTGCTTTCTGGAGCGCCTACGAACCGCGCCGCGTCGGCATGTTCACCGCTTTCATTTTCGGCCTGCTTCTGGATGTCCACGACGCCAGTCTGCTGGGCGGGCATGCCCTGACCTTCACGCTGGTCGCCTATGGCGCGCTGGCGCTGCATCGCCGCCTGCAACGCTTCGATCTCTGGAGCCAGGCCATGCATATGTTGCCGGTGTTTTTCCTATCCCAATTGCTGACCCAGATCATCATGGCTTGGCTGGCCGGCCGGTGGGCAGGTTGGGACTGGGCTTATGGCGTATTGCTGACGACCGCGTTATGGCCGGTTTTCGGCTGGGTATTGCAATTGCCGCAACGCCTGCATGACGACGTCGAGTCTTCTGCGAGCTGAACAGCGTGCCCATGTTCGAGTTCAAAAAGACCAGTCAGCAACAGAAGCAGCGCTTCCGTTTGCGTGCCTGGGTGGGCGGTCTGTTTGCCTTGGCCTGCTTTGGCGTGCTGATCGGCCGCTTTTGGTATTTGCAGGTCGATCGCTACGAAGGTTTTTCCGAGCGCGCCGATCGCAACCGCATTGCGGTGCAGCCGATTCCGCCGCGCCGGGGCGAGGTGCTGGACCGTAATGGTGTGGTGTTGGCGCGCAATTATCGTACCTATACCCTCGAAGTCGTGCCCGCACGCGCCGGTCCGGTTGATGAGTTGTTCGCCCGCCTCACCCCGGTTGTCTATATCAGTCCTGCCGACCAGCGCCGTTTCAAGCGCCGTGTGTCTGAGTCCGGCCGTTATGCCAATCTGGTCCTGCGTAACAACCTCAATGAAACCGAGGCGGCCTGGTTTTCCGCCCATGCCTTCGAGTTTCCGGGTGTCGAGCTGCGCGCGCGCTGGGTGCGCGAGTATCCCCAGGGAGAGGCGGCGGCCCATGTGGTCGGCTATATCGGCCGCATTGCCGAAAATGATCTCGAAGACCTCGAAAAGAGCGGGCAACTGGGTAATTACCGTGGCACCGATGTGATCGGCAAGAAAGGCATCGAGAAAACCTGGGAGCAGGCCCTGCATGGCCGCACCGGTCTGGAAGAGGTCGAGGTCACGGCCGGCGGGCGTCCGGTGCGCACGCTGCGGCGCATCGATCCCGTGCCGGGTTCCGACATCATGCTGTCCATCGATCTGGGCCTACAGCGTGTGGCTGAAAAGGCTTTTGAGGGCCACCGTGGCGCCCTCGTCGCGCTGGACCCGGATACCGGCGAAGTGTTGGCCTTCGTCTCGCAACCGTCTTTCGATCCGAATCTGTTCGTTGATGGCATCGATGTCGAGAACTGGCGCCGCCTGAACGAATCCCCCGACCATCCGCTGATCAACCGGCCCCTGTCGGGCACTTATCCGATCGGCTCCACCTACAAACCGTTTGTCGGTCTGGCTGCATTGGAGTTGGGCAAGCGCCGCGCAACCGACCGTCTGCCTGACCCGGGCTATTACGAGTTCGGCGGGCAGAAATTCCGCAATGCCGGCGGTGCGGTCTTTGGCATGACGGACATGCACCGCGCGATCGTCGTCTCTTCCGATACCTATTTTTATTCTCTAGGCCCTGAAATCGGTGTGAATGCCCTGCATGATTTTTCCAAGCAGTTCGGCTTTGGCCAGATCACAGGTATCGATCTTGAAGGCGAGCGTGCGGGCGTGCTGCCGTCCACCGACTGGAAGCGGCGGGCCTATAAAGACCGCGAGCGTCAGCGCTGGTATGCGGGTGAAACCATTTCGGTCGCCGTAGGTCAGGGGTATAACGCGTTCACGCTGTTGCAGTTGGCTCAGGGTACCTCCACGCTGGCCAACAATGGTCTGTACCGGCGCCCGCATCTGGTTCATGCGGTGCGCGATTCGCGCACTGGCGAGCTGACGGCCACCCCTTCGACACCGGATTACCGTATCCCCTTGAAGCAGGCCAACATCGACGTCATCAAGAGCGCCATGGCCGATGTGGTCCGGTCGGGCACGGCGCGCCGCGCCTTCGCCAACACCGCTTATCAGGCCGCGGGCAAGACAGGGACCGCCCAGGTGTTCAGCCTGCGTGGCGGACAGTACCGTGCGGCGGCCCTGGATGAGCGTCTGCGCGACCATGCCTTGTTCATGGGTTTTGCGCCCGTCGAACATCCGCGTATTGCGGTAGCCCTCATCGTCGAGAATGCCGGTTGGGGCGCGAGTGTGGCCGCGCCCATAGCGCGAGAGGTGTTCGATTATTGGCTGACTCCCAAGCGGGAGGACAAGATCGTGCGTCCTCAGCAGGTGGCGGCCGGGGAGAAGGCGCAATGAAGCGCATCGGCTTGGTGTTGCTGCGCGTATTCACCGCCTTTGACTGGCCCTTGCTGCTCGTGCTGGTGCTTTTCGCCGCCTTGGGCCTGACGGTCATGCATTCGGCCGTGGGCAGCACGGACTGGCGTTTCGCCGAGCAGGCCCGCAATTTCACCATCGCCTTCTTCGCCATGTGGATTGTGGCGCTGGTGTCGCCGCAAACCCTCATGAAGCTGGCCTTGCCTTTTTACATTCTGGGCGTTGTGCTGCTTTTGGGCGTGGAGTTCGTCGGTGAAACCAGCAAGGGCGCCACGCGTTGGCTGAATCTCGGTTTCACCCGCATTCAGCCTTCGGAGATGATGAAGATCGCCGTGCCCATGATGCTGGCCTGGTATTTCCAGCGCCATGAAGGGCAGGTGCGTGTGCGTGATTTTCTGGTGGCCGTGCTGATGCTGGGTCTGCCATTTGGTCTAATTGTGCTTCAGCCCGATTTGGGTACAGCGCTGCTGGTTTTTGGCGCGGGCTTTTTCGTCATCTATTTCGCCGGCCTGTCATTCAAGCTGTTGATTCCCGCAGTGCTGATCGGTGTTATCGGCATCGGCACACTGGTCTATTACGAAGACCAATTGTGTGAGCCTGATGTTGACTGGGTCGTGCTGCATGACTACCAGAAGCATCGGGTCTGCACCTTGCTCAATCCTAGCTCCGACCCTTTGGGCAAGGGCTTTCACACCATTCAGTCCATGATTGCAGTGGGTTCCGGTGGACTCTATGGCAAGGGTTATATGCAGGGAACGCAAACCCATCTGGACTTTATCCCCGAACGCACCACGGACTTTATTTTCGCCGTCTATGCCGAGGAATTCGGCCTGTATGGAGGGGTGGCCTTGCTGGTGCTATATGGCCTGCTGATCGCCCGCGGCCTGGCGATCGCATCACGCAGCGTCTCGCAGTTCGGCCGTCTGCTGGCCGGCTCTATGACCATGATGATGTTCATCTATGTCTTCGTGAACGTGGGCATGGTGACGGGCATTCTGCCGGTGGTGGGTGTGCCCTTGCCCTTTATGAGCTATGGCGGTACGGCCTTGCTCACGATGGGCGTGGCCTTCGGCATCATGATGAGCATCAGCCGCGCCAAGCCCGTCAAGGCCTAGGCGGGCGCCGTCAGGCGCCCGCCCGGTCTGGCGGCTTAAGCCGCCGCTGGCGCAGAGACGCCCAGCTCCTGGCCCAGTTCAGCCAGCTTGTGCCAAATGGCGGGCGCGAAACTGATGGCATCGCCATTGCGTGCGCGGTTGGCCGCTTCGTACTCGCCTGGATACTGCACACCGTCTACGCCAGGTTGCGGCGGGCAATCATGGAGGTAGTCGATAAAGGCGGCGACCTCATGGCTGCGCCAACTGGCGTTGAAGTCCACCTGCGGATCAAGGAGCACGGCGAACATATTATTGGTCGCCACACCCTGACGCGGGTTTTCCGGCTGGATGGTTCCGCCACCGGACAGCACACCCGCCAGCAGTTCGGCCACCACCCCCATCGCATACCCCTTATGCCCGCCGAAAGGTAGCAGCGCGCCCGGCGGATTGGTGAATAGCGCATTGGGGTCGGTAGTCGGATTGCCTTCGGCGTCGATCAGCGACCCGGGAGGCGCCTGCTCTCCATTCGTCGCCAGCACGCGAGCCTTGTTGACGGCGATGGAGCTGGTGGCAATGTCCACGACAAGAGGCGGGCGGCCGCCCGGCAGCGGACCCGCAAAGCACAGCGGATTCGTGGTCAGGCAGGCGCGCGCGCCGCCGAACGGGGCGACGGTGGGAGCGCGATTGATCACATTGGTGAAGGCCAGCAGGATGAAACCGGCGCTGGCGGCCATCTCGCCGTAGTAACCCATGCGGCCCAGGTGGTGGCTGCGGCGCAGCGTCAGGACGCATGAGCCCTGCTGAGTGGTGCGTTCGATGGCGGCCTGCACCGCCATCTTGCCGACGTGTTGCCCAAAGCCGTTGTTGCCGTCGTAGGCGAGAAAACCGCCGTTGTCGGTCAGTAGTTGCAGGCGGCCGTCAGCTTGCAGAAAGCCTTCTTTGAGTACGCGGGCGTAATTGGGAAGGATGGACAGGCCGTGGCTGGTGTAACCCACCCGGTCGGACTCGACCAGGTGTTCGGCGACGTCGAAAGCGATGTCTTGCGGCACGCCCTGCGCGACGAGCAGGGCTTCGCCGTAGGCGATGGCGTCGGGAATGGCGATTTTCATGGGCGGCTCCTTACAGAAGGCCCAGCCAGCGCCAGTAGGTCATGCCCATGACGATCATCAGGGCAAAGCCGATGATGGTGATGAGGATACCGACTTTGGCGAACTGCCTGGCCGTGAAGGTTTCCGTACCCAGGCACACCATGTTCTGTGGCGCGTTGATGGGCAGGATGAAGCCATAGCTGACCACAAAGCCTAGCAGCATGGTCATGCCCAGGCGGTTGAAGTCGCCTGGCAGCGTTTGCAGCACCGAGATCAGGATGGGCAGCATGGCCGAGGTCAGTGCGGTGGCGCTGGCGAAACCCAGGTGAATGAGGATGAGGAAGGCGCCCAGAATGGCGAAGATCGAAAGCGGGCCGAGGTTGTCCAGGCCGGTATGCGTTACCACCTGGTTGCCCAGCCATTGACCGGCCTGCGTCGAGAGTAAGGCGGAACCCAGGCTGATACCCACGCCGAACACGATGACCGTGCCCCACGGTATGCGTGATTGCACGTCTTTCCACGTCATCACGCCAAAGCGCGGCAACATCAGCAGAACCAGGCCTAAATAGGTGGTCGAGGTGGTGTCGAAGTTGTGGAGCACTTTTTCGGTGGACCAGCACATCAGCAGGAAGATGGACACTGCCAGCAGCCGCTTTTGCGGCGGCGTCATGGGGCCCATTTCTCGCAGTTCGCGTTCAACGGCTTCTTTGCCGCCCGCGATTTCATTGCTTTCCGGGGGCAGCATCTTCAGCACGATGAGGATGAGGATCACCGACATGATGATCGCCCACGGCGCGCCGGCGATGAGCCATTCGGCCCAGCTCACCCGTTCGCCCAGCATCTTATCCATGAAGCCGACGGTCAGCAGGTTCTGGGCTGCGGCGGTCTGGATACCGACGTTCCAGATGCTGGTGGCCTGCGCCACGATGATCATGATGCCGGCCGCGATGTTGGAACGCTTGTCCACGCCGAAGGCCGCAATCACGCCCATCATGATCGGCACCACGGCTGCGCTGCGCGCGGTGGCGCTGGGCACGACCAGGCTCAGCACGATGGTCACGGCGATGGCGCCGATCAGGATGCGGCGCGTGGTTGTGCCGATCAAGGACAGCGTGACCAGCGCGATGCGCCGGTCAAGCCCGGTGAAGGTCATGGCCGCCGCGATGAACAGGGCCCCCGCTACCAGGGCTAGCGCCGAATTGGCGAAGCCTTGCAGGGCCATCGTGATAGCCGCCGAGGTGCCAATCAGCACGTCCGGGTTTTTGATGGAGGGCGCCGTGCCCAGTAGAAACGCCATCAGGGTGGTGACCATGATGGCGCTGGCTTCATAAGAGACGGCTTCGGTAATCCACACCACGACTGCGAATACCAGGATGGCGAGCATCCGGTGGCCTGCGACGGGCAGTTCGGCCGGCGTGGGAATCAAGAGCACCAGGATGAGTGCAATGAAGCCCGCGACCAGACCTATCGGGATTTTCTTCTTTGGGGCTTGCGGGGCAGGGACAGCGGCTTGCGCAGTCATATCCATCTCCGTTCTGTGAGTCAAACAACTGTGTAACAAGCGTAAGGAAATAAGGAAAACCCGTATTGATGGCAATCAAGCTAACACGCTTTCCAACTTGTGGTTCTTTGCGACCGCCGGTTAAGTTTTCCGGTTTGCGGTGCAAATGAACCCGGCACTCAGGGCAGAATCAGACGCAGATGTTCTTCGAGATGGGCGGTCGGGGTGACCCGCCAGCCGCTTTGGGCGTAGCGCAACCAGCGTCCCATCACCAGATGGGTCAGCAGGCTGGCGTAGGCAGCCACATTCGTTTGGGGAGGCAGGCTGCCTTCGTTGACGGCCTCACGCAGGCATTGTTTGAGAGAGGCTTCGATGCGGTCATTGATGTGGTTGATCCTCCCTTGCAGACGGTTGTCTTCGGTGACCAGCGCATCGCCGGTCAGCACCCGCGTCATGCCGCGATTGCGTTCTGCGAAAGCCAGCAGCATGGAGACAATTTTGCGCGCCTGCGTCAGAGGTTGCGGCTCAGCGGCAATGATCTGGTTGATCAGGGTGAACAGCGTGGTTTCGATGAATTCGATCAGGCCTTCGAACATTTGCGCCTTGCTGGCGAAATGCCGATACAGCGCGGCTTCGGAAACCTGTTGGCGCGCAGCCAGCGCGGCCGTCGTGATACGGGCGGCGTGGGGCTGCTCCAGCATTTCGGCCAGCGTTTGCAGGATCTGGGTTTTTCTCTCGCCGGGTTTGGTCGCCATGACAGAGCCGTGAACGTTGCGGAAAGCAGTTAGCCGCGTAGCGGACGGCGGCGCAACAGTAAGTCAGTCACCGAGTTTACTCGCAAGTCGACGTAGTCTGGGCGATGTGTGCGCGCCTGCGCGAAAGGAGTGCCGGGGTGATAGACATGTACCGTGCGCATACCGGCGCGGCGGGCGCCGCGCAGATTGTCCAGCGTGTCTTCGACCAGCACGGCGCGTGCAGCCGGCACGCCTTCGCGCGCCAGCACGTAGCGCAGCAGGGCGGATGAGGGTTTGGGCCGCAACTGACCGTGCAAGCGCATTTCCTCGATGCCCCAGAGCGCGTCGAACTGTTGCAGGATGCCCAGATGGCGCAGCACGGCGCGCGCGTAATGCAGCGGCGCGTTGGTAAGCAGCACTTTGCGGCCGGGAAGGCGTTTGAGCTTGCCGGCTAGGCCTTTTTCGGCGCGCACCAGCGGCCGGACATCGAAGTCATGGCTGCGGTGCAGAAACCGGCGGGGATCGACGCCATGATGGCGTTCCATGCCGATCACGGTGGCGCCATAGCGCTTCCAGTAACGCTTGCGCAGGCTGTTTGCGGTGCTTTCGTCCACGCCCAGCATTTCCGATACCGCCTGCGTCATGCCGGCGTCGATGCGCGGGAAGATGGCGTGCGAGGTGTCGTGCAGCGTGTTGTCGAGGTCAAACAGCCAGAGGCGCTCGCGGCGTGCGTCCGCCTCGCGTGAGCGGCGAGGACGCACGGCCGGACCGGACAGTTGCCGGCGTGCAAGCATCAGTGGGCGCTGATCATGGTGCCCACACCCTGGTCGGTGAGCAGTTCCAGCAGCAGGCAGTGCGGCACGCGGCCGTCGACCACGTGCACCGAGGGCACCCCGTTCTTGGCGGCGTCCAGGGCGGACGAAATCTTGGGCAGCATGCCGCCCGAGATGGTGCCGTCGGCGAACAGCTCGTTGATGGTCTGGGCCGACAAACTGCGCAGCAGCTTGCCGCTTTTGTCGAGCACGCCCGGCGTGTTGGTCATCATGAGCAGCTTCTCGGCGCCCAGCACCTCGGCGATCTTGCCTGCGACCACGTCAGCATTGATGTTGTAGGCCGTGCCGTCTTCGCCATAACCGATGGGCGAGATGACAGGAATGAACTGATCATCTTGCAAGGCTTTGACGACGGCCGGTTCGACACGGGTCACATCGCCCACCAGGCCGATGTCCAGCAGTTCGCCGGGTTTTTCCTTGTCGGCCATGAGTTTTTTGCGGGCCTGGAGCAGCATGCCGTCCTTGCCGGTGAGACCCACGGCCTTGCCGCCCGCCTCGTTGATCATCATGACGATGTCTTGCTGGACTTGACCGCCCAGCACCCACTCGACGACTTCCATGGTTTCGGCATCGGTCACGCGCATGCCTTGCACGAAAGTACCCTGCTTGCCCAGGCGGCGCAGCGCGTCGTCAATCTGCGGGCCGCCACCGTGCACCACCACCGGGTTCAGGCCGACCAGCTTCAAGAGCACCACGTCGTGGGCGAAGCTGCGCTGCAATCGTTCTTCCGTCATGGCATTGCCGCCGTACTTCACCACGATGGTCTTGCCGTGAAAGCGTCGGATGTATGGCAAGGCCTCGGAAAGAATAGCGGCTTTGACAGCAGGAGACAGGACGGCGGCAGGGTCGGGGGTGTCGGTCATGGCAGGTGATGGGAAGCAATCAAGAAGCATGAAAAGGCCCTGCCACCAAGTAAAAAAGTGACGAGGGAATAAGCGGAATTGTAGTCAAGACCGCTGGCATATGTGCTGGCGCCATGTCGATATGACCGACAAGCCGGCGGCTTTCAAGTAAATTGAGGGCGTTTTTGCAACGGCTCGGGGAAAACCTTCTCCGACGTTTATTTCGCCCTTTCAAGAATCAACGACATCAGAGGCAATCATGACATTCAAGCTCCTGCGCTCGGCGCTGATCTTTTCCGCCCTGGCGATGGGCGCTGCCCAGGCGCATGCCGAAAAGCTGACCATCGCCGCCACCCAGGTGCCGCATGCGGAAATTCTGGAAGTGGTCAAGCCCGTGCTGGCCAAGGAAGGCGTGGATCTGGACATCAAGGTCTTCAGCGACTACGTACAGCCCAATCTGCAAGTGGCCGACAAGCAGTTGGACGCCAATTTCTTCCAGCATAAGCCTTATCTGGACAGCTTCAACCGTGACCGCAAGACCAATTTGGTGCCGGTGGCGCTGGTGCATGTCGAACCCTTTGGCGGTTACTCCAAGAAAATCAAGAAACTCGCCGAGCTCAAGGAGGGCGCTTCGGTCGCTATTCCCAATGATCCGTCCAACGGCGGCCGTGCGTTGGTGCTGCTGCAAAA
This sequence comes from Bordetella avium, assembly GCF_034424645.1. Lineage (NCBI taxonomy): Bacteria > Pseudomonadati > Pseudomonadota > Betaproteobacteria > Burkholderiales > Alcaligenaceae > Bordetella > Bordetella avium. The sequence goes on from NZ_CP139969.1 coordinate 270,905, forward strand.
GCAAGGTTTGATCAAGCTGAAGGACCCCTCCAACATCTTGGCTACCCCAGTCGATGTGCTTGAAAATCCCAAGAAGCTGAAATTCCGCGAACTCGAGGCCGCCATGCTGCCGCGCTCGCTCGATGACGTCGATCTGGCCCTGATCAACACCAATTACGCCCTCGAAGCCGGCCTGGTCCCGACCAAGGATGCGCTGTTCATCGAGGGGTCTGATTCGCCCTATGCCAATATTGTGGTCACCCGGGCTGACAAGCAGGATGCGGCGGCCGTCAAGAAACTGGTGCAGGCCCTGCATAGCGACGATGTCCGCAAGTTCATCCTCGAGAAGTACAAGGGCGCGGTCGTTCCGGCCTTCTGAGGCGGCGTTGCCCCATGCGAAAAGGCCTTCCTGTTGGAAGGCTGCCGGGATCAGCCTTGCGCCAGGGCTTTCTCGACGGTGGCGTGGAATTCGGCGCGGTCGTACTCGCCGAGATAGCGTTTGATGATGCGCCCTTGCTTATCGATCAGAAAGGCGGTGGGCGTCAGGCGCACATCGCCGAAGGCGCGCGCAATGTCGCCCGTGCTGTCTATCGCCACGGGGAAAGGCAGTTTGCGGCCCTGGACGAAATTGCGCACGTAGTTGGGCGGATCATATTGCATCGCCACCGCAATGGCCTCATACCCCTTCGGGGCATATTCCTTATAGGCCGAAATGGTGTCAGGCATCTGCTTGACGCAGGTGACGCAACTGGTAGCCCAGAACTTGACCAGCACCACCTTGCCTTTCAGGTCTTGCAAGGAAACCTGTTTGCCGTCCAGCATGGTGAAGACGACCGGCGGCACTTCGGGGGCCGGCCGCCAGACAAACCAGGCGCCGATGCCGGCAATGATGATGGCAGCGAAGGCGAGGGCGACTTTTTTCATTTGATGGGCATGAGTTCGATGCCGCTGTTTGTATTGCCATCATTGTTCGGGGCGCCCTGCGGCTGGGGGGCGCTCGATTCGATAGGGGCGCTTTTGCTACTGCTGTTGCCGGTGCCAGACAGACGCACAGCCTCTTCGCGACTGATGGTCTGGAACAGCTTGACCACTTTGGTGACACCGCCGACCCCTGCTGCTGCATTAGCCGCGTAATCGCCTTCGGGTTGCGTCACCATGCCCATCAAGTAGACCACGCCTTTGTCGGTCGTGACAGAAATGGTGCGCGACGGAACGTACTGAGCATTGACCAGCGCGGTGCGGACTTTGGAGGTCAGCCAGGTGTCGTTGGAGCGCGTCGAAAACGCGGCCGCCGGGCCGACCGTCAGTTGGTTGCTGACGCTTTTCACTTTGCTGATGCCTTGGGCGATGGCGGTGGCCTCGGCTTTGGCGGCCTCGCTGGGTACGTCGCCAGTGAGTAACAACTGGCCGTTATAGGCCATCGCATTCACGCGGGCGTCCGGCCCCAGTTTCTGGGCGATCTGGCTCTCTGCGCGGAAGACGATATTCTGATCGTCGAGCTGGGCGCCGGAACTGCGCCGGTCGGTGGCGACGACGGCGGTGCCGGCTGCGGCGCCACCGATCACCAGTGGCACGCAGGCCGACAACGAAGCCGCGGTGCTGACCAGGGCGGCGGCTAGGATCAGGGGGCGGGCCGCCCCGCGTGCTTTGGGCATCATCATTCGGTGTCTCCAAGCAGTAAGGCATCGATACCGTCGCACAGGGCATGCAGCAGCAGGATGTGGATTTCCTGGATGCGCATCGTGCGATCATGCGGAACACAAAGATGGACGTCGTGAGGCGTGATGAGTTCCCCCATGACGCCGCCACCCTTGCCAGTCAGGGCGATGACATGCATTTCACGGTCGCGGGCCGCCTCCATGGCGCGCACGACGTTGGGCGAATTGCCGCTGGTGGAGATGGCGACCAGCACGTCGCCGGGCTGGCCGAGCGCGTTGACCTGGCGTTCGTAGATTTCGTCAAAGCCATAGTCGTTGCCCACCGCCGTCAGAATAGAGGTGTCGGTGTTCAGGGCGATGCCGGCCAGGGGCAGGCGGTCGCGCTCGAAGCGCCCCACCAGTTCGGCGACGAAGTGCTGGGCGTCGGCGGCCGAGCCGCCGTTGCCGCATGCCAGAATCCGGCCATTATTGGCCAATGCCGCGAACAGCAGCTCCACTGCGCCTGCCAAGGGCTCGGACAGGGCCTGCATGCTTTGTTCGCACAGCGCCATCGCATCGCGGAAGTGCGACGTCATGCGAGAAGTCATATCCATGCTGCGGATTATCTCACGCGGGCGGCGCTGGCGATCAACGGCGCCTGCCCCTCGCACGTAAGGCTTGTGACGCAATATAAGCGGGAGGTTCAAAGGCGCCGCGCAGCCAGCGCGCCTGCCCGGCTTCGAAGGCCAGTACGTCAAAGCGCAGGCGGCGGCCGGCGTGCTCCGAGCCCGCCAGCCAGCAGGCGGCTGCCCTGGCCAGCCGAGCCTGCTTGGCCGGACCGATGCTGGCTGCCGCACCGCCGAAGGCGGAGCCGGACCGCCAGCGCACTTCCACCACCACCAGTACTTCACCGTCCAGCATGATGAGGTCGAGTTCGCCGTGGCGGTTGCGGGCGTTGCGGGCCAGCAGGCGCAGGCCCTGCGCCCGCAGCAGACGCAAGCCTTGCGCCTCGGCCCGTTTTCCCTGGGCGTGGCGCGGATCGGGCCGGATCAGACCGCGGCGCAGGAAATCGAGCAGTCGGCGCATGGGGCTACACTGGCAGAGTTTTCACCGCCGCCGTTCCCTTATGAATCAAGAAGTCACAGCCGTTGTTACCGGAGAGGCCTGGCGCCGGGTCGCAGAAAGGGTGGCCGCACAGCACTGGCCCGAAGGCGCCCTGTATGTGGTGGCCACGCCTATCGGCAATCTGGGCGATATGGGCTTGCGCGCCTGGCAAGCGCTGGCGCGCGCCGATGTCATAGCCGCCGAAGATACCCGCGCCAGCCGCACGCTGCTCGATGCCTGGGGTATTGCCACGCCCTTGATGGCCGCTCACCGTCACAACGAGGCGCAGGCGGCGCAGACCATCTGTCAGCGCCTGGCGCAGGGGCAGCGCGTGGCCTTGGTCTCCGACGCGGGCGCGCCTGCCGTCAGCGATCCAGGCGCCCGCGTCGTGCGGGCGGTGCGCGAGGCCGGCTATCCGGTCGTGCCGATTCCTGGCCCCAGCGCGGTCATTACCGCCCTGATGGGAAGCGGCGTGACCAGCGATGAAAATCCGGCTTTCGCCTTTGCCGGGTTTGCGCCGTCCAAGGCGGCGGCGCGTCAGCGCTGGCTGGGCGAGTGGAGCGCCCTGCCCGCGCCGGTCCTGATGTTTGAATCGCCTCACCGTCTGTCGGCGATGTTTGCCGATCTGTTGACGGTCTGCGGTCCCGAGCGGCAACTGACCGTGGCGCGAGAGCTGACCAAGCGTTTCGAGCAGATCGTGACATTCCCGCTGGCCGAGGCGGCGGCTTGGCTGGCCCAGGACGGCCACCATGAGCAGGGCGAGTTCGTGCTCATTCTGCATGCAGCCCCGGCGCGCGAGGACGACGGTTTGGCCGATCCGGCAGTCGATAAGCTGTTGGATGCCTTACTTGAAAGCCTGTCGGTGCGTGATGCGGCGCGGGTCGCAGCCAAGGTGACCGGCCTGCCGCGCGACGCCTTGTATCAGCGTGCGCTGGTGCGCAAGGACAATGCATGATCCGCGGCATCGAGGACGCGAGTGCCCTTGATATCGACACGCCTTTGGGCGGTGTGCGTCTGATGGCCAGCGGGCTATCGCTATGTGGATTATGGTTCGCCGATCAGCCTGAGCTGCCCGAGCCCGGCCGAGGCGCAAGTAGCGCGGCCGAACGAGCTGTGCTGGGCCGCGCGCAGGAACAATTGCGCGCCTGGTTCGCCGGTGAGCGGCAGGACTTCGATCTGCCCTTGGCGCCCCGGGGGACCGCGTTTCAGCAGGCGGTCTGGGCGGGCCTGCTGGATCTGCCGTTTGGCGTGACGATCAGCTATAGCGAACTGGCTCGGCTTATTGGCCGGCCGCGGGCCACGCGTGCGCTCGCGCAGGCGGTCGGCCGCAATCCAATATCCATCATCATTCCCTGCCACCGTGTTATCGGGCAGGACACCGCGCTGACCGGTTTTGGCGGCGGTTTGGACCGCAAACAGCGCTTGCTGGCGCATGAGGGCCATCGCTATTCGGGTCGTAGCGCCCGCGCCCGCCGCGTCTGTGACGGCCAGATGGATTTGCCCTGGTAGCGCCCTGGCCTTATTGCGAGGCCAGCGTGGGCAGAATACCCGTGTGTTCAGACACGCGCCGCACCGCTTCCATGGCCGCTTCGCGCGAGGCGTAGGGGCCCATACGCACGCGATAGAGCTGATTGGCCTGTTCAACGATGGCCGTGGGCTCCCCGCGCATTTGGCCATTGACCCGATTGACCAGCCCATGCGCATTGGCGGCCTGGCTGAAAGCGCCCAATTGCAGATAGACGCCGCCTGCGAGCATGGCCGGGGGCGGTCTGGGGGCGGGGGGAGCATCGGGCAGGGGTTGTGCAGCGGAGGGCGGGGCATCGGGCAGCGCGATGGGCTCCAGGCCGCCTGCCGCCATGTTGCGGATTTCACTGGGCAAAATGCGCTCGACCACAACGGGGCCGCTACCCGGACCGATGATCCCGAGCTTATAGGCCGCCACATAAGACAGGTCCATGATGCGATCGCTGTGGAAGGGGCCGCGATCATTGACGCGCACGATGATGGTGCGGCCCGTTGCCTTGCTCGTGACCCTGGCGTAACTGGGCAGGGGCATGGTCGGGTGGGCCGCCGTCATGCTGTACATGTCGTAGGGTTCGCCAATCGAGGTCGAGTTGCCATGGAATTTTTTGCCATACCACGAGGCGATGCCTTCCTGGCGGAAGGGTTGTTCGCGGGTGTCGGGCACATAGCGTTTGCCAAACACCACATAGGGCCGGTTTGCGCCGCTGGCAAGCGGTTCCAGGCGCGGCACGGCGTCGGGGATGCTATCCAGATTGGCAGGCGGATTGGCGTCCGGGCCGTCATCCTTGTAATAACCGCCGCCACGCTTGCCACTGGTGCCGCAGCCCGCCAGCACGGCGGCCAGCAGCAACATCATGAACAGGGCAAGCGGAGATCTTCTCATGCGGATTCGTCAGGCAATTGCGTGCGGTGGCGCACTAGCAGCGGGTCATGCTCGCTGAAGCGGCGCGCCAGCTCCTCGACCACATAGACCGAGCGGTGCTGGCCGCCGGTGCAGCCGACCGCCACGGTAAGGTAGTTGCGGGTGTCCAAGGTGTATTGCGGCAACCAGCGTCGGATGAAACCGTCGATGTCGTCAATCATGCGCTGCACGATTTCAAAGCCCGCCAGCCAGTCCGCCACGGGTTGATCGCGTCCGGTCAGGGGCCGCAGATTACGATCGTAATAGGGGTTGGGCAGACAGCGCACATCGAACACCAGATCGGCATCGTTCGGCACGCCGCGTTTGTAGGCGAAGGACTGGAAGGTCAGCACCAGCGGCGCACGGTCGGCATCGATCAGTTCGCGTATCCAGCTGCGCAACTGGCCGGGTGTGAGATCGGTGGTGTCGATCACGTGTTCCTGGTCGCGCAGCGGCGCGAGCAGTTCGCGTTCCAAGGCAATGCAGTCGGTGAGCGAGGCGGATTTTTCCCCCCGCGAGGCGCGGTCGGTCAGGGGGTGGCGGCGGCGCGATTCTGAGTAGCGCTGCGCCAGCGTCTCGGTGCTGGCGTCCAGAAAAACGACAGAAAGCTGGGTGCCCATCGCACGCAGCGCCGTGATGACATTGGGGAGTTCGGCCAGCTCGCCGGGCGAGCGCACATCGATGGCGACGGCGACCCGCTCCATGCCGTCATCGTGGGACACGGCGACGAACTCGGTCAGGAAACGCAGCGGTAGGTTGTCTACGCAGGTGAAACCCGAGTCTTCGAGCATGCGTAGCGCGACAGACTTTCCGGAGCCAGAAATGCCGGTGATGAGGACGACTCTTAACATGGCTGTGATTGTGGCATGGTTTTGCTTGCGGCAGCCTGGCCGCCGATCTTAGCTTCTTTCGGCCCTATTGCTGACGGCCAGCGATAGGGCCACGCTGACTATTTGCTGCTCTGCAAAATCGCCATGGCCTGGCGCTCCATGAATTCGCCCAGCGTGTCGATGCCGCGCAACTTCAGTATGGTGTTGCGCACTGCCGCCTCGACCAGCACCGCCAGGTTGCGCCCGGCGGCTACTTGCAGCATGACTTTACGCACCGGCAGGCCCAGCATGTCCTGGGTGATGTCTTGCAGGGGGAGGCGCTCGAATTTGTCTTGGGCGGTGGCGCGGACTAGATGCACGATCAGTTTGAGGCGCATTTTTCGGCGCACGGACGTTTCACCGAATATGGTACGGATATCCAGCAGCCCGAGGCCACGCACTTCCAGCAGGTTTTGTAATAGCTGCGGGCAATGGCCTTCTATCATATTGGGCGCGGTGCGCGAGAACTCGACGGCATCATCGGCCACCAGGCCGTGGCCGCGCGAGATCAGTTCTAGCGCCAGCTCGCTTTTGCCCAGGCCGGATTCGCCGGTGATCAATACGCCCAGGCCCAGCACGTCCAGGAATACGCCATGTACGGTGGTGGTCGGGGCAAGCTTTTTACCAAGGTAAATGCGCAGCAGATCGATCAGTTGGGCGGCCGCGACAGGCGTCGAGAGCAGCGGCACCTGATGCTGGTCGCACTGATCGATCAGGTCTTGCGGCGCGGACAGGCCGTCCGCCAGCAGAATGGCCGGCACGCCGCCGATCAGCAGCTCGTCCATGTGGTGCATGCGGCGGCGCAGATCAAACCGGGTGTAGTACGCCAGTTCTTCCTGGCCAAATACCTGGACGCGCGAGGGATGGATGAGGTTCAAGTGGCCGACCAGGTCGGCGGCGGCCATGCCGTCATCGGGAATGGCGCGGTCTGCGGCGCCATGCCCAGCGATCCAGTTGAAGGGGATATTGTCGGCGTTGTCGTCGACCAGTTCCTGAACCGTGAGCATGGGCGATCCTGCTTTAGAGTTGACCCGTGGTGAGCATGCGATAGACCGTGGCGGGGTCGGGTTCGGTGGCCAGTGCTTCACGCAAAGGCTTGTTCGACATCAGTTGGGCCAGTTCGGCCAGGATGTCCAAGTGTTGTTGCGTGGCGGCTTCGGGCACCAGCAGACAGAGCAGCACGGATACCGGCTGGCCGTCGGGCGCATCGAAGGGGATGGGTTGGGCCAGACGGATGAAGGCGGCGACCGCCTGCTCCAGGCCCTTGACCCGGCCGTGTGGCACGGCCACGCCTTGACCCAGGGCCGTCGATCCGAGCCGTTCGCGAGCGAACAGGCTGTCGAAAACGACAGACCGAGCCAAGCCATTGTGATTTTCGAAGAGCAGACCGGCCTGTTCGAATGCCCGTTTCTTGCTCGTGGCGAGCATATCGAGCACGACATTGCCAGCGGGCAGAATGCGCGACAAGTGATTCATGCGGATCATTATAGGGTTATATGACGCAGCGCAAAAAACTTGGGAAATTGCGCTTCGGGCCGGCAAGCATAGACCGACTGTGTCTGACTGTGAAGGCAATCGGGCCTGAGGAGGGTTTTAGGGTCTTTTCCGATGTCCCAGAGGGACATCGGACCCTAGGCGGGTTGGATCAGGTCAGGGTGAATCGAGCAGCTTGGCTTGAGTGCTTATGAAGCGCGGGACTAGGGGGGCGACAGCACGTCGCTTTGCCGCTTCACGGACTCGCCCGCGTGGCTCTGGACCTTGTCCTTGTATTTGATGACCTGGCGATCCAGCTTGTCGACCAGCAGGTCGATCGCCGCATAAAGGTTCTCATCCACGGCTTCGCAATGGATATCCTTGCCGCGCAGATGCATGGTGATTTCGGCTTTATGCCGCAGGGGCTCCACTGAGAGCATGACCTGGGTATCGATCACATGGTCGAAGTGGCGCAATACTCGTGCCAGCTTGTTTATGACATATTCCCGGATGGCCGGGGTGACATCGAGGCGACGACCGCTAATGCTCAGGTTCATAGTGCGCTCTCCTTAAAGAAAAGAGATGAAGTAAACGGGTGCGCATGAAGCGCGATATAAACGTTACACATCCTCCTTCTCGAAAAAGCGTTGTAGAAAACGCAAGCTCTTAAGTACTAGTGTATAGACTCTTAGCCCGAATACAAGTTGCGCTAGCGCAGTAAATCCTGCACTTTGATGACAGTTCGGCTAGGGGTATTCCCGAGGCGGCTTGGCCGGGTAATGTTTCGAAAGAGGTTTCGAAATAAGTCTCGAAAGAAGCTTCCAAAAAACGCGGTCGACAAAGCGTCGAGGCCCACGTTAGAATGAAAAAGCTTAGGCGGCAGCGTGCCGCCAGTTATTGAAATCCCATTCCATGATTCGTCCGGTTTCGTTCAACGCAGCTCAGTGGTGGCGCTTCCTCTAGGAAGCGGCTCGTCGTTGCGGTTCGAAACTGCACCTTGCCGCCGTAACCGGTGGCAGGTCGCACAAAGCAAGTTCCCCCCCCCTCCGGCACGGCGGCTCCAAAACAGGAGATTGTCAGTGCTATCAGCCTTCCCCATCCTCGCGATACGAACCTCGGCGGTTCGGTGCTGGCTCGTCGCTTCCTTCCTGTTTCGCCCCACTTTTTTCTGAGAGCGCAAAGCCATGCTGCTGATGATAGATAACTACGACTCTTTCACCTACAACCTGGTGCAGTACTTCGGCGAACTCGGCGAAGAGGTGCGCGTGGCGCGCAACGACCAGATCACGCTGCAAGAGATTGCCGCGCTGGCGCCGGACCGCATCTGCGTGTCGCCTGGCCCCTGCTCGCCGGCGGAAGCGGGGATTTCCGTGCCAGTGATTCGCGAGTTCGCGGGAAAGCTGCCTATTTTGGGTGTCTGCCTGGGACATCAGGCGATCGGCGCGGCCTATGGCGGTGACATCGTGCGCGCTCAGACCATCATGCACGGCAAGACAGTCCCTGTCTCGCATACGGGTACGGATATCTTCGCGGGGCTGCCCTCGCCCTACACCGTGATCCGTTACAACTCGCTGACTATCGATCCCGATACGCTGCCCGATGTGCTTGAAGTGACGGCCACGGCGCCCGATGGCGACATCATGGGCGTGCGCCACAAGACGCTGCCCTTGTATGGCGTTCAATTCCATCCCGAGTCGGTGCTGAGCGAACACGGCCACGACATGCTGCGCAACTTTCTGAACATCTGATTACGCGGAGACCTTGATGACGATTTCTGCCACTGAAGCCCTGACGCGCTGCATCGAACACCGCGAGATTTTTCACGACGAGATGCTGCATCTGATGCGCATGCTTATGCGCGGAGAGATGTCGCCGCAGATCGCGAGCGCCTTGCTGATGGGCCTGCGCGTGAAGAAAGAAACCGTGGGCGAAATCACCGCCGCGGCCCAGGTGATGCGTGAGTTCGCCACGCCGGTTGTCACGCCCAACCCGCAGGATTTGCTGGATATGTGCGGCACCGGCGGCGATGGCAGCCATACCTTTAATATTTCCACCACGGCGATGTTTGTTGCTGCGGCCGTCGGCGTGCCGATCGCCAAACATGGTAATCGTAGCGCATCGTCCTCTTCTGGCAGCGCCGATGTCCTGGAAGCGCTGGGCGCCAACCTGCAGCTTTCTCCGCAGGCCGTGGCCGAGTGCATCGAAGCCACCGGCATCGGTTTCATGTTCGCGCCGGCGCATCATGGCGCCATGAAAAACGTCGCCGCCGTGCGCAAAGAGTTAGGGGTCCGGACGATTTTCAACATTCTAGGACCGCTCACTAATCCGGCCGGCGCAGCCAATCAGCTGATGGGTGTTTTCCATCCTGATCTAGTCGGTATCCAGGTGCGAGTGTTGGAGCGCCTGGGCTCGCGTCATGTGCTGGTGGTGCATGGCAAAGATGGCATGGACGAGGCCTCTCTGGGCGCGGCCACGCTGGTCGGCGAGCTCAAGAATGGGGTCGTGCGCGAGTACGAAATTCATCCCGAAGACTACGGGCTATCCATGATGTCCAACCGCAGCATCAAGGTGTCCAATCGCGAACAATCGCGTGAGCTTGTCATCGAGGCGTTGGATAATGTCGAGGGAGCGGCGCGTGATATCGTCGCCCTGAACGCTGGCCTGGCCATCTACGCCGGCAATAAAGCTGACAGCATCGAATCGGCGTTGGCGTTGGCATTTGAAATGATTGCTAACGGCGCTGCCCGCGCCAAGCTGGAAGAATTCTGCGCATACACCCGGAAATTTGCAAAATGAATGACATTCTCGCGAAGATCCTAGCCGTCAAGGCTGAGGAAGTCGCCACCGCCCGCCAAATGCGCAGCGAGGCTGAGTTGCTGCGTGAGGCGCAGGCGCGCCAGGACGTGCGAGGCTTCGCACAGGCTATCGAAGACAAGATCGCCCAGGGCAAGCCCGGCGTTATCGCCGAAATCAAGAAGGCGTCGCCCTCCAAGGGCGTGCTGCGCGAAAACTTCGATGCTTCCGAGATTGCGGCCTCGTATGCCGCCCATGGCGCGGCCTGCCTTTCGGTCCTGACCGACGTGCAGTTCTTTCAGGGGTCTCACGACAATCTGCGGCGCGCGCGCGCGGCCTGCCCGCTGCCTGTGCTGCGCAAAGATTTCATCCTCGATCCTTATCAGATCATTTCGGCGCGCGCGATGGGGGCCGACTGTGTGCTGCTGATCGTGGCGGCGCTCTCGCCCACGCAGTTGCGCGATCTCGAAGCCGTGGCGATGGATCTGGGCATGGATGTGCTGGTAGAAGTCCATGACGAAGCCGAGTTGGACGTGGCCTTGGGCATGAAGACGCCGTTGCTGGGCATCAATAACCGTAATCTGCGCAGCTTCGAAACCCGTCTGGAGACGACGTTGAATCTGTTGCCGCGCATTCCGGCCGGTAAGCGGGTGGTGACCGAAAGCGGCATCCTCCAGCCGGACGATGTGCAGCTCATGCGTCGCCACGGCGTGCAGGCCTTTCTGGTCGGCGAGGCCTTTATGCGCGCCGAAGAGCCAGGGGCCGAACTGGCTCGTCTGGTGGCCTGATCAGGCTGCCGGGGGCGCGCTATGCTGGCGCGCCCATTCCAGGGCGTCTTCCAGGCGGTCGTTACCCCAGAACATTTCGCCGTTGACCAGAAAAGTGGGCGCGCCGAAGAGGCCGTGCTGGCGGGCTCGGTCCACCTGGCGGCGCAAAGCCTCTTTGCAGCTTTCCGTTTTGGCGCGCGCAAGCCAATCCGCAGCATCCAGCGACAGGCTGGCAAGCACCTCACGCATGACATCTTCGTCCTGGATATCGCGGTCATCGGCGAAATTGGCGTGAAAGACGGCACGGCAAAAACTCAGGCCCCAGGGTTGCTCTTGACCCAGCAGCGCCAGCCGTGTCGGCAGCACACCCAGGCGCGGAAAAATCGTCGGCCGTCTATAGGGCACACCGTATTTGTCGGCCAGCCGGACGATGTCGCGCATCATGTAAGCCCCCTTTCCCGGGAAGAGGCGAAAAGGGCTGTCATTCCATCCTTGGGCCTGAAAGATCGGACCTAGCAGAAAGGGCCGCAGCGCAAGCCTCACGCCGGCCTGGCGGGTGAGTGTCTCGATGCGGGACAGTGCGAGATAGCTGTAAGGGCTGGCGAAATCGAACCACATCTCAACGCGTGGCGCGGCGGGAAGGGTCATGGCGAAGCACTCCGACGATTTGGGGCGCGGCAGGCATGGGCCGCAAGACAGCATTGCAGTGATGGCGAGCCCTTTCGGTGCAAATCGTAGAACCGGGCTTCCGATGCCTGCGCTGTTTCAGGACCATTGAACGCCCGAAAGGTAATATTGCTCAAGCAATTTTCAGAGCCTCATGACATGAGTTTCAAGAATGCCGTTCCCGCTGGTTAAATTGCCGCCGCTTGATCTGGTGCGCGGCTTTGTCGCCGTTGCTCGGCGCATGAGCATTACTCAGGCTGCGCAGGATCTGCATGTGACGCAGTCGGCGGTCAGCCGACAGATACGCAGCCTGGAGGCGCATCTGGGCGTGGCCCTGCTTACCCGTGGTTTTCGCAGTGTGTCGCTTACGCCGGAGGGCGCGCAGTTGTTTCGCCTTGCCGATCCCTGGCTGACGGAGCTGGGTGAGCTGAGCGCGCAGTGGCGTACCCCTGGCAGGCGTCTGCCGGTGACCGTCACGACAACCATCGGTGTGGCCTCGCTGTGGCTGCTACCCCGCCTTGGCGCTTTTCAGGCCGAGCATCCCGATATCGATGTGCGTGTGGCCGCCGACAACCGCATCATGGATCTGGATCGCGAAGGGGTGGAGATCGCCATCCGTTATTGCACGGCTGAGCATGTCAGCGAGGAGGCGCATTGGCTGTTCGGCGAGACCGTATTGCCTGTTGCCCATCCCTCGTTTGATCTGCCTAGCCTGGATGCCGCCGCGTTGCGCGAGCTGGTGTTGTTGGAGTTCGATGATCCCACCCGCCCTTGGCTGCAATGGGGCACTTGGCTGGACGCGCGGGGTTTGAGTCGGGTGCAGCCCAAAAGCATATTGCGTTTCAACCAATATGATCAGGTCGTGCATGCGGCGCTGGCGGGCAACGGCGTGGCCCTGGGCCGTTGCGCCCTGATTGCGCCCATGCTCGCCCAAGGGCGTTTGCGTCCCGTGGGCGGCGAAGAGCCCGGCGATACGCCGCTGGCCTATTGGCTGGTCCGTAATCCGCGCCGCCCGTCTCGCGACGCCGATGTCGTGGCCAATTGGCTGCTGGCGCAGGCCGCTTCCCCGTAATCGCAGGCGGGGCCGCATCGCTGGCAGGCCCCCTGCGCCGCCCTCGCATCCTGGCCATGCTGGGATGGCCTGTTTCTTCTGTTGGCGCGGCGCAGGCAATACCCGGGTCATTCGGTGGCGCGGTTCAGGCCACCTCGACCACGGCGTCGCCGGCGGCCATGTCGCCTATCACGGCGGCGTCTTTAAAGCCTGCCGCCGCGAAAATCGACAGCACTTGGCTGGCGGCCTCGGGTGCGCAGGCCACCAGCAGTCCGCCGGACGTTTGGGGGTCGGTCAGCAGGGCGCGGTCCGTCTCGCTGAGCGATGGCCCAAGGCGTACCGAACTGCCATAAGAGGCCCAGTTGCGGCCCGATGCGCCGGTGATGACGCCATCGGCGGCCAGCCCGCGCACACCGGCCAGCCAGGGCAGATCGGCCATCCGCAGACGTGCGGTCAGGCCTGCGCCTCGCGCCATCTCCAGCGTGTGGCCCAGCAGGCCGAAACCCGTCACGTCGGTAATGGCGTGCACGCCCGGCAGGGCCGCGAGGTCAGGGCCAGGGCGATTGAGTTGAGTGGTGGCCGCAAGCATGGCGGCATAGCCCGCGTCATCGAGCCGGTTTTTCTTGAGCGCTGCGGAGAGTATCCCCACGCCCAGGGGCTTGCCGAGGATGAGCACATCTCCCGCTCGCGCATCGGCATTGCGCTTGATGAGATCGGGGTGCACCAGGCCCATGGCGGCGAGCCCATAAATGGGCTCGACAGAGTCGATGCTGTGGCCGCCCGCGATCATGATGCCGGCATCTTGGCAGACGGATTCTCCGCCGCGCAGGATGTCGGCGATCACGTCATGGGGCAGCACATTGATGGGCATGCCGACGATGGCCAGGGCCATGATGGGCTTGCCACCCATGGCGTAGATGTCGGAGAGCGCATTGGTGGCTGCGATACGCCCGAAGTCGAAGGGATTGTCGACAATGGGCATGAAGAAATCGGTGGTGGCGATGAGCGCCTGCTGGTCGTTCAAGCGATAGACCGCCGCGTCATCCGAGGTTTCCGTTCCGACCAGCAGATTGGGGTCGTGGCGTTGGGGCACGAAGCGCGCCAGCAGCTCGGACAGCACGCCCGGCGCTATCTTGCAGCCGCAGCCGCCGCCATGCGAGAGAGAGGTGAGTCGCGGACTGGTATCGGTAGACATGCAATTTCTCCATCGGTGCAGAGAAAGCATAGCATCGCCCGCGTATGGCGGAAGGCAGCAGGAGTCGAACCTACCTGGGAACGTCTGACGTCCCCAACTGGGTTTGAAGCCCAGCCGCGCCACCGGGCACGCATGCCTTCCATGCTTCCTATGATAGCGGCTCGACGGCTGTTTGTGCGCGACCGAACAGCTTACTGTCGCCACGCAACACATGGCGGTCGCGCAGACGGCGGGTGTAGCCCGCCCGATCCATGAATTCGAGAATCTGGATGGCCCGTTTACGTCCCAGCCCGGTCTGGTCGCGAAAGGCCGCTGCTTCCACGCCGCCTCGCTCCTGGCATTGTTGCGCCACCCGTGCCGCCAGCTCGTCCATGGTCTGGTGATGATAGAAAAGATCGCGCACCACTTGCACGACATCGCCCCGGCGCAGCAGTTTGCGCATCAGGCGGCGCATATCGTCTTCCGGCAGGCGCAGGCTGCGCGCCAGATCACGCACCCAGGGCGGGTCAAAGCGCGCTTGGCGCAGCAGCAGCAGGCTTTGCTGCGCCAGGCGCTGTTCTTCCTCATTCAGGGTGACGCCATGTTCCGGCAAGTGCCACCAGGCGCCATTGCGCCTAAGCAGGCCCTCCTCGGCGCTGTGCTCCAGCAGCGCCTGCCAGAGTTCGGCTGCGGCCTGCGGACAGCTCATGCGCCTTAAGCGGGCCGCGTCGGCGCCGGGTTCGTCGGGATACTGCGCATGAAAGGCTGCGACGGCCGCGAGCAGGCTTGCGCGCAGCGCCAGCCAGCAGTCTTGCGCGATGAGTACGCGTTCGCCGCGCGGCGCGATCCAGCGCGCATCCGCCGGCGCCGTGGCGTTCAGGCGCAGCACCAGGGTTTCCGGGATGCCCAGCGGCGCCTGAGCCAACAGCGGACGCAGATCATGGTCGTCGAGATAGGTGCTGAGAGCATGCAGCCAGGCTAGCCGCGCAGGTTTGCGGCGTTTGCGGTCCGGCGCATTGGGGTCGAGTATCCGTCCGCCGCCCACGGTACGGCGGCTGTTGCGCACGATGTAGCGGTCACCTGGCATGGCGCAAAGATCGTTGTCGAAGACCAGTTGCACCAGCCCGGTCTGGCCTACGGCCAGTTCGACAGGCGCCAGCGGTACGGCATGGGCCTGCGTTCGCGCAGCGCCGAGATGTACTTGCAAAGGCGTCCAGGCCGTCAGCGGGCTATCGCCCTGCCAGCGCAATTCGACATCCATATGGCGTGCCGGCGTGAAGCAGCGCGCGTCGGCGATCCAGTCGCCACGATGGATGCTGTCTTTGTCTATGCCGGGCAGGTTAAGCGCACAGCGCTGACCGGCCACGCCGCTTTCGCTGGGACGGTTCTGTGCATGAATGCTGCGCACGCGTACCGGCCGCCCCTCAGGCATCAGGCGTAAGTCGGCGCGTTCATCGGCGACGTGCACCTGGCCGTCGTGCACGGTGCCGGTCACGACAGTGCCATGACCGGCCAGGGTGAAGGCGCGATCGATGGCCAGGCGGAACAGCCCTTTGACAGCACGGGCAGGCCGTGCCTGCGCCTGGGCTTCGAGCCAGGCTTTGAGCTGCGCCACGCCGGGATCATCGGCTTGCGCGGCGGCCAGCACGAATACCGGCGCGTCTTGCAGAAAGGAGCCGGTCGTCAGCCGCTGGATGTCGGCGCGCACAGCATCGATACGGCTGGCGTCGGCGCGGTCTGCCTTGGTGATGGCCACGGCGCCTTGGTTCAAGCCCAGCAGGCTCAAGATGGCCAGATGCTCTTCGGTTTGAGGCATGACGCCATCGTCGGCGGCGACGACCAAGAGGCCAAAGTCGATGCCGCTGGCGCCTGCCGCCATGGTGTGAATCAGTTTTTCGTGGCCGGGCACATCGATGAAACCCAGCACATCGCCGTTGGGCAGTGGGGTGTAGGCGTAGCCCAGTTCGATGGAGATGCCACGCGCTTTTTCTTCTTTGAGACGGTCGGTGTCCACGCCGGTCAGTGCGCGCACCAGCGTGGTTTTACCGTGATCGATGTGGCCAGCGGTTCCGATGATCATGCCAGCGGCTCCGCCAATTGGGCGAGGAATCCGGCTTCATCGCGTGTTTCGAGACAGCGCAGGTCTAGCCAAAGCACATCGTCATCGATGCGGCCTACAACGGGTGTCGGCAGTTCACGCAATCGGGTCTGGAGGCGTTCGAGGTGGCGGCCGGCACGGCCCCGGCCCAGATAGCGGATGGCAAGGCCAAAGCTAGGCAGTTGATCGACGGGCAGCGCGCCGCTGCCGATCTGGCTGAACAGAGGCAGGCCTTCGACGCCGAAGTCCGTGCCGACCGCATGCTGCAGGGGCGCGCGCAGCCGTTCGGCCTGCTCTTGCATCTGCCGCTGGGGACGTGTGAGCAGCCGCAGCGTCGTCAAGCGTTCTGCGAGTTTTTCGGGGGCACGGTAGAGCGCCAGCACGGGCTCCAGCGCGGCCAAGGTGAGTTTGCCCACACGCAAAGCGCGTTTGAGCGGGTTCTTCTTGATTTTCCGGATCAGATCGGCGCGGCCGACAAGCAGACCGGCCTGCGGCCCGCCCAGCAGCTTGTCACCGCTGAAGGTGACCAGGTCGGCGCCGGCCGAAAGGGTGTCGCGTACGGTGTCTTCGCGGGGTAATCCCCATTGGGTCAGGTCCAGCAGCGTGCCGCTGCCCAGATCGACCGTGGCCGGCAAGCCCTGTGCATGCGCCAGCGCTGCGACCTCGGCCACGCTGACGCTTTTGGTGAAGCCGGTGACCGCGTAGTTGCTGCAATGCACCTTCATCAGCATGGCTGTGCGCGGCCCGATGGCGTGGCTGTAGTCGGTGGCATGGGTGCGGTTGGTGGTGCCGACCTCGATCAGCTTGGCGCCCGCGCGTTTCATGATGTCGGGGATGCGAAACGCGCCGCCGATTTCAACCAGTTCGCCGCGCGAGACGATGACTTCGCGCCGGTCCGCCAGCGCGTTGAGCATGAGCAACACGGCTGCGGCATTGTTGTTGACGACGGTGGCGGCTTCGGCGCCCGTGAGTTCGCACAGCAGGTCTTCGATCAGGTCGTCGCGGTCGCCGCGCGCGCCGGTGCCGAGGTCGAATTCCAGGTTGGCCGGCGAGGTCAGCGCGCGCACGATGGGCGCGATGGCCTCATCAGGCAGCAAGGCGCGGCCCAGATTGGTATGCAGCACCGTGCCCGTCAGGTTGAAAACGGCCCTCAGGCGCGGCGCATTGCGTGCGGCCAGCGCGGCGGCGGTGGCCGCCGCGATGTCTTTGAGCGCTTCATGCGCAAGCGTGCCGGCCAGGGCCTGTTCACGCAGGCTTTGCAATTGGCTGCGCAAGACGGTGACGACCTGGCTGCGGCCATATTGCTCGATCAGCGGGGTGTAGTCCGCCTGCTTGAGCAGCCGGTCCAGGGAGGGAATGTCGCCGGGGGCGGCGCTGCTCATTCCTCCACCTCTTCATGCCACAGCAGCGGGTTGCCGCTGGCCCGGCTATATCCGGCCTCGCCCATCAGGATGTCCAGCGCAAGACTGGCGAGATCGTCGGCGACGGCTTCCACATGCAGGTCTTTTTCCTGGTAGAAGATCTTGCGGTAGCTGTGGCAGTTATCGCAGGACTCGGCCTTGATGGCTTCGGAGCGGCCTTCGATGTTGTGATACGCGATGTCTTTGGTGCTTTCGCATTGGCTACAGGTCACGCGCACCAGATGCCATTCGCAGGCGCACAGACTGCACGAGAGGTAGCGCAGCCCATCGGATTGGCCGCCCACGCGCACCACGCTGGCGACCGGCAAGCTGCCGCACATGGGGCAGACACCAAAAGGACTGGCGACCGGCATGG
Source organism: Bordetella avium (assembly GCF_034424645.1). Lineage (NCBI taxonomy): Bacteria > Pseudomonadati > Pseudomonadota > Betaproteobacteria > Burkholderiales > Alcaligenaceae > Bordetella > Bordetella avium. The sequence goes on from NZ_CP139969.1 coordinate 288,717, forward strand.
CTTTGCGGTCGAAACGGCAGGCCATGTCGGTCCAATAGACTTGCAGCGCCGCCATGACCAGCGGCGCGGCTGCGCTATCCACGCCCACACTGCGTTCGGTCAGTAGCGCATCAGCGAGGTTTTCGACGGCCTGCGGGTCCTGTTCCAGGGTGAGGCGCCACTGCTGGCAGATGTCGCGCGCGGCCTGGGGGGTGGAGGGCGTGTCGGCCACGCGGTCGAGCAGGCGGCCGAGCATCTCGCGCCAGGCCGGATCACGCGGCCAGCCGACCGCCTGTAAAGGCGGCATGCCATGGGCTTGCGCACGGTCGATGCGTTCGGGGCTGGCGCCCGGGAAATGCGCGGCAGCCAGTTCGGTCTGCTGCGCGTCCGCCACCGTAGCCATCAGGGACAGGTAGTCGGCAATGGGGTTGTTCTCGGCCAGGGCGCGCAGACGTGCGGCGCGTGTGCTGAACACGCTGGCCCGTTCAGGCTGGCGCAGGCGGGCGATGGCGGTGTGATCCAGGGACTCGATCTCGCCGCGCGGCAATATACGCTGCAAATCATTCTCCAGAGAAACAACACGGCTGCGTTACGCCAAAAGGCGCATCGCAGCCGTGGGGGTTCGCCTGTGGGCGGGATTATTCGCCGCCAGGCGAATCTTTGCGAACCGAACGGAACCAGGCACGGTGATGCTTCCAGGCCCAGCCCCAGGTCACGGTGCCGCGCACCATGGCCTGGATCGAGCCCTTGACCCAGATCGCTGCGTAAATATGCACAATAATCGCGCAAATCAGCACAAAAGCAAGAACGGCGTGCAGCAGCGAGGCGGCCCGGACGGCCCAGATCGGGAAATAGATCGCGAAATAGGCCCGCCACATGACGATGCCGGTCAGCACCAGACCCAGCATGCAGAGGATAAGCACATAAAACAGCAGTTTCTGGCCCGCGTTGTATTTGCCGACTTCCGGTAGATTTTCTTCCCGGTTGTTGACGACATCATTGATCTGGCGCAGCCATTGGATGTCCGTCTTCGTCATGATGTTGTGCCGCCACATTTGCGCGGCAAAGACGAAGAAGCTGACAAACATCACGACCCCGATGAAAGGGTGCAGGATGCGGGTCCAGGGGCCGCCGCCCAGGAGGGCGTAAAGCCAGGAGAAGGCCGGATGAAAGAGCGCCAGGCCGGAGAGGGCGAGCAAAATGAAGGTGATGACGATCACCCAATGGTTGCTGCGCTCGCCAGCCGTGTAGCGCTGGATCTTCCTGGGGTGATGGGGATCAGCCATGACGGGCCTCCTCTTCAGCCTTGCGTTCGTCTTCTTCGTGGGTTTCGTTGGGACCAACCCGGATGTAATGGAAGAAACCGGCCAGCGCGGTCAGCGCCATCGCGGCCACGCCCAGGGGCTTGGCGATGCCCTTCCAGAATGAGACCATGGGGCTGATCTTCGGGTCTGCTGGCAAGCCATGATAGAGCTGCGGTTGGTCGGCATGGTGCAGCACATACATGACGTGCGTGCCGCCCACCCCCTGCGGATCGTAGAGCCCCGCATGCTCGAAACCGCGTGACTTGAGGTCTTCGATCCGCTCGGCCGCCTGCTGCTTCATGTCTTCCTTGGTGCCGAACTCGATAGCGCCGGTGGGACAGGTTTTCACACAGGCAGGCTCCTGGCCGACCGCCACGCGATCCGAACACAGCGTGCACTTATAGGCCTTGTGGTCTTTCTGCGAGATGCGCGGCACGTTGAACGGACAGCCGGTGATGCAGTAGCCGCAGCCAATACAGTTTTCTTCGTGAAAATCCACGATGCCGTTGTTGTATTGGATGATGGCGCCTGGCGAGGGGCAGGCCTTCAGGCAGCCGGGGTCCTCGCAGTGCATGCAGCCGTCCTTGCGGATCAGCCACTCCAGATCGCCTTTTTCGTTCTCGTATTCCGAGAACCGCATGACGGTCCAGGAGTGCTCGGTGAGGTCGGCCGGGTTGTCATAGACCCCCACGTTGACGCCGACCTCATCGCGCAGGTCGTTCCATTCCATGCAGGCGACCTGGCAGGCTTTACAGCCTATGCACTTGGAGACGTCGATCAGCTTGGCCACGCTGCCGGTCGAGGGCTCGCGCACGCCGGGCGGCGGCGTGGTGGTGGCGGAGCGCCGTTTGATGTCCAGTGATTGCATTGACATATATCGCTCCTATGCCTTCTCGACCTTGACCAGGAAGGACTTGAACTCGGGTGTCTGACTATTGGCGTCACCGACGAAAGGCGTCAGCGTGTTGGTCAGAAAGCCCGGTTTCGTAATCCCCACAAAGCCCCAGTGGATGGGAATACCCACATGGTGCACGGTGCGGCCTTCGATGGTCAGCGCCTTGATGCGCTTGGTGACGAGCGCCACCGCCTTGATGTAGCCCCGGTTGGACGAAACCTTCACACGTGAACCATTCGCTATGCCCAGTTCCTTGGCCAGCGCCTCGCCGATTTCGACGAATTGCTCGGGTTGCAGGATGGCGTTCAGGCGCACGTTCTTGGTCCAGTAATGGAAGTGCTCCGTCAGGCGATAGGTGGTGGCCACATGCGGGAAATTCTCCGTCTTGCCCATGGCCTCCAGGTCCGACTTGAACACGCGCGCGGCCGGATTGCTGACGGCCAGCGGCTGCTTGGGATGCAACGGGTTGTAGCCCAGCGGGTTCTCGAAGGGCTCGTAATGCTCGGGGAAGGGGCCTTCGGCCAAGCCGGCGCGGGCGAAAAAGCGCGCCACACCCTCCGGGTTCATGATGAAGGGCCCCATGCCGCCCGCCGGGTTCTCGTCGGCCTTGAAGTCCGGGATATCGGCGCCGCCCCAGCGCTTGCCATCCCAGGCAATAAGGCTGCGGCGCGGATCGAAGGGCTTGCCTTCCACGTCGCAAGAGGCGCGGTTGTAGAGGATGCGGCGGTTGGCCGGCCAGGCCCAGGCCCAGTTCAGCGTTTGGCCGATGCCGGTCGGATCGCTGTTGTCGCGCCGGGCCATCTGATTGCCGGCCTCGGTCCAGCCGCCCGCGAAGATCCAGCAGCCGCTCAAGGTGCTGCCGTCGTCGCGCAACTCGGCAAATCCGGCGAGCTGCTCGCCTGCCTTACGCGTGACGCGGGACGGGTCCTTGGGATCGGTGAGGTCTTTCAGGGCGCGGCCGCAGTACTCCTTGGCCAGTTCAACGGCCGTGGGGCTTTCCGGATTGGAGTAAGGCCATGACAGGTTGACGATGGGGTCGGGATAGGCCCCGCCTTCCTTGCGGTAAAGCTCACGCATGCGCGTAAAGAGATCAGACATGATCTCAATATCGCTGCGGGCCTCGCCCGGTGGCTCCGCGCCCTTCCAGTGCCATTGCAGCCAGCGGCCCGAGTTCACCAGTGCGCCTTCTTCCTCGGCAAAACAGGTGGTGGGCAGACGGAATACTTCGGTCTGGATCGAGGCGGTGTCGACGTCGTTTTGCTCGCCCACATTACGCCAGAACTCCGAGGTTTCGGTGCTCAGCGGGTCCATGATGACCATGAACTTGAGCTTGGAGAAAGCGGCGGTCAGCTTGGCCTTGTTGGGGGCGGCGGCCAGGGGATTGAAACCCTGGCAGATGTAGCCGTTCACCTTGCCCTGGTTCATCAGCTCATACGTTTGCAGCATGTCGTAGAGCTTGTCCAGCTTGGGCAGGTAATCGTAGGCCCAGTTATTGTCGGCCGTGGCGGCGTCGCCCCACCAGGCCTTCATGAGGCTGACGTGGAACTTCTTGTAATTCTGCCAATAGCTCAATTGATTGGGACGCAGGGGCTTTTGCGCGCGCACATCGATGTACTTGCCGAAGTCCTGCTCGCCCTCGCTGGGCAGCGTCATATAACCCGGCAAGAGGTTGGACATCAGCCCCAGATCGGTCAGGCCCTGGATGTTGGAGTGACCGCGCAAGGCGTTCATGCCGCCGCCGGCCACGCCGATATTGCCCAGCAGCAGTTGCAGCATCGCGCCGGTACGGATGATTTGCGAGCCGATGGAATGCTGCGTCCAGCCCAGCGCGTAGAGAATGGTTGTCGCGCGGTCAGGGGTGGCTGTCGAAGCTAGCGTTTCGCAAACATACAGGAACTTGTCTTGCGGCGTGCCACAGACGCGCTCGACCAATTCCGGTGTGTAGCGCGCGTAATGTTTCTTGAGCAGCTGATAGACCGAACGCGGGTGTTGCAGCGTCGGGTCGGTTTTGACGTAGCCGTCCTCGCCCCGTTCGTAGTCCCAGGACGCCTTGTCATAGCTGCGCTTCTCGGGGTTGTAGCCCGAGTAGATGCCGTCATTGAAGGCGAAATCCTCGCGGACGATGAACGAGAAGTCGGTGTAATTACGCACGTACTCGTGCTGGATTTTGTCGTTTTCCAGCAGGTAGTGGATGACGCCGCCCAAAAAGACGATGTCGCTTCCGGTGCGTATGGGCGCGTAGAAATCGGCCACGGATGCCGAGCGCGTAAAGCGCGGGTCCACGACCAGCAGTTTTGCCTTGTTATGCGCTTTTGCTTCCGTGACCCATTTGAACCCGCAAGGGTGGGCCTCGGCGGCATTACCGCCCATGATCAGCACTACATCCGCGTTCTTGATGTCGACCCAATGGTTCGTCATCGCTCCACGGCCAAACGTCGGGGCAAGACCTGCCACCGTCGGGCCGTGTCAGACACGAGCTTGGTTGTCGAAGGGCAGCATTCCCATGCTGCGCACAACTTTATGCGTGATGTAACCGACTTCGTTGCTGCTGGCCGAAGCGGCGAGCATGCCGGTGGTGAGCCAGCGGTTGACGGTCTTGCCGTCGGCCGTTTTCTGGACGAAATTGGCGTCGCGGTCATCCTTCATGAGCTTGGCGATGCGGCTCATCGCTTGATCCCAGGAGATGCGTTCCCACTTGTCCGAACCCGGTGCGCGGTATTCAGGGTATTTGAGGCGGTTGGGGCTATGGATGAAGTCGATCAGCCCAGCCCCTTTGGGACAGAGCGTCCCCCGGTTGACGGGGTGGTCGGCGTCGCCCTCGATGTGGACAATGCTGGCCTTGGCGTTTTTGGCGCCGTCGCCCAGCCCGTACATCAAGATGCCACAGGCAACGGAACAGTAGGGACAGGTGTTGCGCGTTTCTTTCATGCGCGCCAGTTTGTATTGGCGCACCTCGGCCATCGCCGTGCCGGGCGCTGCGCCCAACATGATCAGGCTGGAGCCAGCCAACGTAGACCCTGTCACCTTGAAGAATTGACGGCGATTCATGTGTGTCATGAAGCACTCTCCCTTCTGGGTGGAGGAAAGTGACGCCTCTTTTGTTGCCGTCGCGGCAAATTCCGACTGGCGTCACAGCTTCCGAGAGTATAGGCCCGCACCTTGACCGATATCAATTTCCTGCTGTTCAAGGACGGATATAGATCAAGAAAGCGGCGTATTCACAGATTTTGTCTTGACTGGGCGCTGCTACCATGGTTTTTGTACCGCCCTTCGGTTTTTTTTCGAGAATGGGAGGGATTCACGATCGATTTCTGGAGCGCCTCATGCGCCATCTGCGCCGCTTGACGGCGGCTGTTCTGTCCCTGTCAACGCTTTTCGCTGTGTCGCCCGGCTTCGCCCAGGGGCTGGCCGCGCCTGCGGTATCTCCGGCCGCGGCGGAGCTTCAGCGTGCAGCCGTCGATGCCTATGTTTATCTATACCCTCTGATTTCCATGGATTTGGCGCGGCGTCAGGCCGTGTCGCCCAAAACGGAGGGCCAGCCTGGGCATGCCCAGGTCAATCGCTTCTGGATGCAGCGTGGCGATGCGCCGGGCGGTCTTTGGCCGCATGCCGACATGCTGCGCATGAGCGCCTGGCTGGACTTGAATACCGGTCCGGTGGTGATTTCCCTGCCGCCGACTCAGGGACGGTTCTACAGCTTGACGCTGCATGATCTGTGGGGGGATGCCTTCGCGGTATTAGGCAAGCGCAGCACCGGCACGGGCCGGGGCAATTATGCGGTCGTGCCGCCGGGATGGACGGCGCCATTGCCGCCTGCCATGCAGCGCGTCGAGGCGCCGACCAGCCAGGTCTGGGTGCAGGGGCTGTTGCAGGCGGGTGCCGATAGCGCGGCCCTGCAAGAGGGCTTCATCCTGACGCCTTTGCAGGACTGGAATCGTGGCAGCCAGGCGATGCAGGTCCGGTCAGACCCGGGTCTGGACACGGTGACGCCGGTAGCGCAGCAGATCGCCAAGATGCCGGCCGATGTGTTTTTCACTTATGGCGCCGAGTTGTTGCGCAAGCATCCGCCACGTGTCGGCGATCAAGCCATGCTGGCGCGTTTGCGGCGGGTGGGCATCTTCCCCGGCCAACAGCTCGTTTTCGGCAAGCTCGACAATCCCGTGCAGCAGGCCTTGCGCCGTGCCGCCCGGGAGACACCGGCCTATCTGGATGCGCTCAATGCTGCTGCTGAACGTGGCTGGGTGGCCGAGCGCGAGGCGATGGGGGCCTATGGCAGCGCCTATTTGAAGCGTGCCCGCATGGCGCGTCTGCAACCGGGGGCCGAACTGCCTGAAGAGGTGCTGACCCTGCGTCTGACCACGGATGCCGACGGCTCGCCGGTTCTGCCTGGCTCGCGTTACGTCTTGCGTTTTGAGGCCGATGCGCTGCCGCCGGGCGATGCCTTCTGGACGCTTGCGGCCTATGACGGCCAGGGTCAGCCATTGAGCAATCCCTATCGACGTTACAGCCTGGGTGACCGCGATCCCCTGCATTACAACGCCGACGGTTCGCTGGATCTGTTTTTACAGAGCGAGCCGCCGGGAGAGCTAGACCGGGCCAATTGGCTGCCTTTGTCCGGTGAGGCGGTGAATCTGCTGCTGCGCCTCTACCTGCCGTCGGCCGAGGCGCTGGATGGGCGCTGGAATCCGCCTTTGCTGCGCGTGGTGCCGCCCAGCGGCGTCCGAGAGGACGCACCACCGCAATAGGCGGGGTACGATAGCTGTTTTCGGCCACCTGCCAGACAATTATGGAAGACGCTTTCAGCCACCAGCTTTCGATGACCATCCTGATGACGCCCGATATGGCGAATTTTTCAGGCAATGTGCACGGCGGCACGATTCTCAAATATCTGGATCAGGTGGCCTATGCCTGCGCCAGCCGTTATGCGGGCCAGTATGTCGTGACGCTGTCGGTGGATCAGGTGGTGTTCCGTGAACCCATCCATGTCGGCGAAATGGTGACTTTCCTGGCTTCTGTCAACTTCACGGGCCGCACCTCGATGGAGGTCGGCATCAAGGTGGTGACTGAAGACATCCGGCGCAAGCTGGTGCGGCACACCAACAGTTGTTATTTCACGATGGTGGCGGTGGATGAGCACGGCCAGTCCATCGCCGTGCCTCCCCTGACGCCGGTCACGCTTGAAGAGCGTCAGCGTTTCGAGGCGGCGCGGCAGCGCCGCGCCCTACGTCAGGAAATGGAAAAGCGCCATGACGCCATCAAGAAACAGGCGCACGATCCGAACGCTTAGGCCTGAGTGCCTTGATCATGCGTTTCATGCCTAGCCGCTGCTGGGCCCAGAAACCCCGTCCGTAATCCTGTCCGCCGGCTTCCGGCAATTGGTCGTGAATGCCGGTGGGGCCGTAATCGCCGTCAAAGCGCGCGGAGCGAAACAGGATGTCCCAGATAGGAAACAGGGCGGCGAAGTTGTAGCCGCCGGCCGGCCCTGGCGATGAAGCATCGTAAGCGATGGAATGGTGCTGGCGGTGAAAGCGCGGTCCCACGACGAGGCGCGAGCCCAGCCAGCCGAAGCCGGCGCGCAGATTGGCATGCGACAGGCTTTCGGTGAGCTGGGTGATGGCCACGATGGCGACGAACTGGGCTGGCGGCACACCAATTAATTGCGACACGAGCACGATCACCACGTCGCGCAGCATGTCGTCGAGCAGATGGTTGCGGTTATCGCTCCAGAGGGTCATCTGCCGCTGGCTGTGATGCAGCGAGTGCAGCGCCCAGAGCCAGCTAAAGCGGTGCTGGGCCCGGTGATACAGATAATCGACCAGATCGAAGATCAGCAGATACATCAGCAGGCTGATCCATGGCCCATCGGTCACGCCGGGCCAGATCTGATCGAGCTGAAAGGTCGCCAGCCCCCAGGTGTGCAGACTGCCGAACACGCTGTCCCACAAGGGGTCGATCGTGAAAAAAAGCGCGATGCGGAACAGGCCCAGCCGGTGCACTAGGGTGTAAAGCACATCCACCATTACCTGCTGGCGGTCCCGCACGGCTTCGACCGGGCGCCAGCGCTCCAGGCTGCCAAAGAACACCACCATGATCGCAAGCTGGATCAGGCCCACCAGCAGCCACATCGTGCCGTCATAGGCGTCTTCGATGATGCTGGCCATGCCCAGATGAAAAAGCAGGGGTTGAACGACTGTTTCGAACAGCCATTCCTGACATTGAGAAAACAGTTGGCTGAAGGTATCCATGACAAATCAATGATGCGTGGCGATCCACTCGCGATAGGCGGGATGGGTGTCGAGCGTGGCGAAACAGAAGCCCTTGGCTTTCAGACCTGTGATCAGGGGTTCGAGCACGGCCGGAGCCCAGGGGTCTTGGCGTGACCAGATGCCGAGGTGCGCCAGCAGAATATCGCCGGGCCTGATGCGGCGCAATGCCTGATCCAGCAGGGCTGCATTCGGGTATTTTTCGCTGGGCAGTTCGTCGCCCAGAAAGCCGGCGTCGGCCCAGCCGACGTGCGCATAACCGCAGGTCTTGGCCGCCGCCAGCAGGGCGGGCGAGGTCTTGCCGCCGGGCGCACGGTAAAGCGGCAGCAGGGTTTTGCCGGTCATCTCCTGGAAGCGCTGCGCCGAACGCCGGATCTCGGCGCAATATTGCGCGGCGGTCCAGGTTTGGGTTTTATCCGCATCGGGGCCGGCGCTGGGCCGCACGCGGAACTTGCCTTCGGGCTGGTCCCCGCGCCAATACACGTGGTCGTAAGTGTGAGAGCCGAAGACATGACCTTCGGCGGCTCGGGCTTGCCACCATGGAGCCCATTGCGCATCCAGGCTGCCACCGCCGGCCAGGGTGCGTTCATTGGCCAGAAAAAACGTGGCATGCACGCCCTGGCGCTTGAGTACGTCGGCGATCAGGTCGGCCACGCCCATGTGGCCGGTGTCGAAAGTCAGGTAAACCGGCTTGTCGCACGGGGCGGCCTGGACTTGAGCAGCGAAGGCGGCGGCCAGCAGGCCCGCCGCCAGCAGGCGTTCAGCGCGCCGGCGCATGGTTCAGCGTCCAGACGCCATGAGGGGACTTACCCACGCGGACCTGTTTGCTGACCGTTTTCTTCTCGAGATCGATGACCGTCAGCTTGCCGGCCCAGCGCGAGGTGACATACAGCAGCTTGCCGTCTTTGGACACATCCATGCAGTCCGGTCCGCCGGGGGCGGGGAAGGTGTCGGTGATTTCCAGCGCGCGCATGTCGATACGGCTGATGGAGTTCGCGCCGCGGTTGCTGACAAACAGGTGGCGGCCGTCGCCCTGAGCACGAAACGCATGCGCGCCATTGGCGGTCTTGATGCGCTTGATCAGTTTGGCCGGCTTGGATGTCAGATCGTAGGCCTCGACGTAGCTGTCGCCCGTCAGGGCCACCAGCAGGGTCTTGTCATCGCCGGTGATGAACAGATCGGCGGGCGTCTTGCCTACTGGGATGGTCCACAGCGGTTGTTGCGTGGCCAGGTCAATCGCCATGATCTGGTCGCTGTCTTGCAGGGAGATATAAGTGACCTTGCTTTTGCTGTCGATGGCGATGTGGCTGGGTGTTTTCCCGGCCGGCACACGCTTGGCCAGTTTCAGGTCAAAGCCCTTGCCCTGGCCCAGCGGTTTGTATTCGTAGATATCGACATGATCCAGGCGGTTGGCGGCTGTCACGAACCACTTCATGTCGGGCGAAAAGCGCAAATGATAGGGGTCGACGATGCCGGTCATCGTGCGCTGCACGTCGCCGGTGCGCGGGTCCAGCAAGGTGATGGTGTCGCTCAGCGCATTGGCCACCATGAGCGATTGCTCATCCGGCGTCAGGTAGATGTGATGCGGTTCTTTGCCCGTCGGCACACGGCGCAGCTCGGTGTAGGTGACAGGATCGATGATGCTGACATTGGCATTGAGCGAATTCAACACAAAGATCGGCGGGGCGGCAAGCGCCGAAAGACTGAGCGCCACCCCCGCGCTCGCCAGAGCGCAGCGGATCAGATGCAGGGGAGTCAAAGTGTGGCAATACCTAAAAAGATCAACGGCGGCGGCGGCCGACGCCTCGTCATTTTGGCATAGCGGACCTATAAGCTAAGACACGTCTTAGCCTTTCGGGAACGCTTGTTGCAGACCTGCAACAAGTGTCCAAAAGCCTTGTATTTCAGGCCTCTGCGCATCTGCTTGCCGGTCGTGCTGCGTCGTGCTTGCGCCGTTGCCTGACCTCGCCTGAGCCTGTCACTGGCTGGCGGCTGTTGTCGAAGAGAAGTGTAAAAACTGATTGCAGTTTCGTGTGCATTTAATAGAATGAGACTGATTTTCATTTATATTTCTTGCAAAAAGTGTTCTCTGCTTCCCAGGACGATGTCCATCGCTTCTATGCTGATCATCACGGCTGGCTGAATGGCTGGCTGCGCAAAAAGCTGGGCAATAGCTTTGACGCGGCGGACCTGGCCCAGGACACCTTTGTGCGCGTGCTGCGTCATCGCCGCGAACTGCCTGGTGTGCGCGAGCCCCGGGCCTATCTGGTCACGATCGCCGGGCGTTTGCTGCTCAATCACTACCGTCGCCGCTCGCTGGAGCGCGCCTACGAAGAGGCGCTGGCGGTCATGCCGCTCGAGAGCGCACCCTCGCCCGAGCAACGCCTGTTGATCTTTGAAGCGCTGGATCAGATCGATACGCTGCTGTCTGCTCTGCCCCTCAAGACCCGCAGGGCTTTTTTGCTGGCCCAGGTTGAGCAGCTGCCCTATGCCGAGATCGCCGAGCAATTGCAGATTTCGGTACGTACGGTACAGCGGCACATCCTGCGTGCTTATGAGCAATGCATTCTGGTGATGGATGCGTCATGAGCGCAGCCGGCGTCTTGGATCGCCGCGTGGCCCGTGAGGCCGCGCGCTGGCTGATGCATCTTGCTTCGGGGCAGGCCAGTGCCGATGATGCGGCAGCGTGTGAGCGCTGGCGCGCCAGCGACACGCGGCACGAGCAGGCCTGGCAACATGCTCAGCGCGTCAACGATTTGCTGGGTGGCCTGCCCCCCCAGTTGTTGCACGCCACGCTGGGGCGGCCGGCCCACAAAACCCGCCGGCTCGCGCTCAAAGCCATGGCCGGGATGGCCCTGGGGACGCCTGCCGCATGGGCAGCCTGGCGCGGGGGCAGAGAGACCGGGCTGTTGGCCGACTACCGCAGCGCGCCCGGAGAGCGGCGCGACATTGTCTTGCCGGGAGGCACTTTCGTGAGCTTGAACAGCGGTTCGGCCCTGGATCTGAGCGATGACGGTGCGGTGCTGCGAGCCGGGGAGGTCTATGTGCGTGCCGGTCTGCGCTGTGTCGCCCATGCGCCGCAGGGCCAGGTGACGGCCAGCCATGCGCGCTACGCCTTACGCCTGGATGCCGAGGGCTGCCGGATCGAAGTCTATGAAGGCCAGGTGCAAGTCCGGCCGGCGCTGGGCGTGGCCGCTACGCTGGCTGCGCCGCAAGCGGCCTGCTTCGATGCGTATACCGTGCGCCTCAGATCCGCCGCGCTCGAGTCCGAGCCTGCCTGGCTGCGCGGCGTGCTGCACGTCAACGCGATGCCGCTGGCCACCTTCGCGGCCGAACTCGGCCGCTATCGGCGCGGTCTTGTGCGTTGCGCCCAGGCTGTTGCCGCGCTGCCTGTGTCCGGCACTTTCCAGCTCGACAATACCGAGGGCATTCTGCGCGCGCTGCCGGCGCTGCTGCCGGTGAGCGTGCGCAGCCGCACGCCGTATTGGATCGTCATCGATAAAACGTAAATGATTCCTGTTACTAAATAGATTCGTAAAAACTGTCCGGTTCGATGAGAACGTGGGTCATTGGAAGCAATCGCAACGCCTCCCCTCGACCGGAAAGCTCTCATGGCACTTGCACGTCCCCTCACCGCATCCTTTTCGTCTGTTCTCACGCAGCGGCTCGCCCGCGCGACGGCGCTGACCTCCCTGGCGCTGTGCATGAGTCTGCCTGCGATGGCGCAGCATAGCGCGCCTCAAACCTATCAAATCGCAGCCATGTCATTGACCGAGGCGCTTGCCCGCTATGCCGATCAGGCCGGTATTTCAGTGCTGTATGAACCCGCCGCCGTGGCCGGTCTGGACAGTCCGGGTCTGACGGGCCGCTACACCCCCGAACAGGCGCTGTCTCGTCTGTTGGCCGGCACATCGCTGGTGGCCAGCCGGCAGGGCGACAACACCTATGTGTTGCGCCCGGCGGGCAGCGTGTCACAGTTGGCGCCGGTCAAGGTCGAGACCGTCGGTCCGCGTCCGGAGCCCGCCTGGACCACCATCACCACGCGCGCGGCGCTGGATTCGGTGATGGCCTACGACTGGACCGATGTCGGCAAACGCATCGAGCCGGGCGTGACCTTCAACCGCCAGAACAACAGCATCAATATCCGTGGCCTGGACCAGGACCGCGTGCTGACCCGCATCGACGGCATCCGCCTGCCCTATCTGGATGATGGCGCGCGCGGTGTGAAGGGCGGCCTGGAAACCGTGGATTTCAATACCCTGTCGCGTCTGGACATCGTGCGCGGTTCCGACTCCACCAAGGGCGGCTCGGGCGCCTTGGGCGGCATGGCCGAACTGCGCACGCTGGACCCCTCGGATCTGCTGCGTCCTGAGCGCGATTTCGGGGCGCTTGCCAAGCTGGACTATGACTCTGCCGACAGCAGCCGGGGCGCCAACGCAGCGCTGGCCGGCCGCATCGATGACAACACGACATGGTTGATTCAGGCGGGCGCGCGCGGCGGTCATGCGTTGGGCAACCGCGCCGACGTGGGCGCTTATGGCCCCCGGCGCAGCGAACCCACGCCCGAGACGTTCTCGCAGCAGAACTTTCTGGCCAAGTTGCAGCAAAAGGTCGATGGCGGCCACCGCTTCGGCCTGACCGGCGAGTACTTCAAGCGCGAAGGCAAGCTGGACAATATGTACGACCAGGGCCCCGGCACCAATTATCTGTACGGCGAAAACAGCACCAAAAAAACAACAAAGCGCGAGCGCGTATCGCTGGATTACCAGTACAACGCGCCGACACCCGGAGGCCTGATCGACAGCGCCACGGCTGCCCTCTATTGGCAGCGCGTCACGCTGGACAATGATCTGTCTGCGCGGCGCGGGGTGGATGCCCGCGCCAACATCAGGCCAGGCGATCCTTTCCGTTACGGCTTTCCGTCGGGCGCCTACGGCCGCAGCAACTCCATCCAGGAATCGCTCTTCGGCGTGACCGGCGAGATCAGCCGCCGCTTTGATGGCGCGATTGCGCAACGCGTGACCTTGGGCGGGGAATGGATGGGCAGCCGCACGCAGCAGTACTCGGATGGCTACGACAACTGCCCGACGATTGCCCCCAATCTGCCAGCCCCCTTTGGCCCTCGGGCCTGCGATCTGCTGCATAGCAATCAGGCCGACATGCCGCGCGTAAAGGGCAGCCAGTTCGCTTTCTGGGGCCAGGATGAATTCAGCTTTGACGATGGCCGTTATACCCTGACACCGTCCTTGCGTTACGACCATTACGAACAAAAACCGCAGTCCAGCGCGGGCTACGACAGCAACCCCAATTCCAAGGGTATTTTGCCGCCGGCCTCCTCGGGCGGCCGCTTCTCGCCTAAGCTGTTGGGCACCTGGAAAGCGCAGGAGCAGGTCACGCTCTACGCGCAATACGCCTATGGCTACCGAGCGCCCAGCGCCAGCGAGCTTTATACCAACTACGGCGGGGCAGGCACCTATCTGCGCTTGGGCAATCCCAACCTCAAACCCGAAACCAGCAAAGGCTGGGAGTTGGGTTCCAGACTCGGCAATGAGGATCTGGGCGGCGCTCTGTCTTTGTTTGATAACCGCTATCAGAACTTCATCGACAAGAATATCCCCATTACCGCCGCCTCTGCGCAATGGCAGCCGGGCTGGGCCGGACAGTACCCCTTGGGCGTGACGGGCACTGTCAACCGAGCCCGCGTGCGCATCTACGGCGCCGAGGCCTCCGCCCACTGGAAGTTCGCGCCCAACTGGCGCACCTGGGGTTCGGTGGCCTGGGCTGTGGGCAAAGATCAGAGCACCGGCCAATATCTGAACTCGGTTCCCTCGCTCAAGACGGTGTTGGGCGTGGGTTACGCCCGCGATCAATGGGGGGTGGACGCCATGCTCACTGCAGCGCGCAAACATGACAAAGTGCAGAATCCCAGCGCTACCCCTGCCGCGCCCTACCCTGATTTTCAGGCGCCCGGCTACGGCGTCGTTGATCTGATGGCCTACTGGCGTCCTGCCGCCGTCAAGGGGGTGCAGGTACAGTTGGGGGTGTTCAATCTGTTCGATAAAAAGTACTGGGAGTCGATCAACGTACCTACGGCGGGGGGCACAGCGATCCCGCGCCCGGTAGACTGGTATACCGAACCTGGCCGCAGCGTGCGCCTGTCCCTGACCTATCAATACTAGCCCCCCCTCCGCGCGGGCGGGGCAGGGTCCCGCCGCCGGACTTTGGAGAAAACAGCATGACCGATATCAATTTCGAAACCCGCGCCGCCGATCTGCGTGCCCGTCATGATGCCTATGCGGCCAGCCAGCCTGGGCAGCGTGCCCGCAACGCGGCCCAGGCGCTTGAGGTTAGCGAGGCCGAGTGGGTGGCCGCCGGCTGTGGCGGGGCCCGGGTTACGGCGCTGCGAGGAGAGCCCCAGACGATCTTTCGCGAGTTGGGCACGCTGGGCGAAGTCATGGCGCTGAGCCGCAATGAATGGTGCGTGCATGAACGCCACGGCCGTTACGAAGACATCCAGGCGCAGGGCCATGTCGGCCTCGTGCTCGGTCCGGATATCGATCTGCGCGTATTCTTCGGCCACTGGAAGTCGGCCTGGGCGGTAGAGCAGGACGGCCGCCACAGCCTACAGTTCTTTGATGGCGCGGGTGTGGCGGTACACAAGGTGTACCGCACCGAAGCCACCGATGAGGCCGCCTGGAACGTCCTGATCGAGAAATTCGCCGGCCCGCCCGTCTGGCCCCTTCCCACCGCCATTGCGGCCACCGAAGAAAGCACCGAGGTCACCGATCCGCAGGCGCTGCGGGAGGCCTGGCTGGCCATGCAAGACACGCACGATTTCTTCCCGCTGCTGCGCAAGTTCAAGGTGTCGCGGCTGGCCGCTTTGGCGGCCGTGGGCAGCGATCTGGCCCAGGCCGTGCCGCTTGATTCCGCCGAGCGCATGCTGACGCAGGCGGCCGCCTGCGGCCTGCCCATCATGTGCTTCGTGGGTAACCGGGGCATGATCCAGATTCATACCGGTCCCGTCGAAAGCCTGCGCCGCACCGGCCCATGGTTCAATGTCTTGGATGCGCGGTTTAATCTGCACCTGAATACGGAAGCCATCGCGCAATCCTGGGTCGTCAATAAACCGACGGCCGACGGTTGGGTGACGTCGCTGGAAATCTACGCGGCCAATGGCGACCTGATCGTGCAATTCTTTGGTGAACGCAAACCCGGCAAGCCTGAATTGCCCGTCTGGCGTGAGCTGATGCTCAGCCTGTGCGAGCAGCCGCTGGCCGCTTGAGGTGACTATGAAGAGATTGCTGGGCCTGATCTTGGGCGTCTGCCTGGGGCTATCCGCTCAGGCGGCTGAACGTGTGGTGACGCTGGGCGGCAGCGTGACGGAAATCGTCTACGCCCTGGGGCAGGGCGGCAAGGTGGTGGGCGATGACCTGTCCAGTCTTTACCCCGAAGCCGCCACGAAGTTGCCGCGTGTGGGTTATTACCGCAGTGTGCCGCTGGAAGGCGTGCTGGCGCTCAAGCCGGATCTGGTGCTGGCGTCCGAGCAGGCCGGGCCGCCCGATACCCTGAAACGCCTGAGCGAAGTCGGGGTCAAGGTGCTGCGGGTTTCCGATGAGCCATCCCTGCACTCGCTTGAAACGCGCATCGGCCAGATTGCCCAGGCCCTGGGCGTTCCGTCCGAGGGCGAAAAGCTGTGGGCTGAAGTGCGCACAAAAGTGCAAGAGGCCCAGGACTTGCCCGCCTCGGGCCTGTCGGCCGTGCTGCTGATGAACCGCAGCGGCGCGCCGCAGGCTGCCGGCGCGGCCACCAGCGCCGATCTCATCTTGCAACTGGCCGGCCTGAAAAACGTGCTGGCGGAACAGCAGGGCTATAAGCCCTTGTCGGCCGAAGGTATTGGCGCGCTGGCCCCAGAGGTCATTGTCGTCACCGACGCTTCGGTCTTGGCGTCCGGCGGCATGGAAAAACTCTATCAGCAGCCCGGCCTGGCCAGCACGCCGGCGGTCCGCCGGCGCTGCATCGTCGCGATGGACGATTTGCTGGCATTGGGTACCGGGCCGCGCTTGGGCGAAGCCATCCGTTTTCTCAAACAGACTCCTTGCATACGCGATGTCCATAGCCCTTGATGCCGTTCGCCCGCGCTGGGTGTTGGCGGGTCTGGCCTTGGCCCTGGTCGTCGTGGTCTGTCTTGCAACCGCCAGCGGTGCGGTGTCGATTCCCCTGTCGGCGCTGCCCCGTCTGCTGAGCGGCCAAGGGGGAGCCGAGGATGCGCTCTGGCGCAATATCATCTGGGACATCCGTTTGCCGCGCGTCGCGTTCGCGCTGGTGGCGGGGGCCGCGCTGGCGATTTGCGGCGCCACCATGCAGGCGCTGTTTCGCAATCCCTTGGCCGAGCCCGGCCTGGTCGGCATTTCGCTGGGCGGTGCGCTGGGCGCGGTGGCGGCGATTGTGCTGGGCGCGGGCGGTTTTGCCTTGACGGCCAGCGCCGCGTTCGTCGGCAGCCTGCTGGCCACCGCTTGCGCCTATGTGCTGGGTCAGCGCGTACCGGGTGTATCCGGGCTGTTGCTGGCAGGCATTGCCATCAATGCTGTGTGCGGTGCGCTGATTGGCCTGCTTACCTTCCTGGCCAGCGATGCCCAGTTGCGCGATCTCACCTTTTGGAACATGGGCAGCTTGGCGGGGGCGCGCTGGTCCATACTGATGTTTCTGGCGCCCTGGACGCTGTGCTGCTGCGTCTGGCTTATGCGGCAATGGCGGGCCCTGAACGCCTTGCTGTTGGGTGAGCGTGAAGCCCAGCATCTGGGGTTTGCGCTGTCTCGCTTGCGGCGCAAGCTGATCCTCGTGACTGCTCTGGTGGTGGGGCCGCTCGTCGCCGCGACGGGCGGTATTGGTTTTGTCGGGCTGGTTGTGCCCCATCTGGTGCGCATGGTGTTGGGCGCCAACCATCGTTGGCTCTTGCCGGCCAGCATGCTCGCGGGTGCGCTGGCGCTGGCGCTGGCCGACTGGCTGGCGCGTGTCGTCGTGGTGCCGGCCGAGCTGCCCATCGGGCTGGTGACGGCTTTGGTGGGCGGTCCTTTCTTCCTCTGGCTTTTGGCGCGCGGACGCCGTTTCTGATGACTCTGCAAGCACAAGACCTTAGCGTTGACCGTGGCGCCAAGCGCATCCTGACCCAGGTGTCGCTCACGCTTGAGCCGGGCCGGATGTTGGGTCTGTTGGGCGCCAACGGCGCGGGCAAGTCCACGCTGCTGGCCTGCTTGAGCGGTGAGCTTGAGCCGGTCTGCGGCCATATCGAGATCAACGGCAAGCCTTTGCGCAGTCTGGCCTCGGCCAAACAGGCGAGGTTGCGTGCTGTGTTGCCACAAAAACCTTCGCTATCCTTCGATCTGGGGGTGCGCGAGGTGGTGGGCATGGGTGCCTATCCCTATGCCGAACTCAGTCCCGCCGATGTCGATGCGCTATGCGAAAAGGCCTTGCGTCAGGCCGGCGTGAGCCATCTGGCGGGCCGTCGCTATCTGGAGCTGTCGGGGGGGGAGCAGCAGCGGGTGCAGTTTGCGCGCGTACTGATGCAATGTCAGGCAGCGCCGGCAGGCCAGCCGCGATATCTCATGCTGGACGAGCCGATTTCCAATCTCGATCCGCGCCATCAGATCGATGTGTTGCGCACCGCGCATGATCTGGCGCGCGAGGCCGGGGTGGGCGTGCTCGTCATCGTGCACGACGTTAATCTTTCCGCCCGCTGGTGCGATCGCCTGCTATTGCTTGCCCAGGGTAGCGTGGTGGCCGACGGTGCGCCGGCCGAGGTGCTGACCCCGGCCAACCTGCGCAGGGTGTACGGCGTCGAGGCCGACGTGCTGCCGCACCCGCGCGAAGCCGGCACGCTGCTGGTGCTGATGCGCTGACGGCCTCAGGTCTCGGGCTGCAGGTGGGCAATGATTTTGTCAAAAATGCGGCTCAGGTCGGCCTGCTCGCGTGCGGACAGGCAGCCGAAAACCTCTTCATTGCGTTCGGCGATCAGCGCAACGACCTGCGGGTAGCGGCGCTGCCCCTTGGCTGTCAGGTTGAGCACCACGCCACGGCCATCTTCGCTGCTGACAGTCTTGCGGATGAAGCCCGCTTCCTGCAGGGCTTGCGCGCAGCGGCTGGCCTGGCCTTTGTTGAGATTGGCTGCGCGCGCCAGATCATTGACCGACAAGGGTGCAAAGCGGCCTATGGCCGCCAGGCAGCGGGCTTCGCCTATGGGCAGTTTGAAACGATCGGCATAAGCCTGAGCGCTATCACGGTCGCTGATCTTGTTGACGAGATGCAGCCGGTAGGTCAGGAAGCGATCGAGCGCGGGCAGATCTTCGGGAGCGGCATTTTTGGGCATGGGCGGCCTACCTGGAGATGAAGCTGCGAGTTTGCCACAAGCCGCCTCGTTCACTCTACTTTGATGCCCGCATCATGGATGACCTCTGCCCATTTGCGCTGTTCATCGGCGCTATAGGCTGCCATGGTTTCCGGCGTGCCGGGCAGGGTTTCCAGGCCCATTGCCGTAAAGCGTTCGCGCACCGCAGGCGAGGCCAGCGCGTTCTGCAAGGCATGATTGAGGGTGTCGATGACCGGGGTTGGTGTGCCCTTGGGTACGACCAGCCCTTGCCAGGCATAGGCTTCGAAACCGGGCAGTCCTGATTCGATCAAGGTGGGCACCTTGGGAAAGCCGGGGGGGCGTTTGTCGCTGGCAACCGCCACGGCTTGCAATTTGCCGGAGGCGATGTACTGCATCCCGGTGGCAGAATCGACAAACATCATGGGTACCTGTCCTCCCACCACATCCTGCACGGCCGGCGCCGCTCCCCGGTAGGGGACATGGATCAGGTTCAGGCCGGTGCGCTTGCGCAGCAGTTCGGTGGCCAGATGGTGCGGGCTGCCCGCGCCCGGCGTGGCATAGGGCACACCCTCTTTCTGCTGCGCAGCCCAGGCCAGAAACTCATCATAGCTTTTCACGGGTACAGAAGGATGCACCACGAGAATCATGGAGAACCGCGTCATCAGGCCAACTGAGTCAAAGTCCCGGGCGGGCTGGTAGGCCAGCTTGGGATAGAGCGAGGGGTTGGCGGCCAGCGTCGCGGTATCGCCAGTCAGCATGACATAGCCATCCGCTTTGGCGCGGGCGGCGTAGTCGGCGCCGATGGCGGTGGCCGCCCCCGGCTTGTTGGAAACGATAAGCGTCTGCTTGAGTTCGCGCGACATGGGTTCGGCCAATGTGCGCGCCACGATGTCCGAGCCACCGCCTGCGGTATAGGGCACAACCCATTCGATGGGGCGTTCGGGATAGGCCAGGGCGGTGCCTGTAAGCAGGCTCAGGCCCAGGGCCGCCAGCGTGAGTCGTTTCATGATGTCTCCTCGGGATTATGGGTGTTGTTGTCGTTACAGCGACGCTTCGGCTTGCTGGATAGAGGCCAGCGCCGCCTGGGCGTTTTCCTGCTTGCTGAGCAAGGCGAGGCAAATCATGGATAGCAGCAAGGGCGCACGGGCCTCGCCCGCGCGGGCGACGGCCTGCGCCAGTTCTGTGTAAACCTGATCCAGTTCCTGATGGTTCATTGCGGCCTCTGAAGTCCTTGAATGCCAAACGGGGTCAATGCCGAGCGCAGGCCCGCCAGATCTAAGCTCGCCCAGCGTCCGAGGACATAGCCGTCGGGCCGGATGAGGTACAGGCGGGCCTGGCCGTAGCGTTCCTGTAGCAACGCGGCATCTTCGGCCTGGGCGTCGAGCTGTAGCACCGTCACCTCTGGCCAGTCAGTGGGGTCCAGTGTCTGTTCGCCTTGCACCAGCACGGTGAAGCGATGGCCAAACTGTTCGCTCAGGTAGCGGCCGCCGCTTAGCCGCAGGTCGGGCGCCGGCATGCCGGGGGCGGCCTGCGCACCGGCCTGGGGGGCGCCGTCGGCGATATTGAGCGGACTATCGCGGTAAAAAACGGGTTCGGATTGGCGCGGATTGATCAACGAACGCACATCTGCATCGTGCAGGGCCAGCCGGAGAGTGGCCTCTCGCAGCAGCTTGAATCCATAGTCGGGCGGCGCCATGAACTCGGTGCTCTTGGCGCCATAGCTGATATTCATGCGGGCGGCCGCCACGCGCTCTTGGCTATAGCTGTCGAGCAGGCTGTCAGCCGCCTGACCAGACAGCACGGCCGCCAGTTTCCAGGCCAGGTTGCCTGCGTCATCCAGGCCGGAATTCAGCCCGCGCACACCGAAAATGGGCACCAGATGCGCGGCATCGCCGGCGAACAGCACGCGGCCATGGCGATAGCGATCCAGGGTCAGGCATTTCGCGTTGTAGACCGAAATCCACAAGGGCTCCCAGGGTTGGGTTTCTCCTATCATTTCAAGATGGCTGCGGACTCTGGGCAAGACGTTTTCCGGCTTGACGGCTTCCGCTGGATCTTCCTCATCGCTGATCTGATAGTCGATGCGCCAGACATCATCGGGTTGACGGTGCATCAGCAAGGTGGAGCCGGGATTCGAGGGCGGGTCGAACCAGGCCAGCCTTTCGGTGGCGCGCTGGCTTTTCTGACGGATATCGACAATCACATAGCGGCCGTCATACTGCATGCCCTGTAATGACAGGCCGAGCAGTTCGCGCACGGTGCTGCGTCCGCCATCGCAGGCGATTAACCAGGAGGCGGGCAGCTCCTGCTCACGGCCCTGGTTGTCGATGGTCACGATAAGGCCATCGTCATCCTCGCGCAGGCCTGTCACGCGGCTGTTCCAACGTACTTGCGCCAGCGCTGATTGGCCGCGCAATACCTGATCGATGTACTCCTCGATGTAGTACTGCTGGATATTGGTCATGGGCGCGAAGCGTTGGCCCGGCTCCTGCGGCATTTCGAAATGCAGCACTTCCTGATTGCCGTAGTAACTTCGCCCGCCGCTCCAGGCCAGCCCTTTTTCTACCACGGCCCGATCCACGCCGGCCCAGGCCAGAATTTCCAGCGAACGGCGCGACATACAGATGGCTCGGCTGCCTTCGCAGTAGCCTGCATCGGCTTCGATCGTGATCGAGGCAATGCCGTAACGCGCCAGCAAAGCCGCCATCATCAGGCCGACCGGGCCGCCGCCGGCGATAACAACGGGTGCTTGATTGCCTTTCGGCATGACGGTCTCCATAGTTGCGTATTGTTGTTCAAGCAACTATATGACAAGTTAGTTGTGTATACAACAAATAGATGTATCGGCTATCTTGCTGGAGATGGCGGTCTGATCCGGCGTAATTTTCCGGGCGCGGCATGGTGGGGGTTTCAGCCGCAGGCGGCTGGCGGCGTTTCTTGTTTGCAACACGCGGGTCGCAAAGCTGGCATAGACGCTTTCTTTATTCGCTTCCAAAAGGCCCTGCCGCCATGCCAGCCGCCTTGCTGGTCATCGATGTCCAAGAAGGGCTGTTCCGCTGCCCCGCCTGTTGACGCGCCCCAGGTCATCCGCCGCATCAATGCGATGGCGGCTCGCACCCGCGCGGCGCGCGCCGGCCGCATTCATCTGCGCCCTGCCGGCCGAAACGGTTTCTTTCGAGATGGATGCCGGGGTTTAGCTGGCCGGCACCCAGCCAGCGGGAGTGCGTTGCATCCGCGGCGAGTCGAACGCGCCCTCCACCTCGATAGGCCGGCCCCGCATATCGCAAAGGTTGCGCCATCCCTGGCCCTGGCGCATGGCGACCACGACGCCCGCCACGTCGGCGCCGCATCGATCCAGTAGTTGCAGGGCCGAGCCCAGGGTTTGACCGGTGCTTACCGCGTCATCCACCACCAGTACCCGCTTGCCGCGTAGATGACCGGCCAGATTGGGGTCTACGTAGAGCATTTTGGCGCTATCGGGTGTGGTCAGCGAACGCACCGGCACTGCCAGACTGGCGTCATACCAATACTTGCGGGAATAGCCGAAAGGCACATAACGGGTAAAACCCAGGCCGCGAGCTACCAGGGGCGCGAAGGCCAGGCCCAGGGTGGGCAGTCCGACCACCACGTCCGCTTTGAAGCGCGCGGCGCGTTGTGTCATGAAACCGGCCAGGGTATCCACCACATCCAGCGCGGCATGATTGGCGATCAAGGAGGCAACGCAACGCTGGCTGTCACCCGGCACGCCGCGCAGGGGCAGCAAGAGATAGCGGCCGTCGGGCAGGCGGGCGGGATAGCTGCGCTGGTAGGGGGGCTGGGGTTGCGCGGGCAGTGTGATGATTTCCTGCCAGTACGGTGTGGTGGCATCGAAGTCGGCGGTCGTCACGGTTGCGGGTCTCCCAGGAAATGTTCAGCCAGATGCACCCAGTAGCTCGCCACGCGGGGCAGCAGCGCGTCGTTGAAGTCGTAGCCAGAGTTGTGCACCATGCAGCCGCCCTCGCCTTCGCCATTACCGACGATGAAATAACTGCCGGGCACGGCTTCGAGCATGAAAGCGAAGTCGTCGCTGGCCTGTAAGGGCTGCAAATCAGCGATCAGCGCGGCATCGCCTAGCACCTGCCGGGCGATGCTGCTGGCGTAGCGCGTGGCGGCTTCATCGTTGATGACAGGCGGATAGCGCCAGCGGTAATCGACCTCGACACGGGCGCGGTGCACGGCGGCCTGCTGCTGTGCAATGGTGGTAATGCGTTCGCGCAGTAGCTGTCGCGTATGGGGCAGGCGTGCGCGCACGGTCAGACGCAGCTCGACGCTGGCCGGGATCACATTGGGCGCATCGCCGCCGTGAATGGCGCCGATGGTGACGACAGCCATGTCGTTGGGGTCAATCTCGCGCGAAACAATGGTTTGCAAGGCCAGAACAATGTGCGCCGCCGCGACAATGGGGTCTACCGCCACATGGGGCATGGCGCCATGCCCGCCTTCGCCGCTCACTGTCAGGATGACGGTGTCGGACGAGCTATACATCACGCCGGAACGAAAACCGAATTGGCCGGCCGGGTAGCCCGGTTCGTTATGAAAGCTGTAGATGGCGTCGCAGGGAAAACGGTCGAACAGGCCGTCGGTCATCATGCGTTGAGCGCCGCCGTGACCTTCTTCAGCGGGTTGGAAAATCAGGTTGAGCGTGCCATCGAAACGGCCTCGCTCGGCCAGTACGCGGGCTGCGGCAAGCAGGGTGGCCGTGTGGCCATCATGTCCGCAAGCGTGCATTTTTCCCGGTAGACGGCTGGCATAGGGCAGGTCCGTGGTTTCTTGAATAGGCAGTGCGTCCATATCGGCGCGCAGGCCCAGACGGCGCTGTCCCGAGCCCAGGCGCAATTGGCCCACCACCCCCGTGCCGCCCAGCCCGCGATGCACGCTATAGCCCCAGGCTTGCAGGCGTTCAGCCACCAGATCGCCGGTGTGAATTTCTTCATAGGCGAGTTCGGGGTGGGCGTGGATCTGGCGGCGCAGGGCCACCATTTCGTTCTGGATCGCGGCCACTTCGGGCAAGATGCTTGGCGAGAGCGGGGAGGGCGGCATCATGGTTCAGTCCTGGGTGATATGGGCGCTGTCAACGATATGCGCGTAAGTGGCCTGCTCTTTCTTGAGGAAGTCCGCGAAGGATGCCGGCGTACCCTCGCCCGGCGTGGCGCCACCCTCCTGAAGACGGGCGATCACATCCGGCATTTTCAGCACGGCATTGAGTTCCTCGTTCAGACGAGCGATAACGCTGGCCGGGGTGCCTGTCGGCACGAACAGGCCAGTCCAGGTGTTGAGATCGAAGCCTTTGAGGTCCGGCGTTTCACCCAGGGCGGGCACTTGCGGCAGTGAGCCGACGCGTGAGGCCGACGTCACCCCCAGTGCGCGCAGCTTGCCGTGCTGTATCAGCGGCGTGGCGCTGGTGGTCACCAGCATGCCCAGATCGACCTGTCCGCCCATGACGTCATTGGCGATTTGCGCGCCGCCGCGATAGGGCACATGGGTCAGCTGCACGCCAGCCTGTTCCTGCATCACTTCGGCGGCAAGATGGTGCACCGTACCCACGCCCGAGGTGGCGTAGGTGAGCCTGCCGGGCTCTTGACGAGCCAAAGCCAGCATATCCTGGACGGAATTCACCGCCAGGCCTGGGCGCGCCACCATGACTACCGGCGCGGTGCTGACTAGGCCAACCGGCGCGAGCTTGTGCTCGGCATCGTATTTCACGGCGGGGTTGATGAGGTGGGCCACGCTGATCGGGCCGTCAAAACCCATGACGACGGTATAGCCGTCGGCGGCGGCATGAATGGCCTTGCCCACGCCGACCACGCCACCCGCGCCTGCGATGTTCTCGACGATGATGGATTGTTTCAGGCGGTCTCCCAGCTTTTGCGCGACCAGGCGGGCCGTCGTGTCGACATTGCCGCCCGCGCTCACCGGAACGATCAGAGTGAGGGGTTTGGCGGCAGGCCAGTCCGCTGTCTGATCGGCAGACAGACAGGCCAGCGGCGCGAAAGCGGCAGCCGCGAGGAGGATAAGGCGTTTGAACATGGTGCGGAAACGAAGAAGGGCAGAGGCGGGAGTCATACAAGGCCGCGCGGGCCGCAGCCTGGGGCGCGGCCATGTTACGAATTCAAGGGTAATAGGTGAAGTGATATATTTTTATAGATTCATCCATTGAATTTATAAGCAGACCCGCCATGAATGTCGTTGAGCGTCAGCCCAGCCTGCGCCAATTGCGTGGTTTTGTCGAAGTCGCCCGCCACGCCAGCTTCAGCCGGGCCGCTCAGGCGCTGGCGCTCAGCCAGCCTGCCTTGTCGTCGGCGATTCGAGAGCTGGAGACCACCCTGGATGCCCTATTGTTAGACCGCAGCACGCATCACGTCAGGTTGACGTCCGCAGGCCAGGCGCTCTATGTCCAGGTGCAATGGATGCTCAACGCCTACGAGGAGGGCACGCGAGAACTGCACCGGCTGTTGCGCAGCGAGGCGGCGGTCGTGCGTATCGGCTGTGTGCCTTCGGCCATGCAATTGATTGCGCCGCTGCTTGCCGCTTGGGAGGCTGCTGAACCGGGCATCGCGCTGGATCTGCGCGATATGCTCAATGACGACATCCTTGCCGGTTTGGAAAGCGGCGCCCTGGATCTGGGCCTGGGCCTGAACTTTGGTTTGCCGCCCAAGCTCCAGGCCGATGAGGTCGCTCAGGACGATCTGGTTGCGGTGGTGGCGCCGGATCACCCCCTGGCCGGGCGCGGCGTGTTGCAATGGAAGGACCTTGCCGGCCAGCATCTGGCCGTGCTGACCCGGGGCAGTACCCACAGCATGATTCTCGCTGCACTCGCGCAATATGCGCCGGATGCCGGGCAGGTGCATGCGCTGAACTACACCGCCTCTTTCTATAGTCTTGTGCGGGCGGGTCAGCGCGTGGGCTTGATCTCCCGGTTGTATACGCGGCCGGAGCCAGCCGGCTCGCTGGCGGTATTAGGCCTGGGAGAGCAGCCCACCGAGCGGCGAATTGCCTTGCTGTTTCATGCCGTGCCTCAGCGTCCGGCGGTGGCGCGCTGCCATGAATGGTTCCGGCAGGCGCTGCGCCCGGTTTGAATGCCGGCGCAAGATGCGGGGTGCGCGGACGCATCGGGCCGGCTAGACTCAGGCCCTTCAATGCCGTACTGTCACGCCCGCTATGCAGCCGGATTTTTTCGCCGCCGATGAAAGCCGTATCGCACTCAGCGCCCAGGCCTGTGTTTTGCGCGGTCTGGCCTTACCCCATGTTCAGGCCTTGCTTGCGGCGCTGGCCCACATCGAGGCCGAGGCGCCGCCCCGGCGCATGGTCACGCCGGGGGGGTTCACCATGTCGGCTGCTATGACGAATTGCGGCGCGCTGGGTTGGACCACGGACCGGCGCGGCTACCGTTATCGTCCCGATGACCCGCAGACAGGCCGTCCCTGGCCCCCCATGCCCGCCTTGTTCAGCCGGCTTGCTGCCGAAGCTGCGCAGGCTGCGGGGTTTGCGGGTTTTCGTCCCGACGCCTGTCTCATCAATCACTATGCGCCCGGCGCGCGCATGAGTCTGCACCAGGACCGCAACGAACGGGATTTCGAGGCACCCATCGTGTCGGTGTCGCTGGGCTTGCCGGCGGTTTTTCTGTTTGGCGGCATGCGTCGCGAGGATAGGCCGGGGCGGATCGTGTTGCACCATGGTGATGTCGCCGTCTGGGGGGGCGTGGACCGCCTGCGATTTCATGGCGTTTTGCCGCTGGCCGATGGTGAGCATCCACTTTTGGGGCGTCAACGCATCAATCTCACATTACGCCAGGCGGGGTGAGGCGGTGCTTGCCCCGAATTCGATCGCAAGCAACGGCGTGCAGCGGGCCGAATGACGGTCTACAGTCACTTACCCTCATTTTTTGAGACTGCCATGACCACGTCTTCTCCCGATACGGCCGCCGATCCCCGCTGGGCCGCCGTTCTGGCCCGTGATCCGCAGGCCGATGCGCAGTTTGTTTACGCTGTGAAGACCACCGGTGTCTACAACCGACCCAGCAGCGCGGCCCGCCTGCCCCGGCCGGAAAACGTCGTATTTTTCGCCAGCGCCCAGGAGGCCGAGGCGGCCGGATACCGGCCCAGCAAAGCCGCAGATCAGACTCGCGTCGCGCAGATGCATGCGTCCTGGGTCGAGCGGGCCTGCCGCCGTATCGAGGCCTCTGATAGCTTGCCCATACTGGCTGACCTGGCCGCCGAGCTGGGGGTGAGCGCTTATCACTTTCACCGGGTCTT
The DNA here is from genome assembly GCF_034424645.1 of Bordetella avium. Lineage (NCBI taxonomy): Bacteria > Pseudomonadati > Pseudomonadota > Betaproteobacteria > Burkholderiales > Alcaligenaceae > Bordetella > Bordetella avium. The sequence continues at coordinate 315,812 of NZ_CP139969.1, forward strand.
CAAGGCCGCCACCGGCCTGACCCCCCGGACCTATGCGCAGGCTCATCGGGCGCGCCGCCTGCGGCAGCAGTTGGACCAGGGCGGTAACGTGACCGACGCGCTTTATGCTGCCGGCTTCAATTCCAACAGCCGTTTCTATGCGGCAGCCGACACCATGCTTGGCATGAAGCCGAGCGATTATCGCGGGGGCGGCGCTAACGCTGTCATTCATTTCGCGGTGGGCCAATGCTCCTTGGGCGCCATTCTGGTGGCGCAAAGCGAGCGGGGTGTCTGCGCCATCTTGCTGGGTGATGAGCCGGAGCCCTTGCTGCGAGCGTTGCAGGATCGCTTTTCCAATGCGGAGCTGATAGGCGGCGACCCCGCCTATGAGGGGCTGATGGCCACGGTCGTCGGCATGGTTGAGGCGCCCGGCACCGCGCTCGATCTGCCGCTGGATGTACGCGGCACCGCGTTTCAGGAGCGGGTCTGGCAGGCGCTGACTCGCATTGCGCCCGGCGAAACCGTTTCTTACGGAGAAATCGCCCGTCGCATCGGCATGCCGCGCGCTGTGCGCGCCGTGGCTCAGGCCTGCGGGGCCAATATGCTGGCGGTCGCCATCCCCTGCCACCGCGTGGTGCGCAACGATGGCGCCTTGTCCGGCTACCGTTGGGGCGTGGCGCGCAAGCGTGAGTTGTTGCGCCGCGAACAGGTCCAGACAGCCGATTCGATGGCAACCTGATCGGCAGCACGAGGCCGGCGGGAATACCAAGAGGCGATAATTGCTGGCTTCGTTCCGCCTCCTTCATCAGGCATGCTTGCGACTCGCGTCGGCAGGTCGCCGTACTACTCCTGGGTGTTAGAGGTGATGATTTCGCGCACGGGCCGGCAGCGTCGCTTATGGTGTGGTGATCGGCCCGCCCGCCGGACTCGCCGGCAGGCTAAACTAGTGCGCCCTTTTTTTTTGGTTTTCCATGACTGCCTGCGGAATCGACTTCGGCACCTCCAACTCTACTGTCGGCTGGATGCGCCCTGGACAGCACGCCCTGCTCGCGCTCGAGGGCGGCAAACCCACCCTGCCGTCAGCCATTTTTTTTCACGACGAAGACAACGAGGTCAGTTACGGCCGAGCGGCCATCGCTGACTATGTTGCCGGCTATGATGGCCGGCTCATGCGCTCCATGAAAAGCCTGCTGGGCAGCTCGCTCATGGAGGGCCATACCGAGGTTGGCGGGCGCGCCGTGCCCTTCAAGGTGTTGCTTACGCGCTTTATCGCCGAACTGAAGGCGCGCGCCGAGCAAACCGCCGGCCGTCAGTTCGAGTCGGCCGTGCTTGGCCGCCCGGTGTTTTTCGTCGATGACGATCCGAAGGCCGACCAACTGGCCCAGGACACCCTGGGTGAAATCGCGCGCGCCGTGGGCCTGCGCGATATAGCCTTCCAATACGAGCCGCTGGCGGCAGCTTTTGATTACGAGTCACAGATCTCGCGCGAAGAACTCGTGCTTGTCATCGATATCGGCGGTGGTACTTCCGATTTCTCTTTGATTCGTCTCGGTCCGCAGCGCGCCGGGCGGGAAGACCGCCGCGAAGACATTCTTTCGCACGGCGGTGTGCACATCGGCGGCACCGATTTCGATAAGCAGCTCAGCCTGGCCCATGTTATGCCGCTGTTCGGTCTGGGCGGGCAACTGAAAACCGGCAAGGATGTGCCGTCCACCCAGTACGCCAATCTGGCCTGCTGGCATACGATTAATCAAGCCTATACCCGTAAGGCGGCCGAGACTTTCTCCTTTATTCAGGCTCAGGCTATCGAACGCGAGAAGATCGACCGTCTCATGACCCTGATCAAGAATCGCGAGGGCCATTGGGTTGCCATCCAGGTTGAAGAGGCCAAGATCGCGCTGTCTGAAGCCCCTGGCACCCGCATCGATCTGTCGCGTATTGCCCCGGATCTGGCGGCCCAGGTCGACCGTCCTGCCTTTGATCTGTCCATGAGCGGCCTGATCGAGCGCATCGAAAGCACGGTGGCCCATCTGCTGGCCGATGCCGGCGTGAGCCATGTCGATACGCTGTTCTTCACGGGCGGCTCCAGCCGCGTGCCCTGTCTGCGCGAGCGGGTGTCGGCATTGCTGCCGGGCGCACGCAGCGTCGAGGGCGATCTGTTCGGTAGTATTGGCGCAGGCCTGGCGCTGGACGCCCAACGCAAGTTCGGCTGACAGCGACTTGCCGTAGCGGCTGGCGCGTTGGCGCCAGCTTGGGCTACATGCGGAAGTGTTCGCCCAGATAGACGCGGCGCACCGCCGGATCGCCGACGATTTCATCGGGATGGCCGTTGGTCAGCACCTTGCCTTCGCTGATGATGTAGGCGCGGTCGCAGATGCCCAGGGTTTCGCGCACATTGTGGTCGGTGATCAAGACGCCGATACCGCGGCCTTTCAGAAAGCGCACGATACGCTGGATTTCGATCACGGCAATCGGGTCCACCCCGGCGAAAGGCTCGTCGAGCAAGATGAAGCGAGGATTGGTGGCCAGGGCGCGTGCGATTTCGACGCGGCGGCGCTCGCCGCCCGACAGCGAAATGGCGGTGTTGCTGCGGATGTGGCCGATTTGCAGCTCGTCGAGCAGCGATTCGAGATTTTCCGCGATTTTAGCGGCCGACAAGGCCTTGCCCTGCGCATCGAGCTGCAATTCGAGCACGGCGCGGATGTTTTGCTCGACGGTCAGGCGGCGAAACACCGAGGCATCCTGCGGCAGGTACGACAATCCCATGCGCGCGCGCTTGTGGATGGGCATAGCCGTGATTTCTTTGCCGTCGATCTCGATGCGTCCGGCATCGGCGGGCACCAGACCTACGATCATGTAGAAGCTGGTGGTCTTGCCGGCGCCGTTGGGGCCGAGCAGGCCCACCACTTCGCCGCTTTCTACCGAGAGCGATACGTCCTGCACAACGGTACGGCCGTTATAGGTCTTGCGCAGGCCGGTAGCGCGCAGATTGCCCTGCTGTATCGGGGACAGCGTGGTGGTAGAGGAAGACGTCATGGATCGGAAATCAGTTGCGGTAGTCGGCGCGGGGCCTTATTTTTTCGCGGCGGCTGCGGGCTTTTTGCTGGCGCGGCATTCGGCGATGGCGGCATCCGCCTTGGCGCGCGGCGGCGAGTAGGAGCGGACCCGGCCGCCCGGCGCCGCAGAATTCGGGCCGCCTTCGGCCTGGTAGATGCCGGTCTTCTCGTTATAGCGCACACGGTCGCCGCGGATGGTGTCAAAGGGTTTGCCGCAGATGTAACGCGTCACGACGGCCTGGCCGATAAGATCGAATTGGCTGTTCGTGCCGTCGTAGTCGGCGCGCAGGCCCTCGCCTTCGATGATTTCGAAGGTGTCGGGGCGCTCCTGGCGGATGCGGACCAGTTTGCCCTTGTTGGCGGTCGCTGTGCCGAACTGATTGCCCTTCTGGTCTTCGCGCACCTCGAGCTTATCGGCGTTAAGCGTCATCAGGCCGCGGGTCAGTGCGACATTGCCGGTAAAGACGCTTTGACGTTTGACGTCGTCATATTGCAGCGAATCGGAGAGGATCAGCGTGCTCGGGTCTTCGGGCTTGGCCTGTTGGGCCAGAGCGGGAGCGCACATTGCTGCGGTCAGCAGCAGCGCGCTCATCAGGCGCTGCGCAAACGGAAAGTCAGTCATGGTTTGTTCTGGTTGGGAGTAGAGGGCCCGGCGTTCTGCCTGCGGGATTCGCTGCCAGCGATTTCGACGTCCGTCGAGGCGTGCACTTCGAGCTGCCGCGTTTTGTTGTTGTAACGCATTCCGGTGCCGTTCATGCGCGAATTGCCTTTGATGACCTGAGCCGGCAGGTCGGTGAAGACCAGGTCGTCGTCGGGGATCAGGATGAGTTGCTGGCTGCGCACATCGAGTGCGTCGTTATTGGCGTCCCCGTTGCGGTGGACATGAGCGTCGCCGTTCATGACGACGCGCTTGCCGCCTTCTTCCATGATGGCCGTTTTGGATACCGCGACCGTGACGGGGTTGTTGGCCTGCTGGCCGATCGCGCGCGGCGAAACCACGTGGTAAGAGTCGTCGTCGGGGAAATGCTCGCCGTACACGCCTTCCATGCGATTGATAGGCTTGCCCTGCGCATCGGTGCGCAGCATAACGAAGTCGCGCGACCAGGCGTCTTTCTCGTGCGTGATGCGGCGCGGCGGGTCGATGGGAATGGCCCGCTGCGCATAGTCGGCCGCCCACCAGGTGCTTATCACCAGGGAGACCAGCAGGAACAGCGCAATCAGCGTGGGAAGACGTTCTTTCATGGGGATTACTGGATGGCGCCTGGCCCGCTCAGGACGGCCGACGAATTCAGGAAGGCACCCAGGCGCCCTTGCGAAGCCAGCAGCAGGTCGCAGCATTCGCGCACCGCGCCGCTGCCGCCGGCAAGCGAGGAGACCCAGTGCGCGGCCTGGGCCACATAACCGGGCGCGTTCTGGACGCTGGCCGCAAAACCGGCGCGCTGCATGGCGGGCAGGTCGATGATGTCATCGCCCATATAGCCGGTCTGATCCAGTTGGACAGCCTGACGCTGCGCAAGTTCGGCCAGCGCGCTACCCTTGTCGCGCACGCCTTGCATGACCTCGGCAATGCCCAGCTCGGCCGCGCGGCGGGCGACCACCTGGCTGGAGCGGCCCGTGATGAGCCCGACCTTGATGCCGCTTTCTATGAGCAGGCGCAGGCCATGACCATCCAGGGCATTAAAGCGCTTGAACATTTCTCCGTGCTCGCCGAAGAACAGGCTGCCGTCGGTCAGCACGCCGTCCACGTCGAACACCATGAGCCGCACCGCGGCCGCGCGCTCACGCACCGGTGCCGGAATACGGGCCAGCACCAGGGCTTCGGCAGGATGGGGGAGTCGGGAGGGTATTGTCATTGTCATACCACTTTGGCAGCCATCAAATCGTGCATGTGCAGGGCGCCGATCAGCACGCCGTCATCGTTGATGACCAGCATTTGGCTGAGGCGTTTTTCATCCATGATGCGCGCGGCCTCTACGGCCAGCGCGCCGGGTTCCACGCTACGCGGGTTGTGCGTCATGCCTTCGGCGACGGTCAGACCGCGTACATCGCCCAGGCGTTCGATCAGGCGGCGCAGGTCGCCGTCGGTGAAGATGCCGACCGGGCGCAATTGCGCATCCACGACGGCGGTCATGCCCATGCCCTTGGCGGACATCTCTTCCAGGGCGCGGGACAGGCTGTCGGTGCTGGCGACCGTGGGCAGCGCCTCGCCGTGGCGCATGACATCGCGGACATGGGTCAGCAAACGCCGGCCCAGCGCGCCGCCGGGGTGCGAGCGGGCGAAGTCGTCGGGACCGAAACCGCGGGCTTCCAGGCAGGCCACCGCCAGGGCGTCCCCCAGGGCCAGGGAGACGGTCGTGCTGGCGGTCGGCGCTAGATTGAGCGGACAGGCTTCCTGGACGACGCTGGCGTCAAGATGCACGTCGGCCTGCAAGGCCAGGTCGGATGCCGGATTGCCGGTCAGGGCGATGATGCCCACGCCCAAGCGTTTGGCCACGGGAAGAATGGTCAGCAATTCCTGGCCGGAGCCGGAATAGGAAAGCGCCATCAGCACATCCTGGCTGGTCAGCATGCCGAGATCGCCATGCGCGGCTTCGGCGGCATGCATGAAGAAAGCCGGCGTGCCGGTCGAGGCCAGCGTGGCGGCGATCTTGCGCGCGATATGGCCGGTCTTGCCCAGCCCGCTGACCACCACGCGCCCCTGGCAGGCCAGCAGCATGTCGACGGCGCGCGTGAAGCTGCTATCCAGCCGGGCGGACAGCTCGGTGATGGCCCGGGCTTCGGTCTGCAAAGTGCGGCGCGCCGACGCCAGCGCGTCAGCAGAGGTGGGAACGGGGTGAGTCATGCCTGGATTTTAAACGACAGGGGGGAATTTGCCCCAGGGCAGGCGGCTATGGCATTCTGGCAGCTCATTTTCCGGCGGCGAGTGGCCGCCTTGCGCCCTTTTCCCCAGGTTTTCCGCCATGTCTTCCTTTCCCGCACCGGTGCTAGGCACCCCTCTGTCTCCTTCGGCCACCCGAGTCATGCTGCTTGGCTCTGGCGAATTGGGCAAGGAAGTCATCATCGCCCTGCAACGCCTGGGTGTTGAAGTGATCGCCGTCGATCGTTATGCCGACGCGCCGGGCCATCAGGTGGCCCACCGCGCCCATGTGGTGTCCATGACCGATCCGGCGGCCTTGCGCGCGGTCATCGAACAAGAGCGCCCGCACATCATCGTGCCTGAAATCGAAGCCATCGCCACCGATCTGTTGGTCGAGCTCGAGCAGGAGGGCGTGGCGCGTGTCACGCCGACCGCACGCGCCGCTCGCCTCACCATGAACCGCGAGGGTATCCGCCGCCTTGCCGCCGAAACCCTGGGCCTGCCGACTTCTCCCTACCAATTTGTCGACACCCAGGACGCATTGCAGCAGGCGATTGACGGCGGCATCGGCTATCCCTGCGTCATCAAACCGGTCATGTCGTCGTCGGGCAAGGGGCAGTCGGTCATTCGCGGCCCCGGCGACCTCGACGCCGCCTGGCGCTACGCCCAGGAAGGGGGGCGGGTCGGCGGCGGCCGGGCCATCGTCGAGGGTTTCATCGATTTCGACTACGAAATCACCCTGTTGACCGTGCGCGCCCGTGGGGTGGACGGCCAGATTGAAACGCACTTTTGCGATCCCATCGGTCATAAGCAGGTGGACGGCGATTACGTCGAAAGCTGGCAGCCCCATCCGATGTCGCCAGCCGCCCTGGCGCGGGCCCGGGAAATCGCGCTTGGCGTGACCGGCAATCTTGGGGGGCTGGGCATTTTCGGCGTCGAGCTCTTCGTCGCGGGGGATCAGGTGTGGTTCTCGGAAGTCAGCCCGCGCCCGCACGATACCGGCATGGTCACGATGATCACCCAGGTCCAGAACGAGTTCGAGCTGCATGCCCGCGCCTTGCTTGGCCTGCCGGTCGATACGGCGCTGCGCCAGCCTGGCGCCAGCAGTGTCATTTATGGTGGGCTGGACGGCCGCGGCGTGACCTTCCATGGTGTGGCGCAGGCGCTGGCCGAGCCGGGCACCGATGTGCGGCTGTTCGGCAAGCCCGAAGCCTTCGTGAAGCGCCGCATGGGCGTGGGGCTGGCAGTGGCCGATACCCTGGATGCCGCCCGCGAAAAAGCCAGGCGGGTTTCGGCTGCGGTGTCCGTCAAGGCGGCTTGACGCAGCGCAGCGTTCCCTGATTCGGGCCCGGCTCTTCGCCGGGCCTTTGTTTTTCCCCCTCTGCTATGTGCATCGGATAGCTGCGAAGTCCGATCGCCAGCGCCCGACCTTAAGTTCTCGTTGGTCTTGATTTGCCCGACGCGGCCTCCTTAGCGGAGGCCGCGAGCCGAATCCGAAAACGCAAGAGATGGCTTGCCTTTCTTTTCAGTCAATTCGATAATTTCAGCACTTTCTGAATTTACTGTAACAAAGGTTGTCGTGAACCTCTCTCCGCAGATCGAGCGTTTTGTATTGCATTTCGGTGAAATGGGTAGCCGCTGGGGGGTCAATCGCACGGTTGGCCAGATTTATGCCTTGCTGTTTCTGTCTCCGCGTCCTTTGCACGCCGATGACATCGCCGAGGCCTTGGGTTTTTCCCGCTCCAACGTGAGCATGGGGCTCAAAGAGCTCCAGTCCTGGCGTCTGGTAAAGCTGATGCATCAGGTGGGCGACCGGCGCGAGTATTTCGAAACGCCGAAGGATGTGTGGGAAATCTTCCGCATCCTTATGGAAGAAAAACGCAAACGCGAGATCGATCCGACCTTGACGCTGCTACGCGAGGCCTTGCTAGAGCCTTCGTCTGAGGCGAACGAAGTCCATGCGCAACAGCGCATGCGCGAGATGCTTGAGCTTATTGAACTATCCACGGGCTGGTTCGACGAGGTGCAACGTCTGCCGCCCGAGACCTTGCAAAATCTGATGCGTCTTGGATCAAGAGTTCAAAAAGTGCTGTCTTTTGCCGGTAAGTTACGTGGGCGCTCGGCTGATACGCCCACTAACGTTCAGGAATGAGTCTATGAAAGCTGTCTATACCACTTCCACCTTCAGCTTCGTGTGGGAGCATCGCCATGATTGACATGGATGTTGTCGGCCTGTCGCGTTTTCAATTCGCCGCCACTGCCCTCTATCACTTCCTTTTCGTTCCCCTGACCCTAGGCCTGTCTTTCCTGATCGCCATCATGGAAAGCGTCTATGTCATGACCGGGCGTCAGATCTGGAAGCGCATGACCATGTTCTGGGGCACGCTGTTCGGCATCAACTTCGCCCTGGGTGTGGCCACCGGCGTGGTGATGGAGTTCCAGTTTGGCATGAACTGGTCTTACTACAGCCATTATGTGGGCGATATCTTCGGTGCGCCGCTGGCGCTCGAAGGCTTGATGGCCTTCTTCCTGGAGGCCACCTTCGTCGGCTTGTTCTTCTTTGGCTGGAACCGCCTGTCCAAGGTGTCCCATCTGGTCGTCACCTGGCTGGTGGCGTTGGGCACCAATCTGTCGGCTCTCTGGATTCTGATTGCCAACGGCTGGATGCAAAATCCGGTGGGCGCGGTGTTCAATCCTGACACCATGCGCATGGAGATGACCGATTTTGTTGCAGTGGTGCTCAATCCGGTGGCGCAGGCCAAGTTCGTGCATACCGTCAGCGCCGGCTACGTCTGTGGCGCCATCTTCGTGATGGCGATCAGCGCCTGGTATTTGCTGCGCGGCCGTCATATCGATCTGGCCAAGCGTTCGATGACGGTCGCGGCCAGCTTCGGTCTGGCCTCGGCCTTGTCGGTGGTCGTGCTGGGTGACGAAAGCGGCTACCTCACGACCGAGCATCAGCAAATGAAGATCGCCGCTATCGAGGCGATGTGGCATACCGAGCCTGCCCCGGCTTCTTTCAATCTGATTGCCGTGCCCAATCAGGAGGCGCGCAAGAACGACTTCGCGATTTCTGTGCCCTATCTCATGGGCTTGATCGGCACCCGTTCGCTGACGACGCCGCTGTTGGGGATCGATGATCTGGTCTTGCGCGCCGAAACGCGTATCCGCGACGGTATCGTGGCCAACGAGGCGCTTGAGCGTATCCGCCGCGACCCCAAAGATCAGCAGGCGCGCGAGGTATTTGATCGCACCTGGCAGGATCTGGGTTACGCCCTGCTGCTCAAGCGCTATCAGCCCGACCTGAGCAAGGCGAGCGATGAGGACATTCGTCGTGCGGCGCTCGACACCATCCCCACCGTCGCGCCCCTGTTCTGGGCCTTCCGCCTTATGGTGGCGCTCGGCTTTTATTTCATCGCCTTCTTCGCCGTGGCTTTCTGGCTGTCCATGCGAGGCCGTCTTGCAAGTCATCCGCGGTTTTTGAAAATTGCGCTCTACAGCCTGCCGCTGCCCTGGTTGGCGATCGAAAGCGGCTGGCTGGTGGCGGAGTACGGACGGCAGCCCTGGGTTATCGAGGGGGTGCTGCCGACCTATTACGCGGCCTCGGGCCTGTCCATGGTGGACCTGGCCATCAGTCTGGCCGTGTTCATCGCGCTCTACACCGTGCTGCTCGTCATCGGCATCCGGGTCATGACGCATGCCGTCAAGGCCGGCCCCAAGCCCGACAAGCCCTTGATTCCGGATGGTCGGGCGGGTAGTCCGATCCAAGCCGCTATCGACGCCTGAACCGGAGATTTCATCATATGGATACCTTGATTCCTCTCGATCTGGGCACCTTGCGCGTGATCTGGTGGGTGCTGCTCGGCGCGCTGCTCATCGGCTTTGCCATCATGGACGGCTTTGACCTGGGTGTCGCCGCCTTGCTGCCCTTCGTGGCCAAAAACGATGCCGAGCGCCGCATCGCGATCAACGTCGTGGGTCCGGTCTGGGAAGGCAACCAGGTCTGGCTCATCACGGCAGGCGGCGCAATTTTTGCGGCCTGGCCGCTGCTTTATGCCGCCGCATTTTCGGGCTTTTATCTGGCGATGCTGTTGCTGCTGCTGGCGCTCATCCTGCGGCCGGTGGCCTTTAAATACCGCAGCAAAATGGCGAGCCCGCGCTGGCGCAACAACTGGGATTATGTGTTGTGCGGCTCGGGTCTGGTGGCGTCGCTGGTGTTTGGCGTGGCGATGGGCAATGTCATTCTCGGTGTGCCGCACGATTTCCATGCGGTGACGCTGCGCTCGACCTGGAGCGGGCATTTCTTCCAGTTGTTTACGCCCTTCGCCGTGCTGGCCGGCTTGATCAGCGTATTCATGCTGCTGATGCATGGCGCTGTTCTGCTGGCCTGGCGCACCGAGGACCCGGTCGCCGGACGCGCCCGCCGCTTGGGCCAGATCGCTGCCTTGCTCACGGCCCTGCTGTTCGTCGCAGCTGGCTTCTGGGTGGCCAGGCTTGACGGCTATGTCATCACCAATGCCATCCATCCTGACGGGCCGGCCAATCCCATGATCAAGGAGGTGATTGCCGCGCCAGGCGCCTGGCTGCACAACTTTACCAAGTGGCCGCTGTTCTGGATCGCCCCGGCGATGGGCGTGGCGGGCGCGCTCCTGACCATCGTCTTACTGGCTCTGCGCGTTAACGTGCTATCTTTCCTCACGTCTTCGCTGACACTGACCGGCATTATTCTGACGGTAGGTTTCGCGCTCTTTCCCTTCATCATGCCGTCCGCACTCAATCCCAAGGCCGGCCTGACGATCTGGGATGCGTCGTCCAGCCGTCTCACTTTGTGGGTCATGCTTATCGCCGTAGCGGTTTTCCTGCCTCTCGTGACGCTCTACACCGCCTGGGTGTATCGCGTGATGCGTGGGAAGGTCACGCAGGAATCTATCAGCGACACGCCCAACTCATACTGACCAAGGAAGCGTTCATGTGGTACTTCTCGTGGATACTCGGCCTGGGGCTGGCTTGCACCTTCGCCATTCTTAACGCCATGTGGTTTGAGCTGCGCGAAGGGCAGGCCCACGACCCGCTCAAGCAGCCGGTCAGCAAGTGAGCGGCCGTTCCGGTGTGGAGCACGACCCCTCGGCCGTGCTGCTCAAACTGCCGCCCGAGCAATCGCGCTGGCTGATGTCCCGCAGGCGGCTTGCGGGCCGGGCTATTGGCCTGGCTGCCCTGGCGCCGCTGCTGTCGGGAGGCTTGTTGGTGATGCAAGTCTGGTTGTTGGCTCAGGTCTTGCAGGATGCCATCGCGGGGCAGTTGCCGCGCGCCGAGCTGATTCAGCCTATTGCTCTCATTGCGCTGCTGATCTTGCTGCGCGCCTGTCTGGGCTGGCTGGGCGAGCGCGCCGGCGCCGGCGCGGCCGAGGTCATCAAACGGCAGGTGCGCGAGGCGCTTTTTGCACGACTGCTGGCCAGAGGCCCGCAGTGGTCGCGTGAGCAGGCCTCGGGAGAACTGGCCAGTGCCATGCTCGAACAGGTCGAGGCGCTGGACGGTTTTTTCGCCAAATACATACCTGCGATGGGCGCGGCGGCCATTTTGCCTATTGCCTTCGCGGTCATCGTTTTTCCCATCGATGTGGTGGCGGGTTTGGTGCTGCTGATTTCGGCGCCCTTGATTCCGCTGTTCATGGCCCTGGTGGGCTGGGGCGCCGAAGCCGCGAGCCGCCGCCATTTGCAGGCTTTTGCGCGGCTGTCCGGCTTCTTTGCCGACCGTCTGCGCGGCCTGGCGACGCTGAAACTGTTTGGTCGCGCCGAAGCCGAAGCCGAAAACGTGGTCGAGGCCAGCGAAGCCCTGCGGCGGCGCACCCTGTCGGTATTGCGCATCGCCTTTCTCTCTTCCGCCGTGCTGGAGTTTTTCGCCGCCCTGGGCGTGGCGGGCGTGGCGGTCTATTTCGGCCTGACCTATCTGGGCTATATCGACATCCGCCATTCGCCGCTGACCTTGCAGGCCGGGTTTTTCTGTCTGTTGATGGCGCCTGAGGTCTATGCCCCGCTGCGTCAATTCGCGGCGCATTACCATGACCGCGCGACGGCGCGCGCCGCCGTGCATCAGCTGCATGGCCTGTTCGGCGAACTGCCTGAAACGTTGCCGCCGCTGTCCGGGAGCGCAGCGCAATCGCAGCCCGGCGCCGCCAGCCTCCGCGCGCAAGGCCTGACGCTGCGCATGGCGGGCCGGCCACAGGCTGTGCTCGACACCGTCGATCTTGAGCTCAAGCCCGGCGAGCACGTCGCCCTGATGGGCGAGAGCGGCGCGGGCAAGTCCAGTTTGTTGCAGGTCTTGGGCCGCCTGGGGCCACAGGCTCAGGGCGATCTGTGGCTCGACGGCCGGCCTCTGGCTGAATGGGATGAGGCCGCGCTGCGCGAGCGCGTGGCCTTCATCGGTCAGCGGCCCTATCTGCATGCGGGCACCTTGGCCGATAACATCCGGCTGGCGCGTCCTGGCGCCGATGACGCAGCCGTGCAGGAGGCGGCGCGTCGCGCCTGCGTGCTCGAGTTTACGCAGGATTGGCCTGAAGGTTTGCAAACCCGCCTGGATGGCCGCGGCCGTGGGTTGTCGGGCGGTCAGGCGCAACGCCTGGCGCTGGCTCGCCTGTTTCTGCGCGATCCCGCCATCATTTTGCTGGATGAACCGACCGCGCATTTGGATGAGGATACGCAGGCAAGGGTGCTGGACGAGATTCTGGCCTTTGCCGAAGGCCGCAGTTTGATACTGGCCACCCATGCCGCCAGCGTGGCGCAACGTCTGCCGCGCCAATGGCGTCTGGCGCATGGTCATCTGGAGTGCCGCTGATATGTGGGCTTTGCTGAAATCGCTGTATATCCGGCGCCGGGGCGCACTGCTCGGGGCGTTGGCCTTGTCTTTGCTGACCTTGGCTGCCGGGGTAGGCCTGCTGGGCGTGTCGGGCTGGTTTTTAACCGCTACGGCTCTGGCAGGCGTGGGGGCCGTTTTCAATCTGTTTTTGCCCTCGGCTATGGTGCGCGGGCTGTCTATGTTGCGCATCTGTGCCCGCTATGCCGAACGTCTTTCCAGTCATAGCGCTACCCTTCGCCTCTTGTCGGATCTGCGCGCCTCGGTATTCCGTTCTCTGTTGCGCCTGACGCCCAGGCAGTTGTCGAGCTATCGCGCGGGTGACCTGGTGGCGCGCTTGACGGGCGACGTCGATGCGCTGGACATGGTGTTTCTGTTCGTCATCATGCCGGTGGCGACCGCCTTGGCGGGGGGCGCGATTCTCTGTTTGGTCATGGGTTATCACCTGCCGGCTGCCGGATTGGCCCTGGCCGCAGCGCTTCTGGCGGCCTGTGTCCTGGTGCCCTGGTGGTTGTCGCGCGCCGCTCAAGGGCCGGGCGAGCGTGCTCAGGCTAGCGCGGGCGCCCTGCGTCACGCGGTGCTGGAGGCCGTGGAAGGCCATGTGGACATCGCCGCTCTGCATGCGCAGCGGCAGGCGCGTGAGTATTTCGCCGCGCAATGCCAAGATTTGCAACGGGCCCGTGGTGCGCAGGCGCGTCTGGCTGCGCACGGGCTATGGCTGGTGCAGGTGGCTGCGGGCGCGGCCCTGGTCGGCGTGCTTTGGTTTGGCTTGCACGGCTTGTCCGAGGGTGAGGTGTCCGGGCCCTTGATGGCCGGGCTGGTGTTGGCGACTTTGGGGGTATTCGAGGTGGCGGGCCCCATCATGCGCGGGGTGTCGCGCCTGGGTGCGGCAAGGGCGGCGGCGCGCCGCATTGGCGACCTGACCCGCGCCGAGCCCGATCTGCGCGATCCCGCCGAGCCGCGCCCCTTGCCCGAAGCGGGCGCCTTGGTCGCGCGCGATCTGCATTTTTCCTATCCCGGCCGTGATCGGGCCATCTTGAGCGGCGCCGATCTGCATCTGGCCCCCGGTGAGCGGCTTGCGATTGTCGGCCCCAGCGGCAGCGGCAAATCCACCCTGCTGCATTTGCTGCTGCGTCTGGAAGACCCTCAGCGCGGTTCGGTCAGCTTTGGCGCTTGCGATTTGCGCGAGGCGGCACAGGCCGAGGTGCATCGCCGCATCGCTTTGCTGTCCCAAGATTCGCCGGTATTTCTGGGCAGTTTGCGCAGCAATCTGCTGATCGGTTCTCCCCAGGCTGGCGAAGGCGCGCTGTGGCAGGCCCTGGAAGCCGCGCGTCTGGCCGAGTTTGTGCGTGGCTTGCCCGATGGGCTGGACACCTGGGTGGGTGAAACGGGGGCCGGGCTGTCAGCGGGTCAGGCGCGGCGCTTGTGTCTGGCGCGTGTTTTGCTGACCCAAGCCCCGGTTATCTTGCTCGATGAGCCGACGGCGGGTCTGGATCGTCCCAACGAAGAGGCTTTTCTGGCGGATCTGGCCCATGCCTGCGGCGGCCGTGCCATTGTGTTGGCGACGCACGCCCGTCTGCCTGAAGGGGCAGTGCATCGCAGTTTGTCCTTGATCGACGGCCAATTACGCTGATCTGGCTTCGTGAGCCGGGCGCAGGTATAGTTCGCCTTGCTTTGAACCGGGGGAGTACCATCATGCAGACCGATTACGCCGAAGTTGTCCGGCGCACCATACGCAGCGTTCCCGACTGGCCGGTGCCAGGCGTGACCTTCCGCGATATCACGCCGGTGTTGCAAGACCCCCGCACCTTCCGCGCGCTGGTCGATCTGTTTGTGTACCGCTATATGCGCCAACGGCTGGACCTCGTGGCAGGTGTCGATGCCCGCGGCTTTATTCTGGGCAGCGTGCTGGCCTATGAGCTGAATCTGGGCTTCGTGCCGGTGCGTAAAAAAGGCAAACTGCCTTATCGCACGGTGGCTGAAGAATATTCGCTCGAGTACGGCAACGCCACCGTTGAAATACATACCGACGCGGTGCGTACCGGCCAGCGCGTCTTGCTGGTCGATGATCTGATCGCCACCGGCGGCACCATGGTCGCCGCCATCAAGCTGCTGCAACGCCTGGGCGCCAATGTGGTCGAGGCTGCCGCCATCATTGATCTGCCTTATATCGGCGGCTCGCAGCATATCGCTGAAACCGGCACGCCGCTCTATACCGTCTGTCAGTTCTCGGCAACGGACTGAGCAGCCTGGCTCCATCCAGGCCGCGCTCAGGCTTTCTTGAGCAGGGGCTGGATAAAGTCCAGAAAAGCGCGGGTCTTGGCCGGAATGCGCCGCGAGGGCAGCAATGCAAACAGCGGCACGGGCGTCAAGCTCCATTCCGGCAGCACCCGCACCAGGCCGCTTTCCGACACGGCCTGTTCCATTGCATCGAATACCAGCAGGGGCGTGATGCCCATTCCATGCGCAGCCATGCGCCCCAGCATGCCCAGATTGTTGGCGGCCAGACGGCCGTTCACCTGTACGCGCTCCACTTTATCGCCCGAGTGCAGCATCCAATAGGAGGCAGGTTCACCCAGTGTGGTGCGCAGGCATTCGTGGTGGCCCAGGTCCGAAGGCACACGCGGTTCACCGTATTGAGCGAGATAGGCCCGCGAGGCGTAGAGCTGTTGCGCCATCAGCACGATCTGTTTGGCGATCAGGCTGGAGTCGGGCTGGGCGCCAAAGCGCAGCACCAGATCGAAAGGGTTGCTGATGGGATCAATAGGCCGCAGGCTCAGATCGAAATCGCATTCGATGTCGGGATACTGATCGCGGAAATTGCGGATCACCACGGGCAGAAACAACTGCGCCAGGCTGGTCGGCATGGAGATTTTCAGCCGGCCCTTGGGGTGGGCCGCCATATCTTGCAACTGCTCATGCGCCACGCGGGCTTCTTCCACGATATGACGGCAGCGCTCGAAATACACCATGCCGGCTTCCGTCAGATCGATGCGACGCGTGCTGCGGTTAAGCAGTTTCATGCCGATGTTGCGCTCCAGTTCGCTGACCCGGCGCGACAGGGTGGATGTCGGGATATTCAGCGCTTCAGCGGCGTGGCTGAAGTTCTTGCGCTTGGCGACCTCGACGAACAAGGCGATGTCGTTGAGCGGGATATCCATGTGCATTCTCGGAATGGTTACGGCTGGCCCTTCATATCATACGTGGCCTGATTTTTCCGTACATGGAAATCTGCTTTGCAGATCCACCAGGACAGAACTACAGCGATTCATGAGTGAGATAGCTTGGATTCTTTTAGTGTGCTTAAGATTCTTCCATTAATGGAAAAGTATCCTCGGAATCGGCATGTCGCCGCATTGGGCTGCCGCCACGCTCTGCCGGCGGCACGCTTTTGCCATCGAAGTGCTCGCTTGCCATGCGGAACCCGGCCTTGTTTGACGTGAAATTACAACAAAAAATACAGGGAAAAAACATCAATTTCAGAGACGCCCGCCGCGCTGTGTAAGCAAGTTTTTGAGGACATCATGGTCTGGGCATGCCTCGGAAATATCGCCTTCTCCTGGGAGAAAGGCCGAAATTTTGATTCCAATATTGGGATTATCAGCGATTAGTAAGCTTTATTTACTCATTAATGGAAAGGTATTCGCCAAAACAAGGGTTATTCCTAGGCGAGTCGCAGTCGACACTGTGTTTGTGCGCGCCGCGCTGTCGCTTCTGAAGCGCCAGCGTTGACGCTTCAGAAGCGTAGCGCGCGCAAGCCTTCTCCAGTCCTTCCGCAATGGGAACTCATTATGAAAAAGACGCTATTGGCTATGGCGCTGTTGGCCGGCTTCGCCGGCACGGCGCAGGCTGCTGACTCGGTCACGCTGTATGGTTTGATCGACGCCGGTATCGGTTACGAGCAAGTGAAATTCAAGGGCGAAAAGCAAAGCCGCGTGGGTGGCGTTCAAGGCGTGAGCAGCGGTTCGCGTTTTGGCATGCGGGGCGTGGAAGACCTGGGCGATGGCCTGCGCGCGGTGTTCACGCTGGAAGCCGGTTTCGGCCCCCTGAATGGTGAGTCTGCTCAGAATGGCCGCTTGTTTGGCCGCCAAGCCACCGTGGGCCTGGACAGCGATAACTGGGGCCGCCTGGAATTTGGCCGTCAGACCAATATTGCCTCGAAGTTCCTGGGTTCGATCGACCCCTTCTCGCTGAGCTATAACACGGCCAATCTGGGCACGACGTTCAGCAGCGCCAACACGATGCGCCTGGACAACATGGTGCTGTATCAAACGCCGAACATGAACGGCTTTAAGTTTGGCATTGGCTATTCCTTCAATGCCGACGACACGCAAGACGACAACGGTCGTTCGGGCTTCCAGATCAATGACAACAACCGTGTGCTCACCACCGGCGTTCAATACCTGAACGGTCCGCTGAACGTAGCCTTGGCCTATGATCACATGAGCCTAAGCAACAACCTGACGGGCGGCAAGAAGGCGGATTCTGTCGATGCCTACGTCCTGGGCGCGTCGTATGATTTCGAAGTGGTCAAGCTGGCTGGCGCTTTCGGCCAGACCCGCGACGGCTGGTTCGTCGGCCAGAATCTGGGCACGACCCCGGATGGCATGAACAAGTTCGGTTCCTTCGTCGGGGCCGATGGTTTTCGCGCCAATTCCTATATGGTCGGCGCCACCCTGCCTCTGGGCCGCAGCTCGGTGTTCGGTTCCTGGCAGCGTGCTGCACCGAACAATAGCAAGCTGACGGGCGACGATGCCACGACCAATGTGTACAGCCTGGGTTACACCTATGACCTGAGCAAGCGCACCAATCTCTACGCCTACGCTGCTTACGCCGACAACTATGCCTTCCAACGTGATGCGAAGGATACGGCCGTCGCGGTGGGTATGCGTCACCGGTTCTAAGTGTCGTAGACGTCCGGCATCAATTTGAAGGAATTCGCGGTGCCTATCTCCGTAGACCGTGAGTGACACGACCCCCCAGTTTGCCGCCGGACGTCGCTGACGCGAAGAAGCAAGGGCCTCCCGATTCGGGAGGCCCTTTTTATCGAGGGCGGCAGGTCCTGCGCGAACGAAACCCTGAAAGTAGAACGGTCAGAGAAACAGCTTGTAGGCCGGGTTCTCGGTTTCGTTCCAGTGCGGATACCCCAGTTCGGCCACGAAGCTCTTGAACTGCTTCTTGTCCGAGGGAGGCACTTGGATGCCGATCAGGATGCGGCCGTAGTCGGCGCCCTGGTTGCGGTAGTGGAACAGGCTGATGTTCCAATCAGGGTTCATGGCATTGAGAAAGCGCATCAATGCGCCAGGGCGCTCCGGGAATTCGAAGCGGTACAGCAATTCGTTTCTGGACTGGGTCGAGCGCCCGCCCACCATATGGCGCAGATGGGTCTTGGCCATTTCGTCATGGGTGAGGTCCAGCGTGGCGAACCCATGTTTGCGGAAATGGGCGGCGATCTTGGCGGGCTCGGCAGGCGTGCTCACCTGTAGGCCCACGAAAACATGGGCCTGTTCCGCGTCGGAAATGCGGTAATTGAATTCAGTTACGCTGCGATCGCCCACCAGCTCGCAAAAACGGCGGAAACTGCCGCGTTGCTCCGGCATGCTGACGGCGAACACCGCTTCGCGCATTTCGCCCACTTCGGCGCGCTCCGACACGAAACGCAGGCGATCGAAATTCATGTTCGCGCCACTGGTGACGGCGATCAGCGTTTTGCCTTTGAGTTTGTGCTCCGCCGCGTATTGCTTGGCGCCGGCCAGGGCCAGCGCGCCCGCCGGTTCGAGCACGCTGCGCGTGTCCTGGAAAACGTCTTTGATGGCGGCGCTGATGGCGTCGGTGTTGACCACGACAAAGTCATCGACGTATTGGCGCACCAGCTTAAAGGTTTCCGCACCCACCAGTTTGACGGCCGTGCCGTCCGAGAACAGACCGACATCGTTAAGGGTCACGCGGCGTCCGGCGCGCACACTGCGCACCATTGCATCGGAATCCTCGGTCTGCACGCCGATGACCTTGATCTCGGGGCGAAGCTGCTTGATATAGGTGGCCACGCCGGCGGCCAGACCGCCGCCGCCGATGGCCACGAACACCGCTTCGACCGGGCCGGGATGCTGGCGCAGGATCTCCATGCCTACCGTACCCTGCCCGGCGATCACATCAGGGTCGTCAAAGGGATGGACGAAGGTCAGCTTTTGTTCTTTTTCCAGCAGTTGCGAATGCTGGTAGGCATCGGTGAAGCTTTCGCCGGCCAGCACGACCTCGCCGCCGAGACGGCGCACCGCATCGACCTTGACCTGCGGGCTGGTGGTCGGCATGACGATCACGGCGCGGCAGTTCAGGCGGCGTGCGGCCAGCGCCACGCCTTGCGCGTGGTTGCCGGCCGAGGCCGCAATTACGCCTCTCGCCAGCGCGGCCGGCGCTAGATTGGCCATTTTGTTGTAGGCGCCGCGCAATTTGAAACTGAACACCGGCTGGGTATCTTCACGCTTGAGCAACACCGTGTTCGAAATTCGCTGAGAGACCAGGGGGGCGGGTTCAAGCGGGGATTCGACAGCGACGTCGTAGACCTTGGAGGTCAGGATGCGTTTCAGATAGTCAGTGGACATGGAACAGCCAGTGGTAGTGCGTAAAAATTGAGCGTGGGGCAGATTACCACAGGGGCAAGGCCTAGCGCGGCTCTCGGGCTACACTGCGCGCCATGGAACAATGGCTGCTCGACTCGGTGGACTGGCTGCTGGCCGCTCTGGCTTTGCCTGCGGTAGGCCTGCCCGCGATCTTCCTGATTTGCACGCTGTCCGCCACGCTCTTGCCGCTTGGCTCGGAGGCCTTCGTATTCGGCTACGTGACATTGCAGCCGGACATGTTCTGGCCGACCATCGCGGTCGCCACCTTGGGCAATACCTTGGGCGGCGTGATCAGCTATGCGATGGGCGCAGCGGGGCGCAGCGCCTACCAGCGCTGGCGCGAGAGCCATCCCCATGAAGGCGATGAGCAGCGTGACCTGACGCGGCGCGGGCGTTGGAACGCCCGTGCTCACGCTTGGCTGGCCCGGATCGGGCCGCCGGCGATGCTGCTGGCCTGGCTGCCGGGTGTGGGTGATCCGCTTTGCGCCGTGGCAGGCTGGCTGCGCCTGGCTTTTTGGCCCAGCACTCTCTATATGGCGCTGGGTAAACTCCTTCGTTACATTGTGCTCACTGCGGGGCTGTTGTGGGTGGTTTGAGCCCCGCTATTGACGGCAGTCTGAATGGCTTTCCCCTTGGTTCCGGGGGGGATTCAGGTGGCCGTTGTCAGCAATGTCTTAAAATATTTTTTTAGGGCCCCTCCCGTTGCTCCCATGAATGCCCCCCTCGCCAGCCAAATCCTGACCGCGGCGATACCGCCGGCACCCGGCGCGCGTTTGCGCGAAATTCCCTACAACTACACGTCGTTCTCCGATCGCGAGGTCGTCGGCAGACTCCTGGGCGAAGACGCCTGGCAACTGCTGTCTGATCTGCGCGGCGAACGGCGCACTGGCCGGTCCGCCCGGATGTTGTACGAAGTGCTGGGTGATATTTGGGTGGTGCGGCGCAATCCCTACCTGCAGGACGATCTGCTGGACAACCCCAAGCGCCGCAAACTGCTGATCGAGGCCCTGCACCACCGTCTGGGTGAAATCGACAAGCGGCGTGAGCCGCAAGCCGCTACCGAGGAAGGACATGATCCGCAGCGCGACCTCAAGGTCGGTGAGTTGCTGGCCCGTGCCCGCGCCGCCGTGGCGGAGTTCGAGGCCCAGTTCGACCTGACCGAGCAATTGCGCAAGCAGACTCAGAAAATCCTGGGCCGCATCACGGCGCGCGGCAATATCAAGTTTGATGGTCTATCGCGTGTGGCCCACGTGACCGACGCGACCGACTGGCGTGTGGAATATCCCTTCGTGGTGCTCACGCCGGATACCGAAGAGGAAACTGCGGCGCTGGTGCGGGCCTGTATCGAGTTGGGCCTGACCATTGTGCCGCGCGGCGGCGGCACGGGTTATACCGGCGGCGCTATTCCCCTGACCTGGAAGTCGGCGGTCATCAATACCGAAAAATTCGATCAGATCAGCGAAGTTCAATTGGTGCAACTGCCCGGACGCGATGATCAGGTCGGCGTGATTGCAACGGGCGCAGGCGTCGTCACCAAGCGGGTGGCTGAGGCGGCCGAGCGCGGCGGTTTTGTCTTTGCTGTCGATCCCACGTCGGCCGAGGCGTCCTGTGTGGGCGGCAATATCGCCATGAACGCGGGCGGCAAAAAAGCCGTGCTGTGGGGCACCGCCCTGGATAACCTGGCCTGGTGGCGCATGGTGGACCCGGACGGCAATTGGCTGGAGGTGACGCGTCTCGATCACAACATGAGCAAAATTCATGATGTGGCCGTCGCGCGTTTCGAACTCAAATGCTTCGATGGCGCGGCCAAGCCGGGCGAGAAGCTGCTGCGCACCGAGATTCTCGAGATTCCGGGCCGGGTGTTCCGCAAAGAAGGCCTGGGCAAGGACGTGACCGACAAATTCCTGGCCGGTCTGCCGGGGGTGCAAAAAGAGGGCTGCGATGGCCTGATCACGTCGGCGCGCTGGGTGGTGCACCGCATGCCGCGTCATACGCGCACTGTCTGTATGGAGTTTTTCGGCCAGGCCCGCGATGCGATTCCGTCCATCGTCGAGGTCAAGGGCTATCTCGACGGCGAAGGCCGCGAGCGCGGGGCCATCCTGGCCGGTCTGGAGCATCTGGACGAGCGTTATCTGCGTGCGGTCGGTTATGCCACCAAGAGCAAGCGCGGCGTACTGCCCAAGATGGTGCTCATCGGCGACATCGTCGGCGATGACGAAGATGCGGTGGCCGCGGCCGCCAGCGAAGTGGTGCGCCTGGCCAACACCCGTCACGGCGAAGGCTTCGTGGCCGTGAGCGCCGAAGCGCGCAAAAAATTCTGGGCCGACCGTTCGCGCACGGCGGCCATCGCACGACATACCAACGCCTTCAAGATCAACGAAGACGTCGTGATTCCGCTCAACCGCATGGGTGAGTATACGGATCACATCGAACGCATCAATATCGAACTGTCCACCCGTAATAAGCTGCGTCTGCTGGACGCGCTGGATGCCTATCTGGCTCAGCCGCTGCCGGTGGGCAAGCCCGAAGATGCCGAAGACGCCGCGCTGACCCGCGCCGAAGTGCTGGCCGAGCGCACGCAGCAGGCGGTTGCGCTGCTCGCGGGCGCCCGCCGCCGCTGGCAATGGCTGCTCGATCATCTCGATCTGCCGCTGGCCCAAGCGCTTGCGCAACTCGGCGATATCGGCCTGGCTTCGATGGCAGCAACCTTCACGGCACGCCTGCAGGCCCAGCCGCAGGCGCGCGTGTTTGATGTGGTGCAGGACCGCACGGTGCGCGTGTCCTGGAAAACCGAGGTGTTGTCCGCCCTTCAGGGGATTTTCTCGGGCGCTGCCGCCAAACCCATTCTGGATGAGCTCAAGGCGATTCACGCCCGCGTGCTCAAGAGCCGTGTGTTCGTGGCGCTGCACATGCACGCCGGCGACGGCAACGTCCATACCAACCTGCCGGTCAATTCGGACGACTACGGCATGTTGCGCGAGGCACATGAGGCGGTGGACCGCATCATGCAGATCGCCCGCGACCTCGATGGCGTGATTTCGGGTGAGCACGGCATCGGCCTGACCAAGTATGAGTTTTTGACCGAAGAAGAACTCGCGCCCTTCCAGGCCTATAAGCGCCGCGTTGACCCGAACGGCCATTTCAATGCCGGCAAACTAATGCCCGGCGCCGACTTGCGGCACGCCTGGACGCCCAGCTTCAGCCTGATGGGCCATGAGTCGCTCATCATGCAGCAAAGCGATATCGGCGCGATTTCGGCCTCGGTCAAAGATTGCCTGCGCTGCGGCAAGTGCAAGCCCGTGTGCGCTACCCACGTGCCGCGCGCGAATCTGCTTTATTCGCCGCGCAACAAGATTCTGGCGACCTCCTTGCTCGTCGAGGCCTTCCTCTACGAAGAGCAGACCCGCCGTGGCGTGAGCCTGCGCCATTGGGAGGAATTCGAGGATGTGGCGGACCACTGCACGGTCTGTCACAAGTGCTATACGCCTTGCCCGGTCGATATCGACTTTGGCGACGTCTCGATGAATATGCGGGCCTTGCTGCGCCGCATGGGCCGCAAGTCCTTCAATCCCGGTACGGCGGCGGCGATGTTCTTCTTGAACGCCAAAGACCCGGCGACCATCAATGCCACACGCAAGGCCATGGTCGGCGTTGGCTACAAGGTCCAGCGCGCCGCGCATGACCTGCTTGCCAGTGTGGCGCGCAAGCAGACCGAGCATCCGCCTGCAACCGTGGGCAAGCCGCCGCTGCGCGAACAGGTCGTGCACTTCATCAACAAGAAGATGCCCGGCGGCCTGCCCAAGCAGACGGCCCGCAAGCTTTTGGACATCGAAGACGCCAACTACGTGCCCATCATCCGGGACCCCAAGGCCACCACGGCTGATACGGAGGCCGTGTTCTACTTCCCGGGTTGCGGTTCCGAGCGCCTGTTCTCGCAAGTGGGCTTGGCCACGCAGGCCATGCTTTGGCATGCAGGCGTGCAAACGGTGCTGCCGCCGGGGTATCTCTGCTGTGGTTATCCGCAGCGCGGCAACGGCATGACCGACAAGGCGGAGCAGATCATCACGGACAACCGCGTGCTGTTCCATCGTATGGCCAACACGCTGAACTACCTCGATATCAAGACCGTGGTGGTGAGCTGCGGTACCTGCTACGACCAGTTGTCGGGTTATGAATTCGACAAGATCTTCCCGGGCTGCCGTTTGATCGACATTCACGAATACCTGCTCGAAAAAGGCATCAAGCTCGATGGCGTTCAGGGTGTGCGGTATATGTATCACGACCCCTGCCATACGCCGATGAAGTTGCAAGATCCAATGAAAACCGTGCGGTCGCTGGTGGGCGAGCAGGCGATCAAGACCGATCGCTGCTGTGGCGAGTCAGGCACGCTGGCTGTCACGCGTCCGGACGTCTCGACGCAGGTGCGCTTTCGCAAGCAGGAAGAGCTTCAGAAAAATAGCGCGGCCGTGCGTGCCGATGGCTTCGATGGCGAAGTGAAGGTGCTGACCTCCTGCCCGTCCTGCCTGCAAGGTTTGTCGCGCTATCAGGGCGACACCGGCATGGATGCGGATTACATCGTGGTCGAAATGGCGCGTCACATCCTGGGCGATAGCTGGATGGAAGACTACGTCAAGCGCGCGAATACGGGTGGCATCGAGCGGGTTCTGGTGTAGTCCCCAGGTGTTTTTTCGTGACGCTGTCGCATGGGCGGCGCGTCACGCCTTTCATCGTCGGTTAGTGCGCGTTTTGTGTTCCAATGCCCGTCCTGCCATATTGTTACTTTTTTTTTCATGCCGCTGGACGACTTTCATTTGCAGGCCAAAGCGCCAGCCACGATCCCCTATTTCCTCAAGGAACAAGTCCGCGAGCTGATTATTGATGGCAGGTTTAGGCCGGGTCAGCCCTTGAGGGAGCAGGAACTCGAACAGCGTTTCGGCACGAGTCGCAGCCCCATACGCGAGGCGCTGCGTCTGCTGGAGCTTACGGGCTTGGTCGTACATGTGCAGCGCAAGGGTTTCCGCGTGCGGCGCTATAGCGAAGTCGAAATTCGCCAGATTTATGCGCTGCGGGCTGAGCTGGCCGCCTACAGCCTGCTGCAACTGGCGAACTTGAATTTCGATAAATTATTGGAATCGATGCGGGCGTACGACCGCGTGCTGGCGCGCGCCCACCTCGATCAGGACGTGCGCGCCTACGCGGGCAATCTGCGCGATTTCCATTTGCTGGCTGCGCGTTTTACCGCCAATACGCCGCTGGAAGACGCCTTGAGCCGTCTGTACGAGCAGGTGGAGCCCACGCGGCATATCTATCTGCGTCACGCGATGTCGCAATTACCCTATGACGCGTTTCATGCCAAGGTGCTGCATGCCATCACGGATGGCGACCTGCCGCGTGCAGCCGCCATGACCCGCAGCGATGTGCTGGCCACCGTGGTCAATATCGTCCAGGTTTATGAAATGGCCGCTGGGGATGGGCTTTCTTAAGCGGCCTGCACGCGGATATTCCGCGCCGACAAAGCATGGCGGATGGCGCTGGCAAAACGCAGGGCGTCGGGTTGGTCTCCGTGGATGCACAGCGTGTCGGCGGTCAGCGGCACCCGCTTGCCAGTCAGGCTGGTGACGCTGCCGTCCAGCACCATCTGTAACACCTGGGCTACTGCCTGCTCGGCGTCGGTAATCATGGCGCCGGCCTGGGTGCGCGGGGTCAGGCTGCCATCCTCTTGATAAGAACGGTCAGCGAAAACCTCTTGCGCGACGCGCAGACCGGCAGCCTGCGCCTCGCTGATCCAGACGCTGCCAGCCAGGCCATAAACCATCAGTTCGCGGTCCACATCGCGCACGGCCGCGCAAATGGCCCGCGCCAGGGCCGCGTCCTTGGCGGCCATGTTGTAGAGCGCGCCATGCGCTTTCACGTGATGCAGGCGGGCGCCTTGTGATGCGACCACCGCAGCCAACGCACCCAACTGATATACCACCATGTCATAGGCCTCCTGCGGCGTGATCTGCATCACGCGCCGCCCGAAGCCGCCAAGATCGGGCAGACTAGGATGCGCGCCGATGGCCACGCCGTTTGCCAGCGCCAGGGCTACCGTTTTGCGCATCGTGCCGGGATCGCCGCCATGAAAGCCACAGGCGATATTGGCCGAGCTGACCAAGGGCAGGACGGCGGAGTCGTTGCCCATCGGCCAGGCGCCATAGCTCTCGCCCATGTCGCAGTTCAGATCCAGGGTTTTGCTCATGCTCGGGACTCCTTGGTGTCGATGGCTTGTAGTAATTCGTCGCGCAAGGGCTGCAAGCTGTCGTGCAGCGCTGCGAAAGCGCGTGCGCGCCCCGCATCCAGCGCCTGCGCTTCTTCCAGCGCAATCGGCGCGAAGCGCAGCGTGTCGCCCGGCAGGCGTTGCGCTAGTGCAGGCAGGTCGATGCTCGCGACCTGGGCCAGCTTGGGATAGCCGCCCGTGGTCTGACGATCTGCCATCAAGACAATGGCTTCGCCACCCGCAGGCACTTGTATCGTGCCAAAACAGGTGGCCTCGGAAAGAATCTGGCGGGGCTGATCCATCAATAAGGGCGGGCCTTGTAAGCGAAAGCCCATGCGATCGGACTGCGGGGTGATGCGAAAAGCCTGGTGCAAAAACTCGTGGTGGGTGCGCTCCGTAAATTCCGCCCAATGCGGTCCGGGCAGAACCCGTATTTGTTCGCGCGGCGAGCTGCGCAGGGTTGCGGGCAGATAAATCCGCTTGGCCCAAAGCGTTTGGGCCAAGGCATCGAGGGCATCCGTGCGCAGCCTGCGCGCCAGGCCGATGCGGTCGTCCTTGCGCAAAGCGCGCCCTTGTAAGCCGCCGAATCCGCTTCGCAGATAGGTGCTGCCGCTGCGCATGACGGGCGTGAGCGCGAAACCGCCATAGACCGCCAGGTAGGCGCGGGCGCCCTGGACCGGCTTACCGAAGGCCAGTACGCTGCCTGCCCGGGCGATGAGAGGGCGGCAAAGGGGCAGAGCCCGACCGTCCAGCGTTGCGCTCAGGTCAGCGCCTGTAATGGCGAAACAGGCGGGCTCGTCAAAGCGCAGCATTGGGCCAGACAGGGTGATCTCCAGCGTGGCAGGACGCGCGCTGTTGCCTGCCAGCATATTGGCCAGTTGGTGGGCGCTTTCGTCCATGGCGCCCGCCACGGGGATGCCCTGATGCTGATAGCCGTAGCGGCCCTCGTCCTGGAAGGTTGAGAGCATGCCGGGTTTAAGCACGGTGATGCTCATGGCTGCTCCGCCTGGAGGCGGTCAAACGTGGCTTCGTCGATGGGAACAAAGCGGATACGGTCCCCGGGCTGTAGCCAGGCTGCCGGTTCGCGCGCGGGGTCGAACATCGTCAGCGGCGTGGCGCCGATGATATGCCAGCCGCCTGGCAGCCGGCCTGGGTAGACAACAGTCTGGCGGTTGGCAATCGCCACCGAGCCGGGGGGGACTTCGGTGCGCGGCGAGTCGCGGCGAGGCAGGTTCAAGCGCTCATCGTGCACGCCGATGTAAGCCAGCCCCGGCGCGAAGCCGAGCATATAGACCATGCTGCCCGCCTGCGAATGCAGGCCAATGACTTCGTCTGGTGAGAGGCGGCAGGCCTGCGCCACAGCAACCAGGTCGGGGCCGTGCCGCCTTCCGTAGCAAACGGGGAGTTCCACCTCGCGGCCGCAAGCCGTATCGGCTTGAATGCCTTGCGCCAGTAGCGTGCGCAGGCGCGCGGCGAGCGACTCGTGCGCCGGGCCGCCTTGCGGCAACTGCCGGTAATGCACGGCGACCGTGGTGAACGAGGGGACGACATCGACCACACCGGGCCAGTCCGCCGCACGGATTTGCCGCGCCAGACTCAGGCAATGACGGCCCGTGGCCTCATGGATGGTGTCGCCCAGGATAACAAGCAGGCAGCGGTCACCCTGGGGAATAATGCGCCATGCGGACGGGTTTTCTAGAGAAGCTGACAACGGCAATCCTGCGTGGCGCCAAGGGCTTTATTTGGCGAACAGGGACTCGATGTTCTTGAAAGCCTTGAATTCCAGGGCGTTGCCCGAGGGGTCGAGGAAGAACATGGTGGCTTGCTCGCCGACTTCACCCTTGAAGCGGATATAGGGTTCGATCACGAAGTCCGTGCCTGCGTCCGTCAGCTTCTTGGCCATGGCGTCCCATTGATCCATCGAAAGCACCACGCCGAAATGACGTACGGGCACATTGTGCGAGTCTACGGCATTGGTCGCATTTGCGCCGCATTCGCCCGGTGCCAGGTGCGCCACGATCTGGTGGCCGTAAAAATTGAAATCGATCCACTCGGGCGAGCTGCGCCCTTCGGAACAGCCCAGCAGTTCGCCATAGAACTTGCGGGCTTCGGCCAGATCACGCACCGGAAAGGCGAGGTGGAAGGGAGGAATGGCGGTTTGGGTGCTCATGAGAAAGTCTCCGGGTCGGGGCGGCTCAGGGCCGCGGCTTCGATAGTTTACGGATTGTTTTTTTGATCGAAAAACGATATTTTTTGGGACTTAGCATTAATAAAAATGATGCTTGTCTCAGACTAAAGGCATGTCCCCAATTATGCTGAGAGAGTACAAGACCTTTGTCGCCGTGGCACGTGAGGGCAGCTTCACGGGCGCGGGCCGCCAGCTGGGGCTGACCCAGTCGGCCGTCAGTGCCCAGATTCACCGTCTGGAGGACCACCTGGGGCTGAGCCTCTTTGACCGCAGCGCCAAGGCGGCCGTGCTCAATACCCAGGGGCGTGAACTATTGCCCCAGGCCGAGGCCTTGCTGGCCATGGCCGATCGCATGGTGAGCCAGGCGGGCGGACGTGTGAGCGGTGTGCTGCGCATGGGTGCGATTGCCTCGGTGCAGCAGGATTTGCTGGTGCGCGCTTTACAACCCTTTCGCGCCACCTATCCGGATGTGCGGATACGCGTCGTACCGGGGGTGTCACTGTCGCTGCTGGGTCAGGTCGATGCGGGAGAGGTCGATCTGGTAGTGCTCATCCGGCCGCCTTTCGCCTTGCCTCCTGAGCTGGACTGGCATCTTTTGCTGAGCGAACCCATGGTGCTCGCCGTCAGTAAGGCCACGCCGCTCAGGCCCTGGCGCGATCTCTTGGAAACCGAGCCTTTTATCCGTTATGACCGTTCATCGTTTGGCGGAAGGTTGGTCGATAGTTTTCTGCGCCGCCATCGCATTACGGTGCGAGAAGCCGTAGAGCTGGATGAGATCGATGCCTTGGCTAATATGGCCCGCGCCGGATTGGGCGTGGCTTTGCTGCCGCGCACCCGCCGTCTGGATGCGCAAGGCCTGCGTCTCATCGACCTGGGCGAGCCGGGCTTTACGCGCGAAATCGGTGTGATCGGACGCCTGTCGCGTTCGCCACTGGTGGAAAAAATGGTGGAGTGTCTGGGGCAGGCCGTCCTGGGGCAGGCCGTCCTGGGGCAGGCCGGGCCAGAAGGCCCGGCCGCCTGAGGGGCTTAGAGGCGGTCGCAGCGCACGGTGATAGGATGCTGGCGCAATGCCGCGATCAGCGCATCATCGACGATGCCATCCACATCGGTGAGCACGTAGCCGATCTGGCCACGGGTTTGCAGAGTCTGGCTGACAATGTTCAGGCCGTGTTCGGCCAACAGACTGGTCAAGGTGCCCAGCGCGCCCGGCGCGTTGCGGTGCACATGCAGAAGGCGTGCCGCGCCGGCCGGCTCCACATAAGACAGTTCTGGGAAGTTGACCGCCGTTTTGGTGGTGCCCGCTTGCAGGAAACGCACCAGTTTCTCGGCGACTTCACGGCCGATGTTCTCTTGCGATTCCTGGGTGCTGCCGCCGATGTGCGGGGTCAGGATCACATTGGGCAGGCCGATGAGCGGGCTGGCCAGCGCTTCGTCCGGCCCCTTAGGTTCGGTTGGGAACACATCCAGCGCTGCGCCGGCCAGGTGGCCGCTGCGCAACGCCGAGTGCAGCGCCTCGATGTCTACAACCGTACCGCGTGAAGCATTGATCAGAATGGCGCCCCGGCGCATCTGCGCCAGCGTGTCGGCATTGATGATGTTCTCGGTGCTTTTCCCGCCTGGCACATGCAGCGTCACCACGTCGGATTGCGCCAGCAGTTCGCTCAGGGACGCGGCAGCGCGGGCGTTGCCCAGGGGCAGTTTGGCCTCGACATCGAAGTACACCACGCGCAGCCCGATGGCCTCGGCCAGTGTGCTGATCTGCGAGCCGATATTGCCGTAACCGATGATGCCCAGCGTCTTGCCGCGCGCTTCAAAGGCGCCGGCTGCGCTCTTGTCCCAATGCCCCTGGTGCACGCGCAGGTTCTTCTCGGGAATGCGGCGCAGCAGCAAAATCGCTTCAGCCAACACCAGTTCGGCGACGGAACGGGTGTTGGAAAACGGTGCGTTGAACACCGGGATACCGCGCTTCATGGCGGCATCGACATCGACCTGATTGGTGCCGATGCAGAAGCAGCCAATCACGCGGACATCCGGCAGCGCGGCAATCAGCTCGGCGTCGAGATGGGTACGAGAGCGGATTCCCACCACTTCGGCGCCTGCTAGCGCGGTGCGTAACTCTGCCGCAGGCAGGGCCGAGCTGTAGGTGGCGATATCGGAATAGCCCGCGGCTTCAAAGACCGCGCGGGCGCTGGGATGAACGTTCTCGAACAAAACGATTTGTGCCATGGGTGCTTGCCGTGAGGGAAGGAAAGGCCCGGAGGACCGGAGCCAGCGCCGACAGGCGCTGACCAGGCCATTGTGGACCAGATTTTTGCTGCGGATGTCCAATCCCTAGGCGGCAGTGTGGCCTAAACGCTGTCCTCAAATAGTTGCTTGTTTCAGCGTATTGCCCGCCAGACACGGGACTGGCCATTGGTTTGCACCAACAACACATCGTAGGGGTCGCGCCGCCCGCCATAAGCAGGCCCGTCCATCCCGGGGCTGCCTACTGGCATGGCAGGCACTGCCAGCCCGGCGGCTTCGGGGCGCTCGGACAGCAAGCGTTGGATGTCTTGCGCCGGCACATGGCCTTCGATGGCGTAGCCGCCGACCAGGCCTGTATGGCAGGACGCGTACTGTGGCGCGATGCCGGCGCGTTTGCGCACAGGATCGGTGTCGCTCACCTCGTGTACTTGCACGCGAAAGCCGGCGCCACGTAGGTGATCCGCCCAGTCGCCGCAGCAGCCGCAAGTGGGGGTTTTCCAGATGTCGATGACAGGGGCTGACGCGGCGCGCACGGCCACGGGGGCGGTCAGGGGCAGCAGCAGGGCTGCGCCCAGTAAGCGGCGGCGCAGCGTCATGGGAGGACGCCCTTCATGCCGGCCGCCAGCGGCCAGGCAGGCCCCACGTTTTGAGGGAGTTCGGGATGGTGCAGCATCATCTGAGATTAGGCCTCCAGGGCAGCCGGTGTGCCAGGCACGCAGGATGCGGCCGCTGTTTTTCAGGACGGCCTGCTTGATGCGGCGTCGCCCGGCACGACGCGTTCGGACGGAAATAGTAGCGAGAAAACGCTGCCCTTGCCGGGCTCGCTTTTGATCAGGAGCTCGGCATCGTGGCGCAGCACGATGTGCTTGGTGATGGCCAGCCCCAGACCCGTACCGCCGGCGGCGCGCGAGCGGCCCCGGTCCACGCGGTAGAAGCGTTCGGTCAGGCGCGGGATATGCCGCGCCGGAATGCCGATGCCGGTGTCGCGCACGCTGTAGCAGGCGCCGCCATCGGGCGTGGCTTCCCAGCGCACGGTGATGTGGCCGCCTTCGGGGGTGTAGCGCACCGCATTGGTCAGCAGATTGGACAAGGCCGAAGCCAGTTCCGTGCCGTTGCCCAATACATCCAGATCTGGCGCGATATGCCATTCGAACTGATGCCGTCCGCCGGACAGGGCCTCGGCCTGCTGGCGTGCTGTCAGCAGCAGGGTCGAGATGTTGACCGCCACTGGATCGGAACCGGGCGAAGACTCCAGCGTGGACAGCGTCAGCAAGTCTTCGACGATGGCCTGCATGCGCTGCGCTTGTTCGAGCATCATCGCCAGATATTGGCTGCGCTGCTCCTCACCCAAGGCTTCGGGCGGCATGTCGTGCAGCGTTTCCAGAAAGCCCGCCAGCACGGTGAGCGGCGTGCGCAGTTCATGCGATACGTTGGCGACGAAATCGCGTCGGGTGGTTTCCAGTTTTTCGATCTGCGTCACATCGCGCGAGATGAGCAACCGGCGGCTGGTGGCGTAAGCGGCCATTTGAATCATCATGACCCGTTCCTGGCCGCTCTGACCCACACGCACGAGAATGGGCTCGGGCCAGACGCCGCGCTGCGCATAAGCCACGAACTCCGGCGCGCGCAACAGATTGAGCAAATTCTGCCCACGGTCCGCAGGCAGGCGCAGGTTAAGGTGGCGGCGCGCCACCCGGTTGCCCCATTCGATCTGGAAGTCTTCATTGAGGGTCACCACGCCGTCCGGCAGCGCCTGGGCGGCAGCCAGCATGCCTTGCATGGTGTCCTGCAATTCGGCCAGCTCGCGGCGGCGGGCGCGGGTGTAGCGGTAGAGCGGGGCGAGAATGTCTTCCCAGGGGCCTACGCCGGCGGGAGGCGCCGATTCGGGGTTATGCGCCCAATCTGAGACACGTTGCAGGCGCCAGCTCCGCCACAACACCATGCCCATCATGGACAGCGAAAAAAACACCCAGCCGGCGGGTGAACCGGCCAGACTATGAAGCAGAAGACTGAGCCCCCCCCACAGGGCGATCAGCGAGAGCGTACGCAGCCAGATCATCGTAGGGTGTTTTTACCGCGCGGGGATCTGGGCGGTAAAGCGGTAGCCGCTGCCACGCACCGTTTCGACGTGCGCATCATGGCCTGTGGGCTCCAGCGCCTTGCGAAGGCGGCGGATATGCACATCTACCGTACGTTCTTCGACGAACACATGATCGCCCCAGACCTGATCCAGCAACTGCGAGCGCGAGAAGACGCGTTCAGGATGGGTCATGAAAAAATGCAGCAGACGGAACTCGGTCGGCCCGATTTGCAGCGCCTGACTGTCGCCGGACAGGCGGTGCGTCACTGGGTCCAGTTTGAGGCCGCCCACGTCGATGATGTCGTCGGTGAGCTGAGGCGCACGGCGGCGCAGCACCGCTTTGATCCGGGCCATCAGCTCTTTGGGCGAGAAAGGCTTGGTGATGTAGTCGTCGGCGCCGGCCTCCAGGCCGTCCACTTTGTCCTGCTCGGCGCCCTTGGCCGTCAGCATGATCACTGGGACATTGCGGGTGCGCTCATCGTCGCGCAGTTTGCGCGCCAGTGACAGGCCTGACATGCCCGGGAGCATCCAGTCCAGCAGGATGAGATCGGGCAATTCGGCGCGGATCAGCGTCTGAGCCTGTTCGGCGTCGAATGCGCGCAAGACCTTGTGGCCGGCGAAAGAGAGGTTGACCGCGATTAGTTCCTGGATGGCGGGTTCGTCTTCGACGACAAGAATAGTGCTAGACATAGAGGCAGTGTTCACAGCGAGGGCGCCTGATGGCGCGAACGTTGCCATAGTATGGCCGCAATATTTCAGGTATGTGACTAAGTCTTAGGAAGGAGTCGGGGCTTCAATCGGCTACCATTGGGCATACTTCTGGATTCTGTCATGCAAAACCGTTCCTCTTCTCCCGATTCGTCGTCGGCCGGCAACACTCATTTCGGCTTTCAATCCGTCCCGGAGGGCGATAAAGCGAATAAAGTGGCCGAAGTCTTCCATTCGGTCGCCGCCCGCTACGATGTCATGAATGATCTGATGTCCGCCGGACTGCACCGTGTCTGGAAAGCCTTTACCATCGGCCGCGCCAACGTACGTCCCGGCATGAAGGTCCTGGACATCGCGGGCGGCACGGGCGACCTAGCCCGAGCATTCGCCAAGCGCGCTGGCCCGAGCGGCGAAGTGTGGCTGACCGACATCAATGACTCCATGCTGCGCGTGGGCCGCGACCGCCTGACCGATGGCGGCCTCATTTTGCCGCTTGCGGTCTGTGACGCCGAGAAGCTGCCTTTCCCAGACCAATATTTTGACCGCGTCAGCGTGGCTTTCGGTCTGCGCAACATGACACATAAAGACCGGGCGCTGGCCGAAATGCGCCGCGTGCTCAAGCCGGGCGGCAAGCTGCTGGTGCTGGAATTCTCCCGCGTGGCCAAGCCCCTGGCGCCGGCCTACGACTGGTATTCCTTCAATGTGCTGCCCTGGCTGGGCAAAAAAGTCGCCAATGACGAGGCGAGTTACCGTTACCTGGCCGAATCCATCCGCATGCATCCTGACCAGGACACGCTGGCTGACATGATGCGGGCCGTTGGCCTGGATCGGGTGCAGTACTTCAATCTGACAGCCGGCGTGGCGGCCCTGCACGAAGGGGTACGCCTGGGCTGAGCCCCTCGCCGGGGAACTTGTGGCGGACGGTCTTGTCCGTTATTCTTGCAATTATTCAGTTTTTTGTAAGAAAAGGGGCGGTAAGCACCGCCTGCCTTTCCCTGCTGCTGCAGGGGGGCGTTATTCGAGAGGAGCTTTATCGTCATGTCCACCAAGTTTGGCCTTTCCCGAGTGCTGGCAGCGGCCCTGATCGCCGTGTCCGGCGCCGCGCTGATTACCGCGTCTTTCGACGCGGAAGCGCGTCGCGCCGGCGGCGGTTCCAGCGTCGGCCGCCAGTCTTCCAATGTCACCACGCAGCGCCAGGCCACCACGCCGCCGGCTACGCCGGGCGCTGGCACCACGGCGGGTGCCGCGGCAGGCACTGCAGCGGCCGGCACGGCAGCCGCTGGCGCCGCCGCCAAGAGCGGCGCTTCGCGTTGGCTCGGGCCGCTCGCCGGTATCGCCGCAGGTCTGGGCCTGGCAGCGCTGTTTTCCAGCCTGGGTCTGGGCGGCGCCTTGGCCGAATTCCTCAGCAGCGCTCTGCTGATCGGTCTGGTGGTTTTCGCGGTGTTGTTCATCGTGCGCCGTCTGCGCGGCGCGTCCGCGCAGCGTCCGGCCATGCAGGGCGCTTATGGCGGGGTCGGCAGTCAGCAAGCTGCGCAAACGCAGCAACCGATGTGGCGCGAGGCTTCCATGCCCGCAGCCGCCCCGGTCGCAGCGGCTGCGCCGGCAGCCTTGCCCAAGGCGGGCGAAGACGGCAATTGGTTCGTTCCTGGTGATTTCGACACCCCGCGTTTCCTGCAACAGGCCAAAGAACAATTCGTTCGCATCCAGGCCATCTGGGACAGCGGCAACGTCGACAATCTGCGTGACCTGCTCACCGATGACCTGATCGCCGAGTTCAAGCCGCAGCTCGAAGCGCGTGGCAATGAAGTGAACAAGACCGAAGTCGTGCTGCTCAACGCCGAGTTGCTGGGCATTGAAACGGTTTCCGATGGCCACCTCGCCAGCGTGCGCTTCTCCGGCATGCTGCGTGAAGCGCCGGGCGCCGAGGCCTTCCGCTTCGAAGAAGTCTGGAACCTGTTCAAGCCCACCACGGGCGGCTGGCTCCTCGCCGGTATTCAACAGATTCCTGTGGACCAGGCTAGCTGATTGGCTCCGTAGTACCTCTTGAAATGCCCGCGCTTTGCGCGGGCATTTTTTATTTCTGGCGGCCGATGATTCCAATATCCATGTCTTTGCTTAGCGCTGACTGTAGCGGTAGGCGAGCGCGCGGCGAGGGGTTTCTTCCGGCCATTCCGGCCTCCTCGATTCTCGCCTGATGCTTGGCGAACTTCGCTCTCAGGGAAAGGGTTTATCTGACATACGGATTATCCTGCAATTCCTAAAATCCAACGCTTGTTCATGCGATCGCTTCAAGAGCTGTCGCAACTGCTTAACCTTGCGAATGGATATCGGAATGTCGTCTCGATCGTTACGCTACATGTGCAATGCTCTGCGTTTGAGCGTCTCGGATGTGCGTACCCGATACCGGAAAAGTGTGCTTGGCCCGCTATGGCTGACCTTGGGTAATGCTGTCGCCATCTTCGGGTTCAGCGCTGTCTGGGCGGAACTCCTTGGCGAGAAGCGCAACGTATTCATTCCTTCCTTGGCCATCGGCTTGGTCATCTGGCAGTACCTGTCAGGTGTCATGGCATCGGCCACGGTTGCCTATACCGCCAACGGACATGTGATGCGAAATCACAGGATTCCCGTGTGGTTTTTCGCCGTGCGCACGCTGGGTTATCACCTCATCAATCTGGCGCACAACCTGGCCCTGGTCTGCGTCGTTCTATTTTTCTTCGGCACCCGCTGGTCGGACCAGGCATGGCTGGCCATTCCCGGTCTGCTGTTGCTCATTTTCGCTAGTGTCCCGCTTGCCGCGCTGCTCGCGGCGCTTGGGGCCCGATTTCGCGATGTGCGTTATGCCGTCGAGTCGAGCCTGCCCCTGCTGTTCTTTGTCAGCCCGGTGTTGTTCCGTCCTGAAAGCCTAGCTGGCAGATTCATCTGGTTCAACCCGGTCTCCTACTTTATCGAGGCCTTGCGTATGCCGCTGATGTCACTGGTGCAGGACCAGGCGCCGCCGCAGGCCTTCATCTATGCCGGCGCCCTTGGCTTTTTCCTGATTCTCTGTCTGGCCTGTGCTGCCGTTTATGCGCGTAATCCGCGCCGTGTTCTGTTCTGGATATGAAATGGCTTATATACGCTTTGATCAGGTTTCTCTGCGATATCCCATGATGGATGTCCAGGCCAGTCATTTGCGGAATCAGATCGCCAACTGGCTTTCTTTCGGCGCAACGCGCAAGCGCGCGGGTACGGTCTGGCAGGTGGATGCGCTCAAGGGGGTCAGCTTTGAAATCTGTCAGGGCGATCGCGTCGGTCTGATCGGCGCGAACGGCGCCGGGAAAAGCACCTTGCTGCGCACCATTGCCGGTATCTACACCCCCCAAGGGGGCAAGGTCGATGTGCAGGGTGAGGCGGTTTCCCTCATGTTCGATATCGATGCAGGCACCGCACCCGAACTTACGGGCCGGGAGAACGTCCTGACCCTGGGGATGACCATGGGCTTTTCCGCTGCGGATTGCCGTGCGATCACGCGCCAGGTCGAGACCTTCAGCGAGCTGGGCGAATTCTTCGATATGCCTATGGAAGCCTATTCCTCCGGCATGCGTATGCGGCTTAGTTTTTCGCTGGCGACCGCCATGATCCCCGACATTCTGCTTCTCGATGAATGGTTCTCGACCGGTGATGCCGCGTTTCAGCGCAAGTGTGTCGCACGTCTGGAAACGATGTTGAACAAAAGCGCCATCACGGTCTTTGCCTCGCATGACCATGGATTGCTGCGGCGCTGTTGTACGCGCTTTTTCCTGTTGGAAAGCGGAAGTGTGCGGGAGCTTCCTGAAAACGAGTTTGATCGCTTAATGACTGAGGGTGTTTAAGGACAAAAATATGGAAAAAATGGAGCTAAGTGAGTTCATCGATGAGTTTCTCATCGCTTGTGACTTCGTCGATGAGGTGTCGGTCAATGCAGATAGTCGTCTGGATGAGATCGCTGACTTTGATTCGCTGGCCATGCTGGGCGTGATTATCATGATGGAGACCCGTTTTTCTCGGCGCATCACGGCAGAAAAAGTTTTTGAACTCGCTACGGTAGGCGCTCTGTACGCCTATTCTCAGGAGCAGGTGTGAGTCTAGCGCTTATCGAGCACGTTGCCATTCGAGGCCTCGTCACCGTGATGCCCGAAGCTTTGGTCGACAATCTGGATGTGCCCGCCGATCAGTTGCGCCAACGTGAACGTCTCGTGAAAAACATCGGCATACGGTGGCGGCGCTATTGCAGCGGGAGCAGCCTGATTTTTTCGGATCTGGCTCAGCATGCAGCGGAAAAACTATTGCAAGGACTGGCATGGGACCCGGCATCGGTGGATGCGCTTATTCTCGTGACCCAGTCGCCTGAATTCCTGATCCCGGCTACCTCCATCATCTTGCAGCATCGCCTGGGTCTGCCCATCACGACGCTTGCCTTTGATATCAACCTGGGCTGCTCGGGCTATCCCTATGGCGTATTTGTCTGCGCCTCGATGATGGGCGATCGGCGTCTGCGCCGCGTCATTCTTTTGGCGGGAGACCAGTCGGCCTCGGGCGCGACTGAAGATGTCGGACGTGAGGTCCTCTTCAGCGATGCTTGTACGGCTACCGCATTGGAATATGACCCCTCGGCCGAGCCCATGTATTTCCATGGACGCAGTGACGGCTCTGGTTATGACGCCATCATCATGCCGCATGGCGGCAAGCGCTTTCCGATGCGTCCGGACAGCCATTTCCCAATAAGCTGCCGTGACGGCGTGAGGCGCGCACCCAACGATGTGTGGCTCGATGGTCCTGCCGTCTTGAATTTTTCCACGGATCGTGCGCCGCGCGCAATCGCCGAGTTGCTCGGTGAGGTCGGGATTGCCACCGCTGATGTTGATTACTTCGTACTGCATCAGGCTAATCGGATGATCAACGAAACCATACGAAAAAAAATCGGCGTCGACGAAAAAAAATGGCCCAGTTCGCTTTATGACTACGGCAATACCAGCTCGGCGAGTATCCCGGTCACCATCACCGCAAGGCTTGCTCAGCAGGCATCGGAACAACGCCTGAGATGGGTATGGTGCGGTTTTGGTATTGGTCTGAGTTGGGGGACTCTGTATCTCGAAACGAAGCCGTTCTACGTTCCAGAACTCATCACGTTGGGAGAAAAATATGATTTCTCAACTGATCGATTTTCGTGACCGGAACTATTTGGTCACGGGAGGGGCGCGGGGTATGGGCCGCGCGCTTGCCCAACGTTTGCTAGCCCTGGACGCTAACGTATGGGTGGTCTCGCGGGAAGCGCCACTTGATCTTGATGCGCAACACGTTTCCAGCGATCTTGCCGATGAGGGGCAGCGTGAGCATCTGGCCGAGGCTTTCAGTGACACCAAGCTCGACGGAATTGTGTTCAATCCCGGCGCTGTTGGCGATTTCTGTTCTTTTTCATCGGTCAAAGAGACAGAGTTACGCGAGCTATGGGAGCAAAACTTTCTGTCGCCTTATCTGCTTTTGCAGACCTTGTTCCGTAAGAGGTGTTTGGGGTCGAGCGCCTCGGTGGTTGTCAATGTCGCGCATGTGGCGGCTTATGCGCCGCAGTCCACTTCGGCCTATGCGGCTTCGCTGGCCGCGCTGCATACCGGATTACTCTCGGCATCGCGTGACCTGGTCGCTCAGCACATGCGTATCAATTTTGTGCTTCATGGTCCCGTTGACACTGGGGCGTCTGGAGAGCTTGTCCCGGACGCACATATCATGAGCGCCGATGAGGCTATCGGTGCGATGCTGTTTTTGCTGACGCCAGCGGCCCGGTGGATGAATGGGAGTTCTTTGCGGGTGGATGGCGGCATGAGTGTCGATATGGTGCCTGGCCGATGACTCCTTTCATGAATCTCAGCGGCAAACGCATCCTGCTACTTGGCGGTACCTCCGAAATCGGTAGGGAGATTGCCTTGAATGCGCTGGAGCTGGGCGCCGCAGTGTCCGGCATCGTCAGAAAAAATCCAGGCGATCTTGGCTATCCCGTGCACATCCTGGATTTACTCGATGCTCAGCAGGTGCAGCAGTATGTGTCGACTATTGAGTCCCCTCTAGATGGTTTGGTGTTCAGCGTCGGAGAGTTCGTCAGAGCGCCCTTGTCCTTACTGACGCCTGAACTTATACAAAGGGCGATCGACGTCAATATCAATACCTTGATCGTGATGCTGAGAGCTTTGGTGGTCGCGCGCAGACTAAGGAGAGGCGCGTCGGTTGTATTGATCTCCTCCATTAGCGCTTATCTAGGCGTGCGGGGTATTGCGCCCTATACGATGGCCAAGGCTGCTTTGGTCGCGCTTGGCCGTGTTCTCAGCAATGACCTGATGCGCCATGGAATCCGTGTTAATTCGGTATCACCAGCGATGGTGCGTACCCGGATGAGCTGCGGTTCTCCAGGAGAGCAGCAATGGCTTGATCAGTTTGGAAAGGAACGCTATCCATTGGGCGTGGGCCATCCTATTGACGTCGCTGGGCCGGTGTTGTTTCTGCTTGCCGATGACGCCAAAGCCATCAACGGCACCGACATTATCCTCTCTGGCGGAGCGATAAGAACATGACCATAAGGCTGTGCTTGTTAGGCGCTGGCGGTTATGGACGTGAAGTGTTGGATTGTCTGTTGAATGACAGTCGGTTTGAAGTGGCGGGTTTCGTGGATGACTCGCCAGCGTTTCGAGGAAACGAGGTGGCCGGCGTGCCCGTGCTGGGGGGCGTCGATGATGTGCCTCTTCTACCTGACGTCTTGTTCCTTGCCAGCGTGGGCAGTCCGGCACTACGCCGAAAAATGACTCAGAGTTTGCTTGCCCGCGGAGCAAATTTTGCCCGTGTGCTGTGTGGATATATCGGGTCACGCAGCCAGATCGGCGCTTCGCTGATTCATCCCGGAGCCGTTCTTTCTGTGGATTGCCAAGTTGCGGATTATGTCAGCATTTCCTTTGGTGCCGTGCTTGGTCATGACACTGTGGTAGGTGATTACACCCATATCGGTTGGGGTGCTTTTATCGCTGGTAATTGCCATATAGGCGAAGGCGTCTTGATCGAGCCTAGTGTCTGTATCGCACGTGGTTTGCATATCGGATCTGGCGCGCACATCGGCTTGGGTTCGGTGGTCTTGCGTGATGTTCCAGAGGGCGCCACGGTGCTTGGGAATCCGGGGAGGGTAGTTCGATGAAAGAGGCGGTTTTTGACCCGGCTTGGTATGCCGATGAGCATTATTTGGCGCTGGAAAAGCGAGAGATTTTCGAGAAACTCTGGTTGGTCGCCGGTTTCCGTTCTGCGCTTAAGAAAGATGGCGACTATTTCACGATCACCATTTTTGACTATGAGATCGTCGTTCATCTGCTCAATGGCCAGCCTAGGGCCTATTTCAATATCTGTCCGCATCGCGGCGGCGCAATCGTTACCGACGTGACGGGCAATACCCGCCCTGTGTGTAAGTACCATGGCTGGGCTTTTCGTGACGGCGCCGCACTGACCGGTGTGCGCATGGCGAATGCCTTCGAGCACGATGCCGTCCGAGTCGATGATGCCTGTGGGCGCGGGCTCACCACCTTGGCGGTTGCTGTCGTCGGGCCGCTCATCTTCATCAATATGGATGGCCAGCCGCTAGCTATCGAAGAGCAGTTTCCCGCCGATGTGCTCGAACAGCTAGAGCGTGCCGGTCAGGGAAGTGCTGTGCTTCAGGCCGATTTCCTGGCACGGTATAACTGGAAGCTCAATATGGAGAACGTCAAAGATTGGATGCATGCGCCTTTTGTGCATTCATCGACGTTCTTGGGAACTTTGCCGGAGATGCAGCGGCAGCTTCAAGAACACGGGATGATCAGGATGCGTGAGACGGAGGCGCGAAGTTTCGGTCGCTTCGTTCAAGAAATTCGAGACCTTCGTTTGCTTTCTTATCGGATGCAGAGTTGTTATGAGGTCGAGGAACAGTGGTATGACTCAAAAATAAAGCGTCGGCTTTCTCCTGATCATTACGAGAATATCTTCCTCTTCCCTAACACCAATTTCTGTTCTGTCGGCGGTAGGTACTACGCGACGCAGCAGTATTTTCCCAAGAGTGCGGGCAGCTTCTTTTATCGAATGAATTTCTGCCTGGCGGAAATGACAGCGAAATTCGACGCGGCGCCCTTATTGATGGCGATAGCCAGAGGGGAGCGTTTTGTTATTGATGAGGATAGTGTTGTGTTGGAGCGGGTCCAGCGAGGTTTCGCTAGCGCCAGTGGGCGTGAATGGCGCTTTACGCAAGGCGACTATGAAGAGCACCTGATGCGGCAGATGGTTTATCTGCGAGATTGCGTTTACCGCGAGGTGTGAGCATGTCAGAACTCATGAATGTTGTATTTGCCGATCCCTATCTGGATAGCCTGGCTAGCGCTTATGTTCAGCGTCACTTTCCACAGGCACGGATCTGGAGCCTTGAGCGAGACGCTTTAGGCAGTTTTGATACCGCCGAGTTAGAGGCTGAGCTCAGCGGCAAGCCTTGTTTGTTGTTTGCGGGTCCAGGGTTTGCCGGGCGCTTGCGCATTGATATCTTCAGCCGTTTGCTGCGCGCTGGCCTGAAGTTGCTGCCTGTGATTTTTGATGCTGCGATGTGTGCGCCAGAAACCGTGGTTGGTGTTGGCTCCTTGATCTATCCCAATAGTATTGTCGATAGTGGCGTGACGATCGGCTACAACACCTTGATCGGGCCGAATGCGATTATCGAGGCTGGCTGCAGTATCGGTAATCACTGCTTCATCGGAGCCAATACGATTCTGCGCACGGGCACCAGGGTGGACAATTTTGTTTATCTTGCGGAAGGTTGTGACGTCGGTGGTCCGTCGGGCTTCAAGGCGGATGAGCCGGCAAGACTCAAGATAGAACGCGGTGTCATCGTGATGGATGCGACCCGCATCCGCGAAAGCCTGTCGTCCAGTGTCATGATCGATGCCGCCGTGGGCGATGTGATCCGTGTGTTTCGTTGACCATGCGGCGGATCTTGGCCCTGGTTTTGCTCCTGCTGCTGTCACCGCTGCTTGTGCTGCTGGCCTTGTTGGTCTTGTGCGCCCACGGATGGCCGGTGTTGTTCACGCAGGAGCGCGCCGGGCTGCATGGCAGGCCATTTCGGCTGTATAAATTCCGTAGCATGCGTACGCCCAGTTATCCAGGCGAGTCTGATGAGGCGCGCCTCACCCGCTTTGGCCGTTGGCTGCGGCGCACCAGTCTGGATGAACTGCCTGGTCTGTGGAATGTGCTCACTGGCGATATGAATTTCATCGGGCCGCGTCCCTTGCCCACGGTCTATGTGGCGCGTTGCACGCCCGAGCAGCGGCGCCGTTATGCGCTGCGGCCGGGTATTACGGGTTGGGCTCAGGTGCACGGCCGCAACGCCCTAGATTGGGAAAGCCGTTTTCGTCTCGATTGCTGGTATGTAGACCATGCGTCCTGGTGTGTGGACCTGCGCATTCTGTGGCTCACGCTGCGGGTGGTGTTGACCGGCGCAGGGGTCAGCGCGCCAGGGCAGGCGACCTGCGCCGAGTTTTTGCCTGACAAGGATGGCCGCTCATGACCTGGCCGTTTTATGAAGAGGATGAGCGGCAGGCGGTCATGGATGTATTGGCGCGCGGGCAGGGCAATGCCTGGTCGGGGCCGGACGTGGCCGCGTTCGAGGCGGCCTACGCGGCTTATCTTGGTGTGCCTTACGCCGTCGCGCTGGCCAATGGCACGGTGGCTCTGGAGCTGGCGCTCAAAGCGCTGGACATCGGGCCGGGTCAGGATGTGCTGGTCACGGCGCGCTCTTTCATCGCCTCGGCGAGCGCCATCGTGGCAGTGGGCGCTCGCCCGGTGTTTGCCGATGTGGACGCAGACAGCCAGAACGTGACGGCCGCCACGCTTGAAGCCGCGCGCACCCCCCTCACGCGGGCGGTCGTTCTGGTGCATCTGGCGGGTTGGATGTGCGAGATGGATGACATCCTCGCTTGGGCCCGCAGGCATGGCATCAAGGTTGTGGAAGACTGCGCGCAGGCGCATGGCGCTAGCTATCGGAATCAGCCGGCAGGCAGTTTGGGCGATGCGGCGGCCTGGTCATTTTGTCAGGACAAGATTATCTCTACCGGCGGCGAGGGAGGCATGGTCACGACCGCTTCCGAGGCGGTCTGGCGCCGCGTGTGGAGCTTGAAGGATCATGGCAAACAGCCAGGCCCCCGGCCGTCTGGCGGCCCGAGCTTTCGTTGGGTGCATGAAGCGTTTGGCGGCAATGGCCGCATGACGGCGATGCAGGCCGCCATCGGGCGGATTCAATTGGGCAAGTGCGCGGCCTGGGTTGCCGCAAGGCGCGAGCGTGCGCATGGCCTGATGGACGCCGCCGCGCGCTATCCGGCCTTGCGCGTGCCGCGCCCGCCAGCGCATATCGGCCATGCGTATTACCGCTGTTATGTGTTTGTGCGTGCGCAGGCCTTGCGTCCCGGCTGGTCGCGGGATGCCTTGATGCTTGCCTTGCAAGAGCGCGGGGTGCGTGTTTTTCAGGGGAGCTGCCCTGAAATCTACCGCGAGGCCGCGTTTCGCCGCGCGGGTCTGGGACGGGCCCAGCCCTTGCCGGTGGCGCGTGAGCTGGGGCTGAGCAGTCTGGCCTTTCTGGTCGATCCAGGGGTGGATAGGGCGGAGCAAGCGCAGCGTCTGCGTGCGCTGGATGAGGTGATGTCGCGGGCCAGCGTCTGAAACAACGGTAATGGTATTAAACCGGTAAACTGCGGGGATGTTCCTCCCCTGCCGGGGCTGTCTGTTTTCCTGTTTTCGATGCTGCCTGCACTGCCTACTCCAACGCGTTTCGCCTTGCGCGCCTTGAATACCTTGCTTGATCGTGAGGCCTGGGCCCGCGAACGTCTTGCCCG
This sequence comes from Bordetella avium, assembly GCF_034424645.1. Taxonomy (NCBI): domain Bacteria; kingdom Pseudomonadati; phylum Pseudomonadota; class Betaproteobacteria; order Burkholderiales; family Alcaligenaceae; genus Bordetella; species Bordetella avium. The sequence goes on from NZ_CP139969.1 coordinate 359,541, forward strand.
CCATGGCGGCAAGACTGTGCGTTTTGCCTTGAATGGCTTTGGCCTGTCCCTGACCATAGACAACGAGGGGCGTGTGCAAGAGTCTGATCCAGCTATCGTGCCCGATGTCACGCTGTCAGCCCTGCCCGAGCGTTTGAGTTTGCTGCAATTTTTGCCTGGCTCGCCCAAACCGGATATGGCTGAAGTCACGCATATTTCGGGCGATGCGGCATTGGCCCAGGTGGTGGCGGATCTGGCGCGTGATCTGCGCTGGGATGCTCAGGATGACCTGGCTCGTGTGATCGGCGATATTCCCGCGTTGCGCCTGACGGCCGGCCTGCAAGCCTTTTTGCGCGGCACGCGTGAGGCCGCTCGCCGTATGGCGGGCAATACGGCCGAGTATCTGGCCGAAGAAAGCCGGGTGCTTGCGGGGCGGCCTGTCTTTGAGCAGTGGCGTTTGGATCTGACGGAGCTGCAACAGGATACGGACCGTCTGGCCCGTTCGATCGGCGCATTGCAGAGCCGTCTGGCAGCCCTGCCGCTCAGGGGTAATCGCTCATGATGACCTTTCTGCGTCTGCTGCGCATCATTTTGGTTTCTTTGCGTTACGGTCTCGATGAACTGGTGCTGTCCAGTCTCAATCATCCCGTGGCCAACGGTCTGTTGCGCGTGATCCGTTTGGGCACCCGGCCGCGTGCCCCCCGCGGTGAGCGCCTGCGCCGCGCGCTGGAGTCGCTCGGCCCGATTTTCGTGAAGTTCGGCCAGGTGCTGTCTACCCGCCGGGATCTGATCCCGGCTGATATCGCCAACGAGCTGGCCCTATTGCAGGATCGCGTACCGCCTTTCCCCTCGGCGCAGGCGGCAGCCTGCATCGAGGCCGCGCTGGGTGCGCCGCCCGCGCAGCTCTTCGCGCAGTTCGATACGGACCCGGTGGCTTCGGCTTCGATCGCACAAGTGCATTTTGCGGTGCTGCACGATGGCCGCAAGGTGGCCGTCAAGGTGCTGCGGCCCGGCATGCGCGCTGTCATCGACAAAGACATGGGGCTGTTGCGCATTGTGGCGCGCGTCATCGAGCGGCTGGGTCCGGATGGCCGCCGCCTGAAGCCGCGTGAGGTAGTGGCCGAGTTCGATAAATACCTGCATGACGAGTTGGATCTCGTGCGCGAAGCCGCCAACTGCAGCCAGTTGCGCCGCAATTTCGGGCCTGAATCGGGCCGGGGCGATATTCTGATCGTGCCCGAGGTGATCTGGGAGTACACGGCCAGCACCGTTTTCACGATGGAGCGCATGTATGGCATTCCGGTGGGGCAGATCGATCGTCTGCGGGCTGCGGGCATAGACATCCCGACACTGGCCCGCAGCGGTGTGGAAATTTTCTTTACCCAGGTGTTTACGGACGGTTTTTTCCATGCCGACATGCACCCGGGTAATATTTATGTCTCTGACAACCCGGCCACGCTGGGGCGTTACATCGCTCTGGATTTCGGCATCGTGGGTTCTTTGTCGGAGTTCGATAAAAACTATCTCGCGCAGAATTTTCTGGCTTTCTTCCGCCGCGATTACCGGCGTGTGGCGCAGTTGCACATCGAGTCCGGCTGGGTGCCGCCCGACACGCGCGAAGAAGAGCTGGAGGGCGCCGTGCGCGCCGTCTGCGAACCCTATTTCGACCGGCCGCTTGCCGAGATTTCTCTGGGGCAGGTGCTGTTGCGTCTGTTTCAGACCTCGCGCCGCTTTAACGTCGAAATCCAGCCTCAGCTGGTGTTGTTGCAAAAGACCCTGCTCAATGTCGAGGGCCTCGGGCGTCAACTGGACCCTGACCTCGACCTGTGGAAAACGGCCAAGCCCTACCTGGAACGCTGGATGCGTCAGCGTGTGGGATGGGACGGCCTCAAACGCAGTCTGATCAAGGAGGCGGTTCAATGGTCGCAGATGTTGCCGGCCATGCCCCGCCTGGTGCACGACTATCTGAGCCGCCCGAATGTCTCGCCGCAGATGTTGGCCGAGACGCAGCGACTGCGCCGCGCGCAGGAACAGGGCAATCGCCTTCTCGCCGCATTGACGGCAGTGCTCGCCGTGGGGATCGCGGTGGCGCTATGGGCCCTGACGCGATAAAGGCGGGGCAAGTGTTGTAAGGCTCGCACTGTCGTTTATTCGTCACCAGTCTGTCACGACAGCTTCGCGTTGGCGGGCGATAACTAAACCATTTTTATAAGCCTGTAGCACAGGGGAGATTACATCTTGCGTGTCTTCCGCTAACCCTGAGCTTTCAAGCGGGAAATCCAAAAGGACGACTCATGCTTTATCCTGACCTCTTCAAAACCATGGAAGCCGTGCGCTGGAATATGGCGACTGATATTCCCTGGGACGACTTTGACCGCAGCAAGCTGTCGGAGGAGCAGGCCTTCACCATCAAGATGAATGCCATTACCGAATGGGCGGCCCTGCCTGCCACTGAAATGTTCCTGCGCGATAATCGCGGCGACAGCGATTTCTGCGCTTTCATGTCGGTGTGGTTTTTTGAAGAGCAGAAACACTCGCTGGTGCTGATGGAGTATCTGCGCCGTTTCCGTCCGGATCTGATGCCGACCGAAGAGGAACTGCACAAAGTGCGATTCGAATTCGATCCGGCCCCGGAACTCGAAACCCTGATGCTGCATTTCTGCGGAGAAATCCGCTTGAATCACTGGTATCGCTGCGCTGGCGATTGGCACACCGAACCCGTCATCCGTGCCATCTACAAGACCATTGCTAAAGATGAGGCGCGCCATGCTGGCGCCTATCTGCAATACATGCGCCGCGCCCTGCACGATCGTGGCGATGTGGTCAGCAGCAGCGCGCGTCAGGCCTTCGCCAAGATCGGCGTGCTGATGGCTTCGACCGGCCGGGGCAACCAGGCGATGCACCCGACCAATCTGCACGTCAACAAGGCGCTTTTCCCGAACGATACGGTGCAATCGCGTCTGCCGGAGCCGGGTTGGCTGGAAAACTGGCTCGATACGCAAATTCGCTTTGATGGCCAGTGGGAGCAGAAAGTGAGCAGCCGTATTTTGCATATTTTGTCCAAGCTGCTCGACAGTCCCTTTGAAAACGTCAAGGACTTGAACCGCTACCGTAAGGAAGTGGCCAACCGGCTGGCGCGTTCCGTGCGCGCTGAGCCCGACGGCATTCTGGTCGGCGTCTGAGCAGGCTTTTCGAGACAGGCGGCGCTACAATCCCGCCATGTCTCAAGCCCGCTTCGAATCCAAAATCTACACACGCGCAGACCTGGTGGCCGCTGTTGCCGCCGGCAAGCTTGCGCGTCCGCTGGTCTTCACCAATGGCGTGTTCGATCTGCTGCACCGTGGCCATGCGACCTATCTCGATGAGGCCGCCCAGCTCGGGGCGACCCTGATCGTGGCGGTCAATACCGATGCGTCGGTGCGCCGTTTGGGCAAGGGCGAGGAAAGGCCGCTGAATACCGAGGCTGACCGAGCTGCGTTGTTAGCGGCCTTGCAGAGCGTGGATGCCGTGACGGCTTTTGGCGAAGACACACCCGAAGCGCTGATCGCGGAATTGCGCCCCGACATCATCGTCAAGGGCGGCGACTACGATATGGAAAAACTTCCCGAAACTGCGCTGGTGCGTAGCTGGGGCGGGCGGGCCGTGGCGATTCCGTTTCAGTTTGAGCGTTCGACGACCACGCTGGTGCGCAAGATCCGGGGCGCCTGAGGCCTGCCTCAGGGCAGGCGTAGCAGGCGGTTGATGGCGTCCAGGTCGTCTTCGTTCAGGCTGCCGCTGCTTGCCTTCAGGCGCAGCCCATCCAGAAGCGTCTGGTAGCGCGCCTGCGCCAGATCGCGTTGTGTGGCGTAGAGCTGTTGCTGGGCATTGAGCACATCCAGGTTGATGCGTACGCCGAGTTCATAGCCGGTCTGGTTGGCTTGCAGCGCATTGCGGCTGGAAATCTCCCCTGCCTCGAGGGCGCGCACGCGCGCCAGTCCGGTGAGCACGCCATTGAAGTACTGTTGTGTGGCGCGCAGTGATTCGCGCTTGGCGTTTTCGTAGTCCTGCCGGGCCTTTTGCTCTAGCTGGACTTTTTCGCTTACCTGCGAGGAGATGCCGCCGCCCGAGTAAATCGGGATGGACAGGGTCAGGCCCACGCTGTTGTCAATCGGCCGGCCGGCTCCGCCATTACGCAGGCTGCCATCGGAAGCGCTGCCGCTGGAGGCGCGCAGATTGAGCGTGGGGTAATGGCCGGAGCGCGCGATCTCGATGTCGCTGCCGGCGATGCGGGTTTGTAACTGGGCCCGCAGCACCTCAAGCGAAGCCTCCTGGGCTTGTTGTGACCAGTCGCTCAGGCGGGCAGGTTGGGGCGCGGGCAGGGAGACGCCATGCGGCAGTTCGGCCAGCGCGCCGGGAGGCGAGCCGGTGATCTTGGCGAGCTGGTCGCGCTGGTTCTGGACCTCGTTTTGCAGGCGTAATTCTTCCGCCGACACCAGGTCATAGCGCGCCTGAGCTTCATAGGTGTCGGTGATGGTGGCGTTGCCCAGTTCGAATCTGCGGTGGGCTGCGGCGAGCTGTTCGGCGACGGCGGCCTTCTCGGCTTCGGTCGCGGTGAGCGCATCCTGGGCCCTCAAAATGCCGAAATACGCATCCGCCACCCTTAGCACCAGCCCCTGCAGGGATTGCTGCAATTGCACTTCGCCGTCGGCGACCACCAGTTTGGATTGCTCGAAGCGCTGCCAGCGGGCCCAGTCGAACAGGGGTTGGGTCAGGGAGAGATCCCAGGTGCCCCGGCTGCCGCTGTGGTCATAAGACAGACCGCGAGTACTGCGAGCCTCGTTATAGACGCCGCTGGTGGAGCCGCTAACCAGCGGCAGCAGGCCGGCGCGGGCCTGCGGCAGTTTCTCGGCATTGGCCCGGTAGGCCGCGCGCGCGGCGGCATAAACCGGATCACGGGCCAGCGCCTCGCGCCAGACCTGCATGAGATCTTGCGCCTGTGCGGGCACGCCGGCCGCTGCGGCGCAGAACAAACTCAGTACTGCCGCAAGAGACCGGACGCGCATGCTGCTCAGAATTTGAAGTGCGAGACCGTAGCGCCGCGCAGGGGCTTGACGATGGTTTCGAACAGTTCGACCGTTTCGAAGGTGGCGGCGGTGGTGCGGGTGATGCGACAGGCCGTCATGACAGGCGCTTCGCCCACGATCACCACCAGGCGGCCGCCGACGCGCAACTGGTATTTCAGGGCGTCGGGCACGGAAGGCACCGAGCCGGTCACTAGGATGGCGTCATATTCATTCGAGCCCCAGCCATTGCGGCCGTCGCCGGTTTCAACTTTGACGTCGGTGACGTTATTCAGCTGCAGGTTCTGCTGAGCGAAGGCCACCAGGCGGCTGTCGATCTCGACCGTGGTGACTTCGCGCGCCAGATGGGCCAGCAGGGCGGCCTGATAGCCCGAGCCCGTACCGATTTCCAGTACGCTGTCGGCGGCCTGTAGTTGCAGTTCCTGGGCCAGGCGGGCCTCCAGCTTGGGAGCCAGCATGTTTTGCCGGGTGTCGGCGCCGTTGATTTCCAGCGGGATTTCCAGATCGGAGAAGGCCAGGGCGCGTAGCGCCGGCGGCACGAACTGTTCCCGGCGCACCTCGAACAGGGCGTCCAGAACACGCGTGTCCAGGACATTCCAGGGGCGGATCTGCTGCTCCACCATGTTGAAACGGGCTTGTTCTACGTCGGGCAGGGTTGAGGCGTTCATGACGGCTGAAAGAGAAGGACAGTGAACTAAGCGGCCATTGTACCGGCTACCCGCCAGGCGGGGGGCGCCATTACCACCAGGCGTGGAAGTGATGAACCGGGCCGTGGCCGGAACCCACCGACAGCCGCTCGGCATGGCGGATGGCCTCGGTGAGATAGGCTTTGGCACGGCGGGCCGCTTCGGGCACGTCTTCGGTCTGGGGCAGTAGCGCGGCCAGCGCCGCAGATAGAGTGCAGCCGGTGCCATGGGTGTTGACCGTGTCGATACGCCGGCCGGGCAGCTCCAGCATGCGGTCGCCGTCGTACAGCAGATCGACGGTTTCGCTGCCGGGCAGGTGGCCGCCCTTCAGGAGCACCCAGCGGTGGCCGGAATAGGCCAGCTTTTCACGCAGCTTTTCCGCCACGCGGCGCATTTCTCTGATGGTTTCGACCGGCCGCTCTTCCAACAGCACGCCGGCCTCGGGCAGATTGGGCGTGAGCATCGTGGCCTGCGGCAGCAGCGATTCGCGCATCGCGCCCACCGCGCCGCGCTCCAGCAGCAGGTCGCCGCTCTTGGCGACCATGACCGGGTCCAGCACGACGTGGGCGGGCGTCCAGCGCGCCAGTTTTTCGGCGACGATGCGGATCACGGACTCTTGGCCTACCATCCCGATCTTGACCGCGTCGATGCGCACATCCGCGAACAGGGTGTCGATTTGCAGGCCGACAAAGGCGGGATCGACCGGCAGAATGCCGGTCACGCCCTGGGTATTCTGGGCGGTGAGCGCTGCGATGATGGCGCAGCCATAGGCCCCCAGCGCACTCATGGCCTTCACGTCCGCCAGAATGCCGGCGCCGCCTGAAGGATCGACCCCGGCGATGCTCAGGGCATTGGGTATATGGCGTTCTTTGCTCATTTGGCGGTGGAAATCAAACCTTCGGTGGGCGAAGAGGGCACGCCGCTGTAAAGCTTGCGCGGCACGCGCCCGGCCAGGAAGGCTTCGCGGCCAGCTTCGACGCCTTTTTTCATGGCGCTGGCCATCAGGATGGGGTCTTTGGCGCCCGAGATGGCCGTGTTCATGAGTACCGCGGCGCAGCCCATTTCCATCGCCACGGCGGCATCGGAAGGGGTGCCCAGACCGGCATCCACGATGACAGGCAGTTTGCTCTGGTCGAGGATCAGCCGCAGGTTCCAGGGGTTAAGAATGCCCATGCCCGAGCCGATGAGCGAGGCCAGCGGCATGATGGCGACCACACCGATATCTTCGAGCATGCGGCATTGGATGGGGTCGTCCGTGCAATACACCATGACTTTGAAACCCTCGTCCACCAGCGTTTTGGCGGCCTTGAGCGTTTCGGGCATGTTGGGAAACAGATTGGTCGGATCGCCCAGGACTTCGAGTTTGACCAGATCGTGGCCGTCCAGCAGTTCGCGCGCCAGGCGCAGGGTGCGCACTGCATCGTCGGCGGTGTAGCAGCCGGCCGTATTGGGCAGCATAGTGAAACGCGACGGGGGCACATAGTCCAGCAGATTGGGCTCGCCCGGGTTCTGGCCGAGGTTGGTGCGCCGGATGGCGACCGTCACGATCTGCGCGCCGCTGGCGTCCAGCGCGGCGCGGGTCTCTGCGAAATCCTTGTACTTGCCAGTGCCGACCAGAAGGCGGGATTGGTAGCTTTTGCCTGCGATAGTGAGGGTGTCTTGTGAGCTCATGGCGATACGGGACGTGGCTGCGGCGGGCGATGCCCGGCGCGCATGAAAAAAGCAATCGATGTCCGCATCATAAAACACCCGCCCGTCTTCGCTCTTCTCACGACCCTGAGCATGGCAGGGTTAACGTCCGACCCCCAGACCAGCCAAGCCGTCTGCCGGCCGCGCAGCAGCAAGCCCTTGGCCGTTGCGGCATGACATCCTCGGGGTAGCCCCCCGTGGTGGTGCAGCAAGCAGGCGCGAGCCTGCGCAGCGTGGGGGGCAACACTACCGCGCTTTGTCGATGTCTTCGCACAGCAAGGCCGTGCTGTCGATCAAGCGCGGTCCGGGACGGTAGAGCTGGTCGGCGTTCAGCGCGTAAACATGGCCGGCGAGTGCGGCGGGCAGGCCGGCGGCGCGCCAATCGCGTTGCAGGGTCTGCGCCTCGCGCGCCGAGGCGACGCCGGCCACGACGGCCTGCGGATTGGCGGCCAATACGCCTTCGACACTGACCTGAGACGGGAGCAGCGGCGAGTGGCCGAACACATTGACGGCGCCGCACAGGCGCAGGGCATCTCCGATGATGCTGTTGTCGTTGATGGTGTAGAGAGGCTGGCTGCCGGCCTGCACGAAGACGCGCACCGGCTTTTTGTTGGCATAGCGCGCACGCAGTTGATGCAGGCGTTCGCGCAGGCGATGGGCTTCGGCGTCGGCGACCTGGCTGGTGCCGAACATATGGCCGAATTGCTCGATGGCTTTGGGGATGTCGTCGAGTTTGCGCGGATCGCTGTAATAAATTGGGATGCCCCATTTCGCGGGGATGCCAGCCAGTGCGCTGCTAGGTTGCCAGGCGATCAGCAGGTCGGGTGACAGGCTTAACAGCCGTTCTAGCTCAGGGTGGAAGGGGTCGCCTACGCTAGGCAATGCGCGTGCGGCGGGGGGGTAGTCGCTACCGCGCGCCGTGCCCGCGAGAAAAGCGCCGGCGCCGGCCGCATAGACCAGTTCGGTGGCGTGAGGGGTCAGGGTGATGGCCCGCCGGGCGGGGGCCAGGAGTGTGAACGCGTGGCCCGTATCGTCGGTCAGCGCGATGGGCTGGGCGCCGGCCGGCCATGCGGCCAGCGCCAGAATCATCGCCGCAAGGCGGATAGGTGCAGTAAGGGGTAGGTTCATCGTGGCAAGGGTTGCGCTGTTCATCCTACCCTTGCTGCCTTACATGCGCCAGGCCAGATTCAGAAAGACCGTCGAGCCCGGCGTGTTGTAGCCGCGCGCCAGGGTGTAGTCCTTGTTGAACAGGTTGTTCCAGCGCAAATAGGCCGTCAGGTTTTTGCTCACGTCGTAGGAGGCGGTGAGGTTCACCAAGCCATAGCCACCGAGTTCCTGCGTATTCGCGGCATTGGCGTAGCGCGGACCCGACCACAGGTACTCGACGCCGGCTGTCGCCGGGCCGAAACGGTGTTCCGCGCTGGCGCGGTAGATCTGACGCGCGCGCAGGGCGAGGGTGTTGCCATTGTCGCGGTCATGGGGGTCCTGGAAGTCCGCGCTGGCGCGCAGCGTGGTCTGGCCCAAGCGCTGACTGCCGGTGAGGGTGATGCCGCGCAGTTCGGCGCGACCTACGTTTTCAGGCGACCACAGATAAGAACCGTCATTGCGATCCGCCCAGACAATCAAGTCTTTGACATGGCTGCGGTAGGCCACGATGCCTGCCGTGGTGCTGTCATCCACGTAGTGGAGCGACAGCTCGATGTTGCGCGAACTTTCCGGCTTCAGATTGGGGTTGCCCACCGTGCCCCCGTCATTGCCCCAGTAGAGGTCATTGAAGGTCGGTGCGCGAAACCCTGTGTTGGCACCAATGCCGGCGCGCAGCTGCTGCGTGATATCGAAACCGTACTCGGCGCCGCCGGTCACCTTGTTGCCGTAGAGCGTGTTGTGGTCGCTACGCAGGTTGACCTGAACGTGATGGCGGTCGATGCGGGTGCGGTACTCGCCGAAGAAGGAATTGGTGATGCGCGAATCGACCCCATAGTCGATGATACGGTCCGGCGCGGGCCAAATGCTCTCAAAGAGATCGCCGCTGACGCGCTGCTTCAGGTGTTCATAGCCCAGCGTGACGGTCTGGTTGGCGGCCAGGTCGAAGGTGTTCTGCCAGGTGTATTGCTCCTGGCGCGTGCGAAAACGTGTTTCGCCGTCCTCCGGGAAGCCCCAGGTGCCAGGGGCTTGCTGATTGCGCTGCGTGTCCGTGCTTTGGCTCAGGCGCACCGTGCTGCGCCACCAATCGGTCAACTGATTGCTGCTGCTCAGCGTGTAGAGGTTGATCGTTTGATAAAGACGGTCGTTGTACTCGTTAAACGGTTTGTCAAAGCCCCCGTCGTATTGGCCCTTCATCTTGCTGTGATAGAAATCGAAGGCGATTTCCTGGCCGGGTTTCCAGGCATAGCCCAGGGACCCGGACACATCGTTCTGCTCGTAGCCGTCGCGGTCGCCGTTATAGCCCTTGTTGTACTGGCCTCCGACGGTTTTGGCGGTGGCGTTATAGCCGCGGCTGCGGCCATAACCGGCGTTCAGCGCGTAGCGCCAGCCGTCGGCAGCACCATCTAGGCCGATGCTGCTGCGGCTGGTGTCGTGCGTGCCGTAGCCGACATCGGCGCGGATGTTCAGGGGGCGGTCGCTGCCGCCCTGGCGCGTGATGATGTTGATCACGCCGCCGATGGCGTCGGCGCCATACAGGCTGCTTGCTGCGCCCCGCAGGATTTCGATGCGCTCGATATTGTCCAGAGGCATGCCCTGGAAGTTGCCGCTGCCCAGCGTGGCCGTGTTCATGCGGCGGCCGTCGATCAGCAACAGGGTTTGATTGGAGTTGGCGCCGCGCAGGAACACGCTGGTTGCCGTCTGGGGGCCGCCGGTGTGATTGATCTCGACGCCAGGCTGACGTTGCAGCAGCTCGGCGACGCTGCTTTGACCGGCGCGTTCTATCGCGGCGCGCTTGATCACGCTGACATCGCCCAGCATGTCCTGCTGTTTTTGTTGGGTCAGACTGCCCGTTACAACGACGGGCGCCAATTCGGTGGGGGTGGCTTGCTGGGCGCTGGCGGCTACGGGCGCGACACAGGCTAGGAAACCGGCGTAACGCCGGATGGAGCGGGTTTTCATCGACAGGTTCTCGGTTGACGCGCGACCCCGCACGTCGTTCTCGGGACGGGGGCCTCGACATCCCTGGCGAGGGAGGCGGAGCCCGGCTCATATCGAACCGGCTGGTATCGGGCTGCCACGGATAGCGCCGTGGGGACCGTTGCGGGGGCAGCACAGGCTGGGCCGGCGCGAATCGCCAGCCTTCCTGTTTCCCATTTCACTTTTATGCACGGAGCGATAAAAGTACCGGTTCGGGGTCGAGACTCTATCACCGCTACCGGCTAACTAGCGTTATTTTGTTACCATCCCAGCTTGTTTAGGGCGCATTTTTTGCCTTTTTGTCACCTCCAGGGCCTTCGCTGTGTCTTATCCCCGCATGCCTTATCCGCTGTCTGCTTATACGCGCGGCGCTGAGTTCGTTCGCCTTCTGGCCGAGCGCATCCTGATTCTCGACGGCGCCATGGGCACCATGATTCAGCGTTACAAGCTGAGCGAAGCGGATTTCCGTGGGGCGCGGTTCGCCGAGCATCACAAAGACCTCAAGGGCGATAACGAGTTGTTGTCGCTCGTGCGCCCGGATGTGATTGCCGAGATTCACCGCCAATATCTGGAAGCGGGCGCCGACGTCATCGAAACCAACACTTTCGGCGCCACTTCGATCGCCCAGGGCGACTATGACTTGCCCGAGCTGGCCTACGAACTCAACCTGGCCTCGGCCCGGCTGGCGCGCGAGGCCTGTGATGCCTACAGTACGCCCGAGCGGCCGCGTTTTGTCGCTGGCGCGCTGGGGCCTCAGCCCAAGACCGCCTCGATTTCTCCAGACGTCAATGATCCGGGGGCGCGCAACGTCACCTTCGAAGCCTTGCGCGCCGCCTATGTCGAGCAGTTGAACGGTCTGCTTGATGGCGGCATCGACATTGTGCTGATCGAAACCATTTTCGACACGCTCAATGCCAAGGCGGCGATCTTCGCGATCGAGCAGGTGTTCGAACAGCGCGGCGTGCGCTTACCGGTGATGATTTCCGGCACCGTGACCGATGCTTCGGGCCGCATCCTGTCGGGGCAAACCGTAGAGGCGTTCTGGAACTCGGTGCGCCACGCCCGGCCTGTGACGATCGGGCTGAACTGTGCGCTGGGCGCCGCGCTGATGCGTCCCTATGTGGCCGAGCTGTCCAAGATTTGCGATACCTACGTCTGTGTGTATCCCAATGCCGGGCTGCCCAACCCCATGGCTGAAACCGGCTTTGATGAAACGCCGGCTGACACTTCGGCGCTGCTCGAAGAGTTCGCGGCATCGGGCTTGGTGAATATGGCGGGCGGCTGCTGCGGCACCACGCCCGACCACATCCGCGCCATTGCAGACAAGATCGAAAGGCTGACGCCGCGCCAGGTGCCCGAGGTGCCGGTTAAAACGCGGCTGTCGGGCCTGGAGCCGCTCAACATCGACGAAGACACGCTGTTCGTCAACGTCGGCGAGCGCACCAACGTCACGGGCTCCAAGATGTTCGCCCGCCTGATCCGCGAAGAGCAGTACGACGAGGCCTTGGCCGTGGCGCGCCAGCAGGTCGAGAACGGCGCGCAGATCATCGATATCAATATGGATGAGGCCATGCTGGATTCGGTGGCCTGCATGCACCGCTTCCTCAACCTTATTGCTTCCGAACCCGATATCGCCCGCGTTCCCATCATGATCGACAGCTCCAAATGGGAGGTGATCGAAACGGGTCTGAAGTGTGTGCAGGGCAAGGCCGTCGTGAATTCCATCTCGATGAAGGAAGGCGAAGCGGCTTTTCGCGAGCATGCCCGTCTGTGCCGTCGCTACGGCGCAGCGGTTGTCGTGATGGCGTTTGACGAGCTTGGCCAGGCCGACACCCTAGAGCGCCGCAAGGAAATCTGCGCACGGGCCTATCGCATTCTGGTCGATGAGGAGGGCTTCCCTCCCGAAGACATCATTTTTGATCCCAATGTGTTTGCTGTCGCCACCGGCATCGATGAGCACAACCACTATGCCGTGGACTTCATCGAAGGGGTGCGCTGGATACGCGAGAATCTGCCGCATGCCCGCATGTCGGGGGGTATTTCGAACGTCAGTTTTTCCTTCCGCGGTAATGAGCCGATGCGGGAGGCCATCCATACGGTCTTCCTGTATTACGCCATTCGCGAAGGCCTGACGATGGGTATCGTCAACGCCGGCCAGCTCGGCGTGTATGCCGATCTGGACCCGGTGCTGCGCGATCTGGTCGAAGATGTGGTGCTCGACCGCGCCGAACCGCTGGGCAAGAAAGCAGCCGATGACGAGCGCACACCCACCGAACGGCTGGTGCAGTTCGCCGATACGATTCGGGGCTCCGGCGCCAAGAAAGAAGAGGATCTGCTCTGGCGCGCCAAGACGGTCGAAGAGCGCCTGGCCCATGCTCTGGTGCACGGCATCACGACTTTTATCGTCGAGGACACCGAAGAGGTGCGGCAAAAGATTGCCGAGCGGGGCGGACGTCCTATCGAGGTGATCGAAGGCCCGCTCATGGATGGCATGAACGTGGTGGGCGATCTGTTTGGCGCCGGCAAAATGTTCCTGCCTCAGGTGGTGAAGTCCGCCCGCGTGATGAAGCAGGCGGTGGCGCACCTGGTTCCCTTTATCGAAGAAGAGAAGCGGCAGATCGCGGCGGCAGGCGGCGATGTGCGGGCCAAGGGCAAGATCGTGATCGCCACCGTCAAGGGCGATGTGCACGACATCGGCAAAAACATCGTTTCTGTGGTCTTGCAATGTAATAATTTCGAAGTCGTGAACATGGGCGTGATGGTCCCGTGCGCGCAGATTCTCGACAAGGCCAAGGAAGAAAACGCTGACATCATCGGCCTGTCTGGCCTGATTACGCCCAGCCTCGAAGAAATGGCCTATGTGGCTTCCGAGATGCAGCGCGACCCCTATTTCCGCGACCGCAAGACGCCCTTGATGATTGGCGGGGCCACCACCAGCCGCGTGCATACCGCCGTGAAGATCGCGCCCAATTACGAAGGGCCGGTGATTTATGTGCCGGACGCCAGCCGCTCGGTCGGCGTGGCGACTAGCTTGATGTCTGATCAGGCTCAGGCCTATCTCGATGAGCTGGCGCAAGAGTACGAAGACGTGCGCCGCCGCCATGCCAACCGTAAGGCCACGCCCCTGATGCCGCTGGCCGAGGCGCGGGCTGCGCGGCCGCAGATCGATTGGGCGGCGTATACACCGCCGCGCCCGAAGTTCATCGGCCGGCGCACCTTCAAAAGCTATGACCTGGCCGAGATCGCGCGCTATATCGATTGGGGCCCCTTCTTCATGACCTGGAGCCTGTTCGGGCCTTTCCCGGCCATTCTGGACGACAAGGTGGTGGGCGAGCAGGCGCGCAAGGTCTATGCCGACGGCCAGGCCATGCTCAAGCGCATCATCGAAGGCCGCTGGCTGACCGCCAACGGCGTAGTGGGTTTTTACCCGGCCAACCGCATCAATGATGAGGATATCGAGGTCTATCGCGACGAAACCCGTCGGGAGGTGCTCTTTACGTATCGCAACCTGCGCCAGCAGGGCGTCAAGCGCGAAGGCGTCAGCAACAAGTGTCTGGCCGATTACATTGCGCCCAAAGACAGCGGCAAGCTGGATTACATCGGCCTGTTCGCCGTGACCGCCGGCTTGGGCATCGAGAAGAAAGAGGCCGAATTTGATGCGGCGCTGGACGATTACTCCAGCATCATGCTCAAGTCGCTGGCAGACCGACTTGCCGAGGCCTTCGCCGAGTGCCTGCATGCGCGAGTGCGGCGCGATCTGTGGGGTTATGCGGCTGACGAAACACTCGACAACGAAGCGATGATTGCCGAAAAATACGTGGGCATCCGACCGGCGCCGGGTTATCCGGCCTGCCCGGAGCATGTCGTGAAAACCGATATGTTCCGTGTCCTTGAAGCCGAGGACATCGGCATGGAGCTGACGGAGAGCTATGCCATGTTCCCGGCTTCCAGCGTGTCGGGTTTTTACTTCAGCCACCCTGATTCGCAGTACTTCAATGTCGGTCTGATCGGTGAGGACCAGCTGGCCGACTATGCGGCCCGCAGCGGCCGCAGCGAAGACGATCTGCGGCGCACGCTGGCGCCGAATCTGGGCGGTTGAGCCCGGCTCAGGCCGGCTTGTTCACCACGATGACGGCGGTGTCACTGGTGAACGAGCCATCCTCCTGGATTTCAAAGTGCTGTTTGACCGGCTGCGGGGCAATGGCGGTCATGTCGCGCAGGGCGCGCACCAGGGCTTGCGGCGTGCGCATGCGGGCCACCCATGAAGAGAACTCCAGGGGCAGGCGGCGCATCGTCAGGCTGCGCAAGGTGAAGCCGGCCTCGGCCAGCATCGTGAGCCATTCCGCCTGCGAGTAGTCGCGCACGTGCGAAGTGTCGCGCAGCACTTCGATGGTTTGTATCCAGGTATCCAGCAGCGCCTGGCCGGGCGACACCACGTCCGCGAACACGGCGATGCCGCCCGGTTTGAGGACGCGGCATGCCTCGCGCAAGCCCTGGCCGGGGTCTTCCCAGTGATGGGTCGAGAAGCGGCTCATCACCAGATCGAACTCCCCATCGGCAAAGGGCAGCCGCTCGGCCTTGCCCTGACAGGTGCGCAGATTGTTCAGCCCGCGCCGGGCGGCCTCGGCCGCCACCACGTCCAACATCGATTGCGATAAGTCGTAAGCCACCACTTCTGCGGCCCGCGGCGCGACATGAAAACTGACGTGCCCCCCGCCGCAGCCCAGATCGAGAACGCGGGCGTCCGCCCTCGCCCATGAGGCCATTTCCTTCAGGTCTTCGCCCTGGGCGTGGACGGCGCTGGTCAGATAAGCTGAAGCCTGGGGGCTGAATTGCCGCTGGACGGCGGCGTCGTGGCTGGGAGCAGTCATGCTGTTTCCTGCTGGGGGTTGGGATAGCGGCTAAGATAAGCAAACATAAATACCCGTACAAGACCATAGCTTATCCTGGTATGAATACTGCTACCTCCGGTTCTACCTTACGCCGCCAGACGCTGGGCGAGTTCGTGCGCAGCGCCCGTTCGCGCATCACGGCGCAAATGGCGGGACTGCCCTCGGGTTCGCGCCGCCGCACACCGGGCTTGCGCCGCGAGGAGGTCGCTCAGCTCTCCGACATCAGTGTTACCTGGTACACCTGGATCGAACAGGGACGCGAGGTTTCCGTATCGCCTGCGGTCTGGTCGCGTATCGCCAACGTCTTGCAACTGGCCCGCGCCGAACGCGCTTATCTGTTCGAACTGGCCGAATGCGCCGACCCGCAGCATCCCAGAGATGAGCCGGCGGGTACGGCCGGTGGGCTGCTACAGTCCTGCGTTGATGAGGTGGCTGCGCCTGCCTATGTGTTGGACCGGGCCTGGTATGTGCTGGCGAGTAATGCCGCCATGCGTGATTTGTTTGACCATTGGCCGCAGCGAGATCCGCAGCCCAATCTGCTGCGCTATATCTTTCTGGACCCGGCCGCGCCTGAACTGGTGGTGGACTGGGAACAGCGCGCGCGCCGCGTCGTAGCCGAGTTCCGCGCCGATGCCGGCGCGCATCTGGACGAGGCCGACGTGCGCGGCCTGATCGACGAGCTCATGCGCTCCAGTCCCGTCTTTGCGCATTGGTGGACACGCCATGCGGTGGTCGAGCGCGAAGGCGGGCTACGCGATTTTGGTCATCCGAGACATGGCTTGCTGCGTTATCAACAAGTCACTTTCCGCCTGGCCACCCATCCGGAACTCAAGCTGGTGATGCTGTTGCGCGGGCCCGATGACGCAGCTAGAACGACAGCATTGGAGGGAAACCCTCCTGCGTCAGGCCCAACAGCAATTTCTTGATCGGCGCGGGCAGCGCGATCGTGTTCAGCGCATCGGCAGGCACCCAGCGTTGCGGCAGGCTGGCTGAACACAGCCCAGCGGCATGCACCGGCACATACCAGGGACGGACATGCAAACGGTAGTGGGTAAACGTGTGCGCGAAGGCAGCCAGTGCATAGTGCGCGGCGGGCTCCAGGCCCAGCGTCCGGGTGGCGTTGTCGGCATCGCCTGCCGCATCGAATTCCGGCAGGCTCCACAAACCGCCCCAGATGCCGGGCGATGGCCGCTGTTGTAAGAGGATGGCGCCTTTGTGCTCCAGTACCAGCATGCTGATCTGGCGCTCCGGCACGGCGCGGCGTGCCTTGGGCGTGGGCAGCTCCTGCTGGCGCCCGTCGCGGCGCGCGATACAGGTGGCCGCCACGGGGCAGTTTGTGCAATCGGGTTTGCCGCGCGTGCATAAGGTGGCTCCCAGATCCATCAGGCCCTGGGTGTAGGCCGTCATGTCCAGATCCGGCACGGCTGCCACCAGGGATTCTGCTAGGGTCCAGAGCGCTTGCTCTGTTGCGCGTCGGGATGGATCGCCCTTGATACCGAAATGGCGGGCGAACACGCGCTTGACGTTGCCGTCCATGATGGGAGAGCGCTCGCCATAGGCGAAGGCCGCGATGGCCGCCGCAGTCGAGCGTCCGATACCGGGCAGGCTTGCGATGCGCGCTGCGTCCGGGGGAAAGGCCCCGCCCCAATGCGCCACGATGTCCTGCGCGCAGCGATGCAGATTGCGCGCGCGGGCGTAATAGCCCAGGCCTGCCCAGTAAGGCATGACCTCTTCCTGGCTGGCGGCCGCCAGCGTCTGCACATCCGGGAAGCGCGCCAGGAAACGCTCGTAATAGGGGATAACGGTGGCGACCTGGGTCTGCTGCAGCATAATTTCTGAGAGCCAGATCCGGTAAGGGTCGCGGGTGTTCTGCCAGGGCAGTCGGTGACGGCCGTGGCGGGCTTGCCAGTCGGCGATGAGGGCGGCGAATTGCATGGCGGAATTATCGCATCGCC
The DNA here is from genome assembly GCF_034424645.1 of Bordetella avium. Classification (NCBI taxonomy): domain Bacteria; kingdom Pseudomonadati; phylum Pseudomonadota; class Betaproteobacteria; order Burkholderiales; family Alcaligenaceae; genus Bordetella; species Bordetella avium. The sequence continues at coordinate 376,925 of NZ_CP139969.1, forward strand.
CTATTGCGGGGACGGTTAGCGGCGAGTAAAAAGAAAGAAAACAAAAAGGCGTAAGCGTCCGGCGTAACGGTCCATGTGCCCCAAAAGGGCTGTTCCGGGCACGTTTGTCGGATATTCCACACCAACGGAGTAGACATGAATGCCCCTCTCACGCCCGCGCAGCGCGCGGCGCTTCAGTCCGTTCACCTGGACGACAAATTCACCCTTGAAACCGGCCGCGCCTGGATGAGCGGCATCCATGCTCTGGTGCGCCTGCCCATGATGCAGCGCGAGCGTGACGCCCGTGCCGGGTTGAATACGGCCGGCTTTATTTCCGGCTATCGCGGTTCCCCCTTGGGCGGCGTGGACCAGAACATGTGGAAGGCCGCCAAATATCTCAAGCAGCACCACATCGAGTTTCAGCCTGGGGTCAACGAAGACCTGGCCGCCACGGCGGTATGGGGCTCGCAGCAGGTCAATCTCTTTCCCGGGGCCAAATACGACGGCGTATTCGGCATGTGGTACGGCAAGGGACCCGGCGTGGACCGCTGCGGCGACGTCTTCAAACACGCCAATGCGGCCGGTACCTCGCGCCATGGCGGCGTGCTGGTCGTGGCGGGTGATGACCATCCGGCAAAGTCCTCCACGCTGCCGCACCAGAGTGATCACATCCTCAAAGCCTGCATGATCCCGGTGCTGTTTCCGTCCAGTGTGCAGGAAGTCCTGGATTTCGGTCTGCACGGCTGGGCCATGAGCCGTTACGCGGGCGTTTGGGTCGGCTTGAAAACCATCACCGACATCGTTGAGGTCTCGGCATCGGTCGAGGTCGATAGCGAGCGTGTGCGCATTCTGCTGCCCGAGGATTTCACCCTGCCACCGGACGGCCTGAATATCCGCCTGCCTGATACGCCCCTGCAGCAGGAGGCCCGCCTGCTCGATTACAAGCTCTATGCAGCGCTGGCCTATGCCCGCGCCAACAAGCTCAATCGCGAACTCTGGAGCGTGCCCAACGACCGGGCGCGTTTTGGCATCATTACCTCGGGCAAGGCCTATCTCGACACGCGCCAGGCGCTGGCCGATCTGGGCTTGTCCGAAGCGGTCTGCCAGCATATCGGCCTGCGCTTGTTCAAGGTGGGCATGGTGTGGCCGCTTGAGGCCACCGGCATGCAGCAATTCGCCGAAGGCCTAGACGAAATCCTGGTGATCGAAGAAAAGCGCCAAGTCATCGAGTATCAGCTCAAGGAAGAACTGTTTTCCTGGATCGGCACAGGCAAGAAGATCCCGCGTGTCGTGGGCAAATTCGATGATAAGGACGGTGGAGAGTGGTCGGTGCCGCAGGGCAACTGGCTGCTGCCGGCGCACTATGAATTCTCGCCGGCCATGGTTGCCAAGGCCGTGGGCGCGCGCCTGCTGCGTCTCGAATTGCCTGAAGCGGTGCGCGCCGGCATCGAGGCCCGGCTCGCTTTCATTGCCGAACGTGAGAAGGCGCTCGCCAAGCCCCGTCTGGTGGTGGACCGCAAACCCTGGTTCTGCTCCGGCTGCCCACACAATACCTCGACCCGCTTACCGGACGGCTCACGGGGGCTGGCCGGTATCGGCTGCCATTACATGGTTACCTGGATGGGCCGCAACACCCAGGTCTTTACGCAGATGGGGGGCGAAGGCGTGCCCTGGATCGGGCAGGCGCCCTTTACCGAGGAAAAACATGTGTTCGCCAATTTGGGCGACGGAACTTACTTCCATTCCGGCCTGCTGGCGATCCGTGCGGCGGTCGCCGCCCGGGTGCCTATCACCTACAAAATTCTGTTCAATGATGCCGTTGCCATGACCGGCGGCCAGCCGGTTGACGGGCCCATCAGCGTGCCCATGATTACGCAGCAGATGGTGGCGGAGGGCATCGAGAAAATCGTTGTTGTGACCGACGAGCCCGAAAAATACCAGGGCATCAGCGGTCTGGCGCCCGGCGTGCCGGTCAGGCACCGCGACGACCTCGACAGCGTCATGCGCGAGCTGCGCGAGCATCCGGGCGTGTCCGTACTGATCTATGACCAGACCTGCGCCACCGAGAAACGCCGCCGCCGCAAGCGCAATGCCTACCCTGACCCGGCGCGCCGTGTGCTGATCAATGAGCGGGTGTGTGAGGGCTGTGGCGACTGCTCCGAGAAATCCCATTGCCTGTCTGTCGAACCGCTGGAAACCGAGTTTGGCCGCAAGCGCAGCATCAACCAATCCAGCTGCAACAAAGATTTTTCCTGCCTCAAGGGTTTCTGCCCCAGCTTTGTGACGGTCGAGGGCGGCAAGCTGCGCCGGCCGCAAGCGCTGGCCCAGGACGGAGATATCGCGGCCGGCCTGCCTGCGCCGCAGACCGCGGCCATCAAGGGCCACTACGGCATCTTCATTGCCGGCGTAGGCGGCACGGGTGTGGTGACCATCGGACAGTTGATCGGCATGGCGGCCCACCTGGAGGGCAAGGGCTGCTCCGTGCTAGACATGGCGGGCCTGGCCCAGAAGGGGGGGGCGGTTTACTCCCATGTGGTGCTGGCGCTCACCCCCGGTGAACTCATGAACACGCGGGTTGCAATGGGCGAGGCCGATCTGGTGCTGGCGGGCGATCTGGTCGTTGGCAGCAGCCAGGAAGCCGTGGCGCGCATGCGGCCTGACCGTAGCCACGCCCTGATTAATACCGATGTTGCGCCTACCGCCGCCTTTGTGCACAACCCGGACTGGACGCTGCCGGGTTCGGATCTGCAGGCAGATCTCGGTCGCGCCTGCGCTTCGGTGGACCGCATTGACGCGGCCGCGCTGGCCGTGGGTTTGCTGGGCGATGCGATCTATGCCAATCCGCTCATGATGGGTTATGCCTATCAGAAGGGCTGGTTGCCCTTGAGCGAGGAGAGCCTCTTGCGCGCCATCGAGCTGAACGGCCAGCAAGTGCCCAATAACCAGGCTGCCTTTGCCTGGGGGCGTCGCGCCGCCCACAATCTGGCGGCGGTGCAAAGCCTGATCGCCCAGGGCGAGATGGAACTTGTCGAACTGCGCCGCGGCGAACCTGCTGTGGTGGATTTCAAACGTCCGGCCACCGATCTCGAACACATTGTCGAGATGCGCCGCGATGTTCTGACGGCTTATCAGAATGCCGCTTACGCGCAGCGTTACACCGACCTGGTCACCAAGGTGGCGCAGGCCGAGCGTGCCGCCACGGGCACGACGCGTCTGGCCGAGGCGGTGGCGCGCAACTACTTCAAACTCATGGCCTATAAAGATGAGTATGAGGTGGCGCGTTTATACAGCGACGGCGAGTTCATCAAGAAAGTGGGGGCGCAGTTCGAAGGCGACTGGAAGCTCAAGTTTTATCTGGCTCCCCCTCTGAGCGCTAAACGCGACGCCGAAGGTCATCTGCAAAAGCGCGCTTATGGGCCAGGTATGTTGCGCGTTTTTTCCTTGTTGGCCCGGCTGCGCTTTCTGCGCGGTACGGCTTTCGATATATTCGGCCGTACCGATGAGCGGCGCGCCGAGCGCGAGTTGATCCGTGAGTATGAACAACATATCAGCGCCATCATCGGCAAGCTCAGCCGCAGCAATCTTGAAAAGGCCGTGGAGCTGGCCAGTATTCCTCAGGAAATCCGTGGCTATGGCCACGTTAAAGAGGCGGCCATGGCCCGTGCTGCGCAAAAGCGCGAGCGCTTATTGCAGGAGTTCAGCGCTTCGGTAGTGAGCATAGACGGCGCACGCGCTGCCTGATCCAGGTGCGGGGGGCAGAGCCCCCCGCGTTTCAGGACTCTACGTTGGCGGTAGGGCGCAGGGGGCGCTTGAACATGTCGACCTTCATCTTGGGCGCGTCGAAGCGCTCGACCCGAGGCGTGGAGCGGGAGTTGTCCTGCGCTTTCTGTGCGGCCAGTTTCTCCCTGTGGGCGATGACTTCCTCTGCCTTGGCGTGATGGGGGGCCATTTTGCGCACCAGTACGCGGCCGTCGTAGGGGAAGTAATGAATCCTACGGGCATGGGTATCGCCCAGATCCTGCGCTCGCACGGGAATGTTTTCGGTTTTTAGATAGCTCAGCACGAACTGGCCATTGCGCTCGCCGATATTCATTTGCTGCATGGCGCTGAGCACGGCTCCACCGCCAAACACCTTCGCTTCAAGGCGGTCGCGCGCTGCCCCTGCCTTGAGCAGTTCGTTGATCAACACTTCCATGGCGAAGGCGCCATAGCGCATCGTCGCGGAGGCGGGTGACTGCGCGTCGCCATCGGGCAGCATGAAATGGTTCATGCCGCCGATACCCGTGAGCGGGTCGCGCAGACAGGCAGCTACGCAAGAGCCGAGCACGGTCGACAACATCAGATCCTCGCCCTTGGTGACGAAATACTCGTTGGGCAGAATTTTGACGGCGTGGCGCTCAAAGGTGCTGTCGTAATAGTGGCGCGAGGCGCGCGCATCCAGGCGGACGGACATAGGGGCAGTCTCAGCGAAGATCAGGCTGCGAAAGCCGGATAAATAATTTCAACTTGTTATTATCCTTCTCAATATTTTTCAGAACAAGGACGAAATCGGGGCGGCAACAGGTTGAGGTGTGTTTGAGTCGATTCCGTCAAAGCACTGCAACAGTGCGGGCGCTCGGGCTTGTAGGGGGCCCGTAGGGATGGCGGCGGAAAAACCGCCCATTAGGCCACTGTAGCCAAAAACGGGCGGTTTCTTTCCTGGGAACAGCGCACTTAAAAGCGCGTACTGCGGGTCACTGACCAACGGGCGGATAGCGCACCCAGCACGCCGGCGGTGATGACCGCAAAAGCTAGGGCCGGGAATTCGGGCAGGCGTAGGGCGAATTCGGCGCCATAGCTGCGCGCCAGCCCCAGCAGGGCATAGTTCAAGGGGATAAGGGCCGCGGCGGCCCCAGCGATCGCCAGCAGCGCGGCCAGGGCGCCGGACAGGGCTCCCTGGTAGAGAAAGGGACGGCGCACAAAAGACTCGGTCGCGCCGACCAGCCGGGCCACGGCGATTTCTTCGCGTTGTGTCATCGCCTGCATGCGCACCGTGTTGAACACGGTCGCCAACACCACAACCGCTACGCAGATCGCCAGAAAAGCCAAGCCCAGGCGGCCGAACTGCAAGATAGCTTCCAGGCGCTGTACCCATGCGCTGTCCAGCTGAACCTGATCGACGTACTGCCACTTGCGCCAGCCATCGGCCAGGCTGGCGGCTCGATCAGCGAGATCATCGTCACCGGCCAGTGTCACGACCACGGCATCCGGCAGAGGATTGTCGGGCAGCACGGCCAGCGCCTCCTCCCAGGCGGGATTCTGGCGCAGCGCCTTCAGGGCCTGCTCGCGCGGCACCAGCCGCACGGAGGCGATCTGATCGCCGAATTCGCGGCCGATGCGGTCGGAAATGGCGGCGGCCGCGCCGGCAGGTGCCGCCGGTTGCATATAGAGCGTCAGCTCCGGCGTGACCGAGATCTGGCGCGCCAGGGGCTGCACCGAGACCAGCACTGCGCTGCCCAACAGCGGCAGGGCCAGCACCAGCGCCATGACCAGCAGGTTGGTCAGCGAAGAAAAGGGTTGCGCCGCCAGCCGCTTGAGCGTGATGGACAGCGCGTAATGATGTTGCCGCAGCCAGGATTTCATGCCGCATCCTCCTGCGTATCGTGAAACTTGCCGTGATCGATGCTCAGTGTGCGGCGGGTGTAGCGCACCATCAATGGCTGGTCGTGCGAGGCGATCAGGGTCGTGACACCCACGCGGTTGAAGTCACGGAAAACACTCATGATGCGCTGGGCGTTGTCGTCGTCCAGGTTGGCGGTAGGTTCATCTGCGATCAGGATGGCGGGCCGGTTGACGATGGCGCGGGCGATGGCCAGGCGCTGTTGTTCGCCGCCGGACAATTCGATCGGATTGAGGTCTTCTTTGCCGGCCAGGCCGACTTTGTCGAGCGCGGCGCGCGCACGGGCGGCAGCCGTATCCGACGCCTGGCCGAGCACGGACAGGGGCAGCATCACATTGGCCAGCGCGCTGCGGTCATAGAGCAGGCGGGTGTCTTGCAAAATGACGCTCACGGCACGGCGCAGATAGGGTCTGGCGCGCGCCGACAACTTGTCCAGCCGCTGGCCATGCACCAGGATGGAGCCTCGGGAGGGCGGCTCCAGGCCTGCGATCAGTTTGAGCAGCGTGGATTTGCCCGCACCCGAAGGGCCTGAGACAAAGACGAATTCCCCCGCCTCAACACGGAAGTTGATGTCGGCCAGAATATTGCGGCCGCGCCCATAGGATTTGAAGACGTGCTGGAATTCGATCATGGCGAACCGGAAAATGAAGCCGCAATATTAACTCTGCCCAGTGTCAGACGCTAAGGCGGGATTGTCTGGCCGACCCGGGTTGGGACAAGTCTTATGTTGCGCCAGGGAGAGATATGTCTGTCCCCAAAATGTGGGGAAATACGGAAAGGGATATCCCTCATGTCCCCACATTTAGGCAACCTTTACCATCCGCCAAGCGCGTCGGCTCATCAGGCCGATGTTTCGATGTTGTCCTTACACGGAGCTAAACATGAAAACACTGAAACTGGCAGCCTTGAGCGCCGCTCTGTTCGCCGCATCCACGGCCGCGCAAGCGGGAACCACCTTCGATAACGTCAAGAAAAAAGGCTTTGTGCAATGCGGTGTATCCACTGGCATTCCCGGTTTCTCCATCGCTGACAGCAAGGGTGAATGGAAAGGCCTCGACGTCGATCTTTGCCGCGCCGTGGCTGCGGCCATGTTTGGCGACGCCTCCAAGTTCAAGGTTACGCCTCTGAACACCCAGCAGCGCTTCACCGCGTTGCAGTCGGGCGAAGTGGACGTGCTGACGCGCAACACCACCCTCACGCTCTCGCGCGACACGACGCTGGGCCTGGCTGACGTGGCCGTCAACTACTACGACAGCCAGGGCGTTATGGTGTCCAAAGACCTCGGCGTCAAAAGCGCCAAGGAACTGGGCGGCGCCACGGTCTGCGTGCAGCCTGGCACCACCACCGAGCTCAATCTCGCTGACTGGTTCCGCAGCAACAACATCGAGTTCAAGCCTGTCGTGATCGACAAGTATGACGAAATCGTGCGCGCCTTCTCGGCGGGCCGCTGTGATGCCTTCACGACCGACAAGTCGCAGCTAGCCTCCACCCGCACCACGCTCGAGAAGCCCGACAACTACGTCATCCTGCCGGAGGATTTCTCCAAAGAGCCTCTGGGTCCCATGGTGCGTCAGGGCGATGAGCAGTGGTTCAACATGATCCGTTGGACGCTTACCGCCATGATCGAAGCCGAGGAATACGGCATCACGTCCAAGAATGTCGAAGAAATGACCAAGAGCGGCAACCCCAATATCCAGCGTATTCTGGGTGTGACGCCGGGCATGGGGAAAAACCTCGGCGTGGACGACAAATGGGCGTATAACATCGTCAAGCAAGTGGGTAATTACGGCGAGAGTTTCGAGGCCAATCTGGGTAAGAACAGCCCGATGAAACTGGAGCGTGGTATGAACGCTTCCTACAAGCACGGCGGTTTGATGTACGGCTGGCCGATCCGCTAAGCAAGGGGTAGTTGGCCGGGCGCGATCCGCCCGGCCCGACCCGTGCGGAGCGGGTCGCATGGGTGGCGATGCCGCCTTCAATCCGTTATTTACAGAAGCATCTTATGGCGACAACCCAGAAAAACGCGCCGAGACGCCGTCTCAGCTGGAATGATCCCAGTGTGCGCGCCGTGGTGTACCAGGTAGTCGCGTTGGCCCTCGTGGCGCTGGCCGCATGGTTCCTGGTGTCCAACACTTTGCACAATCTTACGGTGCGAAATATTTCCACCGGCTTTGGCTTTCTCGACAGAGAAGCCGGTTTTGCGATCGGGGAGACCCCCATCGCCTATACCCCCGCCGATACCTATGGCCGGGCCATCATGGTTGGCCTGCTCAACACCTTGCGTGTTGCGGTGCTAGGCATCATTCTGGCGACCATTCTCGGCACGTTGATCGGTATCGGCCGGCTGTCCAAGAACTGGCTGGTCGCGCGTTTGACTTCGCTCTACGTCGAAGTGATGCGCAATGTGCCGCTGCTGCTGCAACTCTTCTTCTGGTATGCGCTCATCACCGAGAACATGCCCGGGCCGCGTCAGGCGCACAATCCCTTGCCGGGGGTGTTCATTTCGAATCGCGGCATCAAGATTCCCGAGGCCGTGGGCAATTCGCTCGACTGGATTCTGCTCGGGCTCGCGATTGCCATTATTGCAACGCTCTACCTCGGTCATTGGGCCAAGAAGCGTCAGCACGCCACGGGCCAGGTGTTCCCGCTGGTCCGCACGGCCATCGGTCTGCTCATCGTTTTGCCTGTGCTGGGCTGGCTGTTGAGCGGCATGCAGCTCACGCTGACTATGCCGGAACTCAAAGGCTTCAACTTCCAGGGCGGTCTCACACTGACGCCGGAATTCGCCGCCTTGCTGGCGGGTCTGGTGATCTATACCTCGGCCTTTATCGCTGAAGTCGTGCGTTCGGGTATTCAGGCTGTCAACAACGGCCAATGGGAGGCCGCCGGGGCTCTGGGTCTGCGTCGCTCGCTGGTGTTGCGTTTGGTGGTCTTGCCTCAGGCTTTGCGCGTCATCATTCCGCCGATGACCAGCCAATATCTCAACCTGACCAAGAACAGCTCGCTGGCCGTCGCCATCGGTTATCCCGATATCGTGTCGGTCGTCAACACCACGCTGAACCAGACCGGCCAGGCCATCGAGGGCATCCTGATCATCATGGCGGCCTACCTGACCGTCAGCTTGTCGATCTCTATCTTCATGAACTGGTACAACAAGCGCATTGCGCTGGTGGAGCGTTGATATGAGCAGTTCTACGCAAACCCCGCGCGCGGACCTGCCTCCGCCTATGGGTCACACGGGTGTGTGGCCCTGGCTCAAATCGCGTTTGTTTTCCTCGCCGCTGTCCATCCTGACGACAGTCATCCTGGCATGGCTGATCTTGATGGCAGTGCCGGCCTTGATCGAGTGGGCGTTCATCCGCGCCAATTTCTCGGCCACGACGGCTCAGGAGTGTCGTGCTTCGGGCGGCGCCTGCTGGGCCTTCATCGTCGAGAAACACCGCCTCATTCTGTTCGGCACCTACCCCTATGACGAACAATGGCGGCCACTGATCGCGACCTTCATCCTGATTGCTGTCATCGTTTTGAGCGGCATGCGCCGTTTCTGGCGCCCCATCCTGGCCCTGATCTGGGTGGTGGGCCTAAGCCTGGTGGCGATCCTGATGTGGGGGGGGGTATTCGGCCTCACCTTTGTCGAAAACAGCCGCTGGGGCGGTTTTCCGCTGACCCTCATCCTCTCGACTTTCGGCATTGCTTTCGCCTTTCCGATCGGCGTGCTGCTGGCCCTGGGCCGGCGCTCGAACATGCCGGCCATCAAGGCCTTGTGCGTGGTCTACATCGAGCTGATTCGCGGTGTGCCGCTCATCAGCCTGCTGTTTATGTCGTCAGTGATGTTGCCGCTGTTTTTGCCGGAGGGGTTTTCGATCGACAAGCTGTTGCGCGCGCAAATCGCCATCATCCTGTTCGCGGCAGCTTATATCGCGGAAACCGTGCGGGGCGGCTTGCAGGCCATTTCCAAGGGGCAATACGAAGGCGCGGACTCGCTTGGCCTGTCCTATTGGCAGAAGATGCGCAAGATCATCCTGCCGCAGGCCTTGAAGGTCGTCATTCCGCCGCTGGTCAGCATCTTCATCGCCTTGTTCAAGGACACCTCGCTGGTCGTGATCATCGGTATTTTCGATCTCACCCTGGCCGCCAAGGCGGCCCTGTCGGATGCGGCATGGCGCGGTTTCGGCATTGAAGCCTATCTCTTCATCTCGCTGATCTACTTCGTCTTCTGCTTCTCGATGTCCAAATACAGCCAGCACCTGGAGCGCCGTCTGGCGACCGGGCATCAACGATAGCAATACGCCGGCCGCCCCGGCGGCCGGTCACTTTTTCGGGAGTCTAGGCATGTCCGATGCCATCATCCGTTTGCAGGACGTCAACAAGTGGTACGGCCAGTTCCACGTCCTGCGCAATATCAATCTGGACGTGACGGCAGGCGAGCGCATCGTGATCTGTGGCCCTTCGGGGTCGGGGAAGTCCACCATGATCCGTTGCATCAACCGGCTTGAGGAGCATCAGCAGGGCAAGATTGTCGTCGATGGCACTGAGTTAACCAACGATCTCAAGCACATCGAGGCCATCCGCAAGGATGTCGGCATGGTGTTTCAGCATTTCAATCTGTTTCCCCACCTGACGGTGCTGGAGAACCTGACGCTGGGTCCGATCTGGGTGCTGAAAAAATCACGCGCCGAGGCTGAGGCCACGGCCATGAAATACCTGGAGCGCGTGCGCATTCCGGATCAGGCGCACAAGTTTCCGGGCCAGCTCTCGGGCGGCCAGCAACAGCGTGTGGCCATTGCGCGTTCGCTGTGCATGAGCCCCAAGATCATGTTGTTCGATGAGCCGACGTCGGCGCTCGACCCCGAGATGGTCAAGGAGGTGCTGGATGTGATGGTCAGTCTTGCTCAGGAAAGTGGCATGACCATGTTGTGCGTGACTCATGAAATGGGTTTTGCGCGCAAGGTGGCTAATCGCGTCATTTTCATGGACCGGGGCGAAATCATCGAGCAAAACACGCCCGATGCGTTTTTCGACAATCCCCAGAACGACCGCACCAAGCTGTTCCTCAGCCAGATTCTGCACTGAAAAGCGGCCTCGGAAGGGGCCGGCAGGATTTGAATCAAGGCCCTTGCGAGGGCCTTTTTCATTGGCCGGCCTGTTTTGAGGCTGCGTTATGCTACCGGCCAAGAACTATTCCTTTTTTGTCCGGAGACGCTTCATGACTCGTTCCTTTGTGTCCGCCACGCGCCGAGCGCTGGTCGGTAGTATGCTGGCTCTCGCGGCAGGCGCCTCGATGCTGGCTCCTGCCGCTGCAGCCCAGGAGGACTATCCCAACAAGCCGCTGCGCTTCATCGTGCCCTATCCGCCGGGCGGCCCGCTGGACACGATGGCCCGTATGTTGGCCGAAAAAGTCCGCGGGTCGCTGGGCCAGCCTGTCATTGTCGAAAACAAGGCTGGCGCAGGCGGCAATATCGGCGCCGATCTGGCGGCCAAGGCGACGCCGGATGGTTACACGCTGGTGATGGGCGCGGTCGCCACCCACGCCATCAATCCTTTCCTGTTTTCCAATTTGGCTTATGACCCGGTCAAGGACTTCGCGCCCATCACCATAGTGGCCTCGGTGCCCAATGTGCTGGTCATGAATGCCGATTTCGCGCAAAAAAACCATATCAACACTGTCGCCGACCTGATCGCCTACGCCAAGAAAAATCCCGGCCGTCTGAACTATGGTTCGGGGGGAAATGGCAGCGCCGGCCATTTGTCGGGTGAACTGCTCAAGGCGCGAGCGGGTATTGCCGCCGAGCACATTCCCTATCAGGGCGCCGCGCCGGCCCAACTGGCCTTGCTGTCGGGGCAGTCCGACTTTATGTTTGACAATTTGGCCTCTGCGGCGCCTCTCATCAAGGATGGCAAGGTCAAGGCTCTGGCCGTGACGACGGCCCAGCGCTCTTCCTTGCTGCCCGATGTGCCCACTGTGGAAGAGTCGGGCGTCAAGGGTTTTGACTTGGGTACTTGGTTTGGCGTGTTCACCACGGCCGGCACGCCTGCTCCGGTGGTGGCCAAGCTCAGCCAGGCCTATACCGAAGCGTTGCGCCTGCCCGAAGTACGTGAGCGCTTGCTGACCATGGGTTCCGAGCAGGCGCCGATGTCGGCCGACGAGTTTGCCGCCTTCGTCAAGAGCGAGAAGGGCAAGTACCAGGAGATCGTCAAAATTTCGGGCGCCAGCCTGAACTGACGACAGGGGTTCGGACCGTGCTGTATTCCCTCATCAAGACGCTGCATATTCTGGCGATCACGGTCTGGATTCTGGGTCTTTTGCTGTTGTCATCGAGCACGGGTTTCGCAGGCGCGGCGCCGGCCACGCTGCGTCGGCTGGCGCGCTGGAACCGCGGCCTGATTCTGCCTGCGATGGCTCTGACCTGGCTGTTCGGTCTGATGATGGGCGGGATGGTGGGCTGGATCGGCCAGATGTGGCTGGATATGAAAATGGGTCTCGTCGCGCTATTGACCCTGCTGCATCTATGGCAGACCCATGTGCTGTCGCGCCGGATCGCTGACGCGGATTACCGCGCACCCGGATGGCTGGGCCTGTCCGGGGCTGCGGTGTTTTTGATCACCGCGATGGCGGTGACGCTGGCGGTCGCCAAACCCTTTTTTTGAGGGCTTGTCAGGCGGGCTGGGACCAGTGCTTGGAGAGTTCGACCGCCTGTTTCCAGCGCTGCATACGCGCTTGGCGCACGTCGTCGGTCCAGCGCGGTTCAAAGCTGCGCTCGGCCTCCCACTGGCTGGCGAACTCCTGCTGGTGGCTCCAGAAACCGACCGCCAGACCGGCCAGGCCGGCCGCACCACGAGCGGTGGATTCGGCTACGCGCGGTCGCACGACGGGCACGCCCAATACATCCGCCTGCATTTGCATCAGCAGATCGTTGCGCGATGCGCCGCCGTCCACACGCAGTTCGGATAGCGCGATACCGCTGTCGGCATTCATGCAATCGAGCAGTTCGGCGCTTTGCAGTGCGATGGACTCCAGTGTCGCCCGCGCAATGTGCGCGCGCGTGGTGCCGCGCGTCATGCCTACCAGGGTGCCTCGGGCATAGGGGTCCCAGTGCGGCGCGCCCAGGCCAGCAAAGGCGGGCACCATGAAAACATCATCGCTGTCGGCCACGCTGGCGGCCAGGGCTTCGATGTCTTCGGCGTGCTGGATGATGCCCAGTCCGTCGCGCAGCCATTGCACGGCCGCTCCGGCCACGAACACGCCGCCCTCAAGCATAAAGGCCGGGCCAGACGGCAGGCTCCAGCCCACGGTGGACAGCAGGTTGTTGCGCGAGGCGACTGGCGCATCGCCCACGTTCATCAGCATGAAACAGCCGGTGCCATAGGTGTTCTTGGCCATGCCGGGCCTGAAGCAGGCCTGTCCGAAGGTGGCGGCCTGTTGGTCGCCGGCCACGCCCGCGATAGGGATGGCGCCACCTAGCCATTCGGCCTGTGCATGGCCGATGACGGCGCTGCTGGGTGCGATTTGTGGCAGTACCGAACGTGGAATATTCAAGAGCGCCAGGATGTCTTCGTTCCAGTCCTGGGTGTGCAGGTCGAACAGCATGGTGCGAGAGGCATTGCTCGGGTCGGTGCTGTGCACCGCGCCGCCGGTCAATTGCCAGACCAGCCAGGTGTCCATGGTGCCGAAAGCCAGTTCGCCGCGCTCGGCGGCTTCGCGAGCGCCCGGCACATGGTCGAGCAGCCAGGCCAGTTTGGTGCCGGAAAAATAGGCGTCCACGACCAGGCCGGTGCGTGATTGCAGCCAGGGAGCATGGCCGTCGCGGTGCAGTTGTTCGCACATCGGCGCGGTACGCCGATCCTGCCAGACGATGGCGCGCGCCAGTGGGCGGCCGGTGGCGCGCTCCCAGAGCAGTGTCGTCTCTCGCTGATTGGTAATGCCGATGGCGGCGATATCGGCGGCGCTGGCGCCCGCGTTGCGCAGGGCCTCGCGGGAGACTTCGAGCTGGGTGGTCCAGATTTCGGTGGCGTCGTGCTCGACCCAACCCGGCCGGGGATAGTGTTGGCTGAACTCGCGCTGGCCCACGCCGCGCACTGCGCCCTTGCGATCAAACACGATGGCCCGCGAGCTGGTCGTGCCCTGATCCAGGGCGAGGACGTATTTATTCGTCATCGCTATTCACTTTATTGCGGTTGAGTTGGGCGCCGGCGTTTGGCGCCAGGCCACGGAAAGAGAGGCCGGACAGCGCGCACAGCACCCCCACCGTGATAAAGGCAGTGATGACGTCAGAGACGGCCAGGGTAGTGGCTCCGCGCGCCATCATGCTCAGATTCAGGCTGATGGCGGCGACGCCGACGCCCAGGCTGATGCCCACCTGCTGGGCCATCGCCGCAAAGCTGCTGGCGCTGCTCATTTTTTCGGCAGGGATGTCGGCATAGGCGAGCGTGTTCACCCCTGTGAACTGGAGCGAGCGGAAAAAGCCGCCCAGCAACAGGATGAAAATCATCATCCAGACGGGGGTGTCCCGGGTGAAAAACGCGCAGCACATGACGAATATTCCGGTGAGCACGGCATTGACCATCAGCACCCGGCGAAACCCGAAGCGTTGCACGATGGGGGTTGCGACAAACTTCATCAGCAGAGCCCCGGCCGCGCTGGCGAAGGTGATCAGGCCCGCCGACAGCGGGGATAAGCCGAAGCCGACCTGAAGCAGCATCGCCAGCAAAAACGGCATGGCGCCCACTGCGAAGCGGCATAGATTGCCGCCCAGGGTCGAGATGGCGAAAGTCGGGATGCGCAACAGCGCCAGCTCGATGATGGGGTGCTCGACGCGTTTGGCGTGCCAAATATAGAGCAGGCCACAGGCCAGGCCGCCCAGCAGCAGGGCCGCTAACAGCCCCGGCTCGAGCAGGCCGTGGCCCAGCGCCTCGAAGCCGCTGACCAGCGAAGCCAGGCAGATGCCGCTCAGGACAAAGCCGATGACGTCCAGGCGAGGCGCGTTCTCCATCCGGATTTCCTGGATGAAGTGCATGACCAGATAGATACCGATGATGCCGATGGGCACATTGATCAGAAAGATCCAGTGCCAGGACATATAGGTGACCATGAAGCCGCCTAGCGGAGGTCCGATCACCGGGCCGAGCAGCGCGGGAATGGACAGAAAGGACATGGCCTTGAGCAGGTCTTTCTTGGGCACCGTGCGCAGCAGGATGACCCGTCCGACCGGCACCATCATCGCCCCGGCCAGTCCCTGCACCACGCGGGCAAGCACCAATTGCGTCAGATTTTGGGAGAGCGCGCAGGCGATCGAGCTTAGGGCGAACAGGGCAATGGCGTTAATGAATACGCGCCGCGCGCCGAAACGGTCGGCCGCCCAGCCGCTGATCGGTACGAACACGGCGACAGCCAGCAGATAAGAGGTGATCGCCACATTCAGGCGTACTGGCGTGGAGTCCAGGGCGGCGGCCATTGCCGGCAAGGCCGTCGCCACGACGGTCGAGTCCAGCATTTGCATGAACAGGGCGCAGCCCACGATGAAGGGAATCATCTTTGCCGCTCTGGCGGCCTTGGGGTCGGTCAAGGGGGGCGAGGCAGCGGCTGAGGCGGATTCAGAGGGCATGGGGGCGGCGGCGGGAAAAGTGCCGCTCGATTGTACGCTGCAAGCCACGGCGTCGGACGCTGGCTACAGTACACTATGGCTTACCCGTAAACGATTTTGCTAGCTTGCGTCATGGCCAACAATTACGAATCTGAAATCACCCAGTTCCTGAAGAACTACAAGGCTACGCACCCCGGCACCGAAGAGCGCCAGCGTGAGGGCCGTGCTCGTCTCTGGGACAAGCCCCAGAACACCGAATTGCAGGAAGGCTTTCGTGCTGCCCGCGTGCCGCAAAAGCCCTACGTTTACCAAGTCGACTGAGCCGGGTTGACAGCGGGCGCGCATGTCTCAAAATGTTGCCGGAAATGATCTTGAGGCGCTGGTGCAGCCTCAGGTCGACAGCACGCCCGATACCGTGGACAGCGTGGCCTTTGCTCGCCTGTATGGCGAGCCCTTGTTCCAACTCCCCACGGATCTGTATATCCCGCCCGATGCGCTGGAGGTCTTTCTCGAGGCTTTCGAAGGGCCGTTGGATCTGTTGCTCTATCTGATCCGCAAACAGAACTTCAATGTGCTGGACATCCCGATGGCGGATGTTACGCGCCAGTATCTGTCCTATGTAGACCAGATCCGTACGCATAATCTCGAGCTGGCCGCCGAATATCTGCTCATGGCGGCCATGCTGATCGAAATCAAGTCGCGGATGCTCTTGCCGGTCAAGAAAAGCGACACCGGCGAAGAGCCTGAAGATCCGCGCGCCGAACTGGTGCGCCGCCTGCTCGAATACGAGCAGATGAAGCTGGCGGCGCGGCGCCTGGATGCCTTGCCGCAGCTGGGGCGCGATTTTCAGCGCGCTCAGGGTGTGGCCGACATCAGCGTCGAACGCATGATGCCCGAGGTCAGCCTGGAAGATCTGCGCAGCGCCTGGGCCGACATCATCAAGCGTGCCAGGCTGAATCAACATCATCACATTACCCGCGAACAGTTGTCGGTGCGCGACCACATGACGCACATCCTGAGGCGCCTGAACGACGCGCGCTTCATGGAGTTCACCGATCTCTTTCTGGAGCGCATCACTGAAGGCGCTCCGGTGGCGGTGGTGGTGGTGCATTTCATCGCCATGCTGGAGCTTGCGCGCGAGTCTTTGCTCGACATCACGCAGGCCGAGCCTTATGCGCCGATTTATGTGCGGCTGGCCTATACCAGCGCCACGACTGAGGTCTAGCTTGCGCGAGCTTTAAATCCCGGAGAGTTTTCTTGAAAGTCGTCCATACCATTCAGGATCTGCGTGATCATCTGCGCGGACAGAACCGTATCGCCTTCGTGCCTACCATGGGGAATTTGCATGAGGGGCATTTGGCGCTCATGAAGCTGGCGCGCCAGCATGGCGATCCGGTTGTGACCAGCATTTTCGTCAATCGCCTGCAGTTCGGTCCCAACGAAGACTTCGACCGCTATCCGCGTACCTTGCAAAACGACATCGAGAAGATGGACCGCGACCGCGATGTCTATATGGTGTTTGCGCCCGATGAGCGCGAGATGTATCCCGAGCCGCAGAACTACCGGGTGCTGCCGCCGGATGATCTGGGCGATGTGCTTGAAGGGGAGTTCCGCCCCGGGTTTTTCCAGGGTGTCTGCACCGTCGTGCTCAAGCTGTTGTCGTGCGTGCAGCCGCGTGTGGCGGTGTTCGGCAAGAAAGACTATCAGCAGTTGATGATTGTGCGGGCCATGTGCCGCCAGTTCCAGCTTCCGGTCGAAATCATTGCCCACGAAACCGTGCGCGCCTCTGATGGCCTGGCCCTGTCGTCGCGCAACCGCTATCTGTCAGTCGAGGAACGCGCCGAGGCGCCCCGTTTGTATGCTTTGCTGGGCGAGCTGCGCCAGCGTGTGTTGGATGGCGAACGCGATGTGGCGGCGCTGGAAGCCGAGACCGCCGCGCGACTGGCCGCGCATGGTTGGCGGGTCGATTATGTGTCGCTGCGTCGCCAGCATGACTTGAAGACGCCGGGCGCTGCCGATTTCGAGACGCGTCAGCCTTTGGTGGTCTTGGCCGCCGCGACGCTGGGCGCGACGCGCCTGATCGACAACCTGGAAATCTGAGTCCTCAGGCCCGGCGGGGCTTGTCGCAAAACCGCTCTGGCCTCGGAAGGGTCAGATGGCGGCGGCGCCGCGCCAGTGCGAGACTGCCTGCAATACCTCATTGCAGGCGGCTTGCCATGTATTCACCGCATTCTTCTTGCGCCAACACCCGGCTTACGCCGCGTGAACACGAGGTGTTGGCCTATCTGGCCCGAGGCCAGGCGAATAAGGTCATCGCCATCGAATTGGGCATTTCCATGCGTACCGTCGAGGCGCATCGCGCACGTATCTTTCGCAAGATAGGCGTGCGCAATGTGCTGGAACTGGTATGCCAGCTATGCCCTTACCGGACGGCGCTGGCCGAACCCATGTCCGGGCCTATTGACCGCAGCGCAGCGCCGGCTGATTGTCCAGTTCGGAGACGGGGTCCAGGTCGGGCTGGCGGGTCAGGGTGTAGTTGAGGTTGGGTGTTCTGCCATTGACCGAGCGCACCCGCAGGGTGTTGTTCGCCGACATGCTGAAATCGGCGCGCAGATTGCCCTGGCGGTCCAGCAGCAGAATGCGCGGGGGGCGCTCTTGAAGCGCATCCCAGCAGCCTTGCTCGAACGTCGGCTTGCCGTCGGTTTTGGGAAGATTGTCCAGATAGGCGATGCGGGCGCGCCATTGGCCGTTGGGAGCCAGCGTGAGGGTGACGCGCTGGGCTTCGCATTGCAGTTCCGCCGTGAGGCAGGGCAGGGTGCCCTGGAAGGTCTGCGCCTGGGGTATGAGTTCCTGCGCATAGCTGCCGGCCACGGCGGGCAGACTGACCCCACCGCTATTGCCGCCGCTGTTGTTGTCAGGGGCCGTGACGCCTTGTTCGTTGTCCCCCGTCAACTGCTGCACGTTTTGCGTGCGGCTGGTGTTTGGCTTGAGCGCGATCTGAAGCTGCGACGGGGCGTGAAGCACCGTGCGGTAGCCCGCGCCCTGGGCTTGCGCCTGGGCATCGGTGACGGTGCTCTCGGCCGGCGGGTTGTAGTAACCCTCGGTGCGTTGCTGGGCGCATCCGGCCATGAAGGCGATCGCCAGCAGGGCGCCAGCCAGAGGAATGGGGCGGATTTTGGGAGCGAGTATGAGGGCCGACATGGCAGCGTGTCCGGAGTTTGTTGGTCTGTGCTGATTTTACGCAGGATTGCAGCGATCGACATGACGCTGGGCGCTTTGCCCTGCTTTCGCAAGCCTGTGCGTTGCGTCGTGACAGCGTCTCGTCGCCGTTTTGAGCAGGATTACTCTTATACACTCAATATCGCTCGTGCTTGCCAACGATTTCAATCGACGGTCTCCTGATCACCATGCTCCTACCCGATGCCGTCATCTACCTCTATGCCGCTCTGGCGGGTCTGGCGCTGGGGGGAGCGGTGGCGGTCTTTTGTCAGTATTTCCCGGTGTTTCTGCGCCGCGTCTGGCGTGGCCGTCCTGTCCGTGGATCTGTGCCGCGCAGGGCGAAACTTCGGGCCTGGCCGATGGCCGGTTGGCTGCTGGCGCGTGCCTGGCCTTGGCCTGAACTCTTGCTGGCCTCGATGTTCATGGCCTGCCTCTGGCGTTTTGGCGCGGGCTGGCTCGCCTTGTGTGCGATGGCTTATTGCCTGGTCTTGCTGGTGCTGGCCTGGGTGGATTGTCGTAGTTATCTGCTGCCCGATGCTTTGACGCTGCCGCTGTTGTGGGCGGGTTTGCTGGTCAATATCGATGGGGCGATTACCCCTTTGCCGCATGCGGTTCTGGGGGCTGCGGCAGGCTATGGCGTGTTGTGGTTGTTTTATCAGATGTTCAAACTGTGCACCGGACGGGAGGGCATGGGTTTTGGCGATTTCAAACTGACGGCCGCGCTCGGCGCCTGGCTGGGGCTGGGCATGCTTGGCCCGGTGATGTTGCTGGCTGCCCTGGCCGGTGTGGCCTTGGGTTTGGCGGCCCGATGGCGTGGCCTTGGCGGACGGTTGCAGCCCTTTGGGCCTTGTTTGGCCCTGGCCGGCGTCGCAGGCCTGCTTTGTCGCGGCGGTGGATTATTTTGACGGGAAGGCCAATGTTGAGAATCGGTTTGACGGGTGGCATTGGGTCGGGCAAGACCCGCGTGGCTGACAAGCTGGGAGAGTGGGGGGCGGCGGTCATTGACACCGACGCCATTGCGCACGCCTTGACTCAGGCCGATGGGCTGGCCATGCCCGCCATCATTCAGGCGTTCGGGCCAGAGGCTGTGCGCGCCGATGGCGCGATGGATCGCGCCTGGGTCCGGAATCGGGTGTTTCGCGAGCCGCAGGCGCGGGCCTGCCTCGAGGCGATTCTGCACCCGCTGATCGGTCAGGAAACCCAAGCGGCCGCCGAGCGCGCGGTGGGGAGTTATCTGGTTTTCGTCGTGCCTTTATTGGTCGAGTCAGGCCGTTGGCGCGGCCAGCTTGATCGTATCTGTGTGGTCGATTGCGATCCCGAAACGCAGATCAAGCGGGTGCAAAACCGTAGTGGGCTGACGGAGTCGGACATCAGGCGTATCATGGATGCGCAGGCCGCGCGCGCGACCCGGCTAAAAGCCGCCGATGATGTCATCGTCAACGATGGCTCGACGACAGCCGAGGTGTTGCTGGCGCGAGCAAGAAGTCTGCACCAGAGCTATCTTGCATTGGCGGACAAGCACGACCGGCATGGCAGTACCGAGGCCGGCCCTCCTTGATCAACTTCGACGTTCGTGTCGACATAAGACGAGCCTGTAGCCAGCGTGATCTTGTACGAATACCCTTTTAACGAACGTGTCCGGGCCTATCTGCGGCTTGAGTATCTCTTCGACCGTCTAGCATTTTTTGCGGCCGAAGGGGACGCGCGTTTGCATCAGGTTGCTGTGATATCCCTGTTCGACATTCTTGACGTGTGCGAGCGCACCGATATGAAAGGGGCGGTGTTGCAGGATCTGGAGCGGCAGCGTCTCAACTTGGCGGCGCTGCGCGAGCATCCCGATGTGGATCCAGCGGCGCTGGACGCCATGCTGCGCGAGATCGAGCGGGTGTTCACCGCCTTGTCAGTGGCCGGGAAAACCGGGCAAAGCCTGCGCGAAAATGAATGGTTGAGCAGCCTGCGCGGCCGGCTGGCGATGCCCAGCGGGGCCACCCAGGTCGATATGCCCTCGTACTATGCCTGGCAAACCAAGGCCGAATCGCTGCGCCTGGCCGATCTGCACAACTGGATGCAGCCTTTCCAGCCATTGCAGGAAGGGCTGGCGCTGGCATTACGTCTCTTGCGGGAGTCGGGGCGCCGTGGCGAGGCTGTGGCCGAGCAGGGGGCTTACCAGCAGATGCTCAATGGCAAACCGCATCAGTTACTGCGTGTCTGGGTCGATCCGGGCAGTGCTTGCTTTCCCGAGATCAGCGCCAATAAATATATGGTCTGGATACGTTTCTCCAGCCAGGACGGTGACTTGAAGCCCCAGCAAGTGGCGCGCGACGTCAGCTTCAAAATGTCGCTTTGCGCGGCCTGAGCGCGCTGGGCGCGGTCGGCATGTCTCTTAAATAAGGGGCGCATGATGTTTTGATCGGGAACATGTTGCGCCGGATTTCAAACGGCTGACAGAACCCTGCTGCGCTTTGCGGGTCTGAGGGAGAATATCGGCTTGCGTTTTTCCCCCTTGTCCTTTTGTATTCTGGGCCCAGCCATATGCCTGAATTGTCGTCTGCCCAACCTGCTTCGCGCCGCCGCCGCTGGATCGGGATCGCTCTCGTCATTGCCGTGCTGGCTCTGCTTGCCTGGGTGCTGTTCAAGCCGTCGGGGCAAAACACGCGCTTAGGACGGGGCGGGCCGGGAGGTCCGCCCTCATTGATGCCGATGGCGACTCCGGTCAAGGTGGCGCAGGCCCGGTCACAAGACGTCGACATCATATTGCGGGCGCTGGGCACGGTGACTGCCTACAACACCGTCACGGTGCGCAGCCAGGTCAGCGGCGAATTGATCAAGGTGGCTTTCAAAGAAGGCCAGATGGTTCAGGCCGGCGATTTGCTGGCGCAGGTCGATCCGAGGCCGTTCGAGGTCGCGCTGGCTCAGGCCCAGGGCCAGCAGCAGCAGAATCTGGCGCAGCTCGAGAATGCCCGACGCGATCTGCAACGCTACCAGACTCTGTTCAAGCAGGATTCCATCGCCCGGCAACAGCTCGATACCCAGGCCGCACTGGTGCGCCAATATGAGGGCGTGGTCAAGAGCAATCAGGCGGCTGTCGACGCCGCCAAGTTGAACCTGGCCTATTCGCGTATCACGGCGCCTATCAGCGGCAGGCTGGGCCTGCGTCAGGTGGACCAGGGCAATCTGGTGTCCAGCAGTGACGCCAACGGTCTGGTCGTCATTACACAAACACAGCCGATTTCGGTGGTGTTCACGCTGCCGGAAACGCAGTTGCCCCAAGTGTTGGAACAGGTGCGAGCAGGCAAAACCCTGACGGTCGAGGCCTATGATCGCGCCGACACCCGCAAGCTGGCGACAGGCGTGCTTGAGACTATCGACAACCAGATCGATGTCGCCACCGGCACGGTCAAGCTCAAGGCGCGTTTCGAAAATGCCGATCAGTCTTTGTTTCCGAATCAGTTCGTCAATGTGCGTTTGCTGGTCGAGACCCGCAGCGGCGTGACCACTATTCCGATGCAGGCGGTGCAGCAGGGCTCAGTGGGGGCCTTTGTGTTTCAGGTGCTGGCCGATGATACGGTGGAGGTGAAGCCGGTCAAGCTGGGCGCCGTCAATGGCAACTGGGTGGCCGTTAACGAGGGGCTCTCGCCAGGCGATCGTGTCGTCATCGAAGGCACAGACCGGCTGCGCGCGGGCTCGAAGGTACAGGTCATCACGCCCGCCGAGCCTGCCGCGGCCGCTGCGAAACCCGCCTCGCAGCCACGCCGTCAAGACAACCGGTAGGCCGTCGTGAGCCCGTCGCGTCTGTTCATTCTTCGTCCGGTCGCCACCACCTTGTTCATGGTGGCTATCCTGATCGCCGGCCTGATTGCTTACCGGCTGCTGCCGGTCTCGGCATTGCCCGAGGTTGACTATCCCACTATTCAGGTGGTGACGCTCTACCCTGGCGCCAGCCCGGATGTCATGACTTCCCTGGTCACCTCACCGCTTGAGCGGCAGTTCGGGAAGATGCCGGGCCTCAATCAGATGTCGTCCACGAGTTCGGGCGGCGCCTCGGTCATTACCTTGCAGTTCAATCTGGAACTGCCGCTGGATGTCGCGGAGCAGCAGGTGCAGGCCGCCATCAACGCAGCCTCTAATCTGCTTCCCAATGATTTGCCGGTACCCCCGGTTTATAACAAGGTCAACCCGGCCGACGCGGCGGTGCTGACGCTGGCCATCACCTCGCCCACCATGCCCTTGCCGCAGGTGCGCGATCTGGTCGATACCCGCATGGCGCAGAAGCTGTCGCAGGTGCCGGGCGTGGGTTTGGTGAGTGTGGCCGGCGGCCAGCGGCCCGCCGTTCGCGTGCAGGTCAATCCGCAGGCGCTGGCGGCCGCAGGCTTGGGCTTGTCCGATTTGCGCACCGCGGTTGTCGGGGCCAATGTCAATCAGCCCAAGGGCAATCTGGACGGGCCACTGCGTGCGACCACGATAGACGCCAACGATCAGCTCAAGTCGCCTGCCGACTATAACGACCTCATCATCGCCTACAAAAACCACGCGCCGCTGCGGCTCTCCGATGTGGCGCAGGCGGTGCAGGGCGCCGAGGATACGCGTCAGGCGGCTTGGGTGGGGGACAAGCCGGCCATCTTGCTCAATGTGCAGCGCCAGCCTGGCGCCAACGTGATCGATGTGGTGGACCGCATCCGCGATATGTTGCCACAGTTGCGTGCAGCCTTGCCCGCAACGCTAGACCTGAGCGTGGTGTCTGACCGCACACAGACCATCCGCGACTCGGTCAAGGACGTACAGCACGAAATGCTGATGGCTGTTGCGCTGGTGGTTATGGTGACCTATGTCTTCCTGCGCAGCGTTACGGCCACCCTCATTCCGAGTGTGGTGGTGCCGCTGTCCTTGATCGGCACCTTCGGCATCATGTATCTGGCCGGGTTCAGCATCAACAATCTGACGCTCATGGCCTTGACCATCGCCACCGGCTTCGTGGTCGATGACGCCATCGTCATGATCGAGAACATCGCCCGCCATATCGAGGAGGGCGAGAGCCCGATGCAGGCAGCGCTCAAGGGGGCATCGCAGATTGGTTTCACCCTGATCTCACTGACCTTCTCGCTGATCGCGGTGCTCATCCCCTTGCTGTTCATGCAGGACGTGGTGGGGCGTCTGTTCCGCGAGTTCGCTGTGACGCTGGCGGTGGCCATCCTGATTTCGCTGGTCGTCTCGCTGACGCTCACGCCGATGATGTGCGCGCGCCTGCTCAAGCCCGAGTCGGCCCAGCGCCACGGCCGCTTTCATCAATGGACGGGCGCGGGCATCGACCGCATCATCGCGGCCTATGACCGCATGCTCAAGCTCGTGCTGGCGCATCAACCGGCGACGCTGCTGGTGGCATTGGGCACGTTTGCCCTTACCGTGCTGCTGTATATCGTCATTCCCAAGGGATTTTTCCCGCAGCAGGATACCGGCCTGATTCAGGGGATCACCCAGGCGCCGCAGACCATTTCTTTCCAAGCCATGTCGGCGCGGCAACAGGAAATTGCTAAGCGCATCGCACAAGACCCGGATGTGCAGGCGGTTTCGTCTTTTATCGGTGTGGATGGCGCCAATGCGACGCTCAATGCTGGCCGCATGCAGATTGCGCTCAAAGAACACAGCGAGCGCAGCGCCGATCAGGCGGCCATCATGCGCCGCTTGCAGGAGTCGGTCTCTGGCTTGAAAAATGGCGTGACGCTCTATCTTCAACCGGTGCAGGATCTCACCATCGAAGACCGCGTGGCGCGCACGCAGTATCAACTGACGCTCTCCAATCCCAACCTGGCCGAGTTGAGCGAATGGGCGCCCAAACTGGTCGAGCGTCTGGGCAAGCTGCCCGAGCTGGCCGATGTGACGCATGATTTGCAAGATCAGGGTCTGATGACCTGGGTGGGGATCGATCGCGATGCGGCGTCGCGTCTGGGTATCACGGCGGCCACGATCGACGAAGCGTTGTACGACGCCTTTGGCCAGCGTTTGATTTCGACCATCTTCACGCAATCGAACCAATACCGCGTGGTGCTGGAGGTATTGCCTCAATTCCGGCGCGATGCGGCCTCCTTGGATCAGATCCGTGTGCCCACCGCCAATGGCGGCCAGGTGCCGCTGTCATCAGTCGCGCATATTTCGGAAGGCCGCACGGTGCTGGCGATCAACCGCCTGGATCAGTTTCCCATGGTGACGGTGTCTTTCAATCTGGCGCCGGGCGCGTCCCTGTCGTCGGCGGTAGCGGCGATCAAGCAGGCCGAACATGACATCGGCATGCCGGCTTCCATCGAGACGCGCTTTCAGGGCGCGGCGCTGGCCTTCCAGAATTCGCTCAGCAGCACGCTGTGGCTGATTCTCGCCGCGATCATCACGATGTATATCGTCTTGGGTGTGTTGTACGAGAGCTTTATTCACCCGATCACCATTCTCTCCACGTTGCCCTCTGCCGGTGTGGGCGCTCTGCTGGCCTTGCTGATCTCGGGCACGGATCTGGACATGATCGGGATTATCGGCATCATTTTGCTGATCGGCATCGTCAAGAAGAACGCCATCATGATGATCGACTTCGCGCTGGAGGCCGAACGCAAGCAGGGCATGTCGGCGCAGCAGGCCATTCATCAGGCCGCGCTGCTGCGTTTCCGGCCCATTCTGATGACCACGCTGGCGGCCTTGTTCGGCGCCTTGCCGCTTATGCTGTCCAGCGGCACGGGTGCGGAACTGCGCCAGCCCTTGGGCTTGGTGATGGTGGGGGGGCTGTTGGTGAGCCAGGTGCTGACGCTGTTCACCACGCCCGTCATCTATCTGATGTTCGACCGGCTGGCCCATCGCCGCCGCCTGCCTGCCGAGTCAGCATGATTCTGTCAGCGCCCTTTATCGTCAGGCCTGTCGCCACGACTTTGCTGGCGCTGGCCGTCGTGCTGGCGGGCATTCTGTCCTTCCGCCTGCTGCCGGTTGCGCCGCTGCCGCAGGTGGATATTCCCACCATCTCGGTGACAGCCAGTCTGCCGGGCGCCAGCCCGGAAACCATGGCGTCCAGCGTGGCAACCCCGCTGGAGCGTTCATTGGGCAGTATCGCCGGCGTCACCGAAATGACCTCGCGCAGCACCCAGGGCTCTACCCGCATCACCCTACAGTTTGATCTGTCGCGTGATATCGACGGCGCTGCGCGCGATGTGCAGGCCGCGATTAACGCTGCCCGTTCGCTCTTGCCGACCAGTCTGCGCAGCAACCCGACCTATCACAAGGCCAACCCCTCCGCCGCGCCCATCATGACGCTGGCGATGACGTCTCAGACGCTCACGCAGGGGCAGCTCTATGATCTGGCCTCGACCGTCATTGCGCAGAAGCTCTCGCAGGTGAGCGGTGTGGGCGAGGTGACGGTGGGCGGCAGTTCCTTGCCCGCCGTGCGAGTGAGCCTGATTCCTGGGGCGCTGGCGAATCGCGGGGTGTCGCTCGATCAGGTGCGTCAGACACTGGCGAATGCCAATGCGCAACGCCCCAAGGGGGTGCTGGAAAACGACGAGTTTCATTGGCAAATCATGGCCAGTGATCAACTCAGCCGCGCAGAGCAATATCGTCCACTCATTGTGGCCTGGGTCGATGGGGCGGCGGTGCGCCTGTCGGATGTCGCCACGGTTGAAGACTCGGTCGAGGATCTGTTTCAGACCGGGTTTTACAACAACGAAAAGGCGATTCTGCTGATCGTGCGGCGTCAGGCGGATGCCAACATCATCGAAACCGTCGACGCGGTGCGGGAGCAGCTACCACAACTGGCCGCCTTGCTGCCGGCGGATGTCAATCTGTTGGTGGCGCAAGACCGCACTCCCAGCATTCGCGCTTCTTTGCATGAGGCGGAGTTGACGCTGCTGATCGCAGTGGGCCTGGTGGTGATGGTGGTGCTGTTGTTCCTGCGTCGTTGGCGCGCGGCCATCATTCCTTCGCTGGCGGTGCCGGTGTCCCTGGTCGGCACCTTCTGCATCATGTATTTGTGCGGTTATACGCTCAATACCATTTCTCTCATGGCGCTGATCGTGGCGACTGGCTTCGTCGTTGACGACGCCATCGTGGTGGTGGAGAACATCATGCGCCACATCGAGCAGGGAGCCTCGCCCATGCGGGCCGCCTTGCGCGGCTCGCGTGAGGTCGGCTTTACGGTGCTTTCCATGAGTCTGTCGCTCGTGGCGGTGTTCATTCCCATTCTGCTCATGGGCGGGGTCGTGGGGCGTCTGTTTCGCGAGTTCGCCGTGACCCTGTCGGCTGCCATCGGCGTCTCGCTCGTCGTGTCATTGACGCTGACGCCGATGATGTGCGCCCGCCTGCTTAGGCCCGAAAAGGAAACCCTTGCTCAGGGGCGCCGGGCGAGCCTGGGTGCGGCGTTCGCCCGCCTTTTCGAGCGTATGTGCGAGGGCTATGGGCGATCCTTGCGTTGGGCCCTGAACCACGGCCGCTTGATGATGCTCATGTTGCTGGCCACTATCGCCCTGAATTTTTATCTGTATTCCGTGATCCCCAAGGGTTTTATGCCGCAGCAGGATACCGGCCAGTTGCTGGGTTTTTTCCGGGTTGATCAGGGCACTTCGTTTCAGGCCACGGTGCCCAAGCTGGAGTATTTCCGCAAAGTCATCCAGGCCGATCCGGCCGTGCAAAGCATTACGGCCTATTCCGGCGGGCGTGGCGGCAGCAACAGCAGTTTCATGCAGATACAGCTAAAGCCGCTGGATGAGCGCGGCGTGAGCGCCAACGAGGTTATCAACCGGCTGCGGGGCCGTTTACTGCGCGATCCGGGCGCTCAGGTCTTTCTGGTGTCGCAGCAGGATATACGCATAGGCGGCCGGCAGAGCACGGGCTCTTATGACTACACGCTGATGTCGGGCGACCTGGCGCTGCTGCGCACCTGGATGCCCAAAGTGCAGCGCGCGATGGCCGAGCTGCCTGAGCTGACCGATGTGGATGCCGACGTTGAAGACAAAGGCAGGCAGATCAACCTCGTTATTGACCGAGAGGCGGCCACGCGCCTAGGCATCAATATGTCCACCATTGCGTCGGTGCTGAACAACTCTTTCAGCCAGCGCCAGGTGTCGGTGATGTATGGTCCCCTCAACCAATACCATGTGGTGATGGGGGTGGACCCTCGGTTTGCCGAGGATGCCGAGTCGCTCAAGCAGCTCAATGTGGTGGCCGCTGACGGCAAGACGGTGCCGCTGGCCGCCTTTGCACGGCTGGAGGTGGGCAACACACCGCTTAGCGTGAGCCATCAAGGCCTGTTCGTGGCCGACACGATTTCGTTTTCGACAGCGCCAGGCGTGTCATTGGAGCAGGCCACGCAGGCCATCGATGCGGCCGTGGCCCGCATCGGCTTGCCCTCCGACCAGATTCAAGCCGGTTTTCAGGGAACGGCCGCCGAGTTGCAGAAAACCCTGTCGCGTCAACCCTGGCTGATTCTGGCGGCGCTGGTGGCCATGTATATCGTCTTGGGCATGCTGTACGAGAGCCTGGTGCATCCGCTCACGATTCTTTCGACCTTGCCTTCGGCAGGCATCGGCGCCCTGCTTGCGCTCATGGAGCTGAATACCGAGTTCACCCTGATCGCCCTCATCGGGGTGTTTCTGCTGATCGGTATTGTCAAAAAGAACGCCATCATGATGGTGGACTTCGCCCTGGAGGCTCAGCGCAAAGAAAAGCTGGCGCCCCGTGAGGCGATCTACCAGGCCTGCTTGACGCGTTTCCGGCCCATCATGATGACCACGATGGCCGCCATTTTCGGGGCCCTGCCCCTGATGCTGGCGACCGGCGCAGGGGTGGAAATGCGCCGGCCCTTGGGGATCACCATTGTTGGCGGCCTGGTGTTGAGTCAGATTCTGACGCTCTACACCACTCCCGTGGTGTATCTCTACCTGGACCGTTTCCGCCTGTGGGCCAAAGGCCGGTTCTCGGCGCGCCATTCTGGAACTGAACACTCATGAAGCTTATGTCTTTTCTTCCGCGCCTGTTGCCGTTGACCCTGCTTCTTGCTTTGGCGGGCTGTGCTGTGGGCCCGGATTACCAGCGGCCGGAGATCGATGTCGGGACGGCGTACAAGGACGACCCGCAAAGCCTGCCGGGATGGCAGCCCGCGCAGCCGGCCGATGCCGCCGCCCGGGGGCAATGGTGGCGTATTTATGGTGATCCGGTGCTCGATGGCCTGATGACGCGGCTGGAGGCCGCCAACCAGACCATTGCGCAGGCCGAAGCCAACTACCGTCAAGCCCAGGCGCTGGTTGGCGTGGCGCGCTCGGGCTTTTTCCCGACGGTGGGCGCCAATGCCGGCGTGACGCGCTCGTCATCCTCATCGGGTGGTGTGAGTAATCAATACGCCTTGAGCGGGAATGTGAGCTGGGAAGCCGATCTTTGGGGCAGGCTGCGGCGTGAGCTGGAATCCAGCCGCGCCAGCGAAGAGGCTGTTGCCGCGGATCTGGCCGCCACACGCCTATCCGCCGAGGCGGCGCTGGCCCAGAACTATATGCAGCTGCGCGTGCTCGATGAGCAAAAGCGTTTGCTGCAGGCAACCGTGCAGGCCTACGAGCGCTCGCTGACCTTGACGCGCAATCGCTACGAGGCGGGTGTGGCGGGCAAGTCCGATGTGGCCGTTGCGCAGACGCAACTGGAAAGTACGCGAGCGCAATTGGTGGATCTGGACTGGCAGCGCGGGCAGTACGAAAACGCGATTGCCGTGTTGATCGGGGTGGCGCCTTCTCAGTTCGCCTTGCCGCCCGAGCCTTTTACACAGCAATTGCCGCAGATTCCGCTAGGCCTGCCCTCCGCGTTATTGCAGCGTCGCCCGGACGTGGCGGCGGCCGAGCGCCGCGTCGCTGCCGCGAATGCCAAGATCGGTGTCGCCCAGGCGGCCTGGTTTCCGGATCTGACCCTGTCGGCCTCTGGCGGATTCCGTGATGGCCAGTTTGCTCAGTGGCTGACTGCGCCGGCGCGGTTTTGGTCGCTGGGTCCGGCCCTGGCCATGACGATTTTTGATGGCGGCGCACGCGAAGCCCAGATTGCGTCTGCGCGTGCGGGGTACGACAGCCAGGCCGCCGCCTATCGCCAGGCGGTGTTGATGGCCTTGCGCGAGGTGGAAGACTATCTGGTCCAACTGCGTGTGCTAGGGCAGGAGCAGGATGTGCAGCGCAGAGCCCTGGAGTCGGCGCGAGAGTCGCTCAGGCTGACGCGCAACCAATATGAAGCCGGGCTGGTGGACTATCTCAATGTGGCCGTTGTCGAGGCCTCGGCCTTGTCTAATGAGCGTAATGCCATCAGCCTTCTGGGTAGCCGCCTGATCGCCAGTGTGCAACTGGTGGCCGCGCTGGGCGGCGGATGGGAGGGGCTGGGCGGCGGCGTCAAGGATACTGAATCGAAAAATTGACGTAAGTCACCAGTTTTCCTGCGCTGACAGGCCCATTGCCGGTTTTGATATACCGTGCCTTGTAGGTCAGCGTGGCAGAACTGTCTGCCACGCCTGGGAGGGTGGCGCCATGGCCGCTGGGAGTGGCTTTATCTGTCAGGGCGATGGGTGTGCCATCGGCGGCCGTGATCTGGATCTGAACATTGTCCCGCACCGCACCCAGGGCGGACGGCATTTCGTTGGCGGGCGTGCTGATGCTGGCTGAGCTTGAGTACGCCTTGAGGTTGCCGGTGCCGAAGTCGCTGGTCGGGCCCGGTTCGAATGCGACATCGACCGTGCCGCGAAAATTTTCCGGACATTTGGACAGCGTGATGGTGAAGGGCGTGTCGCCTGCGGTATCGCCTTGGTTTTTGAGCACTGCGGCGTTGATCCGTGGCAATTGAACCAAGAGCGGCACGGGCGAGGTGCCGCCATTGATGAGGCATGTTGTTTCTATGACCTCACCGCGCACGGTGATGCTGCGCTGTGTGTCGTTTTGCCCCGCTGCAGTGCCCCACGCCAGCAGCATGCAAAACCCTAGAAGCCTCCGCATTGCAATCTCCACACTCGAACAGTGCAGTATGGCGCCGTACTGCGTTCGGACATGGCTGCTTTTTTGAGCTAGATGCCTGCTATCTGAGTTGATGCCCGGCGTTGAATCAGACGCTGGGCGTTATGGTCCTGGTCAATTTCAGCCGAGCAAGCCGCGTATGGCGGCGATGCCATGCGCCCCGTGCTGTTGCGCTTGTGCCAGCGTGGCGGGCGATTGGCCGCCCAAGGCATAGACGGGCAGGCCCGCGTCGCGGTTCGCGGCTTCGAAACCGTCCCAGCCTAGCGGAATCTGGCCGGGGTGGGTGGCCGTTGCGGCGACGGGGCCGATTACGGCGAAATCGGCCTCAAGCAGGCGGGCCTGGGCGATTTCGGCGGCCGTGTGGGCGGATACGCCGACCAGATGGCCTTCTGCCAGAGCCGGCCGCGTTTGGCGTGTTGCCGCATCGCGGGCGCGCAAATGCACGCCGTCGGCCTGCCGCCACCACGTTTCGGGATGCACGCTATTGACCAGCAGGCGGGCACCCGCCTGCCGGCAGCGCTTCAGGGTTTCCTGAAACGCGGCGTGCAAGTCGGGGGCGGCAGGCCCGCCGGGCCAGCCCGGCTCGCGCCATTGCACCAGTTTCAGGCCCTGCGCCAGCGCCTGCTCCAGACGCGTCAGAAAGGCAGGCAGTGCAGCGGGCGAGCCTGCCGAGCTAATGCCATAGGCAGTGGGAAGGCGCAGCCAGCGCAAGGGCGGCAACGTGGCGGGCAGCAGCTCGCCCACCTTGGCCGCCTGTTGCGGATCGACCCAGGCTAGCTGCTGGTTCTCCAGGCCCCGAGGTTCGCCCGTCCAGCCCGTTACGAAGCAGAAGGCCAGGCGGACGGTGGTGTGCGGATAGACGTGAACATAGCTCACCCAGCGTCGTGACTCGGTGACCGTGATGCCGATTTCTTCCTGAAGTTCACGAGCCAGTGCCTGGAGCACGGTTTCACCCGGCTCCAGCTTGCCGCCTGGCAGTTCCCACCAGCCCGACCAGGGCTTGCCTTCGGGGCGCTGGCCCAGCAGGAGTTGCCCATCAGGGCGCAGGATCAGGCCGGCGGCGACATCGATGATTTTGTCAGACATGGCGAGCTGCCCAGTCGCGTGCGAATTGGAGGGCCACCCGGCCCGAACGCGAGCCGCGTTCGAGCGCCCATTGCAGGGCTTCGGTGCGCGAGGCTGCGATCTGGTCGGCGGGACAGTTGAGTTCGCGCAGCCAGTGGTAGACGATGTCCAGATAGTCGTCCTGCTTGAAAGGGTAGAACGACAGCCACAGGCCGAAGCGTTCGGACAAGGAGATTTTTTCCTCGACCGTTTCGCCAGGATGGATTTCCCCATCGGACTGATGTTTGGCCTGGAGGTTCTCGCTCATGTATTCCGGCATGAGATGACGGCGGTTGGATGTGGCGTAGATCAGCAGGTTGTCGCCCCCTGCGGCGACCGAACCGTCGAGCACGGACTTCAGGGCCTTGTAGCCGGCCTCGCCCTCTTCGAAGGACAGGTCATCGCAGAACACGATGAAACGTTCGGGACGGCTGGCAACCCGCTCGACGATCTCGGGCAGATCGCCCAGATCGCTTTTATCGACCTCGATCAGGCGCAGGCCCTGATCGCCGTAGGCGGCCAGCATGGCCTTGACCAGGGAGCTCTTGCCGGTGCCGCGCGCGCCGGTCATCAGCACGTTATTGGCCGGCTTTTTCTCCAGAAACTGGCGGGTGTTGCGGTCGATGATGTCTTTCTGGCGGTCAATGTGCTGCAAGTCGCCGGTCTGGATGCGCGCCACATGGCGTACGGCGTCCAGCCAGCCGCGCGAGCCGCGTTTGCGCCAGCGGTAGGCGTGGGCCTGCCAGTCGATATCGGGCGGGGCGGGAGGCAGCCAGGCCTCGAGTTGCGCCAGCACCCGCTCGGCGCGGGCCATCAGTTGGGTGAGATCAGTAGCAGTCACGTCAATTCCTAGGGGCATCGCTTACGCACAACAAAGGCGCGGTCTGTGGAAGACGCCGGCGCTGGCCAGGAGCTTGCAAAGGATGCGGCGGCGGCCGTGCGCCGCAGGGGTAAGCACGCGGCGCAGGGGGGAACGGGCCGCAGGCCCGTTCTGTCAGGGCGAATCAGGAGCGGTAGTCGGCGTTGATGCTGACGTACTCGTGCGAGAAGTCGCAGGTGTATACGGTATCAGCGATCTGGCCGCGGCCCAGGGCGATACGCACCAGGATTTCGGCCTGTTTCATGACCTGTTGGCCGTCTTCTTCGCGGTAGTCGGGGTTGCGTCCGCCGTCCTTGGCGACCAACACGTCATTCAGCCACAAGCGCAGTTTGGCGGTGTCGAGGTCATCGATGCCGGCATAGCCGATGGCGGCCAGAATGCGGCCCAGGTTGGGGTCCGAGGCGTAGAAAGCGGTCTTGACCAGGGGCGAATGGGCTACGGCATAGGCGACCTTCAGGGCCTCCTCGGTGTTGCTGGCTTCTTCGACGCGCACGGTGATGAATTTGGTGGCGCCTTCGGCATCGCGGACGATTTTCTGGGCCAGATCGGCGGAGGCTTCCGCCATGGCCTGGCGCAATGCGGCGTAATCGGCGTCGTTGACGCTGTTGACCTGCAGGCCCGATTTCCCCGTGGCGATGACGATGAAAGAGTCGTTGGTCGAGGTGTCGCCGTCGATGGTGATGCGGTTGAACGATTGGTCGGCCAGTTCGCGCGCCAGGGTTTCGAGCAGGGGCTGGGCGATGCCGGCGTCAGTGGCAAGAAAACTCAGCATGGTCGCCATATTGGGGCGGATCATGCCCGCGCCCTTGCTGATGCCGGTGAGGGTGACGGTCTTGCCGCCGATCTCGACGCGGCGTGAATAAATTTTGGGCAGGGTGTCGGTGGTCATGATGCCGTGCGCGGCATTGAACCATTCGTTATTGCCCAAGGCTGCGATGGCCTTGGGCAGGCCGGCGACCAGGCGATCCAAGGGCAGCGGCTCGAGGATGACCCCGGTCGAGAACGGCAGCACCTGCTCGGCGGGGACGCCCAGCAGCTTGCCCAATTCGGCGCAGCTGTCTTTGGCAATGTTCAGGCCGGACTCTCCCGTGCCTGCATTGGCGTTACCCGTGTTGATGACCAGTGCGCGGATCGGGCCGCCCAGGGCGAGATGCGCTTTGCTGACCTGAACCGGCGCGGCGCAAAAGCGGTTACGCGTGAATACGCCCGCCACCGAGGCGCCCGGCGCGATACGGAAAACGGTCAGGTCGCGGCGGTTGGCCTTGCGGATACCCGCTTCGGTTACACCGATTTCGACACCGGCGACGGGAAAAATTTCGGACTCGGAAGGAATCTGGAGATTAACGGCCATGTGGGTAGGTCTCGCTAGGCTGGGCGGCTGCCCGGGTTTGGGCAGCGGTCAAACCGGTATTATCCCACCGCTTGGGTGTATGGGGGTGTCAGGGCCCGAGCCGCACGCTGGCGACATCCAGCACGCCGGCCTCGCGGTTGCTCAGCACGGATCGCACCGTGCCGTCGGGCGCCTGTAGTACCGATTTGCCGGCGGCGATTTCGCTGCCGCCTGCCCGGTGGGCGCTGCGTCCGCGGGAAGGCGAGAGTAGAAGGTCGCCGGGCTGTGCGCCGGGCACCTTGGCGCCGGCCGCCGAGACGCGGGTGCCGGCAGGGTAGGTGACGTCGCCCAGCACCGACTCGTGCGCCAGCAGGCCTTCAAAGTGGGTGCGTCGGTGCCCGCCATCAAGGCGTACGTCGGCCTTGAGAAGGTCCAGACCCTCTACGCGCAAGCTTTCGCTGCCGCCGGTGCGCAGCAGCCAGCCTTCCGGGGTGGCTGTGAGCCAGGTGCCGGCGGGCAGATTTTGTTCCTCGATGCGGTTGCCGCTGGCCAGGTGACAGCTTGAAAACTCGGGTTGGCTGCCTCGTAGCCGAAACTCGGCCTTATGCCCCCGGCTGCATAGCCAGCCGGCGATGGTTTCGTTGCCCGCCAGCGCCAGCGACCAGGAGGCAGAGGTGCCGGCGGCGTCGAAATGGCGCAGCAGCCGTTCTGCTTTGACGCCGGCTACCGGGGTGGGAACCGGGAAGCGGGCTTCTTCGAAGCTTTCCGGGTCATCTTGCTTGCGCAGCCGCAGCTCGGTGCCCGCCGGCATGGCGACACCGGCCAGATTGCGGGCTTGGGCCAGCACGGTGCGCAATGCCGCGTCGGCGCGCGCCAGCCTTTGGCTGTCCAGCCAGTGGCTAAGCTGCTGATAAGGAAAGACGGCGCCGCCCACGGCCAGCATGGCCATCAGCACGGAGTCCAGTTTGCGATGGTCGCTCAGCCACCAGCGCGCGTCACGGCTGCGCGCCAGGCTGGCCGCCCAGGTCAGCAGGGTCGCCAGGCAGACCAGCGACAGCGCCATGGTCACGTAAAAATTACCGCCAGGAAGGGATACCGGAATCATGCCGATAATTATGCGCTTTCTTGGCGGCACATGCCCCGGTAGCCTGGCTAGTCCTGGCGCTGTCGGGCCACCACACCGAGCTTGAGTTCGCCCAGGGCTTTATAGAGGGTGTTGCGGCTGGACTCGGGCAGATCGCTGAACATCGATTTGACCCAGGACTCGTGCGCGCGCGCCATGCGCGAGAAGCTCTTTTTCCCTTGCGGAGTGAGTTTGAGCACGGAGCTGCGGCGGTCGGATTCGACCTTGGTACGGATTACCAGGCCTTCCTTTTCGAGCTGGTCGGTGATGCCGGTGATGTTGCCGTTGGTGACCATCATATGGCGCGACAGCTCGCCCATCTTCATGCCTTTGGGCGCACGCTGCAACTGCGCCATCAGGTCGAAGCGGGGCAGGGTGGTGTCGAATTCGGTGCGCAGTCGGCTGCGGATTTCGGACTCGATCAGGTTGCAGCAGGTCAGCATGCGCAGCCACAGCCGCAGGGCGTGGTGGTCTTCCGGCGCGGCGCGGCTTTCCAGATCAGGCATGTCGGTCATGGCGGTTTCGGGAAGGTTTTGAGAGGTGGCAAGCCTGGCTTGGTAGGGATGGCTTGAGTAAGCCCGGGATGTCGGGTACTGTCGCGCGTGCGCCTTGCGGGGCGTAATCCAGTCGGTGGCGATAGGGCATGGTATCGATGTTTTTCTGATCATAGCCTGGGGCAAACCCTAGACTTGTTTTAGCGAATACTTTAAACCTAAACTATGCCGGATGCCAGTTTCTTATCCGGACCGGAGCGCGCCAGCGTGGGATCGCAGCGCAAAGCAGCTGATTGCATCGACCTGCCAGCAACAACAGAACGCCGAAAAACAATACCTCTGCCGCGCGACAGCGTAAGGAGTTCCACCATGCGTTTTCTTCCGTCCCTTCTGGCTGCCGCCATCTTGATGCCTGCCATGGCTTCGGCCAACACCATCAAGGTTGGCATCGCCAACGATATTTCCGGACCTTTCTCTGCCTTGGGCGCCGAAGCGCGCGACGGCTTTAATCTGGCCATCAAGCAGTTGGGCGGCAAGCTGGGCGGACAGCCCGCCGAGTTTCTGCAGACGGATATGGCAGGCAACCCGGATCAGGCCCGTCAGCTCGTCACCCGCTATTTGCAGCGCGAAAAAATCGATTTCTTTACCGGCCCGATCGGTTCCAATGTGGCGCTGGCCGTGGGCCCGGCGCTGTTTGCCGCCAAGGTGCCCTATCTGTCGAACAACCCCGGCCCCAGCCAGTTCGCCGGTTCGCAGTGCAACCCTTACTGGTTCGGCCTCTCGTATCAGAACGATGCTTTCCACGAGGCAGCGGGCAAGGTGGCCGCTGATCGCGGCTACAAGAAAGTCTTCATCATGGCGCCGGACTACCCGGCCGGCAAAGATGGCCTGACCGGCTTCAAGCGCGGCTACAAGTCCCCTGTGAGCGAAGAAATCTATACCAAGTTGGGTCAGCTCGATTACGCGGCCGAGATCGCGCAGATCCGCGCAGCCAAACCCGATGCGGTGTACATCTTCCTGCCGGGCGGGATGGGCATCAACTTTGTCAAACAGTTTGTGTCGTCTGGCCTGTCCAAAGACATTGCGCTGATCGGCCCTGGCTTTTCGGGCGATGAAGACGTGATCCAGGCGGTGGGCGAGCCCATGCTGGGCATGTACAACACCGCGCAATGGGCGCATGACCTCGACAATCCGCAGAACAAGCAGTTCGTCGAGGCCTTCCGCAAGGAATACAACGGCCGCTACCCCTCGGTCTATGCCGCCCAGGCTTATGACGTCATCATGGCCATCGATGCCGCGGTCAAACAGACCCAAGGCAAGGCTGCCGACCGCCAGGCCGTGGTCGCGGCCCTGCAAAAAGCCGACTTCCCGTCGGTGCGGGGGCCGTTCACCTACGGTAAGAACCACTATCCCATCCAGTCGTACTACGTTCGTGTAGTGGACAAAGACGGTAATGGCCGCATCACCAACAAGCTGGTCGGCCAGGTCTTTGACAAATATCAGGACGTCTACGTCGGCGACTGCAAGCTGTAAGCCTATTGCGGGCAGGCACGCGGGCGGCGCAACAGCCGCCTGCGGCACACGGGGAATGCTTCATGACGTTTACGCTGGTTATTGAGCAGTTGCTCAATGGACTCCAGTTCGGGTTGATGTTGTTTTTGATCGCGGCAGGGCTGACGCTGGTGTTCGGGATCATGGATGTCATGAATCTGGCTCACGGGTCGCTCTATATGGCGGGGGCCTATGTAGCCGCCGAGACCATGCAGCGCACAGGCTCTTTCGTAGCTGCGGTGCTGGTCGCCGCCGTCGCTACGGGCGTGGTCGGCGCGGTGCTCGAACTGACGGTCATGCGGCGTCTGGCGCTGCGCGACCATCTGGCGCAGGTGCTGGGCACCTACGCCATCATCCTGATCGCTAATGATCTGGTCAAAATGATTTGGGGTCCGGCTCCGGTCATGCTGAATATGCCGGCGGCGCTGTCCGGGCCGGTGCGCCTGCTGCCAGAGCTGTTATATCCCGCCTATCGATTGATGATCATCATCGTCGGCCTGGCGGTGGCGGCCGGCTTGTACTGGTTCGTCACGCGGACCCGGGCGGGGGTGCTGGTGCGGGCAGGGGCGTCCAATCGTCAGATGGCCACGCTCATGGGCGTGCGTGTGCCTTTGCTCTTCCTCGGCGTCTTTGTGTTGGGCGCGGTGTTGGCCGCCGTCGCCGGCGCTTTGCTCGGGCCGATCACCGCTGTGCAGATCGGCATGGGCGAGGAAATCCTGATTCTGGTCCTGGTCTGCATTGTCATCGGCGGTATCGGTTCCATACGCGGCGCTTTTGTCGGCGCCTTGCTGGTGGGCATGGTCGATACGGCGGGCTGGGCTTTTCTGCCCATGCTGCTGCGCCAGGTGTTTTCGCCAGCCGTGGCTTC
Source organism: Bordetella avium (assembly GCF_034424645.1). Classification (NCBI taxonomy): domain Bacteria; kingdom Pseudomonadati; phylum Pseudomonadota; class Betaproteobacteria; order Burkholderiales; family Alcaligenaceae; genus Bordetella; species Bordetella avium. The sequence goes on from NZ_CP139969.1 coordinate 414,706, forward strand.
CAGCGTCGGTCCCACGCTGGCGGCGATTCTGATCTATGTGCTGATGGCGGCGGTGCTGGTGTTCCGTCCTTCCGGCCTGTTCCCGGCGCGGGGTTGAGCTGACGATGCGTAAATCCTTGATTTGGACGTTGCTGCTGCTCGTCGCGCTGGTGCTGTTTCCGCTGTTTGCGCCGGCAATGGGGCTCGATTTTTATATTTCCTTTGTCCGGCGTGTGCTGATCTATGCCTTGGCCGCGACCAGCCTGAATCTGGTGCTGGGCTATGGCGGCATGGTGGCTTTAGGTCACGCGGCCTTTTTCGGCGCGGGCGCTTATACCGTGGGGATTCTGGCTTCGGGGGGCGTCACATCGGTCTTGGCGGTCTGGCCTGCGGCCGTGTTGCTGGCGGGCGTTCTGGCCTGGGTGATAGGCGCGATCTCGCTGCGCACGCGAGGCGTGTACTTCATCATGATCACGCTGGCTTTTGCCCAGATGGTGTATTTCATCTTTATCTCGCTGCGCCAGTATGGCGGCGAAGACGGGCTGAATCTGCCCGGCTATTCGACCTTGCCAGGGCTGGATCTCGGCAATGACGTGACCTTCTATTACGTGGTCCTGGCGGTATTCGTGGTGGTCATGTACGTATTCAACCGCCTGGTGGCCTCGCGTTACGGCGAGGCCTTGCAGGGCGTGCGCGAGAACGAGTCGCGCATGGAGGCGCTGGGCTATCCGGTCTATCGCATCAAACTGACTGCGTTCGTCCTGAGCGGTGCGGCAGCGGGTCTGGCCGGTGCGCTGCTGGCCAATCACAATCTTTTTATCTCGCCCAGTCTCATGCACTGGACCCAGTCCGCCAATCTGCTCATCATGGTGCTGGTCGGCGGCATCGGGCTGCGTTATGGCGGCGTCGTCGGCGCGTCAGTGATGCTGTTGCTGGAAGAATTGCTGCGTCAATGGACGGAGTATTGGCATCTGCCGCTGGGCCTGTTGCTGCTGGCCCTGGTGTTCGGCGCGCCGCGCGGTCTGGCCGGCCTGGTGTCCCCATGGTTTGGCAGCGCATCCTCGAAGGCCCAATCATGACGCAAACCTCACCGGCGCTGCGCGCCACGGGCCTGGTTCGCCGTTTCGGGGCGCTGCTGGCCACTGACCAGGTCAGCCTGACGCTGGAGCCTGGCGAAATCCATGCCTTGATTGGCCCGAATGGCGCGGGTAAGTCCACGCTTATCCATCTGCTGTCTGGCACGCTGGCTGCTGACGCCGGCAGCCTTATGGTGGGCGATACCGATGTGTCGCGGATGTCAGCGCATGAACGGGTCGCCAACGGCTTGTCGCGTTCTTACCAGATCACCAATATCTTTCGCGGTTTCAGCGTGATGGATAACCTGCTGTTGGCGGTGCAAGCCCATGCCGGCAGCAGTTTCCGTTTTTGGCGGCCGCGCTCGGCCGAGACGGGCCTGCGCGATGCCGCGCGCGCGCTGGCCAGCCAGTGCGCCATCGAGGCCAGTCTCTTGGATCGTCCGGCGGGAACTCTGCCCCATGGCGAGCAGCGCAAACTAGAGTTCGCGCTGGCGCTTGCCGCGCGTCCCAGCGTGCTTCTGCTCGATGAGCCCATGGCAGGCATGGGGCCTGATGAAACCCTGCGCCTGACGGAGCTGATCGAGTCCCTGCGAGGCCGTGCGGCCATGCTGCTGGTGGAACACGACATGCAGGCCGTGTTCCGTCTCGCCGATCGCATTTCCGTGCTGGTCTACGGACGGGTGATCGCCACCGGCACCCCGGATGAGATCCGAGCCAATCCTGATGTGCGCCAGGCCTATCTGGGCGAAGACGGCGAGCACGCCGAGGAAAAGACATGCTGAGCATCAAGGGAGCCGTCAGCGGCTACGGCGCGAGTCAGGTTTTGTTTGGCGTGGATCTGGAGATTGGCGCGGGCCAGGTGGTGACCCTGCTCGGGCGCAACGGCATGGGCAAGACGACGCTGCTGCGCACCCTGTTTGGCCAGTTGCCGCTGCGCGCTGGCGTGATCGAGTTCGCTGGAAAACCGGTCGGCGGCTGGAGTCCGGACCGTATCGCGCGCGCCGGTTTGGCCTTAGTGCCCGAAGGCCGGCAGTGCTTTCCCAACTTGACGGTGCGGGAACATTTGACGGCTTTTGTCGCCCGACGCAATCCGGATATTGGCCAGGTCTGGACGCCCGAGCGGGTATTCGAGTTGTTTCCGCGTTTGGGCGAGCGTGCGTCCAATATGGGCAATCAGTTGTCGGGGGGTGAGCAGCAGATGCTGGCCATCGGCCGCGCCTTGGTGACCAATCCGCGTTTGCTGATTCTGGATGAGGCGACAGAGGGTCTGGCGCCCAAAATCCGCGAAGAAATCTGGCAGTGCCTGGCGCGCCTGCGCGCTGCGGGGCAAACGATTCTGGTCATCGACAAATATGTGGAGCGCCTGCTGGCGCTGGCCGACCTTCACGTCATCCTCGAACGTGGCAAGGTGGTTTGGACTGGGGACTCGGCGGCGCTCGATGCCGACCGTGCGCTCTGGGAGCGCTACCTGGGCGTGTGAGCCTGGACATGGCAAGGCCGCCGCTGGGCTACCCTGCTGCTCAGCGGCCTTGATGCGATAATTGGACTTTATTGGATATTTAAAGTAATAAATTACGAAGACTATATCGCTATTGCGAAATAAGCCGACATAGTCGATAGCTAATGTATTCGCATGTTTCCATCCCTGTGATGGGCATCTACACTAGCGATGCTTTCGCATCGCGGACGATCCTGCGGCGCGAACGCAAACGCGAATGGGGAACAGGCTGGTTGGCCTCACCAGACCGTCCGGGCGCAGGGGAAGATTTGTATGGCGAAGTGGGGTTTGCGCAAGAAATCCTTTATGGCGTTGTTGCTGGCATGTTTGGTGATGCTGGCCCCCGCCATTCTGATTACCATGTTGGTGTTTGATGGCGTGCGGGATCATTTCGGCCGGGCCTTTGCCGAAAATTTCACGCAGCTGAGCCGCCAGCGCATCCTGGCCCCGGTGTCGCGCGAGATGGCGCTGTCCGTGCGCCTGGCCAATAGCGAAGTGACGCGGCGCTGGTTGCGCAACGAAAATGATCCTGCCGCGCGCGATCTGTTTTTCCGCGAAGCCGAAGGCTATCGGCGCGAGTTCATGGGGCAGACCTATTTCATCGCCAGCGCGGACAGCGGCCATTATTACTTCAATGATCCCGCTAGCCAGTCTCAGGAAGCGCGCTACACCCTGAGCCGCAGCGCTCCGGATGATGCCTGGTTCTACGCCTCGCTGCTATCCCCCGATCCCTACAACATCAACGTCAATCCCGACCTCAAGCTCAAGACCACCAAGGTCTGGATCAATGTCCAGATCCGTGATGGCGACCAAGTGCTGGGCCTGAGCGGCGCTGGGCTGGACGTGGGAGAGTTTGTACGTGAATTCGTCAACAGCGACCGTGCAGGAGTGCGCGCGCTCATTGTTGACGAACAGGGCGCCATACAGGCTTACCGCGACGAGTCTCGCATTGCCTATAACTCTGGTGCGGCGGGCCAGGCTCAGGAGCGTGGGCTCGCGGTCAGCCTGCTCGACGCCGGAGAGGGCAGGCAGAATCTGCTCCAGGCCATGGAGCAGGCCAAAGCGGACCCGCAGTCGGTAGCCATGAGCTGGGCTGAGATCGATGGTGCGCGGCAGCTGGTTGCCGTGGCCTATATGCCGGAGTTGCACTGGCACTTGGTGACGCTGGTGGACTTTGGCGCGGCTCGGGTGGTGGACCCGGCCTGGCTGTGGCCGGGCATGATAGGCCTGGTGCTGTTGTTCGTGGCGCTGGTGCTCTGTTTCGGGTTTGCGATCGAGCGTCTGATGCTGCGGCCCCTGCGTCGCTTGCAGCAATCTGCCCGCGCGATTGCCGATGGCAGCTATGACGTGCGCCTGCCGTCGGGCGGCCAAGACGAAATCGGTGATTTGAGCCGTGCCTTCGGCGTTATGGCCGATATGGTGCGCAAACACACGGACGAGCTGGAAACCAAGGTGCGCGAGCGGACTTCCGAACGGGAGTCGGCCAACCGCGAGATGGCCGCCGCCCGCAAGAAAATCGATGATTCGATCGACTATGCCAGCCTCATTCAGCGCGCCATCCTGCCCGATCGGCAGATGACGCAGTCTTTGGGCGCCCATCACTTTGTGCTGTGGAAACCGCGCGATGTGGTCGGCGGAGACTTTTATGTATTCCGTTCGGATGGCGGAAACTGTTTGCTGGGCATCATGGATTGCGCGGGTCATGGCGTGCCCGGCGCCTTGATGACCATGCTGGCGCGGGCGGCGATCGATCTGGCGGTGAGCGAGGTCGGCGCGCGCGATCCGGGGGGCATTTTGCGGCGCACCGATAGCGCTATCCGCGCCATGCTCGCGGATGCGCAATTGCCCCACGCCCTTGCCACCAATATTGATGCAGGGCTGGTCTATATAGACCGCGATAATTCGCGGCTCATCTATGTGGGCGCAAAAATCTCTCTCTATGCCAGCAACGGTGACGAGGCGCGCGAAGTGCCGGGCGCGCGCCGGGCCCTTTGCGATAAGCGTCAGGGCGAATACGAAAACATCGTGCTGCCCTTGGAGTCCGGCTGGACTTACTACCTGGCGACCGACGGTTTTCTGGACCAGGCCGGGGGCGAGTTTGGTTTCGGCTTTGGCAACACGCGTTTCGCTTCCATGCTCAAGCGGCATGCGCGGCGACCCATGCATGAGCAGGCGCAGGCTTTTGCTCAGGCGCTTGCTGAATACCAGGGAGGTTTGCCGCAGCGTGACGACATCACCTTGCTGGCGTTCCGCTTCGATTAACGATTTTTCCAGGGGTGCTGCATGAATGCTGCTGATCTTTACGCACTGGGAGAGCGATTCAACCAGAATCGCGTCTTGCTGTGTTTCAATGGCCCGATTTCGCGCAGTTTGATCGAAGAAATCGGGAATGCGCTCAAGAACTATCTTACGGCGGAGCAGGCGCGCCCCGCCGAGGCGATGGACGTGTTCTCCGCCTATATCGAGATGGTGCAGAACATCCGTCAGTACGCTGCCGCCAACGGCGACGTGGAGGCGCATGCGACCGTCGTGATCGGGCGCAGTGGCGATAACCGCTATGAAGTGTCGGCGGGCAATCGGGTAAGAACGGAAGATGGCCGTCAGCTCGTAGAGCGGATTCAGGCGCTGGCTGCGCTGGACAAGGCCTCTTTGAAGGCGGCCTACAAAGAGCAACTGCACAAGCCGCGTGATCCGGGGGCTGCCACGGGCGCGGGCCTGGGCCTGATAGACATCGCGCGGCGCGCGGGCGCTCCACTGAGGGCAAGCTTGAGTCCTAGCGCCTCGGCTGGCTGGGATTTTTTCAGTCTCAGTGTGGAAATCTGACCCCTCGCCTCGTTTGGAATTTTGGAGCGATCGATGAGTAGTGAACTTGATATTCCCGGGACGCAATCCACGCCTGGTATACGCACAGATAGCCAAAACGGTGTGCTATCCATGACAGGAGACTCCTACCCGGAGAATTCTTTCGAGTTGTTTGGACCTGTAATCGAGTGGGTGGAGAATTATTTGGCTCAGGGCGACGCGCCTTTGCGCCTGGAACTTGAGCTGTTTTATCTGAACACCAGCAGCATCAAAGCGATGATGGATATCTTCGATTTGCTGGAGGCGGCGCGTCAAGGTGGCCGCGCTGTGGCCGTGACCTGGTTTTACGATATGCGCAACGAACGCGTGGGTGAGCTGGCCCAAGAATTCAAGGAAGATTGCACCTTCCCCTTTTCTGTCGTCGGCCGGGAATGAGTGCCATCAAGTCTGACCTGGACCAGCGTATCGCCGATTTGCTGGCAGACCCGGCCTATGCAGGGCATCCTTTGCGGGATGCTCTGGATAGGCTCTGGCGGCAGACGCAGGAGCAGATGGTCCGCATCGAGCGTGTCACGCAGATTTCCGATGCTTATCAGACGATGGCGTTGCAGCGTGAACAGGGGTTGTACGAGCGTTTTGACCGCCAGTTGCGGCGACTGGCGCGCATCGCCCGCATTTCTGATCATTATCAGAGCATGATGCGCGATCTGAACCGCACCCTAGAGGAAACCTCACGGCGCGACCCCCTGACCGGCCTGCTCAACCGGCGTGCCCTGATGGACATCATCCGGATGGAGGTCAGGCGTTCTGACGCCAATAAGCGGCCCTTTGTGCTGGCCATGCTCGATGTTGACCATTTCAAAGCCGTCAATGACCGCTATGGGCACGAGGCCGGCGACCGCGTTCTGGTTGAACTGGCCGCCTTGCTGCAACGCAGTATGCGCGCGGGCGATCTGTGCGGCCGTTGGGGCGGCGAGGAATTTTTGCTCGTCCTGCCCGACACCGATCTGGAGACCGGACAAGGGGTCATGGACCGTGTGGTCGGCGCGGTGCGCGGACTGGCGATCGACGTGGCGGGCGAGACGCTACGGCTGACGGCCAGTGTCGGCATGGCTGACCATCAGATGGGCGCAACGCTCTCCGATGCCTTGAACCGGGCTGATCAGGCCCTTTATCTGGCCAAGCACGAAGGCCGCGACCGCGTCGGCTTACCCGCCACGGGCCGCTGAAACGCGGCTTTCCTGATTTGCGCTTCCGGGGACTTTCCCCATTGGCGCGCCTCCCCATTTGCGGTATATATTTCAAGCCTAAACTATTAAGGTCTAAATCTGCACGCGCTAAGGCGCGGTGGGCTGGGGAGTAAGGCAATGAAGATCGTGTGCATAGGCGGTGGTCCCGCCGGCCTGTATTTCGGCCTCTTGATGAAGCTGCGCCATCCTGAAAATGAAGTGACGGTGGTGGAGCGCAACCGGCCCTATGACACCTTTGGCTGGGGAGTGGTGTTCTCCGACGCCACGATGGACAACCTGCGCCTGGCGGACCCGGTGTCAGCCAAAACCATTGGCGACGCCTTCAACCATTGGGATGACATCGACATACATTTCAAAGGCCGCAGCGTGCGCAGCGGGGGGCATGGCTTCATTGGCATCGGCCGCAAGCATCTGCTGAATATTTTGCAGGCCCGTTGCGAAGAAGTGGGTGTCAAGCTGGTGTTTGAAACCTATGTCCAGGATGACCAGGAGCTGGCGCGCCGCTATGACGCGGATCTCGTCATCGCTTCCGATGGCCTCAATAGCGTGGTGCGCAGCCGTTACGCCTCCACGTTTCAGCCCGACATCGACCAGCGCCGCTGCCGCTTTGTCTGGCTGGGCACGCGCAAGGTCTTCGATGCCTTCACCTTCGCCTTCGTTCAGACGGAGCATGGCTGGTTCCAGGCGCATGCCTATCGCTTCGAGGATGGCCTGTCGACCTTTATCGTCGAGACGCCAGAGGAAACCTGGCGGGCCGCTGGCATCGAGGCAATGAGTCAGGAAGAAGGTATCGCCTATTGCGAAAAGCTGTTCGCGCCCTGGCTGGATGGCCATCCGCTTATGAGCAATGCGGCGCATCTGCGGGGCTCGGCCATCTGGATTCGCTTTCCGCGCGTTATCTGCAATAGCTGGGTGCACTGGAATACGCTGGAAACGCCGCGTGGCCTGCGCGACGTGCCGGTCGTGTTGATGGGGGATGCCGCCCACACGGCGCACTTTTCCATCGGGTCCGGCACCAAGCTGGCGCTCGAGGACGCTATTGAGCTGGCCCGCTGTGTCGATGGCTCGACGGCGGATCTGCCGGCTGCCTTGCGTCATTATGAGGCGGTGCGCAGTGTCGAAGTGCTCAAGATTCAGAATGCGGCGCGCAATTCCACCGAATGGTTCGAGAACGTCGAGCGCTATGCCGAGTTGCCGCCGGAGCAATTCGCCTATTCCTTGCTGACGAGGTCGCAGCGCATCTCGCACGAGAACCTGCGCCTGCGCGATGCGCAGTGGTTGCAGGGCTATGAGCGCTGGCTGGCGGCTCAGAGCGGCCTGACGGTGCGCGATGATGCGCGCCCGCCACCGCCCATGCTCACGCCTTACCGGGTGCGTTCGGTAACCCTGCCCAATCGTATTGTGGTGTCGCCGATGGCGATGTACTCCTGCCAGGATGGCGTGCCGGGCGAGTTTCATCTGGTGCATCTGGGCGCGCGCGCCCTGGGGGGCGCAGGCCTGGTCATGGTTGAAATGACCTGCCCCTCGCCGGATGCGCGCATCACCCCGGGCTGCCCTGGGCTCTGGAATGACGAGCAGGCCCGGGCCTTCGCCCGCATCGTTGATTTCGTGCATGCCAACAGCCACGCCCGCATCGGTGTCCAGTTGGGGCATGCTGGCCGCAAAGGCTCGACGCAGTTAGGCTGGCAGCACATCGATCATCCCTTGGAAGCGGGCAACTGGCCGCTGATTTCCGCATCGGCGCTGCCTTATCTGCCCGGGGTGTCGCAACTGCCTCGCGCCATGACACGGGCCGATATGGATGCGGTGCGCGATGCTTTCGCGCAGTCGGCCGCGCGGGCGGCCCAGGCCGGCTTTGACTGGCTGGAGCTGCACTGCGCTCACGGCTATCTGCTGTCCAGTTTCATTTCGCCGCTGACCAACCAGCGCAGCGACGAATACGGCGGCAGCCTGGAAAACCGGCTGCGCTATCCCCTGGAAGTGTTCCGGGCGGTGCGAGAGGCCTGGGGAGAGGACAGGCCCATATCGGTACGTATTTCGGCTCATGACTGGGTCGAGGGCGGTATTGATGCCGATGCGGCGGTCGAGATCGCCCGCTGCTTCAAGGACGCTGGCGCCGATATGATTGATTGCTCGTCGGGTCAGGTGAGTCCGGAGCAAAAGCCGGTCTATGGCCGCATGTATCAGACGCCTTTCGCCGACCGTGTGCGTAATGAGGCAGGTATCCCGACGATTGCCGTGGGCGCTATTTTCGAGGCGGATCATGCCAATGCCATCATCGCCTCCGGGCGTGCCGATCTGTGCGCATTGGCGCGCCCGCATCTGGCCGATGCGGCCTGGACGCTGCGCGAGACGGCCCGCGTCGGGTATCGCGATATCGCCTGGCCCGATCAATATGTCGCGGGCAAACGCCAGTTAGAAACCAATTTTGAACGCGCCGCCAGTGCGGCGGAGAGTAAATGACGATGTATTCAGAACTTCAGGGGCGTCATGCGCTCGTGACCGGCGGGGCGCGCGGCATTGGTTTGGCCATTGCCCGGGCCTTGGCGCAGCGCGGCGCGGCCGTCACCTTGATGGGCCGCAATGCGCAGGCCTTGGAAACGGCGCGCGCCGGCCTTGCCGCCGAAGGTTTTAGGGTTGCGGCCGTGGCTGGCGATATTGCGCAGGCCGGCGAGGTCGAGCGCGCCTTCGCATCAGCACGCACGCTTTATGGCGCGATCCACATTTTGGTCAACAACGCAGGGCAGGCGGTGAGCGAGCGCTTTGACCGCACCTCGGCCGAGCTTTGGGAACAGATGGTCCAGGTCAACCTGAATGGCGCGTTTCATTGCACGCAGGCGGCGCTGCCCGACATGTTGCAAGGCGGTTGGGGCCGCGTCATCAATGTGGCCAGCACTGCTGGCCTGATCGGCTACGCCTACGTTGTCGCTTACTGCGCGGCCAAGCATGGCGTGGTGGGGATGACGCGGGCGCTGGCGCAGGAGGTCGCCCGCAAAGGCGTGACGGTCAATACGGTGTGCCCGGGCTATACCGAGACCGACATCGTGCGCGAAGCGGTGGACAACATCATGAAGAAAACCGGCATGGATGAGGCTGCTGCCCGCGCGCGTCTGGCCGAGCGCAATCCTCAAGGCCGCTTGGTGTCGGCCGCCGAAGTCGCCGACACCGTGGCCTGGCTGGCCCTGCCCGCCAGCGCCGCGATCAATGGCCAGGCCATCGCGGTCGATGGCGGTGAAGCCGCCGCGTGAAAAACAAGGAGACAGCATGAGTACCGAAGCGCACAGCATGAAGCACCACAAGCAGCCTTGGGCGGGTTATCAGCCGCGTCATTTCCGGTGGGAAACAGAGGGCAAGGTGGCGACCATCACTCTTAACCGGCCAGAGCGCAAAAATCCGCTGACCTTCGACTCCTATGCCGAATTACGCGATCTGTTTCGCGGCCTGGTCTATGCCACCGATATCAAAGTGGTGGTGCTCACTGGCGCGGGGGGCAATTTTTGCTCGGGCGGGGATGTGCACGAGATCATCGGGCCGCTGACAAAAATGACCATGCCGGAGTTGCTGGACTTCACGCGGATGACCGGCGATCTGGTCAAGGCCATGCGGGCCTGCCCACAGCCCATCGTGGCCGCCGTGGATGGCGTGTGCGCCGGCGCTGGCGCCATGATGGCCCTGGCTGCCGATTTGCGACTGGGCACGCCCGAGGCGCGCACGGCCTTTCTGTTCACACGTGTGGGTCTGGCCGGTGCGGATATGGGCGCTTGCACCTTGCTGCCGCGTGTCATCGGGCAGGGACGGGCTTCCGAGCTGCTGTATACCGGGCGCTCGATGAGCGCCGAAGAGGGGCAGGCCTGGGGATTTTTCAATCGCCTTCATGAGCAGGCCGAGCTGGCGGGCGCAGCCGCGGAATTGGCCGCGCAACTGGCAGCGGGCCCGACGTTCGCTCACGGCGTCACCAAGAAACTGCTGCATCAGGAATGGAATATGGGCTTGGACGAGGCCATCGAGGCCGAAGCCCAGGCCCAGGCCATCTGCATGCAGACACAGGATTTCCGCCGCGCCTACGAGGCTTTTGTCGCCAAGCGCAAACCCGTTTTCGAGGGGGACTGAGCCATGCGCGATGCTTCCTGGCTCGACTGGCCTTTCTTTGAATCCTGGCATGGCGAGCTGGCTCACGAGCTGGACGCCTGGTGCGAGCAGGCGCTGCCGGGCATGGCTCATCACGATACCGATGCCGCCTGCCGGCAATGGGTGGCTGCCTTAGGTGAGGCGGGATGGCTGCGCTACTGCGTGCCTGCGGCCTGGGGCGGCAAGCGGCCGCAGATCGACTCGCGGGCCATCTGTGTTTTGCGCGAGACACTGGCCCGTCATGAGGGCCTGGCCGATTTCGCGTTGGCGATGCAGGGTCTGGGCAGCGGGGCGATTTCGCTCATGGGTTCCGACGCCTTGCGGGCGCATTATCTGCCCCGCGTGGCCAGCGGTAAGGCGATTGCAGCCTTCGCGCTATCCGAGATCGATGCCGGCTCGGATGTAGCGGCCATGTGCTGCGCCGCCCGGCTGGACGGCGACAGCTATGTGCTCGATGGCGAGAAAACCTGGATTTCCAATGGCGGTATCGCGGACTTCTATTGCGTGTTCGCCCGAACGGGCGAGGCGCCGGGCGCGCGTGGCATCAGCGCCTTTGTGGTGGATGCCGATACGCCTGGCCTGACGATTTCCGGGCGCATCGACCTGATCGCGCCCCATCCCTTGGCAACGCTGCAATTCGACAACTGCCGTATCCCGGCCACGCAGCGCCTGGGCGAGCCAGGCCAGGGTTTCAAGCTGGCCATGATGACGCTGGATATTTTCCGCGCCTCGGTCGCGGCCGCCGCGCTGGGTTTTGCCCGTCGTGCGCTTGATGAGGGCCTGGGCCGCGCCCGCAGCCGGCGCATGTTTGGTCAGACCTTGGCCGATCTGCAGCTGACGCAGGCGGCGCTGGGCGACATGGCCTGCGCCATCGATAGTTCGGCGCTCTTGACCTACCGCGCCGCATGGCTGCGGGATGTGAAGGGGGCGCGCACGACGCGCGAGGCGGCGATGGCCAAGATGGCCGCGACCGAATCCGCGCAGCAAGTCATTGACCGTGCCTTGCAGATGTTTGGCGGCGCAGGCGTGATGAGTGGCCAGCCGATAGAAAAGCTGTACCGGGAAATCAGGGCGCTGCGTATTTATGAGGGCGCCACCGAAGTGCAGAAATTAATCATCGCCAGGGAATTGTTGAAGCACTGATTCCGGCGTTTCCGATACTTATAGCGACAGGGGAAAACATGCAAGTATCAGCGCACAAGGACACTTTCGCCCGAGATAATCTGCCGCCGTCCGAGCAATGGCCCGAGCTGTTGCTGGACGGCCCGGATACCGCCTATCCGGCGCGCCTGAATTGCGCCGTCGAACTGGTCGATGCGATGGTGCGCCAGGGACAGGGCGGGCGCGTCGCGCTGCGCTGGTATCAGGACGGGGCGCCGGCAGCCATGAGCTATGCCGAATTGCAGGCGCTTAGCAACCGCATCGGCCGCGTATTGCAAGAGGATATGAAACTCGTGCCGGGCAATCGCATCGTGCTGCGCGGTCCCAATAATCCTATGATGGCGGCGGCTTGGCTGGGCGCCATCAAGGCCGGCATGGTGACGGTGCCGACCATGCCTTTGCTGCGCGCCAAAGAGCTCAAGCAGATCATAGACAAGGCCGAGGTGCAGGCCATGTTGTGCGATGTGCGGCTCAAGGATGAGGCGCTCGAGTGCCAGAACCCGGACAGCGAATATTATTGCCCCAAGCTGGAGCAGATCGTGCTGTTCAATGAGGATGCGCCGGGCTCGTTAGATAGCCTGGCGGCGGCCAAACCGGATCACTTCCTAGCATGCGATACGGCGGCCGACGACGTCTGCCTGATTGCCTTCACCAGCGGCACAACGGGTGCGCCCAAGGGGTGTATGCACTTCCATCGCGACGTGCTGGCCATGTGCGATCTCTTTCCTCGTCATGTGATCAAGCCCGGGCCGGATGATGTGTTCTGCGGCACCCCGCCGCTGGCTTTCACGTTTGGCTTGGGCGGCCTTTTGTGCTTTCCTTTGCGGGTCGGCGCCAGCACGGTGCTGGCCGAGAAGCTCTCGCCGGAATCTCTCTTGCAGCTGATCGAGGATTTTCAGGCCACCATCGTGTTCACCGCGCCGACGTTTTACCGGCAGATGGCGCCGCTGGTGGAGAAGTTCCGTCTGGGCAGCCTGAAAAAAAGCGTTTCGGCGGGCGAGGCCTTGCCGGACGCCACCCGCCAGCTCTGGAAGCAAGCGACCGGTATTGAAATGATCGACGGCATCGGCGGCACGGAAATGATCCATGTCTTTGTGTCGAGCGCTCCCGAAAGCGTGCGCCGCGGCGCCATTGGCCAGGTCGTGCCGGGTTATGTTGCCCAGGTGGTCGACGACGATATGAAACCGGTGCCCAACGGTACGCCGGGACGGCTGGCCGTCAAGGGCCCGACGGGTTGCCGTTATCTGGCCGATCCGCGCCAGGAGCGCTTTGTTCAGCAGGGTTGGAACCTTCCCGGTGACACTTTTGTGCAGGACGACGATGGCTATTTGTATTACCAGGCGCGCAATGATGACATGATCATCTCGGCCGGTTACAACATCGCCGGCCCGGAAGTCGAGGATGCGATGCTGCGCCACGAGGCGGTGGCCGAATGTGGTGTCGTGGCCATGCCGGATGATGAGCGAGGCCAGGTGGTGGCGGCTTATGTGGTGCTCAAACCCGGTTTTGACGGCACGCCGCAGCTGGCGCGGGCCCTGCAAAACTACGTCAAGGAAAGCATCGCGCCCTACAAATACCCGCGGGTGGTCCGGTTCGTGGCCGTGTTGCCGCGCACCGAAACGGGCAAGTTGCAGCGTTTCGTTTTGCGTCAGCTGGCGACGGGAGGCCGCTGATGGCCGGGCCTTTCGTCAGCGAGGTGGAAGTGCGTTTCCGGCATTGCGATCCGGCCGGCATCGTCTTTTACCCGCGCTATTTCGAGATGATCAATGATTTTGTCGAGGAGTGGTTTGAAAAAGGCCTGGGGCTGTCTTTCGCCACCCTGCATCTGGAGCGCCGCATCGGTACGCCGACGGCCGCTTTGCAATGCGATTTCAATCTGCCTAGCCGCTGGAATGACCGTTTGAGGCAGGTGCTGGAGCTGCGGCGTATTGGCGGCGCGTCGTTTCAGGCGCAGGTACGCTTCGAGGGGCCGGATGGTCAGACGCGCTTGAGCGCCCGGCTGACCATCGTGACAGTGTCGCTGGACACGATGCGCGCCCTGCCTCTGCCCGATGATTTACGCGCGCGCTTGCAGGATTATCTGCTGCCCGCCCAGGATTAAATAAAAGGATGGAACCATGAACAAGACTCTGCAACCGCCCGATTGGCTGGCGCCGCGTGGTTATGCCAATGGCATGATGAGCGAAATGACGGTCGGCTCGCGCCTGTTGTTTGTCGGCGGGCAGATCGGCTGGAATGGCCAGCAGCAGTTTGAAACCGAGGATTTTGCGCTTCAGGTACGCCAGACGCTGGAAAACATCGTCGCCATTCTCAAGGAAGGCGGCGCCGGGCCGCAGCACATCGTGCGCATGACCTGGTATGTCAAAGACAAAGACGAATATGTCGCGGCCTATCCTCAGATAGGTAAGCACTATCGCGAAGTGATCGGACGCTATTTCCCGGCCATGACGGCCGTTGAGGTATCCGATCTGATCGAAGACCAGGCGCGCGTCGAGATTGAAGTCACGGCCGTCGTGCCGGCCGCTGGCTAGCGGATCTCGACCAGGCTCTCTTCGGCATCGAGCATGGCGCAGCCCCCGGTCTGTTCTTCCAAAAGGCTAAGCTGCTTGCCGCTCACCCGCAGGGTCACGCCACCATAGTAGCGCTGCGTGGCGGAAATGGTGGCGCTTCTTAGCGGCCGCAACAGTTCCTGCAGGCGCTGCTCATTGGCTTCTAGTTGGGCCATATCGCCTTGCACGCGCTGATAGGTGGCTGTGGCTCTTGCACTTAGCCCGTTCATATCCTTGGCAGGGTTCTGGTGCAGAAAGGCGATGAGTTTTTCCAGCTTGTCGCTTTCTTCGCGCAGGCTGGCTCGACGCTGGCGCAGCGCCGCTTGCCTGGCCTTGGCGTGCGGGTGGACGCCGACACAGACCAGCGTCGGCACGGCCGCTAGCGAGCCTATCGTGCCCGCGCTGACCGAGGTCCTGGCATGCACTTCGCCGCCCGTAATCAAACCTTGTGTCGATTTCGGCTTGCCCACGCGCACACTCTGGCCGGCATACACCAGGCTTTGACGGATTTCGTGTTCGATCGAGATGGTTTTCTCGGCCTTGACGATGGCGTTCTCGATGAAGCGCGCCCAGACCGACTCGCCCGCGATGAGTTGGGCTGTGCGGGAGGCCGTGGCATGGCCGCCGCGTCTGTTTTCGGCCAGGCCAATCACGCCGCCATCGACGATGATGCTGCCACCAGCCTGCACACGCGCGGCCTCGATGGTGCCGTGGACCACCACGTCGCCCGAGACGCGGACTTCCATGCCGGCGGTGATGTCGCCGCGTACTTTGAGCGTACCGTCAAAATCGATATTGCCCGTAGAGAGGTTGACCTGGTCTACCTCGACCAGCGAATTCACCAGTACGCCTCGTGGCACGAGCATCGGCGAGCCGGCATTGGCGGCACGCAGCAGACAGGGGTCAGACTCATCGATGACCACACCCGTCAGGCCGCTGGCGAATGGGGTGTCGGGGATATGGACGGGTGGCACCGCTTCACCCAGCACGTTCAGCCCGGGTTTGCCCTGGACGGATGGGATACGGCGCATCAGGGCCGTGCCGGGCGCCACCAGCATCAGGTTGCCCAGACTGCGGTAATCGACGACGGCCTTGTCGTCGTATTCTTGGCGGGTTTTCAGCTCGTCGAGCAGGCTGTCGAAGCGTGTCGGTGTGCCGGCCGTGGGCGGCGTGCCTTGCGCGATGAGCGTGCTATTGGCGCGCCGGTCTGCGAGCGATTGCGTGATGCTGGCGTCGCGCACACCATAGACCACGCCAAGCTCGGTCAGTTCGGCCTGCACATCGCTCAGGGTGACGCGGCGTCCGCCCCGAGGCGGGGTCACCGACAGCAGCACCGACATACGATCTTGTGCCAGCTCCAGTGCAAAACTACCGTCTAGCACCTCGCCCACCGAGGCGAGTACGGGTTCCCTGCTTTCCCGGCAAGCCTCGATGAAGTTCACGGCGCTGGTCTGGTCTAACACCTCGGCGTTCCACCCCTGTGCTTGGGCGACGGCGATCAGATCATCCCAGGACGGCGGTGCCAGGCCATCCTGGCCTGGCGTATAGCCTGCCGTCAGGGCGCGCGTGTTTTCGTCCAGATCCAGCCGGAATACGGTTTCGACAGCCATGTTTTTTGCTCTCTCCAAAGGCCTGCGCCGAATGCTTAGCGGGATGGGTTGTATCCTGCAATAAGTAACGGTTAGAAAAAAATTGACATATTAGGCGCGAGCCGAGGTTCGCGCGAACTTCTTTTTCTCGCATTTCAGAGGCTAGGTCAATTTGGCGTTGACAGAAAAATGCCCCTACGGCGATAAACCGTGGGGGCAATCGAAAGCGGCTGGGAGGTGATCAGGCTTTCAGCAGGGCGAAAGCCGCTTCGGCATGGTCCAGGGTGGCCTGGAGCGTGGCATCGTCGTGGGCAGCCGACACAAAACCCGCTTCAAAGGCCGAGGGGGCGAAATGCACGCCGCGATCCAGCATGGCGTGGAAGAAGCGCTTGAAGGCTTCCGTATTGCTGGTCTGCACTTCGGCGAAGCTGGTGGGCACCTTATCGCGGAAGTAGAGGCCGAACATGCCGCCGATAGCGTCGGCGCTGAAAGTCACCCCTGCGGCGTGGGCGCGCTCGGTCAGGCCCAGGGCCAGGCGCTGGGTACGCGCCGAGAGGTCTTCATAAAAACCGGGCTGGCCGATCAGGCGCAGGGTAGCCAGGCCGGCGGCCACGGCGACGGGGTTGCCTGACAGGGTGCCGGCCTGATAGACCGAACCCAATGGGGCGATATGGCGCATCAGGTCGGCGCGGCCGCCAAAAGCGCCTACCGGCATGCCGCCGCCGATGACCTTGGCCAGCGTGGTGAGGTCGGGTGTGATGCCGGTCAGGCCTTGCACGCCTTGAGGGCCGACCCGAAAACCGGTCATGACTTCATCGAAAATCAGCACGCTGCCGTGGCGGGTGCAGAGCTCGCGCAGGCCTTGCAGAAAGCCCGCCGCCGGTTTGATGAGGTTCATGTTGCCGGCGACCGGCTCGACGATCACGCAGGCGATGTCGCGGCCATGTTCCGCGAAGGCCGTCTGCACGGCGGGCAGATTGTTGTAGTCCAGCGTGATGGTATGGGCGACAAACTCGGGCGGAACGCCTGCCGAGCTCGGGTTGCCCAGCGTCAGCAAGCCTGATCCGGCCTTGACCAGCAGACTGTCGGAATGGCCGTGATAGCAGCCTTCGAACTTGATGATTTTGTTGCGGCCGGTGGCCCCGCGCGCCAGCCGGATGGCCGTCATCGTGGCTTCGGTGCCGGAGCTGACCAGGCGCACTTGCTCCATTGAGGGCAAACGCTGGATCAGCAGCTCGGCCAGTTCGACCTCGGCCTCGGTGGGCGCACCGAAAGACAGCCCGCCGGTGGCGGCATCCTGCACGGCGCGCACAACTTCTGGATGCGCATGCCCCAGAATGGTCGGGCCCCAGGAGCCGAGGTAATCGATGTACTGCTTGCCATCGGCATCCCAGATGTGCGGACCCAGCGCGCGCTTGATGAAGCGCGGGGTGCCGCCCACAGAGCGGAAGGCCCGCACGGGCGAGTTCACGCCGCCAGGAATGCTGCGGCTGGCGCGTTCGAAGAGTTCTGCGTTTCGGGACATGGCTCTAGTCGGTAAGGGGGAAAAGGCGCGGCGCAGGCCTGAGCCGCGGCGCGGATATCGGGGGCTTCGAACAGCCCGGTGATGACGGCGATGCTGTCGGCCCCGGCAGCGGCCACCAGACCAGCGTTGGCCGGCGTGATGCCGCCGATGGCGACGACGGCAGGCCGGGGCGCGCCGCAGGCGCGCACTTGCGCGGCGGCTTCGCCCAGCAAGGCCAGGGGTGCATGGGCGGCCTGTGGTTTGGTCGGGGAGGGGAAAACCGCGCCGAAGGCGATGTAATCCGCACCCTGGGCCAGCAGTTCGCGAGCACGGTTCAGGTCGGCGTAACAGGACACGCCGAGCAGGAGTCCGGGGGCGGCGGCGCGGACTTCGGCCAGTGTTGCGTCGTCGCGGCCGATGTGGGCGCCGTCTGCGCCGGCCTCCAGCGCCGTGCGCCAGTCATCGTTGACGATAAAGGTCACGCCCAGTTCGCGGCATAGCGGCGCCAGCGCCCGGGCCTGGCGCAGACGCTGTTCGCGGCTGAGGTGTTTGCGGCGCAACTGTAGCGCCCGCATGCCGCCCGCAGCGGCATCGCGTACGGCGGCCAGCAGGCGGCTGGTGTCGTCCCATTCAGGGGTGACACCGTAAAGACCGGCAGGAAAGCGGAGGGTGTTCATGGCTGGGACAGCCGGTTGGGCAGCGGGCGGCCCATGCCTGCCGTGAAACTGGCGGCCAGACCGCGTGAGGCGTGGGCCAGCGCGGCTTCGACCGCCTCCGGGACCTCGTGGCCCGAGGCCAGGAAGGCCGCAGCGGCGGCGGCCAGCAGACCGCCGTTGTCGCCGCTGCGCACGGGGGGCGCCTGCCAGGGCCAGGTGAAATTACGGCCGTCGGGGCCGACCAGCACATTGGCCAGATGGCCTGGACGCAGCGGGCTGCCCAGCACCAGCGCCCATTGTGCGCCGCCAGCCAGCAAGGCATGCGCGGGCGAGGGCGATTCCGAGGTGTCGATGACGCCATCCGATTGCCACTGCGCCAGGCGCATATGCTCCACCACCACCAGATCGGTCTGTGGCAGCACGAGTTCAAGCGTGGCAGCCAGCAGTTCGTCGGCGTCGTCCTGTTCGACCGCATCCTGCGGCATGGGCGCGCGCGGCCCGAGATGCAGCACCAGCGGCACCTGGCTGTAGTCGGCAGCCAGTTGCGCGACGACGCTTGCGGTTTCGGGCGAAAACATGCCGCCCACCTTGATGGCCTGCACCGGCATATCTTCGAGCAGGCAGCGCGCCTGATCGTCCAGCAGTTCGGGGGAAATGGGATGGATATCCTCGATGCCGGCGGTGTCCTGCACCGTTACAGCCGTGACAGACGCCAGCCCATGGCAGCCAAGCTGAGCGCACGTTACGGCATCGGCCGGCAGGCCGTCGGCGCCGGTGGGGTCCAGCGGACCCAGAATCAGTACGAGAGGAGGGATAACAGCGGTCACGGAGTGGCTGGAAGGGGATGAAGAGGCTTTCTTTGATTTCGCAACAAAAGCATCTGTTCTAGGTTTCGGTAAGATATGCCCATTCTAATAGATGCTTCTCACGCCTTGTCCGTCCTGGGCTTGGGGACAGAAGCGCCAGAGAGAGCTATGCGTACTTGGATGTGTCTTATTTGTGGCTGGGTTTACGACGAAGAAGCGGGTCTGCCCGACGAAGGGATTGCCCCGGGCACCCGTTGGGAAGACGTGCCCCCGAACTGGGTCTGTCCCGAGTGTGGCGCCCGCAAGGAAGACTTCGAATTGATGGAAATCTAAGCCTCGTGCGGCGCGTGGCGCCGCTAACAGGCCTAGCGATGGTCCGCGCCGGCCAGGTGCTAATTAACAGGTTTTGGAGCGCGCCATGACTGCTATCTTTCGTTCCGCCAGCGCTGACGACGCCCGGTTCACCGATTTTTCCAATCAGTTTCTGATGGCCATGCCGGGCATGGTCAACGATGAGCTGGCTGGCACGGTGATCTATATCTGCGAACACACGCCGCGCGGCGCCCTCGGCCTGGTCTTGAACCGGCCGACCGACCTCACGCTTGCTTCGCTGTTCGAGCGTGTCGATCTGACGGTCGCGATGGGGCCCACGGCTGACGAGAAGGTTTTTTTCGGCGGCCCGGTGCAAACTGACCGGGGTTTCGTGCTGCATGCGCCTGCGGGCGATTACAGCTCCAGCATCCGGCTGGGCGATCTGGCGCTCACCACCTCCCGCGATGTGTTGCAGGCGGTGGCTGAAGGGCAGGGGCCGGCGCGCCTGTTCGTGACCCTCGGCTATGCCGGCTGGGGCGCAGGCCAGCTCGAAAGCGAAATGAGCCAGAACGCATGGCTCAGTGTGGCTGCCGATCCGGTCATCATTTTTGATGTGCCGGCCGAAGAGCGCTATCCCGCCGCGATGCGGCTGCTCGGGATCGATCCGCTCATGCTGGCGGGTGAAGCGGGCCATGCCTGAAGAAACACTGCTTGCCTTCGATTTCGGCGAAAAAAAAATCGGTGTCGCTATCGGCAACACGCTGACCTGCCATGCGCGGCCGCTGGAAATTATTTTCTCCGAGCGTCGCGATGAGCGTTTCGGCCGCATTCAGGCCCTGCTTGAAGCGTGGCGGCCGCAGCGCGTGGTGGTCGGCCTGGCGCTGGCGACCGACGGTGGCGATCAGTCAGCCACCCTGCGCTGCCGGCGTTTCGCCAATCAACTGCACGGCCGTTTCGGCGTTACCGTGGAACTGGTTGATGAGCGAGGCTCCAGCATGGAGGCCCAGGAGAAGCTGGGCAGCCATGCACCCGATGACGCGATGGCGGCGGCCATTATTTTGCAGCGCTACCTCGATCGTCTGGCTTGAGGCATGTTCAATCCCCAATTGAACCGGCTTGGCGGGCTGGCGCACTTCCTGTCTACCGAAGGTCTGCCCAAGCGGCTGCTCGAACCTTTGCTCGAGGCTGCGGGCGGGCCCGCGCCCCTACTGGCCGGGCGTGAGATCTGCCTGCTTGGCCCGGCGGACGACGGCATGCAATGGCTGGCCGAGGCGGCGCGCAGGCAGGGTGCGGTCATCCGCTTCATGCCTGATGCGCCCTTGCGGCCTGTAGCGGGCGCCGATATCCACGTGCTGCGCCACCCCGCCAGCGGCGCGGCCCATGTGCTGGCCCGGCAGGCAGTACGGGTGATCAACGCCGGTGACGGCTGGCATGCGCAGCCCTTGGTGGCGCTGGCCGATTTGCTGGCGATACGCCAGGCTAAAGGCGGATTTACCGAGTTGCGAGTGGCCTTCATCGGCGACTTTCTGCATTCCGGCCGTGCGCGTTCGCTGGCCCATGCCCTGACGACGCTGGGCGCCCCTGAGCTGCGCGCGGCAGGGCCGCGCCCGCTGCTGCCCGATGGTTTGCCGCAATTGGGCTTGAGCGCTTACGACACGCTCGAGCAGGCGCTGGAAGATGTCGATGTGGTGCTTGACCTGGGGCTTACGCCGGCCGGTCTGGATTTACTGCCCTCGGCTGCCGATTACGCGCGCCGCTGGACGTTGCCGCCAGATGCCAGGGTGTTGCGCGCACCCGATCCCTTGCTGTTTCAGGCGGCGGCGATGGCGGTTTGCGGCCATCTGCTCTCGGAGGCTGCATGAGAGTGCATATTCAGGGCGGCTTCGATCCTCTGCGAGAGGAGGTGGTGGATCTTTTTCTGGCCGATGGCCAGATCGTGGCCCGGCACAGGGCGCCCGATGGCTTTGCGGCCGATTGTGTGATGGATGCGCGGGGCCTGGCCCTGCTGCCTGGCCTGACCGATCTGAGCGCGCGCCTGGGTGCGGACGCCGCCCGCGAGTCGCAGGCCGCTTTGTCGGGCGGCGTTACCCGCCTGGTCTTGCCTGCTGGGCAGCCTGCCGCCGATAGCCCGCTGCATCTGGCGCATGTCGGGCCGCTTACCCAGACCGGGCTGGCCGATATGGCGGGCCTGATGGACGCGGGCTGTGTGGGCATCGGCGATGATGCCGCGCTACCCGACACCGGACAACTCTGGCGAGCTATGCAATATGCGGCAGGTCTGGGGGCCACTTTGTGGCTGCGGCCCGAAGACGCCCATCTGGGCGGGGTGGCGGCCGCCGGTCCCTATGCAACCCGGCTGGGCTTGCCGGGCAGCCCTGTCGAGGCTGAAATCCTGGCCTTGCAAACGCTATTCACTTTGCAGCGGGCCACAGGCACGCGCTTGCATCTTTGCCGCCTGTCCAGCGCTGCGGGCGTGGCGCTCTTGCGGGCAGCGCGGGCCGAGGGGCTGCCGGTGACGGCCGATATCTCCATCCACCATTTGCACCTCACGGATCTGGACATCGGTTTCTACGACAGCAATTGCCATCTGCGCCCGCCCCTGCGCGGCCAGCGCGACCGTGACGCCTTGGCGCAGGCCTTAGCCGATGGCACGCTGGATGCGCTGTGCTCGGATCATCATCCGGTAAGCGCCGCCGACAAGGCGCTTCCCTTTGCGCAAACTCCGCCCGGAGCCAGCGGGGTCGAACTGCTCTTGCCCCTGACGCTCAAGTGGGCGCGGGCTCAGGGTTTGCCGCTGTCTCGGGCGCTGGCCTGCCTGACGACAGGGCCAGCTCGCGTGCTGGGTCTGCCCGCTCCATCGCTGATGCCCGGTGAGCCCGCGGATCTGTGCCTGGTGGATACGGAGTGTGAGTGGCTGCTGTCGGCGGGCGCCATGCGCAGCGGCAGCGCGCAAACGCCGTTCGCGGGTATGATGCTGCCCGGCCGTGTCCGCGCCACTC
Source organism: Bordetella avium (assembly GCF_034424645.1). NCBI lineage: Bacteria > Pseudomonadati > Pseudomonadota > Betaproteobacteria > Burkholderiales > Alcaligenaceae > Bordetella > Bordetella avium. The sequence continues at coordinate 437,015 of NZ_CP139969.1, forward strand.
TGATCGGCGGACGCGCACTTTGGGAGATGCCTGCTTGAAGCTCTTGCGCTTTGTTTTGCGGGCCATGCTGGTACTGCCTTGGATTCTGTTCGGGCTGTTCTGCGTCAGCCTGGTCTATCGACTGTTGAATGCCGGGCAGCGTGCGGCCTTGAACCGCTTCTGGTCGCGCTGGCTTATGCGCCTGTGCGGCGTGCGGCTGAGCATCAAAGGCGAGCCGCGCATGACGGGCGCCGTGCTCTGGGTGGCCAACCACGTCTCTTGGATCGACATTTTTGTCGTCAATGCGGTGCGGGCGACTTCTTTCGTCGCCAAAAGCGAGATCCGCAGTTGGCCGGTCATCGGTTGGCTGGCCGCCGGCGCAGGCACGTTATTCATCGAACGCACCCAACGCCATGCCGTGCATGCGATGGGCGAGTCCATTCATGATTGTTTTGCCCGCGGCGAAGCGGTCGGGCTGTTCCCTGAGGGCACAACCTCGGAAGGTTTCGAGCTGCGGCCTTTCCACGCCAGCCTGTTTGAGCCGGCGCGCTCGGCAAAGGTGGATGTTCAGCCACTGGTGCTGCGTTTCATGCACCGCGGCAAGCGCAGTGGATTCGCCGCCTTTGTTGGCGAAGAGACGCTGCTTGCCAACCTGTGGCGCGTGCTGGGCACGACGGGGCTGACCGTCGAGGTGGTGTTTCTGCCGCCCCTGCCCACCTTCCGCGAAGACGGCTCGCCCTGCACACGTCTGGAACTCGCGCGCCAGGCGCGCGAAGCCATACTCGCGCAGCTTTAAAAGCTATTCGGATAGCGGGTCCTGGAACTGGCTGCACTTGATGTGCACCAGTTTCCGGTCTTGCAAACGCATGGCGGTCAGGGCGCCGCCCCAGACGCAACCCGTATCCAGGCAGATCAGGTGGGGACGGATCAACAGGCCCAGCGTGGACCAATGCCCGAAGACGATGGTCACATCGCGCGTGGCGCGGTTGGGCACGTCAAACCAGGGAACCAGGCCTGCAGGCCAGGCGCCCGGCGTCACCTTGGTGGCGAATTCCATATGGCCGGCCGGCGTACACAGGCGCATGCGCGTCAGGGCATTGATGATGACGCGCAGGCGCTTGCCGCCTTTATGGCCGTCTTTCCAGGTGACCGGCTCATTGCCATACATTTTCTGCAAGGCCTTTCGCCAGTTCGGGCCGCGCAGGGCGGCCTCGACCTCGCCAGCCAGGGCCAGTGTTTTCGCCACATTCCACTTGGGCAGCACGCCCGCATGCACCATCAGGTGCTCGTGCGCGTAATGCGCTAGCGGACGATGCCGCAGCCAATCGATCAGATCATCGGCATCCGGCGCGTTGAGGATGTCATTCAGCGTGTCGGACTTGGACGGTTTGCGCACCCCTGCGGCTGCGGCGAGCAGATGCAGGTCGTGATTGCCCAGGATGGCCACGGCCCGGTCGCCGAGCGCGATGATGCGGCGCAGGGTTGCCAGCGATTCCGGGCCGCGGTTGACCAGATCTCCTGCGAACCAGAAGCGTGCGCCTGGCTCTCCCGCGATGTCGGGATGCGCCAATAGTTGTTGCAGCGGCGTGCAGCATCCTTGCACGTCGCCAATCATCCAGATGCTGCCAGTCGCCATGAAGACGCCACTCTCCGGGTGAGGGGCGAACCCCTCTGTGATACCTGTCAGTCGGACAGGCCCTTGCGGTGTTGCTTAAAACGGGAAAACCCGTGCCGATACTCCATCATGACCAGGGCTCCCAGCGCCAAAATCATGGCGGCGGCGTTAGGTCCAAGCGCGGTGAGCCAGGGCGGCCAACGGCTGAGCATCCCGACGTTTAGGGACAGTTGATTGACCATGAAGAAGGCCACGCCCATCAGGATGCCAATGAAAACCTTGGCACCCACCCCGCCCCGGCGGGTCTGCATGAAAGCAATGGGCGCGGCAATGGTGATCATCACCAAAAGCGTGAAGGGGTAAACGAATTTGCGCCATAGCGCGACAACCTGCCGGTCGGCCTGAAGCTGGTTGTGGTGCAGATAGTCGATATAGTCGATCAACGTCGCTGCCGACATGCGTTCCGGGGTCAGCACACGCGCCAGAAGGCGCTCCGGGCTCAGGGTGGTGTCCAGGCGCAACGAGGCGAGGGTTTCGACCTCGGCGGGTGGCTTCGGGGGTTGCTTGGCATTTGCCAGCGCTTGGGCCGCCTCAGGGGCGATGCGGGTCTGGACCACGTCGCTAAGAAGCAGGTCGCCATCGGTGAAAACGCCTTTGGCCGCTTTAGACAGGGATTCCAGCTCAAGATCGGGTTTGAGCTCGTAGAGCGTGACGTCGCGCACCTGCCCATCGGCCAACAGGGTCTGGATGTTGATGATGCGTGTGCCGCCGTCGCGCGTGGGTTCTTTGAACCAATAACCGCTGTTCAGGCGGCCGCCGCCTGCCTTGCCTCGGAAGGTCAGATCGGCCTCGCCGCTTTTGATTTCGGCGATGGGCGTCACGAATTCCGAGAGCAGCGTCGCCCCGATCATGACGGGGATAGTGACGACCCAGAGCATGCGCATCAAGCGCATGCCGCTCACGCCCGATACACGCAGAATCACCAGCTCGTTGCGCTGAGCCAGGCCGGCCAGCGCCAGAATGGCGCCGATCAGCAGGCCGATGGGCAGCAGATCGTATAAGCGAGTGGGCAGCGCCAGCGCCTGCATGTAAAGCAGGGCCAGCATGCTGAATTTTTCGCCCACGTTGTCCAGATCATCGACCAGGGCAAAAAACGTGAACAGCCCCAACAGGGCCAGAAGGACCACTGCGCAAGAGCGATAAATCTCGCGGGCCAGATAGCGGCGGGCTGTACGCATGAGTCTCGAAAACCATCAAGGCACGCCGGGTTCGGCGCGCAAAACACAAAACTTTAACAAATCTGGGCCTTACACCCCAGGATCAATCTTTACGGAATATCCACCATGCGCATCCGGCGCAACAAGATAGCCGTGCGAGAGTTCAGATAACTGGTGCTCCTGTGCTTGTCGTAGTAGCGAGGGTTGGGCAGCATGGCCGCCAGCCTTGCGGACTGCGAAGCATTCAAGTTGGCCGCGCTGATGCCATAGTAGTGGCGGGCGGCGGCTTCGGCCCCAAATATCCCCACCCCCCATTCGGCGATGTTCAGATAGAGCTCAAGAATGCGCTCTTTGGACATCACGTGTTCGATCATATAGGTAAGAATCAGTTCCTGTCCTTTGCGCAGGTAGCTGCGCGAGCCCGACAGGAAAAGATTTTTCGCCAATTGCTGTGTGATGGTTGATCCGCCCCGTATTGTGGCACGCCCCTGAGCCTGTTGATTCTGGTTATAGGCCCAGGCCTTGCGGATGGCATCCCATTCCACACCGTCGTGTTCGGTAAAGTTGGCGTCCTCCGAGGCGATGACCGCACGTTTGAGCGTGACATTGATACGGTCGTAGGGCACCCAGGTGTAGCTTAGCTGCGCCTTCGGATCGGTTTCTCGCAGGCGGGAGATCTCCTCGCGCATGATGGCGCTGCTGCCGGGGTCGCGGTGGGCGTACCACACCACCATGGAAAACATGGCCAGTTCATAGATCAGGAACAGGCAGAGCAGGGCCATGAGTACACCGCCGGTGCGGCGCAGCCAGGAGCGGGTGCGCGAGGCCGCCATTCAGGGCCTGCTCATGGGCGACGCCGCGCGCCTTGCTCAGTGGTCTTGCGGACATACATGGGCAAACCTCACGGAGTCGGAGTTAGTCTTCTGCCAGCAGGTTGGCGCGCAGCGTGGTCAGCACCGCCGTCGGGTCGGGCCGCAGGCCGTGCCAGATGAAAAAGCTCTCTGCCGCCTGTCCTACCAGCATACCCAAACCGTCTGCGGTCAGCGCGGCGCCATCGGCGCGGGCCTGGCGCATAAAGGGCGTGGGCCGTGCGCCATAGACCATGTCATAGGCTAGCGCGCCTGGCGCGTACAGTCCGCCCGGCAGCGCGGGCGCCAAATCATGCAGGCTGCTGGCGGTGGCGTTGATGACGATATCCCAGGCGCCGCCCGCTTCGTCGAGCGCGCCGGCGCTGGTCTGGACGCCGCCGGGTATGCCGCTGGCTGTCCAGGCGGCCAACAGTTCTGCCGCGCGGCCAGGGCTGCGGTTGACGATGCGGATCTCGGCGCAGCCGGCTTCGGCCAGCGGCTGTAGCACGCCGCGGGCGGCGCCGCCCGCACCCACCAGCAGCAGACGGGCGCCTTGAAGCATGACGCCCAGGCGGATGAGGTCATTGACCAGCCCTACCCCGTCCGTGTTGCAACCCTGCAAAACGCCATCGCGCCAGGTCAGGGTATTGACCGCGCCGGCCATGCGTGCGCGGGCCGAGAGGTGCTCCCGCGCCAGCTCAAAAGCCTCTTGCTTGAAGGGCACGGTGACATTCAGCCCCTGGCCGCCCGCCAGGAAAAATGCCTCGGCGGTGGCGCGGAAACCATCCAGCGGCGCGGGAATACGCTCGTACTCCAGTGAGATGCCGGTTTGCGCGGCGAACATCGCGTGAATTTGCGGCGAGCGGCTGTGCGTGATCGGATTGCCGATCACGGCATAGCGCCGCAGGGCAGGGCGGGAGGTCATGGGGCGGAGGTTTCCAGGGAGTCGTTGACGAAGTTCCAGGTGCGCGTGATGACCAACTCATCGGTTTCGCGCGCCAGATCGGGCGGGAATGGTGCAAAAGGCGCGGCCATCTGCACGATCCGGCGGGCCGCCTGATTCAGCACGGCATGCGCTGAGGGCTTGTCAATCTCGAAGCCTGCCAGACTGCCGTCGCTGCGGAGGGTCATCGTGATGCGCAGCGATCCGTAAATGCGACCGCGGGCTTCGGCGGGGAAATGTTCGGTGCCGATGGCCTCGATGTGGGCGCGCCAGTTATCCAGATAGGCCGCATAGCGTGAAGCCTGGGCGGCGGGCGCGACAAAGGTCTTGCGCGGCAGTGCGCTATAGGACTGCACGCGATTGGCGAGCGTGGCGACCTGAGCGTTTTGCACCACCCCCGGCTGATCTTCGGCGTGTTCGCCAGGCCTGTCCCGGTCTTCTGAGAACTGGGCGGGGGCGCGGCTGACCGGGCTTGGGTCTGCGGGCCGCAGTTGGCTCAGGAGCAGGGTTTGTTCCTGCTCTAACTGGGTTTGCCGTTTGCGCATGGCTTCCAGCACGATGGTGTCGGGAGCATCGCCCGTGCGCGGCAAGGAAGTGCTGGCCACCCCAGCTTGGGCATTGCCGCCGCCATCCACCGAGGCTTGAGCTAAGACCTGGGCATGTATAGGAGCGTCGTCGGTATGGGCGTTGACCAGCGTGATGTCCAGGCTGCTCAAGGGCGGAGGCGGCGCGGCTGGCAGCTGAAAGCGCCAAGCCAGAAGGCCGCCGTGTATCAGCAGCGAAATGACAATGGCAACCAGCAGATAGTGCCGGCCTGGGGCCAGGGAGGGGGCGGGCAGGGAGCTATGCACAGCAACATTTTAGAGCCTGGCCGGGTGAATCGGCGCAGGCCCCCGAGTTGCCGCTCAGGCGTTCGCCAGACCCAGATAGCGGCAATCCAGTTCCAGCGACAGCTCGTCCATGCCCAGAATGTCGATTTCGACGGCGGCGCCGCGTTCGAGCTCAGGCATGCCGCCCACCCGCGTCACGAAGGGCGCATTGCCTAGGCGAACCAGATCCTCGCGCAGCACATGCGCGACGCAACGGGTGATGTTCTGCTGGCGCAGCCAGCGCATGCACCAATAGCGCTCCATTGCGTTCTGGAAGTCAGCCCAGGTCGCATACTGCGCGTCAAAGGCGCCGATGATGGCGAACAGGTCGGCGTCCTTGGGCTTGAAGGGAGCCACCAGGCGGGCGGACACGCCGTGTTCGACCGCCGCGATCAATTGCCATTGATTGACCAGATCGACATAACGGCGCAGCGGCGAGGTGCTCCAGGCATATTGCGGCACGCCGATGGCTTCGTGCGGTAGGGCCTGGGTGCTCATGCGCACGCGGCCCGCCTGCTGCGAGCGGTAAATGCCCGGCACCCCGTGTTGATGCAGCAGGCCGCCCCACAGATTGTTGGCCAGAATCATGAACTCGGCCACCATGCGGTCCAGCGGCGCGTTGCGCTGGCGCGGCACCAGACGGACCGGGGTGTCGGGATCGTCAGGGCTGCCGTCCAGATAGAAGCTGTATTCGACGCGGCTGTTGTTTTCGGGTTTACCGCGAATGACCTCGCGCTGGGCCGACAGCGCCTGGGCGAGCTGCCACAGCGGGCGCAGCCAATGCGCATAGGGCAGCGGCGCGTCAGGATCGGCCAGGGCCGCCTCGGTGATTTCCGTGTCGAGTTGATTGTGACGCAGGTTCTCGCGCACCACAATGCGCTCGATACGGGTTTCCGAGGCGATGATTTCGCCAGTGATCGGGTCTGCGGTGACGTAGAGAGACAAGGCCGGCACGGCGCGTCCCGCATCCAGCGAAAACGCCTGAATGACCGAATCCGGCTGCATGGGAATCTTATCGCCCGGCATATAAACCGTGGACAGCCGTTGCCGCGCCAGCTTGTCGAGCTCGCCACCGCGCGTGACGCTCAGACCCGGTGCGGCGACGTGGATGCCCACGCGCACCTTGCCATCGGCCATCGGCGTGACCGACAAGGCATCGTCGATTTCGGTGGTGGTGATATCGTCAATCGAATAGATTTCGGCGTCGGCCAGCGGCAGCTCACGTTCCAGCGGCGGGATTTCCACCTCGGGAAACGCCACGCCACGCGGGAAATTCACGGCCAGAAAACGTTGCTTGTGCAGGGCCAGCGCATGCGGCCAGGCGCCCAGTTCCAGCAGCAGCCGGTCAGGGCTTTTCTGTAAGCGGGTGCAGGCGGCGTCCAGTGCCTTCCATTGCATGGTGTTTTTATCAGGACGGACCAGCAGCGATTCGGCCATCTGGCCGATGGCTTCGGGCAGCCTGCCCTGAGCCATTTCCTCGACCCAGGCATCCTGTTGTTCGGCCTGGCGCTGTTTTTTCTCCAGCGCGGCCAGGGCGGCTTGAAGAATGTCGGGGGGCGCCGGACGATAATGGCCCTTGCCGCGGCGATGGAAATACACCGGCGCGCCATGCAATCGCATCAGCAGCGCGGCCTGCTCGACGGCGTTGGGCGCATGGCCGAAATAATCGGCCGCCAGTACGGGGGCGTCGAATTCTTCCTGGGGAGCGCACTCCCACAGAAAGGCCAGGTCGATGCCTTCGGCCAGGGCGGCCGCATCACGCATCAAGGCCACGGGCTCGGGCGAGGCGAAGGTAAACAGCGTGTTGGCGCGTTTGATCTTGCTGCGTTTGCCCGACTCCGATTCCACCTGCAGGCTGGCATCGGCTTCTGAGAGAATCTTGCCGGCCTTGAAGCTGCCGTCATCTTCGTAAAACACGTACATATTTCGGTCCATCGGGCCAGCTCGGGCCGGGCATAACGGGAAAGAATTCAGTGGGGGCCGGTCAGCGCAAAATCAAGCACTTCCGGCAACCATTGGGCGAAGTCGGACACACCGTGGTCGCTTCCGGGAATGATGCGTTGCCTGCACCCTGCGAAGCGCTCGCGCATCTCGCGCCAGTCCAGCACTTCGTCGCCCGTTGCCGCGATCAGGAAATAACGCTCCGGGTGGGTCAGCACAGGCACATGCAGCTCATGCAATTCCTGCACATAGTCGGGCAGGAATACGAAAGGGGCGGCAGAATGATACATCTTGTGTTCGCCGACCTGGGTGGCAAGGTCGCGCGGTGCGTTCACGGCGGGGTTGATCAGCACCGCCTTGCAATCGAGCACTTGGGCCAGCCAGGTCGCGTAATAGCCGCCGAGCGAGGAGCCTACCACGGTCAGATTGCGCGGCGGCGCATCGCCCAGCAGATTCTGCGCCAGTTCGCGCGCGAGCTCGGCCGCCGCTTTCGGGCTGGCAGGCAATTGCGGGCAGGCCCAGTCGGCAGGCCTGTCGGCCATGGCCTGCGCCATCAGGCGTGCCTTGAATGAGTCAGGCGATGATCGAAACCCGTGCAGATAAAGGATTTTGGCTTCAGGCATGGCCGGACTCTCAGCGCGGTTGAGCCAGGGCGGCAAGCAGTTTGTCGTGCACGCCGCCAAAACCGCCATTGCTCATGACCAGGATATGGTCGCCCGGAGCCGCTGCCCGGGCTACCGCATTGACCAGGGCATTCAGGTCGTCGTGGCTGCTGGCGCGCTCACCCAGTGGCGACAGCACTTCGGTCGGATTCCAGCCCAGTGCGTGTTTGCCTTCCTGCGCGCCAAAGCAAAACACCTGATCCGCGCCGGCCAGCGCCTGCGGCAGTCGTGCGGCCATGGTTCCCAGTTTCATAGTGTTCGAACGTGGTTCAAGCACAGCCAGAATCCGGGCTGGCCCGACCTGGCGGCGCAGACCGGCGATCGTGGTGGCGATCGCCGTCGGATGGTGGGCGAAATCGTCGTAGACCTTCACGCCATTGATCGTGCCGCGCAGCTCCATACGCCGCTTCACACCGGCAAACCGGCAGAGAGCCGCAATGCCGTCGCTGGCCGGGATGCCGATATTTTCGGCGGCCGCCAATGCGGCCAGGGCATTCATGCGGTTGTGTTCGCCGCCCAGGGACCAGCGCACCATGCCTTGATCGCGGCCATCACGCAGCACCGTGAACGCGCCCAGTTCGTCGGCAGGGCCGGCCTGCCAAGCGCCGCCTGCGCCAAAGCGCACCGTCCGCGACCAGCAGCCACGGGCCAGCACGCGTTCCAGCGCCTCGCTGCGGGTCGGCAGCACGACGCATCCCTCGGACGGGATGGTGCGCACCAGATGATGGAATTGCGTTTCTATCGCCGCCAGATCCGGAAAGATGTCGGCGTGATCGTATTCCAGGTTATTCAGAATGGCTGTTCGCGGCCGGTAGTGCACGAATTTTGAGCGCTTGTCGAAAAAGGCGGTGTCGTATTCATCGGCCTCGATCACGAAGGGACGCGAGCCGAACTGGTAGCGTGCCGACACTTTGAGGTCGGGCGCCACCCCACCGATCAGGAAGTTGGGTTTGAGACCGGCCTCTTCCAGAATCCAGGCGAGCATCGAGCTGGTGGTGGTTTTGCCATGCGTGCCAGCAACAGCCAGTACATGGGATTGGGGCAGGATGTTGTCCCCGAGCCATTGGGGGCCGGACACATAGCGCGCGCCGCTGTTCAGGATCGCTTCCATCAGGGGATTGCCCCGGCTGACCACATTGCCGATCACGAAGAGGTCGGGTTTCAAAGCCAGTTGGTCAGCGCCAAAACCCTCTATAAGAGAGATGCCTTGCTCGGCGAGCTGGGTGCTCATGGGTGGATAGACGCCCGCGTCGCAGCCCGTGACTTTATGGCCGGCGGCGCGCGCGATCAGCGCCAATCCGCCCATGAAGGTGCCGCAAATGCCAAGAATATGTAAATGCATGGGATTCTCCTCATAGCATTGTAGAAGGATCATCGGCTTGGCGTGGGGACGGTATATGATGGGTGCTATGAATCGCCGTCTCTTCTTTACCGCTGGCGCGGCCGTCATCGTTGTCGCGGCGGGCGGTTTGCTCTATAGCCGGTCGCGTCCGGCAGCATCTCCAGACCCGTTGCAGCAATTGCTGGCGTCGTCTCTGCCTGATCTGCATGGCCAGCCTCAGGCCTTGTCGCAATGGCGCGGGCGCCCTATGGTGATTAACTTCTGGGCTACCTGGTGTGCACCTTGCGTGAAGGAAATGCCCGAGCTGGAAGCTCTCAGCAAAAAGGCTGCTAAAGTGCAGTTTGTCGGGATCGGTGTCGATACCGCCGACAATATGCGAAAATTTGTCGAGAAACTGCCTGTTTCCTACCCTCTGCTTGTGATGGGTTCCGCAGCGATCGACACCCTGCGTAAGCTGGATAATCCATCGGGCGGCCTGCCTTTCACCTTGGTTTTGAATGCAGATGGCAGCATTAGGCAGAAGATATTGGGTCAAATCGATCCGAACGCCCTGGAAAAGACCGTTCTTGATCTTGTCGTCTGAGCCAGTTGCGCAAATCGCTCGAATTGGCGTAAAAAGGCGGTTTATAGATTGTTTTGCCAGCAACTGGCAGGCCAAATGGCGCGAAGCATCCTTGTATTGCATGGCCCGAATCTGAATCTCCTTGGAGTCCGGGAGCCCGAGATCTACGGCAGCCGCACGCTGGCTCAGATCAACGAGGATCTCTCATCCTTGGCGAACGAGCTTGGCGTGAGCCTATCGGCTTGGCAGAGCAATCATGAAGGGGCTCTGGTAGACCGTATCCAGGCCGCGTCGAAGGACGGAACGGACTTCATTATTATCAACGCGGCAGCGTACACGCATACCAGCGTGGCGTTACGCGATGCGTTGGCTGGGGTGGCCATCCCATTTATCGAAGTACATTTGTCCAACCTGTATAAGCGCGAGAGTTTCCGGCATCACTCGTATCTCTCGGATATCGCGGTCGGCCTGATTAGCGGCCTGGGCGCAGACGGCTACGAGGCGGCCTTGCGTTACGCGGTGCGGCACTGAGACCCCAGCCGGGCCGACTTTTTCCTTAGCAAAACATCACAAGTTCCCGCCGCATGCGGGTGCTGTCAACATTATCGGGAAGCAGCTTTTATGGACCTCCGAAAACTCAAGACCTTGATCGACCTGGTGGCTGAATCGGGCATCGCCGAACTTGAAATCACCGAAGGCGAGGGCAAGGTTCGCATCGTCAAGTTCTCCCAAGCGCTGCAACCCGTCGCTTACCAGGCAGCCGCGCCTGCGGCGGCCGTAGTGGGTTCGCCGGCAGCCGCACCCGCCGAGCCGGCTGCTCCGGTCATTCAGGGGCATGTGGTCAAGGCTCCGATGGTTGGCACCTTTTACCGTTCGCCCAACCCTGGCGCCGCACCCTTCGTGGAAGTCGGCCAGACCGTCAAGGAAGGCGAAGCGCTTTGCATCATTGAAGCCATGAAGTTGCTCAATGAAATCGAAGCCGACAAGTCCGGCGTGATCAAAGAAATTCTGGTCGAGAACGGTGAGCCGGTCGAGTACGGTCAACCCCTGTTCGTCATTGGCTGATAGCGCAAATGTTCGAAAAAATCCTGATCGCAAACCGCGGCGAGATCGCACTGCGTATCCAGCGCGCCTGCCGCGAGCTGGGCATCAAGACGGTGGTGGTGCACTCTGAGGCTGACCGTGACGCGAAGTATGTGCGTCTGGCTGATGAGTCCGTGTGCATCGGGCCGGCTCCCTCGCGTGAAAGCTACCTCAATATGCCGGCCATCATTTCGGCCGCCGAGGTGACCGACGCCGAGGCCATTCATCCGGGCTACGGTTTTCTCTCCGAGAACGCCGACTTCGCCGAACGTGTCGAGAAGAGCGGTTTTGTCTTTATCGGCCCGCGTCCTGAAACTATTCGCCTGATGGGCGATAAGGTCAGCGCCAAGCAAGCCATGATCGAAGCCGGCGTGCCCGTGGTGCCCGGTTCGCAGGGCGCGCTGCCTGATGATCCGCAGGAAATCCTGCGCATAGCTCGCGAAGTGGGCTATCCGGTCATCATCAAGGCCGCCGGCGGCGGCGGTGGCCGAGGCATGCGCGTGGTGTACACCGAAGCGGCATTGCTGAATGCGGTCACCATGACGCGTTCCGAAGCGGGTGCGGCCTTCAACAATCCCGAAGTCTATATGGAGAAGTTCCTGGAAAATCCGCGTCACGTGGAGATCCAGGTGCTGGCCGATGGCGGCCGCAATGCCGTTTGGCTGGGCGAGCGCGATTGCTCCATGCAGCGGCGCCACCAGAAGGTCATCGAAGAGGCGCCGGCGCCAGGGATTCCCCGTCGTCTGATCGAGCGTATCGGGGACCGTTGCGCCGACGCCTGCCGTAAGATGGGCTATCGCGGCGCGGGCACCTTCGAGTTCCTGTTCGAAAACGGCGAGTTCTATTTCATCGAAATGAACACCCGTATCCAGGTTGAGCATCCGGTGACTGAGTTGATCACCGGCGTTGACCTGGTTCAGCAGCAGATCCTGATCGCCGCGGGCGAAAAGTTCACGCTGCGTCAGCGTGACATCACCCTCAAGGGCCATGCGCTCGAGTGCCGTATCAACGCGGAAGATCCTTTCCGTTTTGTGCCCAGCCCCGGCCGCATCACCAACTGGCATACGCCGGGCGGTCCCGGTGTACGCATCGATTCGCATGCCTTCAATGGCTATTTCGTGCCGCCCAACTACGATTCGATGATCGCCAAGGTCATCACCTACGGTGATACCCGTGAGCAGGCCCTGGCCCGTATGCGCACCGCGCTGTCGGAAATGGTCGTGGAGGGCATTCAGACCAACATCCCGCTGCATCGCGAGCTGTTGCAGGATGCCCGCTTCATCGAAGGCGGCACCAGTATCCATTATCTGGAAAACAAGCTGGCTCAGCGTCCTTGAGCAGTGATCGGGGCCCGTGCGGCCCCGTTTTTTGTATTGATGGCGACAGGGCCCGCGATGTGCGGGCCTTGCCGCAAGGAAGAAGCACAGATGCGTGAATTGGTCCTTTATTGCCGCGAAGCTCAGGCGGAGGCTTTGTCCGATGCCTTGCTGGACGCGGGCGTGCTGTCGGTCTCGGTTGAGGATGCTGACTTCGGCACCGAAGATGAGCGGCCTCTGTTTGGCGAGCCCGGTACGGAACCCGAGGTGCAGGCTTGGGACCGCAATTGCGTCGTGGCGCTTTTGCCCGATGGCGTCGATCCCGCGCAATTGCTCGAAGAAGCGGCCCAGGCCGCGCTGCTCGACGCCGCTGAGTTCGCGGGCTGGACGCTGCGTGAAGTGCCCGATGCAGACTGGGTGCGTCTGACGCAATCGCAGTTTGGCCCCATCCGCATTTCCGATCAGCTGTGGATCGTACCCAGTTGGCATCGTGAAGACACGGACGAGGCCACGGCATCCATTCCCGAAGGTGCTTTGCGCATCGAGCTGGACCCGGGGCTGGCATTCGGCACGGGCAGCCACCCCACCACCCATCTTTGCCTGGCTTGGCTGGAGTCCGAGCTGCCTGCCGGCGCCGACTTGCTGGACTACGGCTGCGGTTCCGGCATCCTGGCGATCGCGGCGCGCAAGCTGGGGGCCGGCGACACGACGGCTGTCGACATCGATCCGCAAGCCGTGCAGTCCACCCGTGACAATGCCGAGGTCAACCAGGTGAGTCTGGCGGCCGAGTTGCCGGAGGGGTTGGCCGATGGCCAGTTCCGCGTCGTGGTGGCGAATATTCTTTCCAATCCCTTGAAGGTGCTGGCGCCCATGCTGGCCGGGCGTGTCGCGCCTGGCGGTGATCTGGTGCTGTCCGGTGTCCTGGAACGACAGGCGCAAGAGGTGGCTGCGGCCTATGCGCCCTGGCTGGCCATGTCGGTATGGCGTGCCCGCGACGGTTGGGTCTGCCTGCACGGGCGCAAAGCCTGATTCGCGGGCAGGGGCAAAATCATGTCCTTGGTGACCCGCTGCCCGCATTGCGCAACGGCTTTCAAGGTCGTTGCGGATCAGTTGCGCGTGCGCAATGGTCTGGTGCGCTGCGGCGTTTGCAACACGGTTTTTGATGGCCGTGCCTGCCTGGTGACGCCTGGCGGGCCGGTCAACCAGGCGCCGGTGCCTGTGATCGAGCAAGCGCTGCCCGAACCCGCCGCGCCTGTTTCCATACCGCCTCCCCCGCCCGCGCCGCCGCTGCCTGCCGTGCTGCGCGGGCGTGACGCCATGCAGCGTGACCAAGAGGACCCGGAACCCCGAGCCGATGAGGATGCTCGCGATGAGCCGCCTTGGGAGGAGCGCCAGAGCCTCGGCTCGAAGGATGCGCTGCCCGACAGGTTGGGTTCGCATCAAGACGCAGCGCAACGCGCGGCTGACGATGGCGCGGACCGTGATGTTTTTTCTGCCGATGGGCCCTGGAGTTTTAGTGCGGAACCGCGAATAAACGGTCCTCGCGAGCCCGGTCTGGCCGGGCCGGCCGAGCCTATCGAGGCTGATGCCGTGCCGGGCGAACGGCGTACCCGGTTTTCCAGCGCGACCGACAGCGGGCGCACGCCGCCGGAATTCCTGGATGACGACCGGGCGCGCTCACGGGGTTTGGGCCGACGGCTGTGGCTGCTGGCCTGCCTCCTGGGTTTGCTGGCGCTGGGCTTGCAACTGGCCTATGTGTACCGCAGCGCCATCGCGACCTCGGTGCCGGCCTTGCGGCCGGTTCTGGAGCTGGCTTGCAAGCCGCTGGCTTGCTCGGTGGCTTACACGCGCCGGCTGGAGCGCATCAGTATCGTGTCGTCTTCGCTGCGCGCACCGCAGGGCGCGGCGCTTGCCGAGGGCCGCACGTCCCTGGTGTTGAATGTGGTGATGCGTAACCGTTACGACAAGCCTCAGCCCTGGCCTGCGCTGGTGCTGGAATTGACCGATATTTCGGATGCTGTGGTGGCACGCAAAGTGTTGCTGCCCCAGGATTATCTCGATCCCGCGCAGGCCCGAGGGCCTTTTGGCGCGAATGAGGAAGTCAAGCTCGCCGTGCCTATCGAAGTGCAGGGCATCAACGTTAACGGCTTTCAACTCGAAAAATTTTTCCCCTGAAGGATGACTATGACCTCTTCCGTGCTGGTATGTGGCTCGATGGCTTTCGATACCATCGCCGTGTTTGAAGGCTATTTCAAAGATCACATCCTCCCGGATCGCATCCAATCGCTGAGCGTTTCTTTTCTTGTGCCGCGCATGCGCAAGGAATATGGCGGCTGCGCAGGCAATATTGCCTACACCATGCACTTGCTGGGCGGCCGGCCAGTGCCGGTGGCGACCATCGGTGAAGACGCCGCCGATTACGTCGAACGCTTTACCAAGCTGGGCATAGATGTGTCCCGCCTGAAGGTCGTGCCCGACACCTTCACTGCGCAGTGCTTTATTTCCACCGATCTGGACGACAATCAGATCACGGCCTTTCATCCCGGTGCGATGTCCTTCTCCGCGCAGAATGACCTGAGCCAGGCCGATGCCGCCTGGGCGATCGTCGCGCCCGACGCCAAAGAAGGCATGTTCGCCCATGCCCACGCGCTTTCGGCACGTGGCATTCCGTTCATCTTCGATCTGGGTCAGGCCATGCCGCTCTTCGAGGGCGACGACCTCGAACGCATGTTGGGCCTGTGCCAGGCGATGACGGTCAATGACTATGAAGCCAGCGTGGTCGAACAGCGTACCGGCCGCAAGATGGCGGATATTGCCCGCGGCCTGCGTGCGGTCATCGTGACGCGAGGCGCTGAGGGCGCCACGCTCTACACCGAGGGTCAGGAAGTGCATATCGCGCCGGTCAAGGCCGATGAGGTGCTCGATCCGACGGGGTGCGGCGACGCCCATCGTGGCGGTCTGCTTTACGGTCTGACCTCGGGCTGGAGCTGGGCTGACAGCGCCCGTCTGGCCAACGTCATGGGCGCTATTAAGATCGCCTCGCGCGGTCCGCAGAATCATGCGCCCAGTCGCGATGACATTAACCGTCGTCTGCAAAGCGCCTACGGCTTGCAATTACCGGCCTGATTTTTGTCAAACTCCCCTATTGGCGGGCCGGGAACCTTGCGCCCGCCATGTCTGACTAAACTCTGATTGAACCTGCGTGGCGTCTGCCACGCTCGTTTCACCCTGTTTCCAGCCCGCCCGCGAATTGTCCGGCGGCAGAGTATTATCGAGAATGTAGGTACATTCCGATCGAGGAGTCTCAATGAGCACTACCATTTCTCCGTCTGTCGGCCGTATTGGTCGCGGCATCGCGGTGGTCACGCTGGCCGCCGGTATGCTGGTTCTGGCGGGTTGCGCCAATCACAGCGCCTCCAGCAGCGTCTACACCTATGGCCAAGCCCAGCGCGAACAAATTGTGCGGACGGGTACCGTGACGGGCGTGCGTCCGATCACCATCCAGACCGACAAGTCCAGCGGCGTGGGCGCATTGGCTGGCGGCGCGCTTGGCGGTGTGGCGGGTAATGCCATTGGCGGCGGCACAGGCCGCACCATCGCGACGGTTGGCGGCGCCATCCTGGGCGCGCTCGCAGGCAACGTCGCCGAGAATCAGGTCGGCAAGACCTCGGGCTATGAAATCACGGTTCGCCTCGATAACGGCGAAACCCGTGTGGTGGCCCAGGAGGCCGATAATCCGGTCAGCGTGGGCCAGCGTGTGCAGGTTATCAGTGGCGGCGGCCCAACCCGCGTCGTTCCCTACTGAGCGTCATGCGCCCATGCCCTCCTGGCAAGCCATCAGGCTCTGTCCGGGAGGGCTTTTTATTTGGCGAATACTGCCGAGTTCCCGGCTGTTTCACATAAATGAACGGTCTATTGCAGACGATTGCGTCATTTATGCAACGGCAGTGCTCGGTCTGAAAAAAACGCTGATTTTTCTGTATCTGGCAAGAAAAAATCGGTATAGTCCCGCTCCTGACTTCGGGTCGGGAGTAACTGGCCTGACGAGGCGGCGTAGTAGCTGACACCTTATGCATACAGAGCAAGAACTCCACACTCGCATTGCTGAAATCGTTGAATCGATCGTCCTGAAAAAAGTGGCTGTCGACACCCCCCTGATTACCTCCGGCCTGGTGGATTCATTATCAGCGGTAGATATCACGCTTGCTGTCGAGTCGGAATACGGCTGCAGCATTCCAGCCCCGGAAATTGCCGAGCACCTGCAATCGGTGCGCACGCTTGCGGGATATGTCGCTTCCCACAGCTAAAGCCAGACTGCTGTCGCACATTGCGGCAGCAATCACCGCGAGCCTGTTGGCGCTGGCACTCTACTGGACGGCGGACCGCTTTCTGGACCGCAATGTACAGCCCATCTCCAGCTCCCCCTCCACCACCGATAACTATCTGCCCAATCTCGGACCTGATTGGGGAACTCAGCACGTCAATCTCGACCGCCTATCCCGCGCCCTGAGCGACGGCACCCTGGTGGTGCTGGGTTCATCAGAGTTGTCCAGCCATGACCTGCGTTTCGTTCCCTATCGTTTCTTTCCGCAGGAACTGAAAGTTCCCACGCTGGCCTATGGCCACGCGATGTTCCAGTCCTATGGCATGGTCAGTGTGCTGGAGTCGGTTGCCGACGCCCTTACGCCTAACACCCGTTTGGTCATCATGGTATCGCCCGCCTGGTTTGCGTCGGGCGGCCAGTTACCGCGTTCGGCCTTTGCCGAGCACGTCACCGGCCCGGTATGGGACCGTCTCTGGGACCGGTCGGCCACCCGTGAGCAAATGCAGACCTGGATCGGCGCCAATGCCAACTGGGGCTTGCTGTGGCTGCTGGCCAATGGCCAGATGGCCGAGTTCAAAGACAAGGTGGCCCTGTGGTGGCGCACGCGCAGTCAGCCGGCGCCCGACCGTCCGCGCAGCGCCTTGGCGGTGCCGGCCCACAAATATGTGGCCTGGCCATCTGCCGCCCGTTTATCGACCTCGCACTGGAACGAGCTGATAGAGCAGGCCATCGATGTCGAGCATGCCCTGGGCAGCAAGAATCCTTACAGCGTACGCGACGACTACTATCAGCAGTATCTGGCATCGGTATCCTCGCCCGCACGCAATGAGTTTCCCGATATCTCGCCCATGAGCCGCCCTGAGCTGGGTGACCTGGCGCGTCTCATGGCCCTGTTGCAGCAGCGCAAGGTGAGGGCTTATTTCGTGATTCAGCCCTTTAATCCCAAACTCATTCTGGATGTCGAGCGTTTTGACCCCGTCGCGGCCGCCATCAAGGGCATGTGCGAGCGCTACGACATGGGCTGCCTGGACCTCTACAGCATTCCGTTCGCGCCCGGGATGGTGCGAGACGACATGCACTTGGCCGAACTGGGATGGGCTCTGGCGGACCGGGGTATTGCGGAGTTTTTCTCGCGATGAAACGCTTTTTCTGGCACCTCTGCCTTTACCTCGGCCTGATTCTGGTCTTTATTCTGCAAGCGCAACCCACCACGGGTAGCGGCGGGCCGATCAAGGTCGAATTTCAATACCAGCAGTTCTGAACCTAGCCTCATGGAATTATTCGGCAGTCTGAATTTCTTCGGGGGCGCCCTGCTGGGTGGTCTGGGTCTCTTGCTTTACCGCTTCCTGGCGTTGCCCTGGCGGCTCGACTATCGCCATGTGATGGCGCTGTTGTCCGTGCTGATCTGGCTGGCTGTTTTTGGCGTGCGTCCTTGGCAGCCGCTGGCATTATTGGCCGTGTCGGGCGCCGCAGTCTGGGGCAACCGGCGCGGCTGGCTGCCGACATGGGTGTCGGTCATCGTCATCATGACCCCGCTATTACTGGTCAAAACGGGTACGACACAGTTGCCCGGCATGCTGGGTCTGTCTTTCGCCACCTTCCGCGCCATTGACGTGCTGTTGTTCGCCTCGCGCAATGAGCGGCTGTCGCCCTTGGACTATTTCGTCTATCTGTTTTTCCCGCTGACTTTGCTGGCCGGCCCCATGTATCGCTGGCGCGCCTTTCAGACAGATTTGCGGCGCGGTTATGACGGCGTGACGCTCAATGCCTGGTTGGGTGGGTTGGAGCTCACACTTCTGGGCGTCATTCAGAAATTCGGCCTGGCTGAAGCCATCTGGCGTTATGGGCTCTCCACGCTGGATGCGCACGATTACTCACTGACCGGCGTGGCCGCCAACGCCACGCTCTATAGCCTTTATCTGTTTTTCGATTTTGCAGGCTATAGCAATATGGCGATAGGCATAGGCATGTTGTTTGGCTTTGTGCTGCCGGTCAATTTTCGCAACCCATTGGCTTCGAGCAATCCGCAGGACTTTTGGCGGCGCTGGCACATCAGTCTTTCCGAATGGCTGCGTGACGTGGTGTTCATGCCGATTTACAAGGCGCTGGCCAAGACCTCCTTTTTTGGGCGTCACCGTCTGGCCGCGCAAAACATCGGCATCTTCGCCACGCTGATCGCTATGGGCATCTGGAACGGCCTGAATTGGCATTACGTCATCAGCGGCATCATGTTCGGCACCTATTCCGTCGCTCATAATCTTCTGGTCAATGCGGCGCGCACACGCCCCGCCTTGGCCGCCTGGCTGGCCATCGGCTGGGTGAAATTCTCCGGCCGGGTGATTACGCTCATTCTGGCCTCCCTGGCGCTATATGTATTTAGCGGCCGCAGCCCGATCTGAGCTCACAAGCATGCGTTTTGATCTGAATACCTTTGAGTTTGTGCCCACGGCGCGCGCGCCGCAGGCCCTGGCCGTTGTGGGCGCCGACCGGACGCTCAGTTGGGAGGCTTTGGCCGAGGCCGCCGCCGTCTGGGTCGAGCGGGCCCGTGCGCAAGGCATCACGGCCGATGTGCCGGTTGTCATCTATGGCCACAAGCAGGCCGGCTTCTTTGTCGCTATGGTGGGTGCGTTGATGCTGGGCGCGCCCTTCGTGCCGGTGGATACGATTTATCCGGCCGAGCGTCTGCGCCGTATCGTCGAGATCGTGGGTGCGGGCGCCGTCTATGATGCTGAGACAGACCAATTCGAAACGGGCGCGCCGCAAGCGCAGGCGCTCGAAGAAAAAGGCCTGGCCTATGTGATCTTTACGTCGGGCAGCACGGGAGACCCCAAAGGCGTGCAGATCGGCCGCGAAAGCGTGGCGCTGTTGGGCGAGTGGATGGCAGGTTTCGGGCTGGGCGATGCGCCGGTTTTCATGAATCAGGCGCCGTTCAGTTTCGATCTGTCTATGTACGAAGTGTTCGGCACGTTGGCGCTGGGCGGCAGTTGTGTGCTCAACGCCCGTGAACAGATTGCTTCCCAGGCGCAGTGGTATAGGCGCTTGGCCGAGTATGGCATCAGCTGCTGGGTCTCCACGCCTTCTTTCGCCCATCAGCAATTGGTGAGCCGCGATTTCGCGCCGGGCGCACTGCCCACGCTCGATACTTTTCTCTTCTGTGGCGAACCGTTGACCCTTGCTTTGGCCAAGAAGTTGCGTCAGCGCTTTCCTGATGCCCGCATCCTGAACACCTACGGCCCGACCGAGGCGACTGTCGCAACCACGCTCATCGAGGTCGATGAAGCGGTGATTGCCGCCCACGATCCTTTGCCTATCGGCTACGCCAAGCCGCAGGCGCATGTGTATATCGACCAGGGAGAGCTCTGCATCGTTGGCGACCACGTCATGCGCGGCTACCTCAACCGTCCCGATCTGAACGCAAGCAAGTGCTTTCGCGCAGAAGATGGCCGCCGAGGTTTTCGTACCGGCGATCTTGGCGAGGCAGGAGAGGGAGGGTTGCTGTTCTGCCGTGGTCGCATTGACGACCAGATCAAGCTCAATGGCTATCGCATCGAATTATCAGAAATTGACGCCGCGCTGCATGATCTGAGCGGGGTCCGAGGCGGCGCTTGTGCGGTGCTGCGTCGTCCCGACGGTACGGCGGTGCGCCTGATCGGTTTTCTGGAAAGCGGCGCCGAGGCGGCCCGCTTTGCGGAGGATGTGCGCCAGAATGACTGGAAGACGCAACTCGCGCAACGCCTGCCGCCCTATATGGTGCCTTCGGAACTGGTGGTCTGCCCAGAGCTGCCGGTCTCGAATAATCACAAGACCGACCGTAAGAAGCTGCTCGACATCTACGCCGCCCTGTGAGCGGCGCAGGGCCGGGAGGCTTCAGGCCAGGTATGACAAGCGGGTCAGCAGCATAATCAAGACCTGCGCCAGAAGCAGCACCACCAGCGGCGAGAAATCAATGCTGGTGCGCGGCAGGATGCGGCGGATCGGGTTCAGGATGGGGGCGCTCAAGGTCTGTAGCAAAGGCATGATGGGCGACATCGGGTTGACCCACGACAGCACGGCCTGAATCAGTGTCAGCCACACGATGAGGTTGAGCGCCCAGCGCACTTCGGTGAGCAAGGCCGCAAGCAGAATGCGCGGCAGGCCGCTGGCTGATGGCAGTGCGCCGAAGGCGGCCACGGTCAGCAAAATGAAAAACACCAGGGCTGCTAGCCAAGCGGCGAACAGACTGCTCCAGTCCACACGTCCCGTTGCAGGAATCACGCGGCGCAATGGCAATACCAGCCAGTTGGTGCATTGATAAATCGTGCGGGCCAGAGGATTGAACGGGTGCAGGCGCACGGCGTGCATCCACGCGCGCAATAGCAGGGCCGCGCCGAAAAGCGTGAACAGAATGTCGATAATAAAACCAAAAATATCGCCGATCATGGCCTATCTACCGAGAGTAACGTCGCCTATTGTCTCATGATGAGCGCTCTCATATTGACGGTGAGGGCGTCTGCTAGGCGTTCTGCCTGAGCTGCTGGGCAGGCAAGAAAAAACCGCCTGGCTTATGCCAGGCGGTTTAATACCTACCTTAGCCGGGCAAGTCCGAATTACGGACGGCCACCGGTCGGGAAGGGCCACGATGCGGCCGGGTTCAGCACCGTCTTGGCGCCCGGGGCAGCAGCCGTGGTCGGCGGCGTGGCGGGCTTTTTGGGGGCAGCCTTCTTGGCGACGGCTTTCTTGGCAGCCGGTTTCACGGCAGCAGCAGGCTTGGTCGCAGCGGCTTTCTTGGCGGCAGCGGGCTTGGTGGCGGCAGCTTTCTTGGCCACAGCGGGCTTCTTGGCGACGACAGCCTTCTTGGCCACGGCGGGCTTCTTGGCGGCGACAGCCTTTTTGGCCACAGCGGGCTTCTTGGCGGCGATAGCCTTTTTGGCTACGGCGGGCTTCTTGGCAGCGACAGCCTTCTTGGCCACAGCGGGCTTCTTGGCGGCGACAGCCTTTTTGGCCACGGCGGGCTTCTTGGCAGCGACAGCCTTCTTGGCCACGGCGGGCTTCTTGGCAGCGACAGCCTTCTTGGCCACAGCGGGCTTCTTGGCGGCGACAGCCTTTTTGGCCACGGCGGGCTTCTTGGCGGCGACAGCCTTTTTGGCCACGGCGGGCTTCTTGGCAGCGACAGCCTTCTTGGCCACAGCGGGCTTCTTGGCGGCGACAGCCTTTTTGGCCACGGCGGGCTTCTTAGCAGCGACAGCCTTCTTTACAGCGACTTTCTTGACCGCAGTGGCTTTTTTGGCCGGCGCGGCCTTCTTCGCCACAGCCTTGGTGGCGGCGGGTTTCTTCACCGCCGGCTTGGCGGCTTTCTTGGCAGTTGCCATGGTCATGCTCCTTAGGTTCAGGGGTCCCAGAACTTAAACCCGTGTCACGGCACGCCAACGGCGAACCGCACCCGGGCTATTCATCGGCGCATGCCACTGTCCCTCGCAGGTGACAGTCTCGCGGCTTGCGCTAATGAATTCAGCACAGCCATTTGATATGGCCCCCGTCAATGATGGGGCGCGAGCCATTTCAAATGGCATCGGTAGGCGCCAGCGAACCGGCAGCCTACCGTTACGTTCTACGTGTACCGAATACACCACAACCGGGAGCGGAACCTGGTGGGCCATTGATGGCCCAGGCTGTCATTCCCAGCTCAGTGTGCCACCGGTTTGGTATTCGATCACACGAGTTTCAAAAAAGTTGCGTTCCTTTTTCAGGTCGATCATTTCCGCCATCCACGGGAAGGGGTTCTCTTCCTGTGGATACAGAGGCTCGATGCCGATCTGCTGGCAACGGCGGTTGGCGATGAAGCGCAGGTACGATTTGAACATCGGCGCATTCAGGCCCAACACACCGCGCGGCATGGTGTCCTCAGCGTAAGCGTATTCGAGTTCCACTGCTTTGCGGAAGAGCTCGCGAATTTCTTCGCGGAACTCGGGCGTCCACAGGTGGGGGTTCTCGAGCTTGATGGTGTTGATCAGGTCGATGCCGAAGTTGCAATGCATGGATTCATCGCGAAGGATGTACATGTATTGCTCGGCGGCGCCGGTCATTTTGTTCTGCCGGCCCAACGCCAGAATCTGCGTGAAGCCAACGTAGAAGAACAGACCTTCCATCAGGCATGCGAACACGATCAGGGACTTTAGAAGCGTCTGGTCGGCTTCCGGGGTGCCCGTCTTGAAATTCGGATCGGCGATGGCGTCGATGAACGGAATCAGAAATTCATCCTTGGCGCGGATCGAGGGAACCTCGTTATACGCGTTGAAGATTTCCGATTCGTCCAGATCCAGGCTTTCAACGATGTATTGATAAGCGTGGGTATGGATGGCTTCTTCGAAAGCCTGGCGCAGCAGGAACTGGCGGCACTCGGGCGCCGTGATGTGGCGATAGGTGCCCAGCACGATGTTATTGGCGGCCAGTGAGTCGGCCGTCACGAAAAAGCCCAGGTTGCGCTTGACGATGCGGCGCTCGTCTTCAGTCAAGCCGTTGGGGTTTTTCCAAAGCGCGATGTCGCGAGACATGTTGATCTCTTGCGGCATCCAGTGGTTGGCGCAAGTGGCCAGGTATTTTTCCCAGGCCCACTTGTACTTGAACGGCACAAGCTGGTTGACGTCCGTTTGACCATTGATGATGCGCTTGTCTGCAACTTTGACGCGTTGTGCGGTGTTGCCCAGGTCGGCCGCAGATTGCGGCGCGGCCGGGGTGGGCATGGCCGAGTCGCCAAACACGCCGGTGGCGGCGCGCACCGGCTCGGGCGCAGCGCCACCCGCGCCCGTCGGCGCGGGCGAGGTTTGTTTGGCGAGGTTGTCGTCTTCCCAATTAAGCATGATCGAATTCTCCGAATATCGTTACTGGCAGGCTTCGCACTCTTCGAAACCGGGATCTCCCGGCCGCATCGTGCAAGCTGCCCCGACAACTTCGGGTTCGGGCAAAACAGGTGCTGCGGAGGCGCTGTGGTTGCCGGCACTGACGGCGTTCAGTTCGCCGCCGCGGCCCGTGGATTTCTCGGCGCTGGTGGCGCCCATGGTGCGCAGGTAGTAGGTGGTTTTCAGGCCGCGCTGCCATGCGAGTTTGTAGGTGTCATCGAGCTTTTTACCCGAAGCGCCTGCCATGTAGATGTTCAAGGACTGTGCCTGATCGATCCATTTCTGGCGGCGCGCCGCGCACTCTACCAGCCAGCTCGGTTCGACTTCGAACGCCGTGGCATAAAGTTCGCGCAGTTCAGTCGGAACGCGATCGATGCGGGACAGACTGCCGTCGAAGTACTTGAGGTCAGCGACCATGACTTCGTCCCACAGACCGAGTTTCTTCAGATCACGAACGAGATAATCGTTTACGACCGTGAACTCGCCGGAAAGATTCGATTTGACGTACAAGTTCTGGAAGGTGGGCTCGATGCACGCAGATACGCCAATGATATTGGAAATCGTAGCGGTTGGGGCAATGGCGACGCAGTTCGAGTTACGCATGCCATGCGCTTTGATGCGCGCGCGCAACGTATCCCAATCGAGCGAGCTCGACTCATCAACGTCTACATTGCCACCGCGCTCATCGCGCAGCATCGCGATGGAGTCTTGCGGCAAGATGCCGCGCGACCACAGCGAGCCTTCGTACGAGGGATAGCGGCCGCGTTCTTCAGCCAGCGTGCTCGAAGCCCAATAGGCCTGATAGCACACGGCTTCCATCGAGCGGTCGGCGAATTCGATCGCGGCTTGCGAAGCGTAAGGCACGCGCATCATGTGCAGGCAATCCTGGAAGCCCATGATGCCCAAGCCCACCGGGCGATGACGCAGATTGGAATTGCGAGCCTTCTCGACGGCGTAGTAGTTGATGTCGATCACGTTGTCGAGCATGCGCATGGCGATGCCGACGGTGCGCTTGATCTTGTCGTGGTCGAGTTCGTAGCCGCCGTTGGCGCTCGGCTTCATGTGAGCGACAAGGTTCACCGAGCCCAGGTTGCACACGGCAATCTCTGACTCGTTGGTGTTGAGCGTGATTTCGGTGCAGAGGTTGGAGCTGTGCACCACGCCGATGTGTTGCTGCGGCGAACGGATGTTGCAAGGATCTTTGAAGGTGATCCAGGGATGGCCGGTTTCGAACAGCATCGACAGCATCTTGCGCCACAGCGAGATGGCCGGCATTTTCTTGAACAGCTTCAGCTCGCCGCTGGCGGCCTTTGCTTCGTAGCCGAGGTAAGCCTGTTCGAAGGCGCGGCCGTACTTGTCGTGCAGGTCCGGGCAGTCGGAGGGCGAGAACAGCGTCCAGTCGCCGTTTTCGACGACCCGTTTCATGAACAGGTCGGGAATCCAGTTCGCCGTGTTCATGTCGTGCGTGCGGCGGCGCTCGTCGCCCGTGTTCTTGCGCAGCTCCAGGAACTCTTCGATATCCAGGTGCCATGTTTCGAGATAGGTGCAGACAGCGCCCTTGCGCTTGCCGCCCTGGTTGACCGCGACGGCCGTGTCGTTGACGACCTTCAGGAAGGGAACCACACCCTGGCTTTCACCATTGGTGCCCTTGATGTGGCTGCGCAGCGCGCGCACCGGGGTCCAGTCATTGCCCAGACCGCCGGCGTACTTGGCCAGCAAGGCGTTTTCCTTGATGGCGTCGTAGATGCCTTCCAGATCGTCGGAAACGGTGGTCAGGTAGCACGACGACAGTTGCGAGTGCAGGGTGCCGGAGTTGAACAGCGTCGGCGTCGAGCTCATGAAGTCGAACGAGGACAGAATCTCGTAGAACTCGATGGCGCGCGCTTCGCGGTCCGACTCACGCAGCGCCAGGCCCATGGCCACGCGCATGAAAAATACCTGCGGCAGTTCGATGCGCGTGCCGCGCACGTGCAGGAAGTAGCGGTCGTAGAGGGTTTGCAGACCGAGGTAGCCGAACTGCAGATCGCGGTTGGCGTTGAGTGCGCGGGCGATGCGTTCCAGGTCGAATTCGGCCAGCTTGGCATCCAGCAGGCCGGCTTCGATACCGCGCTGAATGAAAGTGGGGAAGTAGGTGGCGTAGCGCTCGGCCATGCTGGCTTGCGAGACCTCTTCGCCCAGCACTTCCTTGCGGATTGTGTGCAGCAGCAGACGGGCGGTTACCTGACTGTAGGCGGGGTCTTTTTCGACCAGCGCACGGGCCGCCAGAATGGCCGACTTGAACACCTCATCGACAGGAACGCCATCGTACAGATTCTTGACCGTTTCCTTCAGGATGGTTTCGGTGTCGATGAATTCGGTCAGGCCGACGCCAGCGGCTTCGATGGTGGCGCGCAGCTGGGCCATGTCCAGCGGACGGCGCACACCGTTGTCGTTGACGTTGAGGGTGGGTTCGGCCGGCACAGCAGCCTTGTCCTGCACCTCGGCGGCAGCGGCGCGCTCTTGAGCACGGCGCTCGCGATAGAGCACGTAGGCGCGGGCGACGTCGTGCTGGCCGGAGCGCATCAGCGACAGCTCGACCTGGTCTTGCACGTCTTCGATATGGAAGGTGCCGCCGCTGGGACGGTTGCGCACCAGTGCGTTCACGACTTGTTCGGTCAGTTGTCCGACCAGCTCGCGCACGCGGGCCGAGGCGGCGCCTTGGCCGCCGTTGACCGCCAGAAAGGCCTTGGTCATGGCGATGGCGATTTTGCCCGGCTCAAAGCCGACCACGGAGCCATTACGGCGGATGAGGTTGTAGCTGGCCCATTGGCCGGCATGACTGATGCTGGCCTGGCCTTCGTTGGATTCGGGCGGCACGGCCGTGGACCGAGTCACAGAGGCGATCGTCGTCTGCATGGAAGCTCCTGTGCGAATAGCGGAAACGGGACATGGCCGAGCCATGTCGGAACAAAAAATTCGGTGCGAGGGGAAGGAAATGCTAGGACGTAAATGTCCTAGGAGAGCGGCCGACGGGTAAGCAGTCGGTCAAAATAAACACAATATATAGTGTACCACCCATCGCCAGGCACTAATTCTAGTGATCCTTGTTCAGGCGGACAAGGCTGACCTGACGAGAAGTTCCAATTTAGTTGTTACCAAATGCGGCGGGCGCACCGATCAAGGCGCGCCCGCAGAAGTGATCGCTCAGCCTTAAGTTTTAAGCGCTTCTCCGGACCTCGGTCGGCGCAAAGCCAGGCTGCTCGTAGCTCTCCAGCAGATGGTCTCTTTCCTTGCGAAAACGTTCGACGCTGGCCGCTTTGACATGACCATAGCCGCGCACATTTTCAGCAAGGGCAGCGATTGTAGCCGCAGCGCCGATCTTGTCCAGCGTCAGCCCGGACAGCAAGCGTTCGACCAGCTTTTCATACTCGGCGATGAGGCCGCGCTCCATGCGCCGCTCGGTGGTGTGGCCAAACGGATCGGCCCAACTGCCGCGCAGACTCTTGAAGCGGGCCAGCCAGCGCAGCGTCGTCAGGGTGCGAGGGCCGAGGGCCATCTTGCGCGGCGCGCCGGTCGCCGGGTCTTTGCGTGCCAGCAAGGGCGGCGCCATGTGAAAGCGCAAGCTGAATTCGCCCTCGAACTGCTCGGCTAGCTGAGCGGCGAAGGTGCCGTCGGTATAAAGACGGGCGACTTCGTACTCGTCTTTGTAGGCCATGAATTTGAACAGACCGCGCGCTACGGCAATGGCAAGGCGAGGCGGGGCGTTTGGATTGAGTTCGCGCTCGCGCTTGGCCACGCGTTCGACCAAGGCGCGGTAACGTTCGGCATAAGCCGCGTTCTGATAGGCGGTCAGGTCGGCGACACGGCGCGCCACGGCCTCTTCCAGGCGTTCTGGGCGGTGCAGTGCAATCATCTGAGCGGCGGGTTTGAGTGCGAAAGCCAGGGCCTGCGGCTCATGCGCGGCCAGTCGCCCGGCGTCAAAAGCCGCCTGATTGCTGGCCACGGCAACGCCGTTGAGCTCGATGGCGCGAGTCAGCGCCGCTAACGAGAGCGGCACGTCGCCCCGCTGCCAGGCATAGCCCAGCAGAAAGATGTTGGACAGGATGCTATCGCCGAACAGGGTGAGGGCGGCTCCATGCGCATCCATCGCTGCGGTCTGTTCGGCACCGGCGGCGTGGCGGATTTTTTCCAGCAGCGCCTCGCCGCGCATCGGCACATCGGGCTGCCGCGTGAAATCCGATACCGGCGCGACATAGCTGTTGACGGTCACGCGACTATGGCCATGGCGTAATGCACCCAGCGCGTCGGGCGAGACGGCCGCAACCGGGTCGCACAGGATGGCGGCGTCGGCTTGTTGCCAATCCAGCCGGGCGGGGCCCGCTGGCGTGGTTGCGGGCGCCAGGCGGATATGGCTGATGACCGTACCTCCTTTCTGCGCCAGGCCGGTGAGGTCCAGCACCGAGGCCGACAAGCCTTGCAGATGGGCTGCCATCGACACGAGCGCGCCGATGGTGATCACGCCTGTGCCGCCCATGCCTGCGACCAGCAAACGGTAGGGGACATGCACCTCGGCAATGGCCGGCAATGGCAGTAAGGCCAGCCGTGCCTGCCAATCGGTCTGTCCGGCCACCCGGCGTTTGCGCGGCTGTCCGCCTTCGACAGACACGAAGCTGGGGCAAAAGCCTTCGGCGCAGGAGAAGTCTTTGTTGCAACTGGACTGATCGACGGCCCGCTTGCGGCCATAGGGAGTCTCCAGCGGCACGATGGACAGGCAATTGGATTGCTTGCCGCAGTCGCCGCAGCCTTCGCATACCGCACTGTTGATGACCATGCGTCGCGCAGGATCAGGAAACGTCTTTTTCTTGCGGCGGCGGCGTTTTTCGGCCGCGCAGGTCTGGTCATGAATGAGCACCGTGACCCCGGGCGTGGCGCGCAGTTCGCGCTGCAAGGCGTCGAGCTCGCGCCGGTGATGCACGAGGATGCCAGGCCCCAGGTCGATGCCACGGTATTTCTCTGGCTCGTCCGAGGTGACGACGATGCGGGCCACGTTCTCGCCGCGCAATTGCTGGCAGATCTGCGGTACGGAAATCGGGCCGTCTACCGGCTGGCCGCCCGTCATGGCGACCGCGTCATTGAACAGAATTTTGTAGGTGATGTTGGCGCGAGCCGCCACCGCCTGCCGGATCGCCAGATAGCCCGAATGGTAGTAAGTGCCTTCGCCCATGTTCTGGAAGACATGCGGCGATTCGATATAGGGTGACACGCCGATCCAGTCCACGCCTTCGCCGCCCATCTGCGTCAGGCCGCCGGTGTCGCGGTCCATCCAGGCCGCCATGTAATGACAGCCCACGCCGGAGCGCGCCTGGCTGCCTTCCGGCACCTTGGTCGAGGTGTTGTGCGGACAGCCAGAGCAGAAATAGGGCCGACGGCGCATGCCGTCGGCCTCGTTGGACAGCGCCTGGGGACAGGCGAAGCCGCCCGTATTGATGCCCAGCGCCAGACCGGCCGTGCGTTGCAGCCAGCCGGATAGCGGCGCGGCCAACAGCGACGGCCGCAATTGGCCGGCGGTGGGAATCAGGGCTTCACCATCCAAGCCGCGTTTACCGCAGACAGATGGGCGGTCTGGCTGGTTATAGAGCAGGTCCTTGATCTGCGCCTCGACAATACCGTCTTTTTCCTCGATGACTAGGATGTGGCGCAGGCCCCTGGCGAAGTTGAGCAGGCGCTCGCGTTCAAGCGGCCATACCAGACCGGGCTTATAGAGACGTACCTGTGCGGTGTCCACACCCAGCCGCGTCAGGGTGTCGATGACGTCGAGGTGGGCCTTGCCGACGGTGACGATCCCGACGGTGGCTTGCGGTGCAGGCGAGATCAGCTTGTCTATGCTGTGCCGCTCGGCGAAGGCCGCGACGGCGCGCAGGCGGCGAGCCATGCGTGCTTCGATGGCAAGAGATAGAAAGTCGCGCGCGTTGTATTCGCGTTCGGCGGCCTCGCCGTCCTCGGGCATGTCGAAGTGAACGGGTGGCGCGGCCTCGAAGGATTGGCCGGTCTCGACCGATTCGGAGGTGACCTTGAAAGCAACCCATGCCCCGCTGTAACGCGATAGCGCCCAGCCCCAGAGGGCGAAGGTTTCGTATTCGTCGATGGAGGCCGGGTGCACGATGGGCACATGCCAGCCGGCCAGGGAGGCCTCGCTGGAGTGCGGGATGGACGAGGACACGGCGGTGTGATCATCCCCTACCACCATCAGCACACCGCCCTGGCGCGACGCGCCAGCCGCGTGCCCGTGGTGCAGGGCATCGCCCGCCCGGTCCACGCCGGGGCCTTTGCCGTACCACATGGCGAACACCCCATCCACCTTGCGGTCGGCGCGGGCGCCGACTTGCTGCGTGCCCATGACGGCAGTGGCGGCCAGGTCTTCGTTGATGCCCGGCAGAAAGGTGATCTGGTGAGCGTCCAGCGCTTTTTGCGCTTTCCACATCGCCATGTCTACCCCGCCCAGCGGCGAGCCGCGATAGCCCGAAATGAAGCCAGCGGTGTTCAGACCGCGATCGCGGTCTGCCCGCCGTTGTGCGAGTACGAGGCGAACCAGGGCTTGCGTGCCGGTCAGGAAAATCCGACCCTGAGTGCGGGTCAGGTTGTCTCCAAGTTGATAGTCGAGATCGAGATGGGGATCGACCACGGGAGTGCCGTCCATGAGT
This sequence comes from Bordetella avium, assembly GCF_034424645.1. Classification (NCBI taxonomy): domain Bacteria; kingdom Pseudomonadati; phylum Pseudomonadota; class Betaproteobacteria; order Burkholderiales; family Alcaligenaceae; genus Bordetella; species Bordetella avium. The sequence goes on from NZ_CP139969.1 coordinate 467,271, forward strand.
GCTCCTTTGTTTCGACCATGATAGGAGCGAGGGCATATTGGTTTATTGCGTTATTTGCTCGTGTATTCCCTATAATTTGAAATGAACATTTCGTTTTAATAAGAAAACGCAGGGAAAAATGGATAAAACTGATTTCGCCATCTTGCGGGCCCTGCAAGAAGACGGCCGCGCCTCGGCTCAGCAGTTGTCCGAGAAAGTGGGTTTGTCGCCCGCGCCAGTGTGGCGGCGGGTCAAGGCGCTGGAGGCTGACGGGGTGATTCAGGGCTACAGCGCCCAGGTCGATCGGGGCAAAGTGGGCCTGGGCGGTTGCATGTTTGCGCAGATCAGCCTGGAGCGTCATTCGGCCGAAACCGTTGCCAATTTTGAGCGTTCCGTGCGTGATGCGCCCGAAGTCTTGGAGTGCTATTCCGTGAGCGGCGACTCGGATTTCCTGCTCAAGATCTTGGTCGAAAGCCCTGAGGCCTACGACCGCTTTTTGCATCGTTTTCTCTTCAACCTGCCGGGCATCCGCCAGACGCGCAGCATCGTGGCATTGCGCGAAATCAAGCATGATGTGCGCCTGCCGCTGTGATCGCCGCTCAGTTGCCTGTCAGGCGGGGCGGCTTCTGAGTGTTGCGCAAATGCACTAGGCCTCATGCGCGCGTTGCATTGTGCGAGGCCCCTCTTTAGAGTGCGTGCAGCCGCAAGCATGTATGAAAACCATGAGCGGCAGATTGCGCTGAGAGAGCTCCGAGGAAGCCATGTTGTATGCATTGATGTCGCTGACGCGAGCCGCTTGTGGCGGCTTGATTTTGGGGGCCCTGCTCGCCGGTTGCGCTGGCAAAAAAGCGCCGACCGTCGAGGCTTCGGCTGTGCCTGTTGAACCCAAAAAAGTGGTGTGCACTCCCGTCGCGGCGGACAATCCCATGGTGGCCACCTGGTATTCCGTGTCGCGTCCGCGCGGTTTTGCCGGTGATCTGCACACCCTGACCGTACTGTCGGCCGATGGCACCATGACCTACGAAACCCAGCTTAAAGTAGGTAAGCGTGTTCGCCCGGCCTTGCGCGAAAGCGGCTGCTGGAGCGTAGAGAATGGCGTGTACACCTTGCAGACCACCAAGTCTGCCGGTGAGCCGGTCGATGCCGATGACCCTATCTATAAAACCCGCTATAAGGTGCAAAGCGTGGACCGCGCCCGCCTGGTCTTGCGCGAACTCAAGCCTGACGGTCAGACCATCACGGCGCGCCGGATGTCTGCCGGCTATCGCATGCCGAATTGAGAGTAAGGCGGGCTTGGAGTAAGGTTTCGGACTTCGTCTGAATTTCCTCGCCATGTCCGCCGCTTATTCTGAGGGGCGAGCCATCGTCCTTCTGGCGCTGGCCGCCTTTGTCAGCGCCAGCGCTTTTCGTATCTGCGATCCCATGTTGCCCCAGTTGGCCGGGGAGTTCTCGACCACGACCGGACAGGCCGCGCACGCCGTGACCGCTTTCGCTGTGGCCTACGGTTTTCTACAGATGTTTTTCGGGCCGCTGGGCGATCGCTACGGTAAGTACCGGGTTGTCTGCCTGGCGACCTTTGCCTGCGCCTTGGGCAGTGCTGGCGCGGCGCTGGCAGGCACACTGGATATGCTGGTGCTTTGCCGGATCTTGTCTGGCGCGGCGGGCGCCGGCATCGTGCCGCTGTCCATGGCCTGGATCGGCGATAACGTGCCCTATGAGCGGCGTCAGGCCACGCTGGCGCGCTTTTTGACGGGAACTATCCTCGGCATGGCAGCCGGTAGCCTAGCGGGCGGCATCTTTGCGGACACCATAGGCTGGCGTTCGGCTTTCATGGTGCTGGTGCTGGGCTATGTGATCGTGGGCCTGCTGCTTTGGGCTGAGGTTCGCCGGCAAACTGCGCTGGGCCTGGGAGGGGCGGTGCGCAGCGTTAACCAGGGTTTCGTGGCGCAGGCGCGGCGTGTCTGGAGCACCCCTTGGGCGCGTGTGGTGCTGGCAACCGTTTTTGTGGAGGGTTTGCTGGTGTTTGGCGCTCTGGCCTTTGTGCCGGCCTATCTGCATACCCGTTTTGACCTGTCGCTGACGATGGCGGGCGCGCTGGTCGCGCTGTATGCCGTGGGCGGCATCGCCTATACCTTCGTGGCGGCTGCAGTGTTGCGACGCATGGGCGAGCGCGGGCTGGTCATGGCCGGTGGCCTGGTGCTCTGTCTGGCTTTTCTGCTGTATCTGCTGGGTCCGGCCTGGGGTTGGAGCGTGCTGGCCAGCATGATGGCGGGCTTTGGCTATTACCTCTTGCATGCCACCTTGCAAACCAATGCCACCCAGATGGTGCCCGAGGCGCGCGGCACCGCTGTTGCCTGGTTCGCTTCCTGCCTGTTCATGGGGCAGGCGGTGGGGGTAGCCTTGGCCGGTGTCACGATCGATGAGTTGGGCGCGCAGACGCTGTTTGCCGCGACTGCCCTGGGTCTGCCGCTGTTGGGCCTGGCTTTCGGCCAGGCCCTCAGGCGGCGTGCCCAGGTCTAAGGCGCGGGTCTACAGCAAGGCTTTTAGGCGTTCCAGCACGACATCCTTGCCCAGCAGCACCAGCACGGCGTCTACGGCTGGCGTTTGGGCGCGTCCGGTCACGGCCACGCGCAGCGGAATCGCCAACTGGGGCATCTTCAGACCACGCTCGGCCAGCTGGGCCTTGATCAGGGCCGAAATGGCTTCACGCGTCCATTCGGTGCCAGCGGCGGCGGCGGCAAAACCTGCCAGGGCTTCGCGGGCGGCCGGGGTCAGGTGCTGAGTAGCGAGTTCTTGCGGCGCAGCTTGGAACGGGGCGCAGAACAGCATGGCGTCATCGGCCAGTTGCTCCAGCGTTTCGGCGCGATCCTTGAACAGGCCCATGATATCGGCCAGATCGGCACGGCTGGCGTCTCCGCCGCGCTTGGCGATGCGCGGCGCCACGCGTTGCGCCAGCTCGGCATTGTCCATCGCTTTGATGTAGTGGGCATTGACCCAATTCAGTTTCTTGGGGTCCCACTGCGAAGGCGATTTCGACAGATGATGGGTGTCAAACCACCGCACGAACTCTTCGCGGCTGAACAGCTCCGCATCGCCGTGGCTCCAGCCCAGGCGGGCCAGATAGTTGACCATCGCTTCGGGCAGATAACCCTGATCGTCGTACTCCATGACATTGACCGCGCCGTGGCGCTTGGACAGCTTCTGGCCATCCGGGCCGAGGATCATGGGGACATGGCCATATTGCGGCACATCGGCGCCCAGGGCCTTCAGGATGTTGATCTGGCGCGGCGTATTGTTGACGTGGTCATCGCCGCGGATCACGTGGGTCATGCCCATATCCCAATCGTCGACGACCACGCAGAAGTTATAAGTCGGGGTGCCGTCCGGGCGCGCAATGATCAAATCATCAAGCTCATTGTTGTCAAAGCTTACCGGGCCTTTGACCATGTCGTCCCAGGCCGTGACGCCATCTTGCGGATTTTTAAAGCGGATCACGGGCTTGCGGCCTTCCGGAATGGCGGGCAGCGTTTTGCCCGGCTCCGGGCGCCAAGTGCCGTCGTAGCGCGGTTTGTCGCCGCGAGCGCGGGCGGCTTCCCGCATGGCTTCGACTTCCTCGGGGCTGCTATAGCAATGGTAAGCCGTGCCGGCGGCCAGCATGCTTTGCAGCACTTCGCTGTAGCGGTCCAGGCGCTTCATTTGATAGAAAGGGCCTTCGTCGGGCTGCATGCCTAGCCAGTCCATGCTGTCTAGGATGGCCTGGACGGCCGCATCCGTCGAGCGTTCCACATCGGTATCCTCGATGCGCAACACGAACACGCCTTTGTGATGGCGGGCGAAAGCCCAGGAAAACAGGGCAGTGCGTGCGCCGCCCAGGTGCAGAAAGCCGGTGGGCGAAGGAGCGAAGCGGGTACGGATGGGTTTGGGGGAAGTCATAGGCCGATGTTGGCGCCGCGCGGCGGCCCTCCATGAAAAATGGCGCGTTACACGCGCGGTTCACCGTGGATGGTGGGCAGGTTGTATTGTTACGATGACGCCATTTTAGATGAGTGCGAATCCGCGATGCTGCGACATGTGCTTGCGCCACTTTTCGAGCCCCGTTCTCTCCTGATCGTGGCCGACCGCACGCTTCCGGCGACTTCGGTGTTGCCGGGGCCTTTGCGCGCCCGGGCAACGCTGGTGGACAGCCCGCCGGGCGAGGCCCCCGAGCTTCCCGAACGCTGCAATGGCCTCGAAGAAGGCGAGCGGGTCGATCTAGCCCTGGTCTGTGTGTCGCCAGCCGTGCTGCCCGAAACGCTCAGAAGGCTCGAGAGGCTGGCGCCCCGTGCGCTCATTTTGCTGCCTCACGAGCTGCCCGATCCCTATCCGCGGGGCACGCTGGCGCTGTGCGAGGAATGGGCGCGCGCCCATCACTGCCAGTTGCTGGGTCCGCGTGCCTTCGGCGCGCAGCGCCCGCATGCCGGCCTGAATCTTAGCCAGCACCCGACACTGGCCCGCGCCGGGCGCGTGGCTCTGGTCGCGCAATCGCGCTCCATCATGGCGGCCGTCATGGATTGGGCAGAAGACGTGCATATCGGTTTTTCCCTGGCGGTGTCGCTGGGCGACGAGGCCGTGTTGGGCATGTCCGAGGTGCTGGACTATCTGGCTAGCGATCCACGCACCGATAGCGTCGTCCTCTATCTTGAAGATATGGGTCCGGCGCGCGACTTCATGAGCGCCCTGCGGGCGGCGGCCAGCGTCAAGCCCGTCATCGTGCTCAAGGCCGGGCGCGGCGAAGAGGGGCCCGCCGACGCGGTGTTCGATGCTGCGCTGCGCCGTGCAGGCGCGGTGCGAGTACGTTATTTCGTGCAACTCTTCTCGGCGGTCAAGGTGTTGGGCTATGCGCGGCGTCCGCGTGGGCGCCGCGTGGCGCTGCTCTCCAATGGCAGCGGGCCGCCGCAATTGGCGCTGGATCTCATCGGCCCAGACGCCGCCGTGCTCAAGGCCGATTTGTCGCCCGCTACGCAGCGCGCCCTGGCTGCGCTGCTGGAGCCCGACGCGCAAACGCGGAATCCGGTCATCACCTATACCCCGCTGACACCCGAACTCCTGCAGCAATTGCTGGACTGCCTGATCGATGACGCGGGCGTGGACGGTGTACTGGTGCTGTTGGCGCCTGATGCGCTGGCCGACATGCCCGCCGTGGCCCGGCAGTTGGCCCAGTTGGCACCCAAGGCAAGAAAGCCTGTCGTGAGCTGTTTCATGGGGGATGCCGGCATGCGGCCTTTGCGGCGCATGCTCGACGATGCCGGCACCCCGGCGTTTCGCACCCCAGAGTCCGCCGCCGACGCCTTTGGCGTCCTGGCGACACATTATTACAACCAGCAATTGCTGTTGCAGACACAGCCTCCGGAGGCGCCGGGCGGGCCGCCCGATATGGCGACGGCACGCGCCCTGCTCGCTCAGCTGCGCGAGCAGGGGCGGCGTGAACTCACAGAGTCTGAGTGCCGTGTGCTGCTGAAGGCTTTCCGTGTGCCGCTGCGCGACAGCCCGCTGGACCTGGGTTCAGGCGAGCCCGAGTCCCGGCCGATGGCGATCCGGGTGCGCACCGACAGCCGCTTCGGTCCCGTCATCCGTTTTGGCGCCGGCGGTTCCGATGCGCTCCTCTCTGTTGCCGAGCGCGGCATGGATCTGCCGCCGCTGAATAATTTTCTGGCGCGCAAGCTCATCGAGCGCAGCCGGATCTGGCGCCGGGTGCTGGCCGCCCAGGTCAGCAATGCCGCCACCGAGGCCTTGCAGCATGCCTTGGTGCAGGTTTCCGAGCTGGTCTCAGAGCTGCCGGATATCCAGTCCTTGGACATAGATCCGCTTTACGCCGGAGAAACGCAGTTACGGGCCGGCGGCCTGCGCATGACACTCACTGAGGCGCCGGCCTGTCCGGCGCCGCAGATCACGGGCTATACCCATATGGCCATCCATCCCTATCCATCGCAACTGGTGCAGATGTGCAGTTTCGAGGATGGCACGCCCTGGGTGATCCGGCCCATACGGCCCGAAGACGGCGAACCGCTGCAAGCCTTCATTCGCGGTCTGTCGGAACGCTCGCGTTATATGCGATTCGTGTCCATGATGCGCGAACTGACGCCCCGCATGGTGGCGCGCTACACCCAGGTCGATTACCACCGCGAACTCGCGCTGGTGGCGGCGACGCAAGTGCCCAACCCGGCCAACCGGGGGCATCCGCACGAGGTCATCATCGGTTTTGCCCATTATTTGCGCAATCCAGATGGGCGGGGCGCCGAGTATGCGCTGGTGATCGCCGACGACTGGCAGCGCAGAAAACTGGGCGGTCAGTTGATGACCGCCCTCATCAAGGCCGCGCGCGCGCAGGGGCTGGAATATATCGATGGCCTGGTGCTATCGACCAACCGGCCCATGCTTACGCTCATGACCCGGCTGGGTTTCACGAATGATCGTGACACCGATGACCCCTCGATGCGCCGCGTCTGGCTGACGCTGCGCCCGGACCCGGATGCCGAGATCAAGGCGGCGTCTCGCCCGCCCGACTAAGGGGTTAGCGCAGGACGTCGCGCAGGAATGCGCCGATGTCCTCCACCTCTTCCATGCAGACGGAATGCGGCATGGGGTAGGTGCGCCATTGCACCGGGTAACCGAGGCTTTGCAGCTTGTCTCGGCTCGCCTCGGCGCGGGGCAGCGCCACGACCGGATCGTGCAGGCCGTGCGCCAGGAAAATCGGCGTTTCGGCATTGGCAGGCAGGCGTTCTGCCTCTGCGCTATCGATAAGGGGCAAATAGCCAGAAAGCCCGACGACCCCGGCCAGCCGTTCGGGCAGGCGTAGGCTGATATGCAGCACCATCGCGCAGCCCTGAGAAAAACCGGCCAATACGATACGGGAGGTCGGGATGCCGCGCGCGTTTTCACGAGCAATCAATTGCCGAATCGCTGCTTCCGAGGCGCGAATGCCCTGGGCGTCTTCCTGGCGCACCAAGTCCATGACCAGGATGTCATACCAGGAACGCATGGCCATGCCGCCATTGATCGTGACCGGCGCGACCGGGGCGTTCGGGAAAATAAAGCGCACCGGCGTCTGTAAGCGCAATTCCGGCACGATGGGCAGGAAATCATTGCCATCGGCGCCCAGCCCATGCATCCAGATCACGGTATGAGCCGGATTGGCGCCCGTATCGACTTCAATGCATTCCAACAGGTCTTGACTCATGGGGCGCTCATTGAGTGAGAGATTTGAGCGCCTGAAACAGGGCCCGGTATTGTTTGCGCTGAGGCTCCTGGCCCTGCAACAGGGCGGCGTTTTGCTGCGCTTCCTTGCGGGCGGCGCGAATCACGGCCCGCAGATGCTGCACATCCGCGCCAGGATAGCGCGACAGCAGTTCGGTCAAGGCCTCGTCGTCCGCGATCAGCCGTTCGCGCAGCCCCTCCAGACGGTGCATGGCGGCAGTTTCCTCGCGCGAGCCGTTTTCCCAGACATCCAATTGACGGCGGATGTCATCAGCGGGGGCGGCGCGCATCAGTTTGCCCACAAAGTGGATCTGGCGGCGCCGGCCTTCGCGGCCGGTGGTGCGCTGAGCGGTGCGGATCGCTTCGTAAAGCCGCTCTTCGAGCGGCAACTGGCGCAGCCGCTCGGGGGATAGCTCGATCAGTTGCTTTCCCAGATCCAGCAGCGCGTGCATCTCGCGCTTGACCTGGGACTTGCTGGGCCGGTCGTAGCCATTTTCATCGTAGCCGTCGTCGTCGACGGGAATTTCGGTATCGGGAATGCTCATGGGACACTGCTAAAAGACGGACTTGGCTATGATAACCGTCTCTGCAAATTGGACAGCAATGGTCACTTCTTCCTCCTCCCTGCCGATCGCCGCCAATCACGCGCGCTTTTCCGAACTCGTTGAACAGGTGCTGGCTTATGCCCGCCAGGTCGGCGCGAGCGACGCAGTCGCTGAAGTCTCGGAAAGCCTGGGGCTGTCGGTGTCTGTGCGCAAAAACGATATCGAGACGGTCGAACAGACGCGCGACCGCTCACTGGACTTGACGGTCTACGCCGGCCAAAGTCGGGGGTCGGCGTCTACGTCGGATTTTTCCGAGGCGGCGCTGCGGCAGACTGTCGAGGCGGCTTGGCATATTGCCCGCCATACGGCCGCTGACACGGCGGCCGGCCTGCCCGATGTCGAGATGTTGGCTACCGAGCACCCGGATCTGGATCTGCATCATCCCTGGGCCATCGGCACAGAGGCCGCCGCCGAGCTGGCGCTGCGCGGCGAACGCGCTGCCCGAGACGTTGACAGCCGCATCACCAATACCGATGGCGCGGGCGTCAACACCTACGAAGGCCAGTTTGTCATGGGCAACACCCGCGGCTTTCTGGGCGGTTATGCCTATAGCCGCCACAGCCTGTCGGTCGCGCCCATCGCCGGCCGGGGCGAGCGTATGCAGCGGGATTATTGGTACACCTCCGAGCGCGATCCTGCCTTGCTGGCCTCCCCGGAGGCGGTCGGCCGCTATGCTGCGCAACGCACCTTGTCGCGTTTGTCGGCGCGTCGTCTGCGCACGACCAAGGCGCCGGTGCTTTTTGAAGCGCCCTTGGCCTTGGGGCTGCTGGGCGCTTTCACCCAGGCCGCCAGTGGGGGGGCGCTGTACCGCAAGGCCAGTTTCCTGGTCGATGCGCTGGGCAAACCAGTCTTTGCCGACCATATCGACGTGCTGGAAGATCCGCATGTGCGCGGCGCCATGGGCTCTTCGCCCTTCGACGATGAAGGGGTGCGCACCCAAGCCCGCCGTGTCGTTGCGGCCGGCGCCCTGGAGGGATATTTCCTGTCCTCGTATACGGCGCGCAAACTGGGCATGAGCACGACCGGCAATGCCGGCGGGTCGCATAACCTGACCCTGACCTCGCGCCTGACCCGTCCGGATGATGATTTCCGCGCCATGCTCAAAAAGCTCGGTACCGGCTTGCTGGTCACCGAACTCATCGGCCAGGGCGTCAACTACCTGACTGGCGATTATTCGCGCGGGGCTTTCGGCTATTGGGTCGAAAACGGCGAAATCCAGCATGCCGTAGAAGAAATCACCATCGCGGGCAATCTGGCGGAAATGTTCCGCCAGATTGTTGCCGTCGGGGCGGACACCTTGTCGCGTGGCACCAAGTCCAGCGGTTCTATCCTGATCGAGCAAATGTCCATCGCGGGCGTCTGAATCCGCAGCCGGCCTGCCTGTTTTTAAAGGAAGTTTCCTCGCATTATCGGGGGGATGGCCGGCAGACAGGCCCTGTGCACAGCGATTAACCTTCTCAAGATAGGTGCCCTGAGCTGGGTGCCCTGAGCTGGGTGCCCTGAGCTGGGTGCCCTGAGCTGGGTGCCCTGAGCTGGGTGCCCTGAGCTGGGTGCCCTGAGCTGGGTGCCCTGGAAGCTCACATTGCGTCTGCGTGATGAATGGCAGGGCTGTTACAAGGGCTTGCTGTCATGACGGTCAGAGATTGGGCGCAGTGGTACGCGCTGGGCGAGGAACGCCTGCAATTCATTCGTCAGCTCGAAGGTTTTTATGTGTTGGTGCATGGCGGCGCCAGCATAACAACCCGGGCGCATCATCATTTATTGTCGCCCCGTTATCGTGATGACCCGCGGTTTCTGGGTTATTGCCTCATTGGAGAAGGGTTTTTTTGTCCCTGGCTGAGGGAGGTGCGCTGGCCCGGCGAAGGGCAGTACCTGTCTTTGCCGGATGTGTTGCAAAAACAGATGCGCAGTGGCGGGAAGATAGGCTTGCTGACCTTCAGCGGTACTTCAGAAGAAGACGCACTCTTGCGCCGCTTCAAGCCCTGGAGCTTCGATTATCTGGCTTATCTGGCCGAGCGCGATCTTCCTTTTTTGTATGGGCCTTTGCAGAAAGAGCGCGAGTTCATACGGGCCAATCTGGATCGCTATCTGCAATTGGTCAGTGCGATGGACCTGCGTTCGCAAGAAACCATGTATGCCCGCCTGGCGGCAACCTTCAGCCTGGATCGGCAGCCATTGATGCGAACCCTGACCCCTTTCTCGCATATGTATTTCAATCCGGTCAACGAGGACGACTCCTTTGTGCCCAAACCCCGGGAAAACTATGTCGATGTGGGCGCCACGCAAGGCAGCGAGCTGTTGAGGTTCATCAGCTTGGTCCAGGACGTCGAAGGCTCCCGTTTCTGGGCTATCGAACCCAATGCGGTTGATTACGCCCTTCTCAAGCAGCTTCGTTTTTTTGCGTCGTTTCGCCCGTTGCGCGTGATTGTCAGCGACCGAAATCAGGAGGGCTTGGCTTTTTTCACCGATCCCGGGTGCCGGGATGGGTCGCGTTTGGTGTCGGACAACACGGACCCAGCCTGGCTTGCAGCGAATGCCGCACATATCGAGCGGCTTCCCTGCGTCACACTCGATACGCAGGTGCAGGAGCCCATCACGTTTCTGAAAGTGGATGTTGAGGGGGCGGAGTTAAGCGTCCTGCGCGGCGCGACACGCCACGTGAGCCAACCCGAGTGTCGTATCGCGGTGGCTGCCTACCATTATCCGCAAGATGTTCTCGAACTCGCGGATTTTTTTGTCGGTCTAGGCCGCAAGCGCCTGCGTTTGCGGCAGCACGACCCCTCGCTTTGGGATCTGATTCTTTATGTGGATGACGTAGAGGGCGACGGCGCGGGCTGAATGCATTGGCTTCAGCCGGTGGCAGGGATCTGGGGCGGTGGCTGCGTGTAATATCCAACGCAGGACTGATTGAGCCAAGGGAGCCATCGCATGCAACGTCGTTCGTTCTTGAAGCAGGCAGGCCTGGCCGCGGGCGGTGCCGTGGTCGCGGCCCCTGTGTTTGCTCAGGATGCGCCTGCGATCAATTGGCGGCTGGCGTCCAGCTTTGGCCCAGCGCTGGATATTCTGTTTGGAGCGGGAGAGGTCTTTTGCAAATATGTCGGCGAGGCCACGGGCGGTAAATTCCGCATCCGCCAGTCAGCAGCGGGGGAGATTGCGCCCGCGCTTGGCGTCTTTGACGCGGTCAGCGCTGCAACGGTCGAATGCGGCCATAGTTTCTCTGCTTTCTATATAGCCAAAGAGGCCGCTTTCAGTTTCGATACGGCCGTGCCTTTCGGCCTGAACGCCCGTCAGATGAATGCGTGGATGTTTGACGGCGATGGGCTCAAGCTCACGCGGGACCTGTTCAAGCCGCACAAAATCCTGAATTTGCCGCTGGGCAACACGGGTGTGCAGATGGGCGGCTGGTATCGTAAAGCCATCAAGTCCCCTGCCGATCTGAAGGGCCTGAAAATGCAGGTGTCGGGCCTGGGTGGCGATGTGCTGGCCCGTTTGGGGGTGGTTCCTCAGGATCTGGCGGCGGCCGATCTGCGGCCCGCGCTGGAAAAAGGGGAGTTGGACGCCTTGTCGCTTATCGGCCCCTATGATGACGAAAAACAGAATCTTGGTCACCACGCTTGGTACTACTACTACCCGGGCTGGTGGCAAGGGGGGCCTCAGGCCTCCCTGTATATGAATGAAGATGCCTGGGGTAAATTGCCCAAGCGCTATCAGGCGGCCATCGAGTCGGCCAGCCGTGCGGCGCATATGGCTGTGCTAACCCGCTATGACGCCCAGAATCCGGCGGCCTTGCGCCGGCTCATTGCCGGCGGCGCGCAAGTGCGTCCTTTCCCGCGCTCCGTGCTCGATGATGCCTATGATGCGGCGTTGCAAATGTATCAGTCCTTCTGTGCGCAGAACCCCAGGTTCAAGGCGGTGCACGACCCTTATATGGCCTTTCGCGACGACGTGCTTCCCTGGTTCCGCATCGAGAGCAGCTATGAACAGTATCTCGGCGTGCGCCGGACCTGAGGCCGGGTCGGGCGGATACTTGCACAATATTTGAGCAGCCGTGCTAAACTAGTGAGCTTTCCCTTTATTTGGCTTTTGCCTTGAGGCATGTGAAGAGCATGTCGAGCAGGCGGCAACACGGTCAAATATCACTGCCATGACCCTTGTACGGGCGGTTAATAACGCTTAGACGGGGCCTATGGGGTGGCCGGGAAAGAACCCAGCCAGGCGTTCTGGCGGGCAACTCTCTACATGTTAGGAACCATCATGAAGACCTTTGTGGCCAAGCCGCATGAAGTCACGCGTGACTGGTTTGTGATCGACGCCAAGGGCAAAGTCCTCGGTCGTGTGGCCAGCGAAGTCGCACGCCGTCTGCGCGGTAAGCACAAACCTGAATTCACGCCGCACGTTGACACTGGCGATTACATCGTCATTATCAATGCTGCCGATATCGTTGTTACGGGTAAGAAGTCGCAAGACAAGAAGTACTTCCGTCACACCACCTACCCGGGCGGTATCCGCGAAACGAACTTCGAGAAAATGCAAGAGCGTTTTCCCGGCCGCGCCATCCAGAAGGCTGTCAAGGGCATGCTGCCCAAGGGTCCGCTGGGCTACGCCATGATCAAGAAACTCAAGGTGTACGCTGGTGCCGAGCATCCGCACACCGCTCAGCAGCCCAAGCCGCTGGATCTCTAAGGAATCGCCATGATCGGTAACTGGAACTACGGAACCGGCCGTCGCAAAACCTCGGTGGCTCGTGTTTTCATCAAGAAGGGTACGGGCAAGATCGTCGTCAACGGCAAGCCCGTCGACGAGTTTTTCGCTCGCGAAACCGGCCGCATGGTTGTGCGCCAGCCCCTGGCTCTGACTGGCCACCTCGAATCGTTCGACATCAAAGTCAACGTGATCGGCGGTGGTGAAACCGGCCAGGCCGGTGCAGTCCGTCACGGCATCACGCGTGCCCTGATCGACTACGACGCGACCCTGAAGCCGGCGCTGTCGCAAGCGGGCTTTGTCACGCGTGACGCCCGTGAAGTTGAACGTAAGAAGGTCGGTCTGCGCAAAGCACGCCGCCGGAAGCAGTTCAGCAAGCGTTAATCGCTGTATGCAAAAAGGCCGCGCAAGCGGTCTTTTTGTTTTTCGGCCCGTCCTGTCGCAGGGCGGGCCGTTGTCTATGCGCGACCAGCGATACAATTCACTTAGGCAGAACACCCCGCGCCCCAAATCAGGAAATAGCTCATGGCCCAAGCAAGGAATTCACGCATCAAGGTTGGCATCGTCGGCGGCACCGGATATACCGGCGTCGAGTTGCTGCGTCTGCTGTCGCAGCATCCGGATGTCGAACTGACCGCCATCACTTCGCGTAAAGAAGACGGTCTGCCGGTCGCGGAGATGTACCCAAATCTGCGCGGTCATGTGAAGCTGGCTTTCTCCGCCCCGGAAAAAGCCTCCCTGACCGATTGCGATGTGGTTTTCTTCGCCACGCCGCATGGTGTAGCCATGGCGCAGGCGCAAGCCCTCACCGCCGCCGGCACGCGAGTGATCGATCTGGCTGCGGATTTTCGCCTGCAAGACACAGCTAGTTTCGAGCGCTGGTACAAAATGCCCCATGGCTGCCCGGACATTCTGGCAAAGCAGTCGGCCTATGGTCTGGTGGAGCTCAACCGCGCCGCCATCGCGCAGGCGCAGGTCATTGGCAATCCGGGGTGCTATCCCACCACGGTCATCCTGGGCTTGGCCCCCTTGCTTGAGCGCAAGCTGATCGATACCCAGGCCCTGATTGCCGATTGCAAATCCGGCGTATCGGGGGCGGGCCGCAAGGCCGAGGTGGCTTCCTTATTCTCTGAGGCTAGCGATAACTTCAAGGCCTATGGCGTAGCGGGCCACCGCCATCATCCCGAGATCACCGAGCAGCTGGAAAAACTGGCGGGCGGCAAGGTCGGCCTTACTTTCGTGCCGCATCTGGTGCCCATGATTCGCGGCATGTTCTCCACGATTTACGCCCGCATTCTGCCCGAAGCGCGCGAAACCGACTTCCAGGCCCTGTTCGAGGAACGCTATGCCGGAGAAGCTTTCATCGATGTGATGCCGGCCGGCAGCCTGCCCGAAACCCGTTCGGTTCGGGCGTCCAACAATCTGCGCATTGCCGTGCAGCGTCCCGGCAATGGGGATCAGCTCATCGTTTTGGTGGTGCAGGACAATCTAGTCAAGGGGGCTGCGGGTCAGGCGGTGCAGAATATGAATCTGATGTTCGGTCTGCCCGAAACCACGGGCCTGAATCAAGTCGCCATCCTGCCTTGAGTCTCGAGGGTCTTCAGGTGTTTTGCTGATGTCTCAAACTTCCCCGCCCACCTGGCCGCGCGCGGCCTGGATCGCGCTGGTGCTGGTTTTGGCGGCCGGTGTGCTTCTGGGGCGTTTTTCCGCTCAGAAAGCCGAGCTGGCCGAGGGGCAGGTGCTTCTGACCCAAGCCGAGCTCGATGCGCAGCATGCCCTGCTGAAGCAGCGCGAGGCGGAGGTGCGTTTTGTGCGTGCGCAACTCGATACCGCCGACGGCGAAATTGCCGTCGAGCGGGCTGCGCGCCAGGAGTTGGAAGCGCAGCTACGTGGAGAGCAGGCCGAATTGGGCCGGGTGCGCGATCAGCTGGCCTTCTATGAGCAATTGCTGCCGCCTGGGCCTGCGGGTTCGATTGATATCCGCGGCGCTGAGTTTGCCCGCGCAGGCGACAGCCTGAGCTATCGCATCTTGCTCATGCGCAGCGGCCGTGGCGAGACGCCGTTCAATGGCGAGCTGCGCTTTCAGGCCAGCGGCACGCTCAAAGGACAGGCCGTGACCGTGGACCTGCTGCCCAAGCGGGTCAAGACCGACGAAGCGGCTGCGCCGGGTGCTGTGCTGCCGGCTGCGGCAGTCGAGGCCATTCCGGAGTCGTCCGTCAACGCTGCGGGTGGAACGGGAAGCCATGGTGCAGCAGCTCATGGCTCGGCGGGTCTGTTGGCGCTGCATTTCGATCAATTTCAGCGCAGTCAGGGCTTGTTGGCGCTGCCCGAGGGATTTGTCCCTGAAACCGTGACCGTGACGGTGCTGGAGGGCGCGTCGGTGCGCGCCTCCCGTAAAGTCCAGATGGAATTTTGAGGCGCAGCCCGGCTGCGCTATAGTGACCCTATGTGCGCGGCGTTTGCCGCCATCCGGAATACGGCTCTCGTAGCCAGGAGTGTAATCATGAACGCAATTACCGAAACCGTGGATCTTCAAGCGCCGCCTCCCGTGCCGCTGGTCTTCACTGATTCGGCTGCCGCCAAGGTCAAGGATCTGCTGGCAGAAGAAGGCAACCCCGAGCTCAAATTGCGCGTCTTTGTGCAAGGCGGTGGCTGTTCGGGCTTCCAGTATGGCTTCACCTTCGATGAAGTCGTCAATGAAGACGATACCGTGCTCGACAAAGAAGGCGTCCAGTTACTGGTTGATCCGATGAGCTTCCAGTATCTCGTCGGTGCCGAGATTGACTACAAAGAAGATCTCGAGGGCGCGCAGTTTGTCATCCGCAACCCCAACGCGACGACCACCTGCGGCTGCGGATCTTCTTTCTCGGTCTGATCTCGCGCAGTCAGAAAGAAGCCCCTGCGGGGGCTTTTTTCGTATTCTGCTGGATCAGGCGGCGGGATAGAGCGCGCCAAGCACGCGAGGCCCGCGGGCGCCCGTCACGCCAGGCAGCCCAGCAGGCAGACGGTCGATAAAAGCCTGAGCCAGCCAGGCGAAAGCCATGGCTTCCACCCATTGACCCGGCACGCCTTCGCTGTCGGTAGGTGCGACAGGGCAAGGCAGGGCGCGCGCCAGCGCTTGCATGATGGCAGGATTGCGGGCGCCGCCGCCACATACCAGCAGATCCTGGATCGGCTCGCTGGCAATGGCTCTGGCCACGGTTTGCGCTGTCAGCTCCACCAGCGTGGCCTGCACATCCTGCGGGCTAAGCCTCAGACCCGAACTGTCCAGGTGCTTATGCAGCCAGCCTAGGCCGAACAGATCGCGTCCGGTAGATTTGGGGGCGGGCAGGTCAAACCAGGGTTCGCTATTCAGAAGATGATGCAGTAATGCCTTGCTGACCGAGCCTGTGGCAGCCCAGTTTCCGTTGTGGTCGTAATGCTTGCCGGTATGGGCATGGCACCACGCGTCGAGCAGCACATTGGCCGGACCGGTGTCGAAGCCGCGCGGAGCCTGCCCTGGTACGAGCAGGGTGACGTTGCCGATACCGCCCAGGTTCAACACGGCGCGTGGCGCCCCTCGGCCGCCGAACATCGCGTCATGAAAGGGCGGCACCAAAGGCGCGCCCTGTCCGCCAGCGGCCACATCGCGGCTGCGGAAGTCGGCCACGACATCGATGCCGCTGAGTTCGGCAAGAAGCGCCGGCGCATTGAGCTGCACGGTATAGCCCAGATCCGGCCGGTGGCGCACGGTCTGGCCATGTGCGCCGATGGCCCGCACCCGCGCTTCTGGCGCCGCCTGCCGCAGCTGCGCGCAAGCCTGGGCATACAAACGCGCGAGTTCATTGGCGGCCAGCGCGGCGCGATGCAGTTCATCGGGCCCGCTGCTATTGAGGGCCAGCAGCGTGGCGCGCAAAGACGGTGGGATGTCGAGGCTTACGCTGGCCAGTAGATGGGGAGCGCCATCTAGGCGCAGCAGCACGCCGTCCACGCCGTCCATACTGGTGCCCGACATCAGGCCGATGAAACAACGGCCCGGGTTGTCCGGGCCGTTGATGGGCTGGGTCATGTCAGCGGCTGGCCACGTTGGTCATGGATTCGGGCAGCGTGTGCTGGAACTCGGTCAGCAGTTCGATCTGCTGCTTGTAGGGCTCCACGGCCTTGGCGAAAGCCCGGACTTCGGCCGGCTCCAGCTTGCGTGCCACAGGCAGATCCACCGATAGCGGATCGACGGGCTGATTGTTGATACGGAATTCGTAGTGCAGGTGCGGGCCGGTGGCCCATCCCGTTGCGCCAACATAGCCGACGAGGTCGCCTTGAGCGATCTTGTCGCCTTTCTTCAGGCCCGGACGGATACGGCTTTGGTGGGCATAAAGCGTCGAGTACTGGCCGTGATGCTTGATGATCACCACATTGCCGTAGCCATTTTGCCAGCCGACGAAATCGACGGTGCCATCAGCCGTGCTGTGGATGGGCGTGCCCGAAGGAGCAGCGTAATCCACGCCTTTGTGACCAGTCCAGGTCTTGTGGATGGGGTGCATGCGCATGCCGAAGGTCGAGCTGATCCGGCTGAACTTCAGGGCGGTGCGCAGGAAGGCGCCGCGCAGGCTGGTGCCGTCAAAGTCGTAGTAGCTGCCCGATTTATTGTCGGGGCTGAACCAGACGGCGCTGTATTTTTTGTCGTTGTTGAGGAATTCGACCGCCAGCAGGCGGCCGGCGCCGGCGTAGCGGCCGTCATGCGAGCGCACTTCGTAAACCACGCGGAACTGGTCGCCCTGGCGCAGGTCGCGCAGGAAGTCGATCTTGGCGCCCAGGATGTCGGCCATCTGCATCGTGATGGAGTCAGGGATACCGGCTGCGTCGGTGGCGGCGAATAGCGACGAGTGGATCGTGCCCACGGCGACGCGGGTTTGCAGATCGGTGGTTTCGGTGATTTCCCGAGCTTTAAAGCCATCGTCCGAGGCTTCGACGTGCAGCAATTTGGTGTAGACCTGACCGTCAGCCTCGTTGCCCGGGGTGTGGATGTAGCGTAGCCACACCAGATTGCCTTCCTCGTCGGTGGCGGCCTGCACCGAACGGCCCGGATAGAGGCGGTAGATGCTGCGCGCGGAAGCGTCGTGGGTGAGGAAGGTCTGGAGTTTGCTATCGTCGATATCGAGGCGCTGCAGCACGCTCGCCAGCGTATCGCCGGAACGGATGCGTGTTTCGCTGATATAGGGGGCGGGAGTGCTGGCGCTGACCTGAAGCTGTTCAGGTTGCAGCCTCAACTCACTGTGGATGAGACTCAACGGGGGCAGTTCGGTGCGGTCGGGCTGTTGCACCATGCCGAGCGCGGCGGCGCCGGCAAACAGACCCAGGGAGGAGACAAGCAGCGTGCGGCGGACAAGCGAACGGCCGCGTGAGGGCGCCGGTTCGGTGGCAGGGGCAAACAGGGCGGCAATCTTGCGGCTCAGTCTACGCACCAGACTGTTCAAGCCTTGATTCATTGGGCGGACCTTCGATGGCACAGATGCACAAAGACGTCGGACCCTCGGCTATCCCCCTGGCGGCCTGCGGACCGGAGGTAGGCTTGCGCCGAAGCGACGGTTTCGTGGGCTGACTTTGGAATAACGTGCGACTAGCAGTGACGCCAACGGCCATGAAAATGACAGTTGCGTATGATTAGGGCAGTATCCTAGCTGAATAAGCTAGAATTTTCGACCGATTTTCGCAGTTTTTACACCTTTTTCCGTTGAAACTCCCGTCATCCGGGGCCTATTCTCATGTCGCAAGCCGAATTTCCCATCACTCCCGAAGTAGAAGCAGACCTGCGGATCGCGCGACGCGGCTGCGACGAGCTTCTGGTCGAGTCCGAGTTCGCCCGCAAGCTGGCGCGCAGCCGCGCCACCGGGGTGCCCTTGCGCATTAAACTGGGCTTGGACCCGACTGCGCCGGACATCCATTTGGGTCATACCGTGGTGCTGAACAAGATGCGTCAGCTTCAGGATCTCGGCCATACGGTCATCTTCCTGATTGGCGACTTCACCTCCACCATCGGCGACCCCAGTGGCCGCAACTCCACCCGCCCGCCGCTCACGCGCGAGCAGATCGAGCACAACGCCAAGACCTATTACGCCCAGGCCAGTCTGGTGCTGGACCCGGCCCGCACCGAAATCCGTTACAACTCCGAGTGGTGTGATCCGCTGGGCGCGCGCGGCATGATTCAACTGGCTTCGCGTTACACCGTGGCCCGCATGATGGAGCGCGAGGACTTTACCCGCCGCTTCAAGACCGGCGTGCCGATCGCGGTGCACGAATTCCTGTATCCGCTCATGCAGGGTTACGACTCGGTCGCGCTCAAGGCGGATCTTGAACTCGGCGGTACCGATCAGAAGTTCAACCTCTTGGTTGGCCGCGAGCTGCAAAAAGAATATGGCCAGGAGCCGCAGTGCATCCTGACGATGCCGCTGCTGGTCGGGACTGACGGTGTGGACAAGATGTCCAAGTCCAAGGGGAATTACATCGGCATCTCGGAATCGCCTGATTCGATGTTCGGCAAGCTGATGTCGATTTCTGACACCCTGATGTGGCGTTATTTCGAGCTGCTGTCTTTCCGTTCCTTGGAAGACATTGCCGCGCTGAAGGCGGAAATCGACGCCGGCCGTAATCCACGCGATGCGAAGGTCGCCCTGGCCCAGGAAATCATCACCCGCTTCCATAGTGCAAAAGATGCCGAACAGGCGCTGGCCAATTTCGAGGCCCGCTTCCGCGACGGCGCGATTCCTGACGATATCCCCGAGGTCAATCTGGCGGGTGCGCCCATGGGGATTTTGCACGTTTTGCGCGCATCGTCTTTGTGCGCGTCCAGTTCCGAGGCGCAGCGTGCGATCGAGCAGGGCGGTGTCAAGATCGACGGCGCAAAAATTGAAGATAGATCGTTGCAATTGAATGCGGGCTCATACGTGCTGCAAGTGGGGAAACGGAAGTTTGCCCGTGTTAATTTGGCGGTGTGACGCTGGCTGGCGCTGGCGGCCCTGACCGTTAAGGAGCACGAACATGAAACTTGCGAGTCT
Source organism: Bordetella avium (assembly GCF_034424645.1). Taxonomy (NCBI): domain Bacteria; kingdom Pseudomonadati; phylum Pseudomonadota; class Betaproteobacteria; order Burkholderiales; family Alcaligenaceae; genus Bordetella; species Bordetella avium. The sequence continues at coordinate 486,820 of NZ_CP139969.1, forward strand.
GTCTTTCGTTAATGGTGAGTCCATCCCCGAACGTTACGCTTTTGGCCGAATCGATCCGCAATCGCACGTGGCGCTGGCGGATAATTTCAACCCGCAGTTTTCTTGGGATGACGTGCCTGCCGGCACCCAGTCCTTCGCGCTGCTGTGCGTTGATCCGCACGTGCCTTCGCAACCTGATGACGTCAATCAGGAAGGCCGTGAGGTGCCAGCAAGCCTGCCGCGCCTGGATTTCTATCATTGGGTGCTGATTGATCTGCCGGCTCATCTGCGGGAGATCGAGGAGGGGGCCTATTCGCATGATGTCACGCCGCGAGGCAAGGGCGGTCCGCTTGCGCCTGACGATGTGCGGCAGGGCCTGAATGACTACACCGGCTGGTTTGCCTCTGACCGCGACATGAGCGGTGATTACTTCGGTTACGACGGCCCCTGCCCGCCCTGGAACGATGCCATCGTCCATGATTATGTGTTCACGCTCTACGCGCTGGATGTGCCGCGCCTGGCGGTGGAGGGTAAGTTCACGGGGCCGGAAGTGTTGAAGGCCATGGAGGGGCATATCCTGGCTCAGGCCTCGGTCACGGGCACCTATACGCTCAATCCGGCGCTGGCCCCCTGCCAGATCGGCGCCACCTCGGCATCCTGACTCTGCTTGACGGGGCTCATATGAGCCCCGCTCATGGTTGGCATGAGCGCACTTTCACTAAGCAGCGCATTGGCGGTTTTTACCAACGCAATGCGCTGTTTTTGACTGGAATTGCCGCAGGAAAATCGGGGTCGGCGTGCCTGGACAGAGTACACTAGCGCAATCTTTTTCTTCTTCTCCGCTCCAGGAATCTCCCTCCATGTTCGACCGCAAGCTCACCCTCGACAAGGTGGACCCCGACCTTTGGGCCGCCATCCAGAAAGAAGACGAACGTCAAGAGCAGCATATTGAGCTGATCGCCTCCGAAAACTACGCCAGTCCGGCCGTCATGCAGGCCCAGGGCACGCAGTTGACGAACAAGTACGCCGAAGGCTATCCCGGCAAGCGTTATTACGGCGGTTGCGAATACGTTGATATCGTCGAGCAGCTTGCGATCGATCGCCTGAAAGAACTGTTTGGCGCTGAAGCCGCCAACGTGCAGCCCAACTCGGGCTCGCAGGCCAACCAGGGCGTCTACATGGCCGTGCTCAAGCCGGGTGACACCGTGCTGGGCATGAGCCTGGCAGAGGGCGGCCACCTGACGCATGGCGCTTCCGTCAATGCTTCGGGCAAGCTGTACAACTTCCTGTCTTATGGCCTGGACGAAAACGAAGTCCTGAACTATGCCCAGGTCGAGGCGCTGGCCCGTGAGCACAAGCCCAAGCTGATCGTGGCGGGGGCTTCCGCCTATGCGCTGCACATCGACTTTGAACGTATGGCCCGCATCGCCCGCGAAAATGGCGCGCTGTTCATGGTCGATATCGCTCACTACGCGGGTCTGGTCGCTGGCGGCCAATACCCCAACCCGGTGCCGCATGCCGATTTCGTTACCTCGACCACGCACAAGTCGCTGCGCGGCCCGCGTGGCGGCGTCATCATGATGAAGGCCCAGCACGAGAAGGCCGTCAATTCGGCCATCTTCCCGGGCATCCAGGGCGGTCCTTTGGAGCATGTCATTGCGGCCAAGGCCGTGGCTTTCAAGGAAGCCCTGTCGCCTGAGTTCAAGGACTACGCCAGCCAGGTCGTCAAGAACGCCAAGGTCTTGGCCGAAACCCTGGTCAAGCGTGGTCTGCGTATTGTGTCGGGTCGCACCGAAAGCCACGTCATGCTGGTTGATCTGCGTGCCAAGGGTATTACCGGCAAGGAAGCCGAAGCCGTGTTGGGCAAGGCCCATATCACGGTCAACAAGAACGCCATCCCGAACGATCCGGAAAAGCCCTTCGTCACCAGCGGCATCCGTCTGGGCACGCCGGCCATGACCACGCGCGGCTTCAAGGAAGCCGAAGCCGAACTGACCGGCAACCTGATCGCCGACGTTCTCGAAAACCCGCATGACGAGGCGAATATCGCCGCTGTCCGCGCCAAGGTGAACGAGCTGACGTCGCGTCTGCCGGTTTACAGCGCCAAGTAAGGCGGCGCTGGAATGTAAAAAAGGCGAGCTCGCGGGCTCGCCTTTTTTTGTGCTTGTGCGCCAGGAACAACAGCCCAGACCTGCCGCAAACCGCAGTAAATGAAGCTGTTATTACAATAGCGCGATTACAGGCACGGGGGAATGAGATGAGGTGCCCATTTTGCGGACATGCCGATACTCAGGTGGTTGATAGCCGAGTGTCAGAAGAAGGCGACACCATTCGGCGTCGCAGGCGCTGCCTGTCCTGTGACAAGCGTTTTACGACTTATGAGCGCGTCGAGCTTGCGATGCCCACGGTGGTCAAGCGCGATGGCAGCCGCAGTGAGTACGACGCTGCCAAATTGCGCGGCAGTCTGGCGCTCGCTTTGCGTAAACGGCCAGTCAGTACGGAAGAGGTCGATGGCGCCGTTGCGCGCATCGAGGACACGCTGCTGGCCAGTGGTGCGCGCGAAGTCGCGAGCGAGCACATCGGTGAGCTTGTCATGAACGAGCTCAAGCGTCTGGACAAGGTCGCCTATGTGCGCTTTGCCTCGGTTTACAAGAGCTTTGAAGACATCGGCGAGTTTGTCGAGGCCATACGCGAGATGCAGGGGCCGCGACTGGGGGCGGGCAAGCTGCGCAAAGAATAGCGTTCAGGGTTCTGCGCGTGAGGCGCTGGGCGGCTGCCCTTCGTAGCGCTTCCAGACGCGCCGCATGTGATGCGCCGAGGCAAAGCCGGTGCGTTCGGCGATGTGCTCCAGGCCCAGGCGGGTTTCCCGCAGCAATTCTCTGGCCATCGCTAGCCTTACCCGATAGAGATAGTCCATGGGCGTGCAGCCCGCATGTTCGTCAAACAGCCGATTGAGATGGCGCGCGCTGGTGTGCGCATGATCTGCCAAGGTCTGCGCAGACCAGTCGGCGGCCGGGTTGCGCAGCACGGCATCCTGTACGCGGTGTACGCCGGGATGCAGATGATTACGATGATCCAGCCAGGGAGAGAGCGCGGCATCGTTGCCCGAGCGGCGCAGATACACCACCATCTCGCGCGCGACCTCGCTGGCCACGCGCGGCCCGCAATCCTGTGCGATGAGATACAGGGCCAGATCGATGCCGGCCGTGATGCCGGCGCTGGTCCACAGGCCATCTGACTCGACGAAGATGCGGTTTTCCAGGACACGCGCATCGGGAGCGAGGGCGCGTAACGGGTCCAGGCAGCTATGGTGGCTGGTGCAGTCCCGACCGGATAGCAGGCCTGCGGCCGCGAGCATCAGAGCGCCCGCGCAGACCGACATGAGCTTGAATCCGTCGGCCGGTGCGCGTTGGGCCAGCCAGGCGATCAGCGTTTGCTGATCGGGGCGGTCTAGCGCATAGTGTGAGCCGACCAGGCCGGATACGACCACCAGTGCGTCTGAAGGCAGATGCTCAGGCAAGGGCGCGAGGCGCGATAGATACAAGCCCTGCAAGCTGCTTTCCACTTCCTGCTGCGGGCCGCAATAGTGCAGCGTATAGCGGCCCGGCACGAAGCGGTTGGCGATGCGCAGAGCCTCGGCGGGGCCGGCCAGATCCAGAAGGACGATGCCTTCCTGAATCAGAAAATAGACCGGCGTTGTTGCCATCAGTCGTCCAGCGCCCGGCTGGCCGGCACGATCTTCGCAAAACGGCCCGCCAGCACCAACTCGGTGGCGTCGCGGATGTCGGCGGGCGTGTAGTGCTTGCCTGAGGGGCTTTGCATCGCGAAGGTCAGGGTGGCGTCGGTCACAAAGCGTACCTTGTAGCCGCTGTCCGCGGCGTGACGGGCCGTGGTTTCGCAGCATTGCTCGGTGCGGATGCCCGCGACAACCACCTGCTCGATACCCTGCTGCTCCAGCCAGGTTTGCAGGGTGCTGCCATCGGCGGCCCGCGCGAAGAGCGCGGAGTGCACCGTTTTGTGGAAGACCGCCGTGGGGGTCAGCGACAATTCATCCAGCGTGCGGACATATCCTGACTCTAGCGCGAAGGGAGATTGCGGCTGCGCGATGTGGAACACCTGCAGGATCGGTATGCCGCGAGCTTGGGCGCTGTCGATCAGGTTCTGGGTGTTGCGCAGAAAGTCGGGGAGTTCTGCAGCATCCCAAAACGGACGTTGACGAAAGGACTCTTGAACGTCGATGAGGAGGAGGGCTGTTTTCATGGTGCTCGAATCAAAAGGAAAGGAGAACGCATGCATTCTGCTGGCATAGCGGGCTGCCTGACGAGCACGCGGGAAGACCAGGATAAGACCAAAACGGACATCATAATGGGCACCCATGCCATGCGGTCTGGTGCCCTGCGGCACGACCCGGGGCAGGCAGATACAATCGTCAGAATGAGCGATAGCCAAGATATTTACTGGATGCAGCGCGCCCTGGGCCTGGCCCGGGAGGTGCTCTACACCACCACGCCCAATCCCCGTGTCGGTTGCGTCATCGTGCGCGATGGCCAGATTCTGGGCGAAGGTGCGACCCAGCCTCCGGGCGGGGGCCATGCTGAAGTCATGGCGCTGCGTGCTGCCCGCGCCGCCGGGCATGATCCGGCGGGCGCGACGGTTTATGTGACGCTGGAGCCGTGCAGCCATTTCGGTCGAACGCCGCCTTGCGTCGATGCTTTGGTGGCGGCCGCGCCGGCGCGAGTGGTCGTAGCTTTGGGCGATCCCAATCCCAGGGTGTCCGGGCAGGGTTTCGCACGCTTGCGTGCGGCAGGTGTCGAGGTCAGTTCCGGCGTATGCGAGGAGGAGGCACTGGCGTTGAATCCGGGCTTTGTGGCGCGCATGAGCCGCGGCACGCCCTGGCTTTGGCTGAAACTGGCCGCCTCGCTGGATGGACGCAGCGCCCTGCATAATGGGCTGTCGCAATGGATTACCGGCGAAGCTGCAAGAGCGGATGGTCACGCCTGGCGCGCACGCGCCGACCTCGTGCTGACTGGCCTGGGCACCATTGTTCATGATGACCCGCAATTGAACGTGCGTGCGGTGTCCACTCCGCGTCAGCCCCGGCGGGGCGTAGTTGACGGGCAGTTTCGTGTGCCTGAAGACGCCCGCTTATTTGATGGCGAGCCAGTCTGGGTATTTACCGCAAGGCAAGACCATGCCAAGGCCGAGCGTCTGGCCAGCCGCAATGTGGAGGTGGTCTGCCTGCCCGATGCATCGGGCGAACATGTCGATCTGCCCGGCATGATGCGTTGGCTGGGGGCGCATGAGTGCAACGAAGTGCATGTGGAGGCGGGGGCAGGCCTGTCCGGCGCCTTGTTGGCCGCCGATTGCGTAGATGAGTTGCTGGTTTATCTGGCGCCTGTGTTGTTGGGCGATGCGGCCGGCATGGTGCGTTTGCCCGTGCTTGAGCGCCTGGACGCCGCGCGTCGTTATGCCTTTACCGATCTCGTCCGTGTGGGAGAGGATGTGCGTTTGCAGGCGCGTGATCCGGCGCGTTGGCAGGCCTTGCTGGACAGCGCCCGGCAGGCAAGTTTTATTTAGGAGTCATCACATGTTTACGGGTTTGGTCGCGGCGGTGGGCCGCATCGTGTCGGTAAAACCTTTGGCCGGCGAATCGGCTGGCGTGCGCCTGGATATCGATGCTGGCAGTCTGGACTTGCAGGATGTTGCGATCGGCGACTCGATTGCGGTTCAGGGTGCATGCATGACAGTCGTTGGCCTGTCGGCGCAGCATTTTCAGGTGGATGTATCGCGTGAAAGCCTGAGCCGTACCGTAGGCCTGGACCGCGAAGGGGAAGTTAATCTGGAGAAGTCGCTGGGCCTGGGCGATAAGCTAGGTGGGCATCTCGTGTCGGGTCATGTGGATGGCTTGGGCGAAGTGCTGCGTTTCTCCGAAGTGGGCGAGTCCCGAGAGCTGCTGATCTCGATTCCGAAATCCCTGGCGCGTTTTCTGGCCTACAAGGGGTCGATCACGGTCAATGGCATCAGCCTGACGGTCAACCGAGTAGAAGATACCGCCACGGCTTGCACGATCAGCATCAACATCATTCCGCATACGCAGGCTGTCACCACGCTGCGCAATGTGCATGCGGGCGATAGCGTCAACCTTGAGGTCGATATGATTGCGCGTTATGTCGAACGCATGATGAGCAGCGCGGCCTGAACCCTTGTCGGGATAGGTGGCATCGTAAACAGGCACGCGAAATTTGCTTATCGCAGGCGGAAATCCACCGCCTCACTGTTAGCACTCTGAAAAAACGGCTGCCAAGAAGCAGCCGTTTTTTCATGATGATTACCCTGATTTATGGAACTTGTTTAGAGCGTTCCTGACTAAACGGGTGTTGAGAAAGCGGTCCCGCCAAATCTGTGTGGTGAAAGTGCGACGGCTGGATAATGTGATGTCGTGCGATTGAAATAATGATTGGCGGGGCTCAACAAGGAAGAACACAATGGTCACACGGGTCAGGGTTTAAGACTCGGTAATTTAAGTACTGTTGGAGGATTCGCCGTGCGTAACATCCTCGAAGGCTTCAAGTCACAGTATGAGCGTGACCAAGATACAGAACTCTCACTCGAAGAGTATCTGACATTGGCTAGACAAGACCCTATGGCTTACGCCAGTCCGGCCGAGCGCATGCTGGCTGCGATCGGTGAGCCGGAACTGGTCGATACGCGCAATGATCCTCGCCTTTCGCGCCTATTCTCCAACCGCTTGATGCGCCGTTATCCGGCATTCAAGGAGTTCTATGGCTTGGAAGAGGTGATCGATCAGATCGTCTCTTTTTTCAAGCATGCCGCGCAGGGTTTGGAAGAGCGCAAGCAGATTCTCTATCTGCTTGGACCCGTCGGGGGCGGTAAATCGTCTATCGCCGAGCGTTTGAAAGTGCTGATGGAAAGCTATCCCATCTATGCGCTCAAAGGTTCGCCCGTCAATGAGTCGCCTCTGGGCTTATTCCATCCGGAGCGCTTCGGCGAAATGCTGGAGCAGGAATATCAAATTCCCAGGCGCTATCTGAGCGGCATCATGTCGCCCTGGGCCGTCAAGCGCTTGAAAGAGTACGACGGCGATATCTCGCAGTTTCGCGTGGTGCGTCTGAATCCGTCGGTGCTGCGTCAGGTCGCCATTGCCAAAACCGAGCCTGGAGACGAGAACAACCAGGACATCTCGTCGCTGGTGGGCAAGGTCGATATTCGCAAACTTGATCGTTATTCGCAGGATGATCCGGATGCTTACAGCTACTCGGGCGGGCTGTGCCTGGCCAATCAGGGATTGCTCGAATTTGTGGAGATGTTCAAGGCGCCGATCAAGATGCTACACCCGCTCCTGACTGCGACTCAGGAAGGTAATTTCAAGGGTACTGAAGGGTTTTCGGCCATCCCGTTTAACGGCACCATTCTCGCGCACTCCAATGAATCAGAGTGGCAGACCTTTCGCAATAACAAGCACAACGAGGCCTTTCTCGACCGGATTTATATCGTCAAGGTGCCCTATTGCCTGCAGGTGACCGAGGAAGTTCACATCTACGAAAAGTTGCTGCGCAACAGTTCCTTGTCGCAGGCGCCATGCGCGCCGGGAACGCTCGATATGATGGCGCAGTTCTCGGTGCTGACTCGTTTGAAAGAGCCCGAGAATTCCAGTATTTATTCCAAGCTGCGGGTGTACGACGGTGAAAGCCTGAAAGATGTGGACCCCAAGGCCAAGGCCTTGCAGGAATACAAGGACTACGCAGGCACCGACGAAGGGATGAATGGCGTATCGACCCGTTTCGCCTACAAGATTCTGTCTAGCGTATTCAATTACGACCAGACCGAGGTCGCAGCCAACCCCGTGCATCTGATGTATGTGCTGGAGCAGCGCATCATCCGCGAAGACTTCCCCGAAGAGCTGCGCCGCCGCTATCTTGATTTCATCAAGGGTCATCTCGCACCACGTTACGCCGAGTTTATCGGCAAGGAAATCCAGACGGCTTATCTGGAGTCGTACTCCGAGTACGGGCAGAATATCTTCGACCGCTATGTCACTTTCGCGGACTGCTGGATACAGGATGAAGAATTACGCGATCCGGAAACCGGCGAGAGCTTTGATCGCGCTGCGCTCAACGATGAACTGGAAAAAATCGAGAAACCGGCCGGGATCGCCAACCCCAAGGATTTTCGTAACGAGATCGTCAACTTCGTGCTGCGGGCCCGTGCCAACAACGGCGGTCGCAATCCCGCCTGGACCAGCTACGAGAAGCTGCGCGAAGTGATCGAGAAAAAGATGTTCTCGAATACCGAAGACCTGTTGCCGGTCATTTCCTTCAATGCCAAGGCTTCGGCGCAAGACCGGAGCAAGCATCAGAGCTTCGTTGATCGCATGGTTGACAAGGGCTACACGGAAAAACAGGTCCGCCTGCTTTGCGAGTGGTATCTGCGCGTGAGGAAGTCTTCCTGAGCGGGAGGGCATGATGAATTCGCTCATTGATCGTCGTTTGAATGGTCGCAATAAAAGCGCCGTCAACCGCGAGCGTTTCCTGCGGCGCTACAAAGATCAGATCCGCAAGGCGGTTCAGGATATGGTTAGGGATCGCTCCATTGCTGATATCGACCAGGGGGGCGAGGTCAATTTGCCCGCCCGCGATATCGCTGAACCGCATTTCCGGCATGGTTCGGGGGGCGATCGGGAGATGGTTCATCCCGGTAATCGCGAGTTCACCACGGGAGACAAGATAGACCGGCCCAGCGGCGGCGCAGGAGAGGGCGGCGCTGAGCCGGGCGAAGGCGAGGCTACCGATCAGTTCACCTTTAGTCTGTCGCGAGAAGAATTCCTCCATCTCTTTTTCGATGACCTCGAGCTGCCGCATCTGATCCGCACGCAGCTGGCGGATACGACTCAGCAGAAGTGGCAACGAGCGGGCTACACCATGACGGGTTCGCCCAGCCTGCTATCGGTCAACCGTACGTTGCGCGCCTCGCTATCGCGCCGCGTGGCGCTGGGCTTACGTGCGCGTAATGAAGTTGAGGAGGCCGAGCTCAGCCTGGACGAGGCGATCGGCCGTGGTGCCACTGAACGCGAGCTTGCCGTCCTGCGCCTGGCCCTCGAGGAATGCCGGCAGCGCACTGCGCGCGTGCCTTTCCTAGACGATCTGGATTTGCGCTACCGCAATCGTGTGCCGGTCGTCACGCCGGCGGCGCGCGCGGTGATGTTCTGCCTGATGGACGTGTCTGGGTCGATGGACGAGGGTAAGAAAGATTTGGCCAAGCGTTTTTTCACGCTGCTTTATCTTTTCCTATCGCGTAAATATGAAACAGTGGAGGTCGTATTCATCCGGCATACCGACAATGCCGAAGAGGTCGATGAGCGGGCATTTTTCTATGACCCCAAGAGTGGCGGCACCATCGTGCTGTCGGCGCTGGAGCTGATGCACGACATTGTGCAAAAGCGCTATCCGCCGTCTGCCTGGAATGTTTACGCCGCACAGGCTAGCGATGGGGACTCCTTCGGCGCCGATGCCGGAAAGAGTGCGCGTTTTCTTGCGGAATATCTGCTGCCGGCCACGCGCTATTTTGCTTATATCGAAGTGCCGGACTCGCCCGAGGCTCGCAAGAGCAGTCTGTGGGTCGAATATGAGCGCGAAACCTCGCCGCATTTCGCGATGCGCCGCATCAGCCAGCGCAGCGAAATCTTCCCGGTCTTTCATGAGCTGTTCAAGAAGGAGGCGGCATGAACGCCCTTGCCACCGGATTGGAAGCGGGTAAGCCCCTTTCTATAGGTTCAGACTGGACCTTCGAACTCTTGCAGCATTACGACGACGCCATCAGTGCGATTGCGCAAAGCTATGGTCTGGACTGCTATCCCAACCAGATCGAAGTCATCACATCGGAGCAAATGCTCGACGCCTATGCTTCGGCCGGCCTGCCCATCGGCTATCCCCATTGGTCGTATGGCAAAGAGTTTATTCGCAACGAACAGTATTACCGCAAGGGTATGCAGGGCCTGGCGTATGAAATCGTGATCAATTCCAATCCCTGTATTGCCTATCTGATGGAGGAAAACTCCATGCCCATGCAGGCGCTGGTTATCGCGCACGCCTGCTATGGGCATAATTCTTTCTTCAAGGGTAATTATCTGTTCCGGCAATGGACCGATGCCGACGGTGTGCTCGACTACCTGGTTTTCGCCCGCAAATATGTGATGGACTGCGAAGAGCGCCATGGCATTGAAGCGGTCGAGGCCATTCTCGACTCCTGCCATGCGCTGAGTCTGCATGGCGTGGATCGTTATAAACGCCCGCCGCCCATCTCATTGCGTGAAGAGTCGGCACGCCAGGCCGAGCGCGCCGAGCATGCGCGCAGGCAATACAACGATCTTTGGCGCACCGTTGCGTCTGCGCAGACCGCAACGGCCGCGCAGACGCACACTGTCTTCCCGCCCGAACCCGAAGAAAATCTGCTGTATTTCATCGAGAAGTATTCGCCACGGCTTGAACCCTGGCAGAAAGAGCTGGTGCGCATCGTGCGCAAGCTGGCGCAGTACTTCTATCCGCAAACCCAGACCAAGGTGATGAACGAAGGCTGGGCCACCTTCTGGCATTACACCCTGCTCAATCGCATGCACCAGATGCGTCTAGTGACTGACGGCTTCATGATGGAGGTGCTGCAAAGCCATACCAACGTCGTGAGCCAGCGCGGCTTTGACGAGCGCGGTTATGGCGGTATCAATCCCTATGCGCTGGGCTTCGCCATGATGAGCGATATCCGGCGCGTCTGCGAGACGCCTGATGCGGAGGACCGCAGGTGGTTCCCGGATATCGCCGGTTCGGATTGGCGAAAGACACTGGACTTCGCCATGCGCAATTTCAAAGATGAGTCTTTCATCGCGCAATATCTGTCGCCCCGTTTGATCCGGCAGTTCCGGTTTTTTGCCATTGCCGATCATGCCGCCCGTCCCAAGCTCGAAGTCGCGGCCATTCATGACGATGGCGGCTACCGGCAGATACGCAAGCTGCTGGCTGCGCAGCACAACCGTGATAACCAGATACCCGATATCCAGGTGGTGCGCTATCAGCGTGAGTCAGATCGTGCCTTGGTGCTGCGTCATCAGCAAAGCCGGGGCCGGCCGCTCGATGGCGATGAGGCCGATCAGGTCATGAAGCATCTGGGCCGTCTGTGGGGCTTTCGGGTACGACTTGAAGAAAGCCGCCCCGATGGCACGGTGCAGGCCTATCGGCAGATCGAACCTTGAGTCCCCGCCACTCGCGGGCGGTTCAGTGGGTGGCGGAGCCTCTCGGTGCAGGCGCTGGAGGGCGAGTCTGCGCACGGCCTCTCGCAAGCGGGCGGGCGCCTAGCTCGGCGCCACGGTCTAATACTTGTCATTTCGGCGCCACGCAAAACGCCGCTATTTCTGCTAGAATCGCGGATTCGCAATTTCTGCAAGGGCGCAGCCCCGGCAAATTTGCAAAAATTAGGACAGGTGGCCGAGTGGTTGAAGGCGCACGCCTGGAAAGCGTGTATACGTGATAAGCGTATCGGGGGTTCGAATCCCCCTCTGTCCGCCAAGAATTCAAAAGCCCCTGGTCGCCAAGATCAGGGGCTTTTTCATTGATGTTCCAGTCTTGGCGACTGGGGGCTGGCGGCTCAGCACAAAGCGAGAAGGTGCGCCCGCCTCAGTGTTGCTGCGGTTTTAGTTGCGCACGACCGGCTTGCCGCTGGCGACGTCGAGCACCGAGCCGTCTTCCAGGCTGATGCGGTAGATTTCGCGCAGCACGTTGCCGGCAAAGCCGATTTCAACGATGGATACGTCCTTGAACGTGGTCGGGATGCCTTCAGGCAGCACGGCGTTCAGTTCTTGGGCGAGCACATCCATCGCGGTCTTGTGCTGAGCGTACGGCGTCATGCTGTAGACCAGCGTAGTGTGCGGGTTGTGCGTGCGCAGTTCCTGGCCATTGCTCACCACGTTCACGCCGGAGACGCCCTGCTCGGCAACCAGCTTGCGGCCGGCTTCGCCCATCTTGGCGTAAACCGGGCCGGTGACACGGGGCAGAGGGCCGTCACGCAGCGGGGTCAGTGCCGCCGTAGCCTGGGTGTTGTAGGCCATCATGGCTTCGAAGCCGGGCCCTTCCTTGGCGACGCCCAGATCCAGCCACCAGGGGTGGCCTGCATCCTTGGCGGCTTCGGTGGTGTAGAACTTCACGAGCTGCGTTTTCAATGGCGCCGGCGGCTTGGGCAGCACCTTGAGCATGCGAGCCGGCGTCTGCGGATCGGCATTATGAATATGCACCACCGTCACGTGCGGGATATTGGGCGTATTGGCTTCGGTGGCCAGGCCGTCCTTCAGCAGCGCCGCTTTGACCTTCGGCATGATTTTGGCGTCTAGCGTGGCGTTGGCCTCCTGCGGCAGGCGGTACACCAGGCCATAGGTTGTCTTGTGTTCGCGGAACTGGGCTTGCGACAAAGCCTGGTTGTCGATGGTGTTTTGCGCCATGGCGGCGCTGGCGGCGGTAGCGAACAGCGAGGTCAGGCAGAGGCGCAGAAAGGACGGGATCATGGGACAGGGCTCCAGGAGTCGGCTCGGGAATCGGGCCGCACGCGTGTCTCGGTGAACACTTGTCCCGCATTCTGATCATTCAGCATTTCGTAAGCGTGACGCATCCGCAAAGATTGCTGATGACACTCATAATTTTGCTGATGAGGGCGGGAACGCGCCCCTGGGATCTGGCACCACCGGCGGCTTTTATGGTCTTATTCTTGCGAGAGCGAAAACAAGAGTGTGGCCATCATTAATGTGGCCATCACAACGGAGGAAGGCATGACAGGCAACCACTTCAAGGACGCGCTGGCGCGGTCCGAACTGCAATTGGGTTTCTGGGCGAACATCCCGTCGCCCTATGTGACAGAGCTGCTGGCGGGTTGCGGCTATCACTGGATACTCATAGACAATGAGCATGGCCCTGGCGATCTCGGCACGACAATGCATCAGTTGCAGGCGATAGACGCCGCCGTGCCAGGGGGCGGGGTCAGAAGCCATGCCGTCGTCCGGCCGCCATGGAATGATCCGGTGCTTATCAAGCGCTATCTTGATGTCGGGGCGAGAAGCCTGCTGCTGCCCTATATCCAGGATGCTGAAGAGGCACGGGCCGCCGTCCAAGCGACTCGCTATCCGCCGGCCGGCATCCGAGGTGTCGGCGGCTCCACACGGGCATCCAACTTCGGCCGCACGGCCGGTTATACGCAGTCGGCCAATACGGGGGTTTGCGTGTTGCTGCAGGTTGAAACCCAGCGTGGCCTGGACAACCTCGATGAGATTCTGGCCGTCGAAGGGGTCGATGGTGTGTTTATCGGCCCGGCCGATCTATCCGCCGATATGGGGTATCCGGGCGATCTGTCCCACCCTGCGGTGCGCGAAGCCATTCAGCACGCCATCGTGCGCATCAAGGCGGCCGGTGTCGCGCCTGGGATATTGACAACAGATCTTGCTTTCGCGAAAGCCTGCATAGCATGGGGCGCCCTCTTTGTCGCTGTCGGGATCGACGTCCTGGCCCTGCGCAGCGGGGCAGAAAGTGCCTTGAGCCAACTTAGCAGCACGGCACTTGCGCCAGGCGCTTGCGCCTAAGGCAAAGCGGCAAGTCTGGCTCGCCGCAGCGCTCATGTCACCTGAAACGCTTCGTCTACCGGCACCTGCATGGCTGTCACCAGTGCATTGGTTTGTGCGGCCATGCCGATGACGGCGGTGGCCTTATTGATTTCACCCCGCCAGAAGAACTCGTCGCGGCGCTTGGGCTCAGCAGGCTGCGCAACAATGCAAAGCGGGTATTTCAGTAAGTCTCGGCAGGCCAGGCGCCTGAGGTATCTCAGGCGCCGCTGGGGCTTTAGACGGCCTGGGTCAGATATACCGCTTCCCGCCCGACGATGGGCTGGCGGGTGGGCATGAAGATGGTGCAGTCGGCGCAAGGTGAGCGGATTTCTTCGTCACCGTTGATAGCGATGAGTTCGTTCTCGGCGAAGGTCTCGAAGCCGACGAGGGGCCGCACGAACTGAAAGTCTTCCGACTTGACCATATGAATTTCCAGCAAGCGGAAGTGCTGCGCCTGGGGCTGGGTTTGCGGCAGGGCATCGATCAGGCCCAGGTGGGATAGAAAACGCAGCGAGGTGTCTGTGGCGAGATCTGCGGCAGAGCGGGCGAAATGCTGGCCGCACTCCACCACTAGCGAACCCTTACTGGCCGAATCGGCATCGCCATGATGGCCATAGCCGATCACGGGAGCGCCCGGGCCTTTGCCGACGGGCATGAGCAGATGCACCGCAGGCGAGCCGACGGCCGTGGCCAGCGCCACATTGCGCGGCAGATCGTAGTACACCCAGAAGGGTTGAACCGGAGTGCTGGTCGAATGGATGTCGAGCACATAGTCGGCTGCGGCGACCACGGGCCGCAACTCCCGCGCGCGGCGCAATTCAGGGCTTTGTTCGGGACCGTCCAGCCACTGCGGCGACCAGATGCGGTTCAGGTTGTGCACCAGTTGGCGGTTTTCGTAGGGGTGATCGATGTCGAAGGCCTCATAGGCCTCCACGTTGGCAAAACTAATGGTCAGGGTGCCGATCTTAGGCCGTACCCCGCTGTCGAGCAGGTGGGTCGCTGCGAACATGCCGCAAATCTCATTGCCATGTGTGAGCGCGTTGATCAGCACGTGCGGGCCAGGTTTGCCCGATTCAAAGCGGTGAACGTAGTCGATACCGGTATTGCCCTGACGATAGGCCGAGATGTCGCGGGGCAAAACTTCAAGCAGGGGGTGGCTCATGGTCGTTGTGTTTGTTGGGAGCGGAGTTTTCATCTTAGCGCCAGGCCTGTCGCGTCAGGAATGCGGGGTTTCCAGCGGCGGCGCGTCAGCCGACGTGAGTGATGAAGTACACCTTCTTCACGAACTGATCGACCTCCCAATGGCCTTTATAGCCTTCGGGCATGATGAAAGGCGATCCGGGCGTCAGCTCATGCACGGTACCGTCCGGGTCCACCAGCCGGGCCTGGCCTTCCAAGATGTAGCCGAACTCGATATAGCCGGTCGTGTCGGAGCGGAATTTTCCGGCGCTGCTTTCCCAGATGCCAGATTGCGCCCGGCCTTCGTTGCCTTCGAATACGGTAACGGTGCGAAATTCGGTCTCCCCTTCGATGGGGCGGCGCGGTTTACCGATGTCGGGATTTTGCAGGGGGCCCGTGTCAAAACGGACCAGGCGGGAAGCAGAGTGTGGCATGTCGGGCCTCGTGATGGCGCCGCGTAGTAAGCGGCCGGAAAGCGGCGATCTTACTCCCCAGCGGTAGGCCAGTTGGGGCCTGGCATTGCGGCGGCGGTGCAACAATGGGATGGCGCGTCTGCGGGCTTTATGTCAGTCTCATGGCAAGACATAAAACTCAGAGGAGCATTTATGCAGGTGCCTTACTTTTCGCAATGGGAGTCTGCCGAGCTGGCGCCCGATCTGGTGGCTGGTACGGCGAGCTTGCGAGATGACCCTTTGTGGCGGGCCTCCGGGGCGACCACGCAAGAGGAATACGTAGATTGGGCCAACCATGTCTGCGGCATGGCCTGCCTGAAAATGGTGTTGGCCGCCCGGCAGGGGCGAGTCGAGCCGGTGCTAAAGCTGGCCCGGCTGGCCAGGCACTATGGCGCCTACGAGGTCAGTGCGGAAAACATTCGTGGCATGATCTATGCCCCTTTCGTCGCCATGCTGTCCGAAGAGTTCGGTCTGGCAGCCGAGGTCAAGACCGGTCTACAGGCGACCGAGCTGCCCGCGCTAATGGATAAAGGTCGTCTCTACATGGCGTCGGTCCATCATTCCATCCGTCTGCCCCAGAGCGAGCCGCCGCGCCGCGGTGGCCACTTGGTGTTGATCACCAAGGCCGATGGCGAGCGCGTAGTGTTTCACAATCCGTCGGGAGACACGCCGGCCACCCGTGTCGATGTCTGCCTGCCTGCCGGCGTGTTCGAGCGTTTTTACGCCGGACGCGGCGTGCTCATCCACTGATTTAGGTTTCAATCAATCTTGCGCCGGGCGGCAGGTGCGCCCGCACCAAGCGCCCGGCAATTGACTCCAACATGGGGATGTTCGGGATTTCGTCGCCAGGGCCAAACCAGCGCGCATCCGCTATTTCGTCTTGCTGTACCCGGATATCGCCGCTGACATACTCGGCGGTAAAGGCAAGCATGAGTGAGTGCGGGAATGGCCAGGACTGGCTGCCGAAGTAGTTCAGCTTGCTCAGTCGTAAACCGACTTCTTCCTGGACCTCGCGATGCACCGCATCTTCGACGCTCTCGCCCGCTTCGACAAAGCCGGCTAGCGCGGTATAGCGCGCCGTCGCATAGCGCGTGTGGCGTGCCAGCAGAATATGCTCACCGCGCTTGATCAGCACCATCATGGCTGGCGAAATGCGTGGGTAGGAGTGCAGCCCGCACTGGGGGCACTGCAAGCATAGTTCCCGGCTGGAGTGCTGCATGGGCGTGGCGCAGACCCCGCAATAACGATGGGTACGGGTCCACTCGGCGATCTGAAAGGCGCGCCCCGCCAGCGCAGCCTGTTCGCCGAATTCGGGCAGCAGGGCACGCAGTTTGCGAAAGACATAACCGGCGGGCGCCTGGGCGTCACGCGGCACCTGTGCGCAGCGATCAGCGGCGTTCGGTGAGTGCCAAAGCGGCTGCATGACGTCGGCGCGCAAGCCCAGCAGGGCACAGGCGGCGGCGTCGGGCAGGGCGATGCTGTTTTCACGCACCAGCAGCTCGTCGCCGCGAAAAATGAAGTGCACGACAGTTCCTTGGATGGTCGATAGGGTATGAAAGATGAGGCCAGGCCATGCATGCAGGCGCGGCTTTCCGCCTGAAATACGTTATGCCTTTAGGGATACTCATGCGTCTTTGGCGGTTTCCACTCTTGAGTTTGCGCTATTTCCCGCCGTGGAAACATCACTTTCGTAAAAGTACTGCCCGCAGGGGCTGATATTGCAATAGAATTAGGCCAAGTGTTTCAGGATATAACGGATTGCGCGCAAAGCAGTCGGCCATCGCATGGAGCTGAACAATGCAATACGAGCAGACCAGTCTGCCTGAAGGCGCCCGTCTCAGGCATTACGAGGTGCCAGGCAGTGGCGGTGTGGATGTCCGTGCGCTGATCAAGGCGTTGCAGTCTTCCCGATCCGTGGCGCTGGGTCTAGGGAGCTTGTTGGCGATTTTGCAGCAAGACCTGTCCAGCCGGCAGGATGCGCCGTCTGTGGGTAAAGCGATGGACCCTGCCCAAGCCGATGCCTTGTTCGAATTGGCGAGGGCCGCGCTCGACTTGCTGAATGACAAGTTGGAATGCGTGGCGGATTCCCTGGCAATAAAAAGAGATCAACCTGAGCAGGAGTCGATATAAGCGCCGATTAGCGCTTCGAGCTGACGTCTTTGCTGCGGTTTAAGTTGCAGGTAGCGCGAATAGGGCACAGAGGGGAAGGGCCAGGGCGCCGGCGGGGGCGGCGCCGGACTGTCGCCCTGAGCGAGCCATCCGGGGGATACACCGAGGACTTCAGCGAGTTTGAGCATGGCCGAGGCGGACGCCTGGGCGCGTTGGCCGCTTTCGTAGTTGCCGATGGCGCTGGGTGTCAGACCGCTGAGTTCAGCCAGCTCTTTTTGCGTCCAGCCGCGCGTGTTGCGGGCGGTGCGAAGACGATCACTGAAACGGCTCACCGGCAGCGGCTTGAATAGAAATGGGGCTGCGATTAGAGCATACCCATTTGCATGGAGTGCAAAGGGTTGCGGCAGTTGTTTTCAAAACGTAACAGGGCCGGTTCATATCTAGCTTCGTTCCTGGATTGAAAAATAAACGCCATGCGAGTTTCAAAACACTCATAAGTGTGATTTACTTTTCACACGAACGTGTATTTATAAGGTAAGGCAGGACAGTATGAGATCCGTGTTTTCCAGTTTCACGTTTTGCATGAATAAATCGGGCCGTCCAGAGGCCTTTTCGCCGGCCTCTCGTGCTGGTCGGGATGGCGCGTAATGGGGCGCCGGGTATCGCTCGAATTTGCCGATTATTCCCTGGCAAATCAACCCTATAGCGCAGCGAATCCAGGCGTGCTCTTGTTCTGTGATGGCATCGGTCTGTCACAGACACTGTCGAACTCGCTTGTAGACTCCGGTTTTCGAGTCGCCAGTTGCACTGAGCTGTCGACAATGTATGAACTGCATGCTCAGCAGCGACACGGATTTGTCATTTTGGCCGCGCCACAGGGAGAGGTGCTGATCGCGGCATCTCGTTTACGCACCCTGGCCCCCAGTGTGGGCATTGTGGCGCTGACGCCGCCGCTGTCTTCCGAGGCGCGGGTGCAACTGCTGCTGTGCGGCGTTGACGCCTGCCTGGAGCAGGCGACGCGCCATCAAGAGGTGGCCGCAGTATTGCAGGCGCTGGCCCGGCGCGGCCTGGCGCATAAGCTGGCCCCTGCTCCAGAACATTCACTATCTCTGGTTGGTAATAGCATGGCACCGGCCAATGTCGATCATCTCGAACGCACCTGGCGTTTGCTGGAGGATGGTTGGGTACTGACCAGCCCGGGCAACGCTCGTCTTACGCTTACCGGCACGGAGCGCGCGTTGTTGCAGGCTCTGGTGCAGGCGCCGACACACAAGCTTAGCCGTGAAGAGCTGCTGGATGTGGTGGATGTGCGTCCTGGCCGCAGCGACGGCATACGGTTGCGCTATATCGATGTGTTGATCTGCCGTTTGCGCCGCAAGGCCTCCGACATGCAATTGCGTTTGCCCATCCGCGCCGTGCATGGCTGGGGTTATATGTTTAACGGCGCGGAATAGGGCCAGGCTGGCCGTCAGCGCATCGCTCACGGCAAGCTTCGAAGGCGCATCTATAATCGGCCACGGTTTTATCCCGGCCGTGTATTTGTTTTTGGATTGCCGACGCCTTGGACCGTTCTCTTTCCGCCGAGCTGGTGGCTGTGCTTGTCGCTGTGACGGCGGGGCAGCCGCGTGTGCTCACCACCGATTGCGGGCAGATGCTGCCGGCGGGTCCTTTCGAGCTCAGCCACCGCTCTTTGCAGGCAGGCCTGCGAGCTTGGGTGGAGGCCCAGACCCATCATCCCCTGGGCTATGTCGAGCAGCTCTACACTTTCGCGGATCGTGACCGCTCCAACGAGGACGGCGCACGGGTCATTTCTGTTAGTTATCTCGCCTTGACGAGAGAGGTGGGCGACACGGGCGTGGCCCAGGTCGGCTGGCAGGATTGGTATCGTTATTTCCCCTGGGAAGACTGGCGCAGCGGTGCGCCTGCCGTATTGGCAGACATCGAGGACCGTTTGCGGCGTTGGGCCGACGTGGAGACGAGTCTGCGCGCTCAACGTCATCAACGGCTGGCTTACAGTTTCGGTCTAGACGGCGCGCCTTGGAACGAAGACATGGTGTTGCAGCGCTATGAGCTGCTTTATGAGGCGGGCTTGGTTCGGGAAGCCAATGAGGCGGCGCCGTTGCCGGGACAGCCGATGCGGCACGATCATCGTCGCATCATGGCGACAGGTATTGCGCGCTTGCGCGCCAAGATCAAGTATCGGCCGGTCGTGTTTGAGCTGATGCCCTCTGAGTTCACCTTGTTGCAGTTGCAGACGACGGTCGAGGCCTTGGCCGGACGTGGCTTGCACAAACAGAATTTTCGCCGTCTGATCGAACAGCAGGATCTGGTCGAAGAAACGGGCGGCATGGCCAGCGGGACGGCCGGCCGGCCCGCCAAATTGTTTCGTTTTCGCCGCGATGTGATGCAGGAGCGGGCTATTTCGGGCAGCAAGCTCCCCTTGGCGCGGCAGTAAGCAGCTAACTGCGGGCAGCAGGCTTGACAATGATTTATGCTCAGGATTAGCATAAATCGAGGTCAAGCCATCTTTTTTTAACATTAAATATACTCAAAATGAGCATAAAAACAGTCAGTCCCATGCCCGCCTTTGAGACGGCGCGCGTTGTGCCGGCGCTGCCTCAGGTCATGCTGGAGCCTCTGGTCCGGGCCGCCTTGCTGGAAGACCTGGGCCGGGCGGGCGACATCACCAGCGATGCCATCGTGCCGGCTGAGGCGCGAGGACAAACTCGCCTTGTCGCACGTCAGGCTGGCGTCTTGGCGGGGCTAGACCTGGCTCGTCTGGCATTTCGCCTGATTGATCCGGAGATCCGTTTTCAGGCACGGCTTACGGATGGCGCGCGTCTGGAGCCCGGTAGCGAAATCGCCCGCATCGAAGGGTCGGCGCGGGGCATGCTGACTGCTGAGCGTACGGCCTTGAATTTTCTCGGTCATCTGAGTGGCGTGGCGACGGGCACGGCTTCCATCGCCGACGCCATCGCCCACACGGCGTGCAAGGTGACGTGCACCCGCAAGACCATGCCGGGTCTGCGCGCAGTGCAGAAATATGCCGTGCGTGTCGGTGGCGGCAGCAATCACCGCTATGGGCTCGATGATGCTGTGCTCATCAAGGACAACCACATTGCTTTCGCAGGCGGGGTCGTCCAGGCGCTGGCCCGCGCACGGGCCAGCGTTGGTCATATGGTCAAGATCGAGCTTGAGGTCGATACCCTCGATCAGCTCGACGAGGCGCTTGCCTCGGGGGTGGATGTCGTGCTGCTGGACAATATGGACCATGACACCCTGCGCGAAGCGGTGCGCCGTGTGGATGGCCGGGCGATTACCGAAGCCTCCGGCCGTATTGCTCCCGAGACTGCCGCCGCGATTGCCGAAACCGGCGTGGATCTGATGGCGGTGGGTTGGCTGACGCATAGCGCGCGGGTGCTGGATATCGGCTTGGATAGCTGACCCCTTTCTTTTACCGAGTGCCCTCGACGGCGTCAGGATGAGCGTCGGGGTAGCGCTCATCCTGGCGAAACACCATGGCGCGACGATTCGTATTCCCTCTGTTAGCAGCCCTTTTGGGTCTGGCGGGTGGCGCTCAGGCCGATGCGGATTTCCCCAGCCGCCCCATCACCGTCATCGTGACCTTTCCGCCTGGCGGAGGTACGGATCTGCTGGCACGCAAACTAGGTGGCGCCTTGCAACGGGATCTGGGCCAGCCTGTCGTGATAGAGAACAGGCCGGGAGCTAGTGGCAATATCGGCGCCCGTGCTGTAGCAGAGGCAAAGCCTGACGGCTATACCCTCTTGATGGTAAACAGCTCATTTGCGATCAATCCCGGCGTATTCGGCAAGCTCGATTTTTCACCGGAGCAGGATTTCGCGGCGGTGATCAATGTGGCGTTCGTGCCTTCGGTCATCGTGGTGCCGGCGGCATCGCCGTTGAACACCCTGGATGCGGTGTTGCGCTCGAACTTGCCCGAAAACCCGCTGCCTTATGCTTCTTGCGGCAATGGCACGCCGCAGCATCTGGCCGCCGAGCTGCTGCGGGCACGCAGCAATGCAGCCATGCAGCAAGTGCCCTATAAGGGCTGCGGACCGGCGCTGAGCGATGTGCTGGCGGGCCATGTGCCGCTGGGCGTGGTGACGGCATCCAGCGCTTTCCCGTTTTTGCAATCGGGCAAATTGCATGCCTTAGCCGTCAGCGCGGCTGAGCGTTCGCCGTTGATGCCTGATGTGCCCACGGTGGCCGAGCAGGGTTGGCCAGGCTACGACTTGGATCAATGGCATGGCCTTCTGGCTCCGGCGGCAACGCCGCCTGCGGTGATCAGCCGTCTGAATCAGGCCCTGAGCGCCATCATGGCGCGTCCGGCAATGCGCGCCGAGCTGCTGAAACTGGGCTTTAATCCGGTGGCCAGCACGCCGCAGGCGTTTCAGGCCTTGGTGTTGGCCGATATTCAGCGCTTTGGCCAGCTTACCCGGCGCATGGGCCTGCATGCCGATTAAGTCAGTTGGGCGATCTGGGCTTCCAGTTGTTGCTTGAGTGCCGGTTCCAGCTTCAATTGGCGCGCCAGCTCATCGAGATAGGCGCGCTCCATAAAGCTCTGCTCGTCGGCCATCAGCACACTGGCGAGATACATTTCGGCCGCGATTTCGGGCGTGTGAGCAGATCGGGCCACGGCAGCCGGATCGACCGGGCCTGCCAGCTGCGCCTCTAGCCAGGATCGGTCGGCGGCGTCACCGGAAAGACGGATTAGTTCTTGTTCGAGCAACTGGCGCTCTTCGGGGCCGATATGCCCGTCGGCCTTGGCCGCGCCTATCATGGCGGTCAGGATAGCCGTGCTGTGCGCCTCCATGGTGATCGGCGTCGGCGCGGGTGAGGGCGCAGGCTGTGTCTGGCTTTCCTGCCACTGCTTATAGGCCCGGAAAGCCATGGCGCCTAGCGCGGCCGCACCCCCATACATTGCCACCTTGCCGCCGATTTTGCGGGCTTTTTTACTGCCCAACAGCAGGCCGAGCGCGCCGGCGCCGAGGGCGCCGCCGCCCAGGCCGGCAAGAAAGCGCTTGCCATCGCGTGCGGCATCGTTTGATGAAGCCTGTTTGATCAGATTGGATTGCAGTAATTGGTCCAGCAGTTGGCGGGCACTCAAGGCAGACTCCTCGAAAATCATCTGAGTGACAGACCCGCAATTCCGCTTAAAGTTCAGTTTTTTGTCAGGCTCGGCGAACGGAGGGGGGGCCAGGCCGCGCATGCTGAAGGCGTGGTGAAGAGGCCCTTGAGACGAGGCTTTCATAAAAAAAGGCGCCGTAGCGCCTTTTTTTATGAAACGGTCTATCAGTCTTCCATGCCAGGCACGATGGTCGAAAAACCCGCATCGACATGGGTGATCTCGCCGGTGACGCCCGCAGCTAGATCCGACAGCATGAAGGCCGCCACATTGCCGATGTCTTCGATCGTGACGTTGCGACGCAGCGGTGCGCTGGCTTCGACAAATTTCAGAATGGACGAGAAGTCCTTGATGCCGCTGGCCGCCAGCGTCTTGATCGGGCCGGCGGAAATGCCGTTGGCACGGATGCCGCGCGGACCCAGCGCATTGGCCAGATAGCGCACGCTGGCTTCCAGAGAGGCCTTGGCCAGCCCCATGGTGTTGTAGTTGGGGACGACGCGCTCGGCGCCGAGATAAGTCAGGGTGAGCACGGAGGCCTTGCGGCCCTCCATCAGCGGCAGCGCAGCCTTGGCCATGGCCGCGAAGCTATAGGCCGAGATGTCATGGGCGATGCGGAAGCCTTCGCGCGACAGGCCATCGAGAAAGTCGCCGGCAATGGCTTCGCGCGGTGCGAAACCAATGGAGTGGACCAGGCCGTCCAGGCCGTCCCAGCGTTCCTTGAGTGCGGCGAACGCGCCTTCGATCTGGCTGTCTTCCGCGACGTCACAGGGCAGGATGATATCGCTGCCGAAATCGGCGGCGAATTCAGTGATGCGGTCTTTGAAACGGTCGCCGACATAGGTGAACGCCAGCTCGGCGCCCTGTTGATGGCAGGCGCGAGCGATGCCGTAAGCGATGGAACGGTTGGAGAGCACCCCGGTGACGAGGATGCGCTTGCCAGCGAGAAAGCCCATGGTGTTTTCCTTTGGTTGCCTTGCTTGAAGGCCGTTATTTTACGGGCATTGCCGTTTAACCTCGGGTGCCGGTGCCCGGCACACGCAATGGCGTGCCAATCTTCAGGCTGTTGCCCTTCAGATTGTTCAGGGCGCGCAGCGCGTCCACAGAGGTGCCATAGCGTTTGGCAAGACTGAAAAGAGTGTCCCCGGCGCCGACTTTGTGAGTACGCACATTGGGCTGCGCCACACGGGCGGCCGAGGGCAGTGCGCGGGGGCCTGGCTTGGCGGTCGCCGGCGGGGTCAGGGCCCCGACAGGCGTCGCCAATGAGGCCAGTTGCACACTTTCGGCAGCAGGTTTTTCGGGGCCTGCCGGAACCAGCAATACCTGGCCCGATGCGACTTTCTGCTTGGCGCCCAATTCGTTGATCTGGCGCAGGCGGGCTTCGGTCACACCGTGGCGCTTGGCGATAGCGGCATAGCTTTCGCCCCGGCGCGAGGTATAGGTAGACCAAGTGCTCAGATCACCCTTGTAGTTTTGCATGTTCGCATTGAATGTCGCCAGCCGGTCGGCCGGCAACAAAAGGGTGGGGGCGTGCTCGCCCCGTATCAGCGGGCGGTTGAACGAGGGGTTCAAGGCCTTGAATTCGTCCAGCGGCATTTCGGCGAATTTGGCGGCCAGTTCGATATCGATATCGCGGTTCTTCTGAACGGTGACGAAATAGGGGCTGTTGTCTACCTTGGGCAGCGCCACAGCATATTTTTTGGGGTCGGCGATGATGTTTTTGATGGCCTGCAACTTGGGCACATAGTTGCGCGTTTCGTCAGGCATGGACAGTGAGAGGTAGTCGGTCGGTAGACCCGCAGCCTCGTTTTTGGCCATTGCGCGCTGTACTGACCCTTCGCCCCAGTTGTAGGAGGCCAGCGCCAGATACCAGTCACCCTGCATTTCGAACAATTTTTCCAGGTAGTCCAACGCGGCGTAGGTCGAGGCGATAGGGTCACGGCGCTGGTCGCGCCACCAGTCTTGCTTCAGGTTGAAGTGCTGCCCGGTTGCCGGCACGAACTGCCACAGCCCAGAGGCCTGAGCCCGCGAGAGCGCGGTCGGGTTGTAGGCGCTTTCGACGAAAGGCAGCAGCGCCAGCTCGGTCGGCAGCCCACGGCGGTTGACCTCGTCCACAATGAAGTAGAGGTACTTGCCCGCCCGCTCCGCCATGCGTTGAACGGAGTCCGGATGCGCGGCGTAGTAGTCCGTCCATTGCTGGGATAGTTCGGTATTCAGATTAGGAATGGCGAAACCGCGGCGGATGCGGTCCCAGGCATCGCGCGGCGGGCTGGTGAGGTCTACCGTGCGAGAGGTGTCTTTGGCGACATAACGGGTCGATGAGCTACCGTCGGCATTCTGCTTCTGTCCGGAGCCGGCGCAACCGGCAAGGACTATGAGGAGGACAGGAAACAGGAGTCGAAATAGGCTCATCGCTTGTTCACTTGAAGTTGTTCTTCCAGTTACGCAGGGCGGCAAAGACCTCCACCGGGCTGGACAAGGTTTGTCCGGCCCATATTTTGGCCGCATTGATTACGTCTGCCTGCTGAGTGCGCAGAAACGGATTCGTGTCCCTTTCCTTGCCTATCGAGGAGGGAAGCGTGGGACGGCCGTCCGTGCGCATTTGCCGGGCCTGAACTTGCCACTGTTGCAGGGTGAGGTTGGCGGGTTCCACCGCCGTGGCCCAGCGTAAGTTCGCTAGAGTGTACTCGTGTGCGCAGAAAACCTGTGTATCTTCCGGTAAAGTCCCCAATTTTTCCAGTGAGGCCAGCATCTGTTCCGGTGTGCCTTCGAAGAGCCGCCCGCAACCTGCGGCAAACAGCGTATCGCCACAGAAAAGCAGCGGTTTTCCGTCAAGATGGCCGGCATAGGCAATATGCCCGGCCGTATGGCCCGGCACATCCAGGCAGGCCAGGGAAATCCCCAGGTCAGGGATGTCGACGCGGTCGCCTTCCTGCAGCGGCACATCACAATGCGGCAGTGTTTCGTGCGCCGGGCCATAAACCGGCACCGTCGCGTCGGCCAGCAGTTCCAGGACGCCGCCAACATGGTCGCCATGATGATGCGTGAGTAGAATGGCCCGCAGTTGCAGTCCGCGGGCGGCCAGAAAGTCTCTTACCGGTTGGGCCTGGCCCGGGTCCACCACGACCGCCCAGCCATCGCAGACCACCGCCCATATATAGTTATCCGTGAACGCTTCAATCGGGACGACCTGGCTGGCGGATTTCGTCGTGTCGGAATGGGCTGGCATCGTATGAGGAAGGCTAAGTGGCGGAAACAACAGCACCGATTGTAGAACTGGCCGAATGGTTCCAGACGCCGCCGGGGAAATACGCCCTGGCGTGGGAGCGTGCCCGCTTTGACGAAGAAGTGGCTGATGTCTTCGGGTACTACGCCTGGCAGATGGGGCTGGCCGATCCTGATCTGCTGGCCAATAATCGTATGCCATTCAAGGCCTGGGTGGGGGCTGACCTGTTCACGTCCGACACGGCCTGGCCCGCGCGGGTGCAGGCGCAGCCCGAACTGCTGCCCTTCGAATCCCAAAGTGTGGATTTGCTGGTGTTGCCTCATATGCTCGAATGCGCCGAGGCGCCGCATGAGGTTTTGCGCGAAGTCGAGCGCGTGCTTGTGCCCGAGGGCAGGGTCGTGATCTCCGGCTTCAATCCCTGGAGCCTGTGGGGCGTGCGCAATGCGCTGCCTGGCATGGAGGCCTGGTTGCCGGTGCCGCTGAAGTCGCAAGTGTCTCTGCCGCGTCTGCGTGATTGGCTCAAATTGCTGTCTTTCGAGGTGGATCGGGGCCATTACGGCTGTTTCATTCCCGCCTGCCGCAACGAATCCTGGATCAAGCGCTGGCACTTCATGGAGGGCCTGGGTAAGCGCTGGTGGCGCGTGGGAGGTGCCGTCTATGTGGTATCGGCCGTCAAGCGTGTGTCCGGCATGCGCCTGATCGGGCCGGCCTGGAAGAAAAAGCGCAAGGCGGCCCAGGGCGCGCCGGTCGGGGTCAGCCGCCAGAGTGACAGCCCTTGAGGGATGCACATGCTGCCGAAATCCAGTATCTTCGGCGGCCAGTTTTATTGATGGAATGCCATGTCGACCGCCAACCCGCCCGCCGATCTCGTTGAAATGTGGACTGATGGAGCCTGCAAGGGCAATCCCGGCCCCGGAGGCTGGGGCGTGTTGATGCGATATGGCAGCCACGAAAAGACTTTCTTCGGCGGTGACCCGCAAACCACCAACAACCGCATGGAAATTCTGGCCGTGGTGGAAGGGCTGCGCGCCCTCAAGCGGGCTTGCACGGTTGTCATTCATACCGATTCGCAATATGTCATGAAGGGCATGACCGAATGGCTGCCCAACTGGAAGCGCCGGGGTTGGCTGACGGCCGACAAAAAGCCGGTCAAGAATGCAGAGCTCTGGCAGTTGCTCGACGCCCAGGTTGCGCGTCATGAGGTTCGCTGGCAGTGGGTGCGCGGGCATAACGGCGATCCTGGCAATGAAATGGCCGATATGCTGGCCAATCAGGGCGTCGCCAGTGTGGCGCGCAACTGAGTTCTGCCGCGCTTCGTTAAGCTATCGCCCGATCGGGATTTCACCGAGCGGCCCTGTCTGTACCAGGCTGTAAACCTGCGCTACAGTCCCAGGCTCCTGTTTCTTGCCCAGACGATTGCGCGGGCGCTTCCTGTTCCAGCATGAAAAAAACCGCATTGCTCGCCACGTTGGCGCTTGGTCTGGCCGCTGGCGCGGCTGTTGGTGTTTATCTTCCCCGCTGGTTTGCGGCTCCGGTCAAGACGGCCGTCGCGCCGGCTCCCAGCACGATACGGGTGGAGGTCGCCAAGGTCGAAGAGCGTCCTTTCGCACGTAAGCTCGCCGCAGTGGGTAGTCTGCGCTCTGACGAGTCGGTGGTGCTGCGCCCAGAGGTTGCGGGTCGCATTCAGCAGATTGACTTCAAAGAGGGGGAGTCGGTGAATGCCGACCAGGTGCTCATACGCCTCGATGATGCGATCCAGAACGCCGAGCTGCGCCAGGCCAAGGCCAATCTGGCGCTGGCGGAAAGCCAGCACCGTCGCGCAGTAGACCTGCAGGGCCGGGGTTTCGTAAGCCAGCAGGCCCGCGATGAAGCGAGCAGCAATCTCAAGGTGCAGCAGGCTGCTGCCGCGCTGGCGCAGGCCCGGCTCGACAAAATGACGATACGCGCGCCCTTCGCCGGTATGGTCGGGCTGCGTAATGTATCGGTGGGCGACTATGTCAACCAGGGGCAGGATTTGGCGCCGCTGGAAGCCATTGACCCCCTCAAGGTGGATTTCCGGGTGCCGGAAATGTATTTGAACAAGTTGCGCGTGGGGCAGAAGCTGGATGTGCGGCTGGATGCGCTGCCCGGTGAGGAACGCAGCGGCGAAGTGTACGCGGTGAGCCCGCTGGTGGACGCGGGCGGCCGCTCCATTCTGCTGCGCGCCACGGTGAAAAACACGGATAAGGTCTTGCGCCCCGGCATGTTTGCGCGGGTGCAGTTGCAGTTCGGTGAGGACCGCGCCTTGCTTGCCCCCGAGGCGGCTCTAGCGCCCGCCGCGCAGAGTCAGTATGTCTATCGCGTGCGCGACGGCCATGCCGAGAAAGTCGAAGTCAGTGTGGGCGAGCGCCGTGATGGCCACGCCGAAATCCTGACAGGTGTATCGGCCGGTGATGATCTGGTGGTTGCGGGTCAGCAGCGCCTGACCGATGGCGCGCCGGTCACCATTGTTAACAGCGGCGCTAAATAAAAGAGGGGCCGGCCGTGGTCATTTCTGAAATCTGTATCCGCCGGCCGGTTTTCGCCTCGGTGTTGTCGCTCATCATCATTCTGATTGGCCTGATTTCATACTCGCGGCTGGCGGTTCGAGAATATCCCAAGATAGACGAACCTATTGTTTCGGTGGATACGACCTATAAGGGAGCATCGCCCGAAGTCATCGAGTCTCAGGTAACCAAACCCCTGGAGGATCTGCTGGCGGGTATCGAAGGCGTCGATGTCATGACATCGCGCAGCCGTTCCGAACGCAGCCTCATCAATATCAAATTCAATCTCTCGCGCAATCCGGACGCTGCTGCTGCCGAGGTCCGCGACAAGGTGTCCCGCGCTCGTCGTTTTCTGCCCGATGAAATCGACGAACCCATCATCGGCAAGGTCGAGGCCGACTCTCAGCCTATCATCTATATCTCGGTGGAGTCCGGGCCTTATTCGGCCATCCAGACCTCTGACTACATCAATCGGTATATCAAGACGCGTTTGTCGGTGCTGCCTGGCGCAGCCGAGGTGCGGGTATTTGGCGAGCGCCTGCCCTCCATGCGCATCTATATCGATCGCGACAAGCTGGCCGCCTATAAGCTGACAGTGCAGGACGTCGAATCGGCCTTACGCAGTCAGAACGTAGAAATTCCGGCCGGCCGTATCGAGTCCCGCGCACGTGAGTTTTCCGTGGTGTCCTCTACGGATCTCCAGACGACAGGCCAGTTCGAAAACATCATCGTGGCCAACGTCAAAGGCTATCCGGTGCGGCTGCGCGATGTGGCCAAAGTGCAGATCGACGCCGCCAATGACCGGGTGCTTTCGCGCTTCAATGGCAAGAACGCCATCAATATCGGCATTACACGTCAGTCCACGGCCAACCCCTTGGAGTTGTCCTCGGCCGTTCGCACCGAGGTTGAACGCTTGAACGAAAGTCTGCCGGCTGGCATGAAGTTGAACATTTCGTATGACACCTCGGTGTTTATCGAGCGTTCGATTGACTCTGTGTATCACACCATCGGTGAGGCCATTGTGCTGGTGGTGCTGGTGATTTTCTTCTTCCTGCGTAATCTGCGCGCCAGTCTGGTGCCGATTGTCACGATTCCCGTGTCCCTGATTGGTGCCTGCGCCATCATGTACATGTTCGGTTTTTCCATCAACACACTGACTCTTCTGGCCATGGTGCTGGCGATCGGGCTTGTGGTCGATGACGCCATCGTGGTTCTGGAAAACATTTTTCGTCATATCGAGAATGGCATGCCGCGCATGCAGGCGGCGATTCAAGGCTCGCGTGAAATCGGTTTCGCCGTCGTTGCCATGACGATGACCTTGGTCACGGTGTATGCGCCGCTGGTTTTCGCCACCGGTCGCACGGGCCGGCTCTTCATCGAGTTCGCCCTGACGCTTGCGGCTGCGGTGTTGGTTTCGGGTTTTGTGGCACTGACCCTGACCCCGATGATGTGCGCAGTGCTGCTGCGCCACGAGAAGCGGCACAATCGCTGTTACAACCTGATCGAGGGATGGCTTGAAGCGCTGGCACGGGGCTATCGTCGCGCTCTGGGCTGGTCGCTGGCGCATCGTAGTGTGGTGATTGGGCTGGGTTTTGTCGTGGCTGCGGCCAGCGGCGGGCTGTTCAAAGTCGTTAAAAGCGAACTCACGCCCATCGAAGACCGAGGCGTGATTTTCGGTATCGTGAGCGCACCCGAGGGGGCCACACTGGGCTATACGCTGGACAGCATGTTGGCGATCGAGAAGTTCTACGGCGACATTCCCGAGGCCAGCATCATCCAGTCAACCGTCGGTTTTCCCACCGTGACGGATGGTACGGCGATTTTGCGTCTAAAGCCCTGGGAGGAGCGAGACCGCCGCCAGCAGGACATTGCCCGAGCGCTACAACCCAAGTTTTCTTCCCTGCCAGGCGTGCGCGCCTTCCCGACCAACCCCCCTTCGCTGGGGCAGTCGGCGCGTTCGAAACCCGTGGAATTCATCATCATGAGCCAGGCTTCTTATCCGGAGCTGGCCAAGATGGTCGGGGTATTTGTCGATGCCTTGCGTGACTATCCCGGCCTGCAAAACCTGGATACCGATCTGCGCCTGAACACACCGGAGCTGCGGGTGGAGGTCGATCGCGACAAGATGGCGGATGTGGGCGCCGATGTTTCCGTGGTCGGCCGCACCCTTGAATCTATGCTGGGCGGCCGGCAGGTGACGCGCTATAAAGACGAAGGCGAACAATATGATGTGATCGTGCAGGTCACACCGCGCGACCGCGCCACGCCTGCCGACATTTCCGGTATTCATGTGCGCGCCCGAGATGGCAGCATGGTTCAGCTGGATAATCTGTTGTCGGTGCGTGAAAGCGTGTCGCCTCAATCGCTGAACCATTTCAACCGCCTGCGGGCAGTCAAGGTGGATGCCTCGGTCGCGCCCGGTTATGCGCTGGGTGAGGTGTTGGCCCACATGAACGACGTGGCGCGTGAGGTCTTGCCGCATACCGTGGTGACGGATCTGGATGGGCAGTCGCGCGAGTTCCGTGACTCGTCCGGCAGCATCTACTTGGTATTTGCGATGGCATTGGCCTTCATCTATCTGGTGCTTGCTGCGCAGTTCGAGAGTTGGCGCAATCCCTTCATCATCATGTTGTCGGTGCCGCTCTCCATGACCGGGGCACTGCTGGCGCTCTGGCTGACCGGCGGCACGCTGTCTATTTATAGCCAGATCGGTCTCATAACCCTGGTGGGCCTGATCACCAAACACGGCATTCTTATTGTCGAGTTCGCCAATCAGTTGCGTGAAGAAGGCAAAGACCTCATGGAAGCTGTCGTGGAGGCCAGCGTCTTGCGTCTGCGGCCCATTCTGATGACGACGGGCGCGATGGTGCTCGGCACCGTTCCCCTGGCTTTGGCCAGCGGCGCGGGGGCGGAATCGCGCCAACAAATCGGTTGGGTGCTGGTGGGTGGGCTCAGTCTGGGTACACTATTGACCTTGTTCGTGGTGCCGGTTGCCTATTCCCTTATCGCCAATACCAAGGCGGGTGGGGAGCAGCACCCCAAGGCCGCGCCTGTCTCCAAGTAGTTGCTGTGTTATTGCTGCCATGCGTCAGATTATTTTCGATACTGAAACCACCGGCCTGGACCCCGCTCAGGGACACCGTATTGTCGAAATCGGCTGTGTCGAACTGGTTAACCGCATGGTTACCGGCCGCAACCTGCATCTTTATCTCAATCCGGATCGTGACAGCGACCCCGAGGCTTTGGCGGTTCATGGTTTGACGACGGCATTCCTGTCCGATAAACCGCGTTTTGGCGATATTGCCGAAGCGTTTATCCAGTTCATCGAGGGCGCTGAGCTGATCGCACACAACGCCAGTTTCGACGTCAAGTTTTTCAATGCGGAGTTGCAAAAGGTCGGTCGAAAGACTCTTGATAACTATTGCGCCAGCGTGACCGACTCCCTGGCGCATGCTCGTACGCTGTTTCCGGGCAAGCGCAACTCGCTGGATGCGCTGTGCGACCGCTATGGCATTTCGAATGCGCACCGGACGCTGCATGGTGCTTTGCTGGACTCGCAGTTGCTGGCCGAGGTCTGGCTGGCCATGACGCGAGGGCAGGACGCGCTGTTGATTGATGTCGATGACAATCAGGCGGGAGGCAACCGCATTGCGCTGGCGGCATTCGATGCCTCAGTGCTGCCGGTCGTCGCGGCAGCGGGCGAAGATCTCACCGAACATGAGGCCTATCTTGCGGCTCTGGATAAAGCCGTAGGCGGATCTTGTTTATGGCGCACCTTGGACGGCAGTGTCCAAGCCCCAGCGAAAGCCAATTAATTTTGCGGTTTGCGCACGTTTTAAAAAGCGTGCTAGAATCTCGCTTCTTTCAGGGTGGTTAGCTCAGTGGTAGAGCACTGCCTTCACACGGCAGGGGTCACAAGTTCGAAACTTGTACCACCCACCAAACACCTGAAAAAGCCCGCTGTTAATACAGCGGGCTTTTTCTTTTCTGCAGCTTTGCAATAGGCCTAGACAGCAATAGGCCTAGACAGCGTCGGGCCGCATCCCAAGATAAAAAGCGTTCTTTGGAAGACTGCGCTTGGCAGGAGACTGAAAAGCGCGGCTTCGAAGGAACTGCTTCGGGAAAGAACCGCTTCGGGAAAGCGCCACTTCGGAAGGCGCAGGCTGGCAGGGCTTGTGCGGCGGCGTGTCCGTAGCAGCGTGACATTATTTTTCGTGTATGGTCTAGTCGGCAGCGACGTTGTGCGGCTGTTGAATTTCGATTGATTTGGGCGTGCTCGATGCGGGAATGGAGCGCGGTACCGGCCGTTTAACATGGCGCGGGGCATGAGCAAGCCGGGAAAGGCTTTGCGAGACATCGCCCACGGCGAAACCTGTCGGATGTCGCTCAGTTGTTGAAACCAGGCTTTATTCAAAAAGGAAAGAGGCAATGCACCCGAACACGAATACGATGATCATCATCTTGTGCCTTGCCGTGGCGCTCTTGTTGGTCGGGTTTGGGATGCGTGACCGTAATCTGGGCCTGGGTTTGATGGGTCTTGGCCTTGTCGTGGCCTTGCTGACCATTCTCTACAAGGCTTATATCTCCTTCAGTTCTTTCTACTAAAAGAACCGCGTCATATAGACCGCGCCAGGGCCATAGCCGGCCAGCTTGGCAGCCAGCGCCGGCGATGATGCTGCGGCGTCATAACCGAGTTTCCGCCAGTAAGGCAACGCGTTCGCTAATGCCACCAGGCTGGCGCGCGTCAAGCCGGCTTCGCGCGCGGCGCGGGCGCTCTCTTTCAGCATGGCGGCGGCCACGCCTGCACCCTGGGCCTGCGGGGCGACCGCACAATCATGCACAAACCAGGTGTCTGCCGCGGCGGGCAGGGCGTTCAGCAGGGCATTCAGCGCGGGCGGCATGGCCGACGTCCACGGATAGGCGATCAAATAGCCCACCAGCGTGCCGTCCTTGACGGCTACCCGGCATGTTGCCGGGGCCAGCGTCAGACGGTTGCGATAAAAGTCTTCATTTTCCAATAGATCGGCGGGATACACCCTTGCCTGCAGATGCAAGATGGCAGGCAGGTCGCTAATCTTCATGGGGCGGCACAACAGCGTGTTGATCATAAAAAATAAATAAAACAACGGTTTATATTGCTTTTGTTTGAGTTCGTCCCCGATTTTTTTCGTGATTTGGACGGGTTTGATTTGTTTTGTAGGAGTGGGCTTATTTGATAAAAATTTGACGGTGCGCTTTGCATACTTGCGGCACATTCACCCATAAATGGGTCGCCATATGCAAGCCGAATTCCGCTCTCGGGCGCTTCCTGCGCCACTCCCTGCGCCACTTCCTACTTCTGAGGCCGCCTTCGAGGTCGCCGCTGAAACGCGGTCGTTCTATGTCGAGGCCCAGATCAGTTGCATTGTTCCTTGTTTGAACGAGGCGGACAATCTCTGCGTGCTGCTTCCTGCGTTGCGCAACCGGCTAGAGTCACTTTGCTCTGCCTGGGAAATCATCGTGATTGATGATGGCAGCACGGATAACACCGCTGAGTTGATGGCCAACTGGAGCGGGTTGGACGGCTTCCGTTATATCCAGCTGGCGCGCAATTTTGGCAAAGAGGCCGCGATCAGCGCGGGTCTGGAGGCCGCTGATGGCGATGTCGTGATCTGCCTCGACGCCGACATGCAGCATCCTCCCGCGCTCATTGAGGAAATGCTGCGTCGTTGGCAGGCAGGTTCTGAAATGGTTTACGCCGTGCGTCGTAACCGCGACGACGAAGGCTATTTCAAACGCTTGGGCTCTGACTGGTTTTATCGCCTGCTGTCGGGCAGCCGGGTGGATGTGCCAGCGGGCGCCGGCGACTTCCGTTTGATGGATCGCCGTGTGGTGAATGCATTGGTTGCCCTGCCTGAACGCACACGTTTCATGAAAGGGCTTTATGCCTGGGTGGGTTTTAAGTGCGAGCCGCTGCCCTACACTCCAGACAGCCGCATGCACGGGCAAAGCCATTTCCGGCCCATGAAGCTCATCGGTCTTGCCATGGACGGTCTTACTGCGTTCACGACCTGGCCGCTACGCGTGGTCAGCATGTTGGGTCTGGTGTTTGCCTTGATGTCCATGGTGTATGGCGCCTACCTCGTGGGCGCCTATTTCTTGGACGGCAATCCGGTTTCCGGCTGGACTACGATCGTCACTGCCTTGCTGTTCTTTGCAGGCATCAATCTTCTTTCTTTGGGTGTCGTGGGCGAATACGTCGCCCGCATCTTTGACGAAGTCAAAGGGCGTCCCCTTTACATCACTCGGCAGCGTCGCGGACGCGCCCGTGCAGCACGTAAGGCCAATAAAAAATGAATACAGCTGTCTTGTCTGCACGGTCAGCGACGGTGCGCTGGCCGGCTTGGCTGGTGCTGGCCGGTGTCGCCGTATGGCTTGCCTTTCTGGCTGGGATACGGCCCCTGACGCTGCCTGATGAAGGGCGGTATGGCGGCGTAGCCTGGGAAATGTTGCGCAGCCACTCCTACCTTGTGCCGCTGATGGACGGCATGCCCTATTTTCACAAGCCGCCCCTTTACTACTGGCTTGCTCAGGCGTCGTTCGCCGTCTTCGGCCTGTCTGAGTGGTCGGCCCGGCTGCCGTCCTTATTGATCGCCTGGATGTCCATCGCCGGCGTTTATGCGTTCTCGCGCCGCTATCGCGGCGAGGCTTTCGCCTTGTGCGCAGTCCTAGTGCTCTCCACCATGCCTTTCTTCTATGGCGGGGCGCAATTCGCCAACATGGATATGTCGG
Organism: Bordetella avium; assembly: GCF_034424645.1. Classification (NCBI taxonomy): domain Bacteria; kingdom Pseudomonadati; phylum Pseudomonadota; class Betaproteobacteria; order Burkholderiales; family Alcaligenaceae; genus Bordetella; species Bordetella avium. The sequence continues at coordinate 521,852 of NZ_CP139969.1, forward strand.
TTGCTGGGCTGATCACTTTGTGCGTGCTTGCCGGCGCAGACACCATTATGAGGGTGTCGCAGGGGCAGCCCTGGCGCTACATGTCGTTGGCGACGGCCTTGGCTGCTGCTCTGGCCGTATTGGCCAAGGGTTTGATCGGTGTGGTATTGCCCGCTGCGATTCTGTTCTTCTGGCTGCTTATGCGGCGTGATTGGCGAGGCTTCAAGGCGTTGATCTGGCCGCCAGCGATTCTGTTGTTTTTGCTCGTGGCGGTACCCTGGTTCGTGGAAATGCAGCTGCGCTATCCCAGCTTTTTCCACTACTTCTTCGTCTATCAGCATTTTGAGCGTTTTGCGCTGTCGGGCTTTAACAATGTACAGCCCTTCTGGTTCTATCCGCCGGTACTTGCAGGCCTCGCCTTGCCCTGGTCGCTCTGGTTAGGAGGCGCGCTGCGCCGAGGTTTCTGGGCTGCGGAGGATACTGACGGCCTGCGCCGGCTGATGCTTATCTGGCTGCTTGTCATTTTGGTCTTTTTCTCGCTGCCGAGTTCCAAACTGATCGGCTACATCCTGCCGGCCGTGCCCGCGCTGGCTTTCCTGGTTGCCGAGTTGGTTATGGGGGCCTGGAACCAGGGCATGCGCCGTCGGGCCCTGCTTTCCCTGGGCTTAGGCGCTGTCTTATGCCTGCTGGGTATCATCATTGCCACGCTCAATCCTCGTGGCGGCAGCGGGCCGCTCGGGGAGCAGGTGCGCGCCGAGGCGCAAACCGGCGATACGATGGTTGCTCTGCATCATTTCCCCTTTGACCTTGGTATTTACACTGCCTCCACTGAGCCGATCTGGGTCGTCGATGATTGGTCAAATCCCGAGATCCCTACGCGCGATAATTGGCGCAAGGAGCTCTATGACGCCGCAATATTTGAACCGGAGGTCGGGCGCCGAGTGCTGGTCTCCAACGAAGTCTTCAATGCCCGTCTGTGCGCTGCGCCAACCGGCTCCCGTTATTGGGTCTGGGGGCAGCCCTCAGATAACGATGCTTATGTGTCAATCAAGGGTGAGGCGCCGTATTTTTCCGACGGCCGGCGCTTGGTTTGGCGTGTGGTCGTCAATGACGCGTTGCGCGAGCGGGTTTGTGCCGGAAAGCCCATAGGCGGCTTGCCACAAAAGTAAGGCAGGCAAGAACAATCAGTATCAGCCCTAGCAGGAGCTCGTAAGGCAGGCGGGTCGTGTGCAGCAGCCAGACAAACGCCAATTCGTTGACGGCGAAGCCAGCGGCTGACACAAGGAAGAAACGCCGGGCTGCTACGATCCATGAGAGCGCAAGATGGCGAAATGTCAGCCGGTAGTGACCGCTGAAAGACACGGCAAAGGCAAGCAGCCAGCCAACTACGTTCGCCCAGGCGGGCGCCATGCCGCCGAATTCGACGCAAAGCACAGCGGCCAGCCAGTGCGTCGCTGCGGCGGCGCAGCCAACCAGAATAAACAGGGCGATTTGACGAAATAACGCGGGCATGCGGATGACGGTAATGGGTACGACAATGAAAGCTTCGGCATATAGCCGATGCATTGCGATCTGTGGCGATGATTTTGGCATGGATGCCAGTATCGACCGCGCGATTTTTCAATTGCTTGACGCGGGCCGCATGAGTGCGGTGAGCTGCATGTCCACGGGGGCAAGCTTTGCAGCGCACGCCCAGGATCTCAAGACGCGTGCCGTTGACATCGGGCTGCATCTCAATTTCACCGAACCCTTATCGCCCGCAGACGGTGGCATGCTGCCGCTGCGCGCCTTATTGCTACGTGCTTACACTGGCCGTCTGAACGCCAACTGGCTACGCCAAGAGATCGCCCGTCAGCTTGACGCTTTTGAAGATCGGATAGGCCATGCGCCGCACTATGTCGACGGGCATCAGCATGTGCATCAGTTGCCCGGCGTGCGCCAGGCGCTGCTGGCTGAGTTGCGGCAGCGCTATGCGGGTCAGCGTCCCTGGCTGCGCCTGACGCCGGCGGGAACCCTGCAAGGTATGCCCTGGATGCCTACGCTCAAGGCGCAGTTGATCGCGGCGCTGGGCGGTCATGCTCTGGCTGCCCAGGTGCGTCGCGAAGCCTGGCCTAGCAATGGCCGTTTTTTCGGGGTTTATGGTTTTCAGGGCGGAGAGCGCGTCTACGCTGCTTTCCTGCATCATTGGTTAAGCAATGCGCTGGATGGTGATTTGATCATGTGCCATCCTGCTCTGCCTGGCCCGGTCGAGCATGCTGAACAGCGCGTCGCAGAATTGGCCGTGCTGTCCAGTGCCGAGTTGGGCGAGTGGCTGGTGGCCAATGGCCTGCTGGTGCAAAGATTGAGTTTGAGGCGTCCGGCGCTGGCATCCGAAACCCGTCAGGGTTCGCCGCTGATGCGAACCTTGCAGCCCTTGAGCGGCCCTTGAGCAGCCGTTGACGTATCGCTCAATAAGGCAGCAATTCCAGCGCGATCGGATACAAAGACAGCACCAGCAGGATCGCCATACTGATGTTAAAAGCCCGGATCGCGCCCGGGCGATGCAGTATCCGGCGTAAAGCCATCCCGAAAGACACCCAGACCGACAGGCTGGGGAAGTTGATCAGGCCTGACACCAGCGTCGCCACCAGCAGGTTCGCAACAAAGCCTTGCTGAGGCGTATAAGTGGCGACCACACCCACCGTCATGACCCAGGCTTTCGGATTGACCCATTGAAATAGCGCAGCCTGCATGAAGGTCATGGGGGTGGCGCGTGCTGACCCGTCTTCCATCGGGCCGGAATTCGCGATTTTCCAGGCTAGGTAGATCAGATAAGCGGCACCACCGTACTTCAACACGGTATATAGCCAGGGGAATTGACCGAACAGACTGCCCAGGCCCAGCCCGACCAGCAAAATCATGACTGAAAAGCCGATCGTCACGCCCAGCATGTGCGGCATGGTGCGGCGAAAGCCGAAGGTCAACCCAGAGGACGCCAGCATGACGTTGTTGGGCCCGGGGGTGATCGAGGACACCAGCGCGAATAAGGCCAAGGGGCCAAGCAAAGACAGGGAAAGAATGGGGATGGACTCGGTCAACATGGTATTGGCTCAAACGTGATATCAGCGTTTCGTCTTGACCAGCGCCCGGCGGCCTGCGGCGATGACGATGATGACGGCAATGGCGAAGATAAAAGTGCTGGGAGCGACCTGCTCATGGAACAGCGTAGCGGCGGCCAACACGGTGAGAAACGGTTGCAAGAGCTGTACCTGGCCCACTTTTGCGATGCCACCGATCGCCAGGCCGCGATACCACGCGAAAAAACCCAGGAACATCGAGAAAAATGCTAGATAGGCAAAGGCCCACAGTGCGGTGGCGCTAGGCCGGGACGCCTGGGCCGCCATCCAAAGCACCGGGCCGGCCAGAAACGGCGCGCTGATGACCAGGGCCCAGCAGATCGTGCGCCAAGCTCCGAGGGTGCGCGCGGCACGGGCACCTTCGGCGTAACCCATGCCGCCCAGCAAGACGGCCAAGAGCAAGTACAGATCATTCGCCCGCAGGCTGCCGTGACCGTCGCGCCACACAAAACTCATCACGATTACCGCGCCCAGCACCGCCCAGGCCCAGAACTGCGCTGAAGGACGCTCGCCGCTGCGCCAGCAAGCGAACAGCGCCGTGGAGAGCGGAAGCAGGCCGTTGACGACGGCGGCATTTGATGCGGGGATATCGCTTAATGCCAGCGAGGAGGCGAGGGGCCAGCCCACCACGATGCCTACAGCGGCTAGCAGAATGCCGCTGAATTCCGCAGGGGTGGGACGGCGGCTGCGTGTGAGCGCCAAAAGAAGGGCTGCGGGCAGGGCCGCCACCAAGCCACGCCCCAGGCCGACTAACAGCGGTGGGATTTCGGCCACGCTCAGGCGCGTCATGGGCAGAGTGAGAGAAAACATCAGCACGCCAAGCAAGCCCATGGCATAGCCTTCGTACTGAGTGGCGGCAGGAGATCGGGGCATAAGTCTAGGGAATTTCGGGGTCAGGTCTTGCTGCGAGATCACAAGCCTGTCACTCTACGCACAGTTAGCGATACAGTACCGATACACTTGACCTATTCACCCTTGTCACTGGCCTGGTAAAAACACCATGACAGTTAATGCCGAATCCCCCGCCAACTGGCAGCCCGTGCGCGAAAGCGATGCCACGCTTGTGATGCAGTTGGCAGACGATCTTGCCCGCCGTATCGACGAGCAGGGCATGCGGCCAGGCACGCGCCTGCCGTCTATCCGCCGCATGGCTGAACAAGCGGGGGTGAGCCGTTTCACGGTCGTCGAGGCCTATGATCGGCTGGTGGCGCGTGGGCTAGTGCAGTCCCGTCGCGGCGCCGGGTTTTTCGTCCGGGCGCGGGGACGCGATTCCCTGACGCCAGCGGCGCCGGTTTCCTCCGCCCTGCCGGTTCCGGCGCGCATTGATGTCACTTGGTTGTTGCGCAGCATGTTTCGCGATACCGCGCCGGGTTCGCCTGGCGGGGCGGGTTTGCTGCCGGCGAGTTGGCTGGACCCCGAAATGGTGGCGGGCGCTATCCGCGCCGTCGGCCGTTCGGTACGGGCGAATTTGCTGTCCTATGGCCATCCGCAAGGGTATCTGCCGCTGCGCCAGCAGATCGCTTCCATGTTGCAGGGTGAGGGCGTGCCGGCGCACCCCGAACGCCATCTGCTCACCACCAATGGTGTGACGCACGGTCTGGACATCATCGCCCGCCATCTGGTCAAGCCGGGCGACACCGTACTGGTCGAGGACCCTGCCTGGTTTGTGTTCTTCGGCCGTTTGGCGGCTTTCGGCGCCCGGGTCATTGGTGTGCCGCGTGGTCCGGACGGCCCGGATCTCGACTTGCTCGAGCGTCTGGCGGCCGAGCATAAACCCCGGATGTTTATCATCAACGGCGCCGTGCATAACCCCACGGGCTACAGTCTTTCTGCCGGAGTGGCCTATGGTGTGTTGCGTCTGGCCGAGCGCCACGATTTTGTAATCGTTGAAGACGACACCTATGGCGAGCTGCATCCCGGCGGGGCAATGCGTTTGGCCGCGCTGGACCGCTTGAATCGCGTGATACTCGTGGGGGGCTTTTCCAAAATGCTCGCAGCAAGCCTGCGGGTGGGTTATGTGGCCGCCCATGCCGATGTCATTCAGCCCTTGAGCGACCTCAAAATGCTGGCCGGACTGACCTCGCCGGAGCTGGGCGAACGTGTCGTGCATCGTATTCTGATGAGCGGTCAGTACCGCCGCCATCTTGACCGGGTGCGCCTGCGCGTGGATGAGGCGCGGCGCGAGTGTCTGCGCCGTCTGCAAACCTTGGGTTTTGTCGTGAGCCACGAACCCATGGCAGGCATGTTTGTCTGGGCGGATTGTGGGCGCGATTCCGAAACATTGGCGCGCCGCGCGGCCGACCGTGGCATGTTGCTGGCGCCTGGCACGCTGTTCTCTCCCAGCCAGCAGCCATCGACGATGCTGCGGTTTTCAGTCGCCATGGTCGATGTGCCCCAGGCATGGGGCATTCTGGCAGACATCATGGGCGGTGCGGATCAGCAGCGTTGAGGCGCAAACCCTGCCTCCCTAAATCGCGGCGGCCACTATACTCTGCGTGTTGAACCCGCCTCTCTTATTGAAGGAGCCCTCATGAGCTTGCCGATTCGTCCCTTGACCGAGAATTTCGCCGTAGCGCCCCAACTGGGTCCTAATGACATGACTGACGTCGCCGAGGCGGGCTATAAGAGCGTGATCATCAACCGCCCCGATTTCGAGGGCGGCCCCGATCAGCCTACCGCAGCAGCGGTGTCCAAGGCCGCCGAAGCGGCGGGTCTGCATGTTGAATACCAACCCGTGGTCGGCAGTGCCATGACGGCTGATGATGTGGCACGCTTTGCAGAATTACTGCGCGAACTGCCGGGCCCGGTTCTCGCGTACTGCCGCACGGGCACGCGATGTGCCAATTTGTTCGTGGCGGCTCAGCAACTGTCTTGATGCCTATCAAGGCTTGGGGTCTATGCCCATGGCCGAATGTTGTTTTCCGTTAGCATGTAATTTCCTACTAAACAGGAGCAGGCAAGCATGTTCAAGAAAATCCTGATTCCCACCGATGGCTCTCCGCTGTCCGCTCAGGCTGCCAACGCCGGTATCACCTTTGCACGTTCGGTTGGCGCGGATGTCGTTGCGTTGCATGTGACGCAACCTTTTGCGGCCACCATCGGTTTTGACGGCATGGCCGCAGCCTATGCCATTACCGACGAAGACTACGAAAAAGCGTCTTCCGAGCAGGCTGAAAAATACTTGAAGCAAATCGTCGATCGCGCTCATACCGCAGGGGTGAATGTCGAGTCGCGTGCCGTGTCCAATTTCAATGTGGCCGATGGCGTGGTGCAAGCCGCTCACGATACCGGCTGCGACCTGATCTTCATCGGCAGCCACGGTCGCAGCGGTCTGTCGCGTCTGTTGTTGGGCAGCGTGACGGCCAAAGTGCTGTCCCTGGCCTCCACGGCCGTGCTGGTCTACCGCGTCGAAGAAAAGAAGTAAGGCAGATGCGCTGACCGGCAGCCTTCGGACACGGGTTTCCCGGGGGGAATAAGAGGTCAGTCCGATCCCCACGCAGCGCTATGCTGCGTGGGGATTGTTCTTTTTGGGCGCTCTGTTCGGGAGCGCATTAGCTGGCGCGCCCCTCTTTAACCCCCCCTTGGGACAAGCGGGCTAAGCGAGCGCGGCGTGGGGGCCTCTCTTTCGCCGCGTCGCCTAGCCTGATGATGGGTCCGCAGCGCTCGTCAGCCGAATGACCCGTTGCCGAATGAGGGCAAGGGCTGCGTTTGTGTCCGCGCCGTACTATGCTAATCAGTCTGGAGTTGGTCCAGGACACAACGGTTTTTGCTGTTGCGCCTCCATTGATCCACCGCCTTGAGCAAGGGGCTATCACCATGACTCGTAGGACGCCAATCGAGCTGTATCGCAATATCGGCATCAGTGCCCACATCGACGCGGGTAAAACCACGACGACAGAGCGCATTCTCTTTTACACCGGCATCACCCATAAACTGGGAGAGGTGCACGAAGGCGCTGCGGTGATGGACTGGATGGAGCAGGAGCAGGAACGCGGCATCACCATCACGTCGGCCGCGACGACCGCCTTCTGGCGCGGCATGGCGGGTAACTATCCCGAACACCGCATCAATATCATCGACACCCCCGGCCACGTGGATTTCACTATCGAGGTAGAGCGCTCCATGCGCGTGCTCGACGGCGCCTGCATGGTCTACGACTCGGTGGGTGGCGTGCAGCCGCAGTCCGAAACCGTATGGCGGCAGGCCAATAAATACCGTGTCCCGCGCATAGCTTTCGTCAACAAGATGGACCGCATCGGCGCCGATTTTCTGCGCGTGCAGCGTCAAATCGTCGAGCGCTTGAAGGGCGATGCCGTACCAGTCCAGTTGCCGATCGGTGCCGAAGATAATTTTCAGGGCGTGGTCGATCTGGTCAAGATGAAAGCCATTCTGTGGGATGAGGCCAGCCAGGGCGTGAGCTTCAAGTACGAAGACGTGCCTGCCCCTATGCTTGAGCTTGCTAATCAATGGCGTGACAAACTGGTTGAGAAGGCAGCCGAGGCCAATGAGGTGCTGCTCGAAAAATACCTGTCCGGCGAAGCGCTGTCCGAAGAAGAGATCAAGACCGGGCTGCGCCAGCGCACGATCGCCAACGAGATTGTGCCCATGCTGTGTGGCAGCGCCTTCAAGAACAAGGGCGTGCAGGCCATGCTTGACGCCGTTCTTGACTATCTGCCTTCACCCTTAGATGTGCCTGCCATCAAGGGCCATGACGAGCACGATAAGGAAATCGAACGTCGCCCATCCGACAAAGATCCATTCTCGGCGCTGGCCTTCAAGATCATGACCGATCCCTTTGTCGGTCAGTTGGTGTTCTTCCGCGCCTATTCCGGCGTCGTCAAATCCGGTGACTCTGTACTCAACCCGCTTAAGAACAAGAAAGAGCGCCTGGGCCGCATCCTGCAAATGCATGCCAATGAGCGCAAGGAAATCAACGAGGTGTACGCAGGTGATATCGCCGCTGCGGTGGGCCTGAAAGATGTCACGACCGGGGATACGCTGACGGACCCGGGCCATGTCATCATCCTGGAGCGCATGATATTTCCCGAGCCGGTGATCTCGCAGGCCGTCGAACCCAAGACCAAGGCCGACCAGGAAAAGATGAGTCTGGCGCTCAATCGCCTGGCCCAGGAGGACCCTTCATTCAGGGTGCGTACCGATGAGGAGTCCGGCCAGACCATCATCTCCGGCATGGGTGAGCTTCATCTTGAGATTCTGGTCGATCGCATGAAGCGCGAATTCAATGTTGAGGCTACTGTGGGCAAGCCGCAGGTGGCCTATCGCGAAACGATACGCAAAAAGGTCGAGGGCGTTGAAGGTAAGTTTGTTAAGCAATCAGGCGGACGGGGTCAATACGGCCATGCCGTTATTACCGTAGAGCCGCAGGCGGCGGGCAAGGGTTTTGAATTCATCGATGCCATCAAGGGCGGGGTGATCCCGCGAGAATTCATCCCGGCGGTTGAGCGCGGCATCGTCGATACCCTTAACACGGGTGTGCTGGCAGGCTATCCGGTGGTTGATGTCAAGGTGACACTGACCTTTGGCTCATACCATGATGTGGATTCCAACGAGAATGCCTTTCGCATGGCAGGTTCGATGGCTTTCAAGGAAGGGCTGCGGCGAGCCACGCCAGTCTTGCTCGAACCCATGATGCAGGTCGAAGTCGAAACCCCCGAAGATTTCACGGGCAATGTGATGGGCGATCTGTCCTCTCGGCGCGGTATGGTTCAGGGCATGGAAGATATTGCCGGGGGCGGTGGCAAACTGGTGCGAGCCGAGGTGCCGCTGGCCGAGATGTTCGGTTATTCCACTTCTTTGCGCTCGCTTACCCAGGGGCGGGCGACCTACTCGATGGAGTTCAAGCACTACGCCGAGGCGCCTCGCCAGGTGGCCGAGCAGGTCATTGCCGCTCGCACCGGGTCCACGCGGGCTTGACCGGGCGGGGCCATGCGCTTGCACATGGCCCCGCTTTGGTCAGGCCAGAAAATGAATGATGGCCTGGTTAAAGGCGCGTGGATTACCCAGATTCATGCCATGCGATGAGCCCGCGATATCCAGCCGACTTGCGGCCGGCAATAGCGTCTGCAAGCGATCCAGCGTGGCAGGGTAGGGCGCCGGGCTGAGTGCGCCGCCTATCAGCAATACCGGCATCGTCAGTGCGCGGATGTCTCCCAGGGCTTCGGCGGGCTCGCGAGCCTGTCCGATCAAGGTGGCGGCGTTGGCGCGCACCATGTCCTTGAACCAGGGCACCATGCGCCGCCAGGTGTCCGGGCCGGTCACCATATCGATGAATAGCGCCAGGCCGCCTTCGATGTCGCCCGCTTGAATCATGGCCAAGGCACGCTGCCGAAAATCGCCGCGCTCATCTTCCCCAGGGCGCGACAGACCGGGGTCGGCCAATACCAGGCTGCGCACTTGCGCAGGTGCGCGCAAGGCGGCTTCAAGCGCGATGCGGCCGCCACGCGAATGTCCCACCAGATGGGCTGGACCTTCTACGATGGCCTCAATAAAGGCTAGTACGTCGGAAGTGTGCTGGGCAATCGAAAAGCCCTCGCCTTCGCCATTCCATTGCTCGGGCCAGTAATGTCTCAAAGATAGCGACAGTACTCGGAAATGACGCGACAACATGGCCAATTGCGGCTTCCAGTAGCGGCAATCGCATAGCGAGCCATGCACCAGCACCAGGGGCTCGCCACTGCCAGCTTCTGCATAGCAGAGGGGATAGCCGTCTAGATCGACGGTCAGTAATTCAAGTTCGGGTTCGGAACGCATCTGAAAAAGGTGCGGCCCTGCTGCGGTCATCGCAGCAGGCCGTTGTTTGACGCGCTGGCTGCAACAGGAAAACGGCGGGTTGAGCCGCCGTTTTTCACTTAGAGCAGTTGCAGGCGGCTTTTGGCGGTATTGGCCGCCGGAGAATTAGGGTAGTCGCGCACAATGCGCTGCAGGGTGGTCTTGGCGCCTGCGCGGTTGTTCAGCTCGATCTGACTGCCAGCGATAACCAGCAGCGCGTCCGGCGCGCGAGCGTTATCCGGCGACTTTTGCAGCAGGTTGCTCAGTTGCTCGATCGCGCCTTTGTAGTCGCGGGATGCGTAGCGCGCACTGCCGAGATAGAACTGGGCCGTCGGCGCCAGATCGCTGTTCGGGTAGAGCGCCGTGAAGGCAGCTAGCGACTCGGCGGCCTCCTTGTACTGACCTTTACGGTACAGATCGGTGGCGCCATCGAAGGCGGCCTGTTCCTGAGGATCACCGACTTCCACGCCTTGCGGATTGGCAGGATGTTGCTGCCCCTGACCCTGGCCGCTGGGCTGCTGGCGCGACACCAATTCGAGCTGGTCGCGCAATTGAGCGATCTCTTGCTGCAAGGATTGGATTTGATCGGCCAGTTGCAGGCGGGCACGTGAGTTTTGTTCGTTCTGCTGCTGCAATTGCTGGCGCAGATCCAGAATCGCCCGGCGTGCTTCATCGTCGGAGAAGGCATGGGCAGGCGCGGCCAGCGTGGCCAGTGCGATGCTGGCGGCCAGGGTCAGTTTACGCAGGGAAAGAACTCGATCGTGCATAGGAATTCCTGGTCTCTGAAAGCAAAAAACGTCGGGACGGCCGGTAGACCGTCCCGACGCGAGGTGGGGCACCCGCTAAAAATCAGCGCTGATAAACGATGTCAGCGCGGCGGTTTTCAGCGAAGTCAGCTTCGGTCGAGCCGGTCGCCTTGGGCTTTTCCTTGCCGAAGGAGATCGCTTCGATCTGTGCGTCAGCAACACCCAGCAGGGTCATCATGCGACGGACGGCATCAGCACGGCGCTGACCCAGGGCGAGGTTGTACTCGGCGCCGCCGCGATCGTCGGTGTTGCCTTCGATCTTGATGCGCTGCTGCGGGTGCGAGGCCAAGTAACGGGCATGGGTTTCGACCAGGCCGCGGTACTGATCCGACACGCCGTAGCTGTCGAAATCAAAGTACACCGAGCGCTGTTGCGCCAGGATGCTTTGGGGGTTGAAGGGATCAAGGATTTGGCCAGTGGCCGAACCTTGGCCGCCGCCGCTACCTTGACCGGCTTTGTCGTCGAGAGGGACGGAGCTGCAAGCTGCCAGCGTGGCAAGCAGAGCGGCAATGGTAAGGGTTTTGGCAATGCGCGACTTCATGATAGTTCCTTTGCAAAGAGAGTCACACGTGTTATCGGGTAAAAGGGCCCCACGTTGGTTCACGTATTTCCCCATTCAGGACTGACAGGGTCTGCCGCACGCGGCCATCGCTCGATACACCGGCAAGCACGCTACGCCCATTTTGTGTGGCTGCGTAGAGTACCTGCATGCCGTTGGGCGCAAAGCTCGGCGACTGGTCATCACGACCGTCGGTCAGCAGAGTTTCTGTGCCGGTAGGCAGGTTTAGCGAAGCGATTCGGAACGCGCCGTCGCGTCTAGCAACGTACAGCAGCGTCGAGCCATCAGGAGAAATTCGGGGTGATATGTTGTAACTACCGTTAAACGTCAGTCGGCGGGCGTCACCGCCATCAAGGCCGACTTGGTAGATTTGCGGCCCGCCGCTGCGATCACTAGTAAAGATAATGGAACGGCCGTCAGGCGTAAAGGTCGGTTCGGTGTCGATGCCAGGCGAACGCGTAATACGGCGCGGTTTGGCGCTGCCATCAGCCGAGACGATGTAAATCTGCGACAAACCGTCCTGGGTCAGGGCGACTGCGAGCTGCGATCCGTCAGGAGACCAGGCCGGGGCGCTGTTATTGCCCTTGAAGTTGGCCACCGGGATTTGCGAGCGTGTGGCCAGCGTCTGCACGTAGACCACGGGCTTGCCGGAGTGGAAGCTCACATAAGCCAGCTTGGAGCCATCGGGCGACCAGGTCGGCGAAATAATGGGTTCGCGCGAACGCAGGGCAACCTGGGGGTTCTGGCCGTCGGCATCGGCAACCTGCAGCTCGTAGGTATTACCTTGCTTCAGAACATAGGCAATACGGGTGGCGAAAACGCCACGCACGCCGGTGATTTTTTCGTAGATGCGGTCAGCGATCTGGTGTGCGATCCGGCGCAGTTCCGGTTCGGTGCCCGAGAAGGCAACGCCGTCGAGCTGGTTTTTCTTGACGGTGTCAGCCAGACGATAACGGATTTCGAAGCGGCCATCTGCACCCTGGCTGATACTGCCATAGGCGACATAGTCGGCACCACGGCCACGCCAATCATCGTAATTGATGGGCGAGTCGACCGTCAGGCCTGAGCCAGCGGCATTGATGAGGCGGAACTGACCCGTGCGGGTCAGGTCAGCGCGGATGACCTCGGCCAAGGCTCGGCCGCGCACGTCATCACCCGCGAAATCGGCAATGGCGATGGGGTATTGGGTTGCGCCTGTTCCAGAAATATCAACGCGCAGTTGCGCGTGAGCCGGTTGCCATGCAAGCAGCGTGGCCAGGAAAAGCAGCAGTGCAAGGCCATACGATCGCAAGGCTTCCGACAGGGAAGCTCGGCTGAAGGCGGGTGTCATGGTCGGCAATCTCCTGTCAATCATACATACGGTACACGACGTCGATAAGGGGCTCGTAGCGCCCCGTCGAAGGCTTGGGGAAGGGGTTGCAGCGGCGAATGCCGTTTTCGACAGCACGGTCAAAGCCAGCGTTGCCGGAGGAGCGCGTCAACGTCAGGTTGTTCACCCTGCCATCACTACCTAACTGTACTCGGTATTCCACGGTGGGATTGGCCGAGCCTGCGCGTGGCGGCGTCGGATAGGCAACCCCTGGTTGCACGCAGGCGCGAACCTTGGCGCCATAGCCGTTATCCCGGCCTCCGCCGGCCTGATTGCGGTCGGCCGTGCCACCGGGCACCCCGGCTGTACCGAGAATGTCATTGCGGAAGGCATCTCGCAGGGCTTTGTCAGCGGCTGCTTTCTTGGCGGCGTCTTCCTTCGCCTTTTTATCGGCGGCAGCTTTCTTCGCGGCCTCTTCCTTGGCTTTCTGTTCGGCAGCCGCTTTTTCTGCCGCAGCTTTTTCCGCTGCGGCTTTTTCAGCGGCCTTCTTGGCGGCTTCTTCCTTGGCTTTCTGTTCAGCGGCCTTCTTGGCAGCCTCTTCCTTGGCCTTTTGTTCGGCAGCCTTCTTGGCAGCTTCTTCCTTGGCCTTTTGTTCGGCAGCCTTACGCTCCTGCTCCAGGCGCTGCTTTTCCTTCAGCTCGGCCTGGCGACGCTCTTCTTCGAGACGCGCTTTTTCCTTTGCGGCCTCGGCCGCCTGCCGGGCTTTTTCCTCCTGTTCGCGCTTCTTGCGCGCAGCCTCCAACGCGATCTCGGGATCGGGCTGGGGTTCGGGCTGAGCCTGCGGCTTGGGCGTAGGAGGAGGAGGCGGCGGCGGCGGCGGCTCAGGCGTAGGCTCGGGCGGGGCCGGTTCGGGTTCAGGCTTGGGCGGTTGCTGCGGCGTAGGCGGCTCAGGCTCGGGTTCGGGTTCGGGCTTGGGCGGTGTCGCGTTGGGGGTGTCGCCGTCCATCCAGAGTTCAACCTGGACGGGGCCGGGGTTTTCCGTACGCCAGTTCAGACCAAATATCAGTACTACGATCAACAGCAGGTGCGCCAGAATGGCCAAGCCGAGGGACTTGGCCGTGTCCTTACGCTCTGGCGACCAGGGGTTTTTGCTGTCGGATCGAATAATCGGGGGCATGGCGCAATCAGCGTTTCTTGGCGGGCGTTGGCTGCGAACTGCCACCCTGGTCCACCAGCAGACCGAGGCGGGTGATGCCGTTACTGCGCAACTCGTCCATCACTTTGACTACGGTTTCGTAGGGAACCTTGCCGTCCGCTGCGATCACGACCGGCGTTTCGGCCGTGATACGTGATCGGACTTGATTCAACAGATCCGAGCGCTGGATGTCTTCCAGTTGGGCGCCCGGTTCACGCATGCGCATGGCAATCTGGCCATTTTCCGAAATCTGCACTTCCAGCGGCTTGACGGGCACATCGGAGGCGGCGCCGACCGAAGGCAACTGTATCAGGCCCGGCGTAATGAGCGGAGCGGTGACCATGAAGATCACCAGCAGCACCAGCATCACGTCGATATAGGGCACGACATTGATGTCGGCCTTCATGCGGCGGCCGCCACGGCCGCTGGAACGTACCGAAGGCATTAGCGCACCTGCCGCTGCAAGATGTTCAGAAACTCATCGACGAAGCTGTCGAAGCGGATCGAGATGCGATCGATGTCGTTGGTGAAGCGGTTATAGGCCACTACGGCAGGGATGGCTGCAAACAGGCCGATTGCCGTGGCGATCAAGGCTTCTGCGATGCCGGGTGCCACCGAGGCCAGGGTGGCCTGCTGCATATTGGACAGGCCGATGAAGGCATGCATGATGCCCCAGACCGTACCCAGAAGGCCGATGTAAGGGCTGACCGAGCCGGCTGAGGCGAGAAAATTCAGGTGCGATTCCAGCGAGTCCATTTCGCGCTGGTAGGCTGCGCGCATGGCGCGGCGCGGACCATCGAGCAGGCTGCTGGAGTCACCGCCGCTGCGTCGGGCTTTCAGGAACTCGGTCATGCCGGCATCGAAAATGCGGGCTAGCGCGCCTTGCTCATCGCGGCGCGACGAGACGGCCTGCTGGAGCATGGCGAGGTCACCGCCCGACCAGAAATCGTCCTCGAAGCGGCGAGTCTGCTGGTTGGCGCGTTTGATCGCCATCCGTTTGGCGAAAATATATGTCCACGACACGACCGAAATGCCCAGGAGTAATAGCATGATGAGCTGAACCGGCACGCTGGCATTGAAAAGCAGCGAAGACAACGACATGTCGCTGGTGACTTGCATGGTTATTCCTGAGTGAATTCCAATTTGGCGCGGAGGAAGTCGGGCAGCGCCGCGGGTCGCATGCTCTCCGAGTCTACGCAACAGACTTGGATTTGTCCCTCCGCCAGCAGTTCCCCATCCCGTTCGGCACGCTGTGCGAAGTGTATCGAAGCGCGCCCCAGACGGATGATGCGGCTGCGGATAGTCAGAAAGTCGTCGAGCAGGGCGGGGCGGCGGTAAGCCATGTTCAGCCCTTGGACGACAAACATCCGCTTGTGCTCACGAACCAGCTTGGATTGGTCTACCCCGAGCTCCCGCAGCCATTCGGTGCGGGCACGCTCGAAGAACTTGAGGTAATTGGCGTAGAAAACCACTCCGCCTGCGTCGGTATCTTCATAGTAGATACGTACACGCAGAATGGATTCGGCAGGCGTCTGCTGGCTCACGGTAGATAAACGGCCTAGGGGAAACCCGGGCCGATAATGGCCCGGGGCGCAGTCTACAGCGTTTCGAGTTTATTCAGTATCTCTTTCAATGCTGAATCGACCGAAATTTTTACAGTTTCTGTATCGCGGCGGCCTTGCAACTCGATGACGCCGTCGTTCAGACCACGGTCGCCGATCGTGACGCGCAGCGGTACTCCGATGAGCTCCCATTCAGCAAACATCACGCCGGGGCGCGCGTCGCGGTCATCCAGGATGACATCGATGCCTTGCTCGCGCAGGGCTTGATACAGTGCCTCGGACTTGTTACGTACTGTTTCACTTTTGCCCCAGCCGACCGGGCAGATCACGACCTCGAAAGGCGCGATGGCGCGCGGCCAGATAATGCCGCGGTTGTCGAAGTTCTGCTCGATGGCGGCGCCGACGATACGGGTGACACCGATGCCGTAGCAGCCCATCTGCATGAGGGCCGGTTTGCCGGTTTCGTCAAGGAATGTGGCCTTCAGGGCTTCGGAATACTTGGTGCCCAGGAAGAATACATGGCCGACTTCGATGCCACGCTGGATGGCCAGGGTGCCCTTGCCATCGGGCGACGGATCACCCGCCACCACATTGCGTAAATCCGTGACCAATTCAGGCTCAGGCAGATCGCGGCCCCAGTTCACGCCCCGGAGATGGAAGTCCGGGCGGTTTGCGCCGCAGACGAAGTCCGCCATGTTGGCGACCGTACGGTCAGCGATGATGCGCACAGGCTTGGCCGTTGCGATGGGGCCCAGATAGCCCGGTTTGCAGCCGAAATGCTCGACGATCTCGGCTTCGGTGGCGAGACGGAAGTTTTGCAGGCCAGGAACCTTGCCGACCTTCACTTCGTTCAACTCATGGTCGCCGCGCAGCAACACCAACCAGATTTGCACACCGTCTTTTTCGGACTCGGTGGCGAGCACGATGGATTTGACGGTTTGCGACAGCGGCAGGCCAAGCAGTTCGGCCACGGCTTCGCATTTGGCGGCGCCAGGCGTGGCCACCTCCTGAAGGGCTTCCGCCGGCCTTGCACGCTCGGTCAACAGGCTGACCGCTTCGGCCAACTCGATATTGGCGGCGTAATCGGAATCCGGGTTGAACACCAGCAAGTCTTCGCCCGTATCGGCGATCACCTGGAATTCGTGGCTGCGCGAGCCGCCGATGGAGCCTGTATCGGCAGCCACGGCGCGAAAGGCCAGGCCCAGCCGGCGGAAAATCCGATGGTAGGCGTCAAACATGATGTCGTAGCTGCGGCCTGCGCCGGCCTCATCACGGTCGAAGGAGTAGGCATCCTTCATGGTGAACTCGCGGCCTCGCATCACGCCAAAGCGGGGCCGGCGCTCGTCACGGAATTTGGTCTGGATGTGGAAGAAGTTGACCGGCAGCTGACGATAGCTGTGGATTTCGTTGCGGGCGATATCGGTGATGACTTCTTCGGACGTGGGTTGGAGTACGAAGTCACGCTGATGGCGATCCTTGATACGCAGCAGTTCCTGGCCGTATTGCTCCCAGCGGCCTGACTCCTGCCAAAGTTCGGCCGGCTGTACCACCGGCATCAGCAGTTCGATAGCGCCGGATGCGTTCATCTCCTCGCGGATGATGTGCTCGACCTTGCGGATGACCTTCAGGCCTAGCGGCATGTAGCTGTAGATGCCGCCCGCCAGCTTCCGGATCATGCCGGCGCGCGTCATCAGTTGGTGGCTGGCGACTTCCGCGTCGGCGGGCGCCTCTTTCAGGGTATTGATGTGGTAGTTGGATGCGCGCATGTTTAAAGGTGGCAGCAGATACGTATAATCGTCCGTAATTGTATTAAATTCGGTGGGGGTGGCCCATGCTTGATCGCGAAGGCTACCGTCCCAATGTCGGCATCATTCTCGTCAACGGTAAAAACGAGGTCTTTTGGGGCAAGCGAATCCGGGAGCATGCCTGGCAATTCCCGCAGGGCGGCATCAAGTATGGCGAAAGCCCGGTGCAAGCCATGTATCGCGAACTTCATGAGGAAGTGGGCCTCAAGCCCGAGCATGTCCGTATTTTGGGGCGTACACGCGACTGGTTACGCTACAACGTACCAGATCATTTCGTCCGGCGTGAGTGGCGTGGCCACTATAAAGGGCAAAAACAAATTTGGTTTCTGTTGCGCCTGGTCGGGCGCGACAGCGATGTCTGCTTGCGTTCGACACAGCATCCTGAGTTTGACGCCTGGCGTTGGAGTCAGTATTGGGTTCCGCTAGATGCGGTGATTGAGTTCAAGCGCGATGTCTATACCCAGGCATTGAACGAACTGGCGGCTATCCTGTTCCGCAGGCATCACGAAACCCGCTATCTGCGGCAACGTGTGCACGGACCCAGGTCTACCGATAACTCTCCGGAAACGGACGGACATGCGCATATTGCTGGTTGAAGATGAGCGCGACATGGCCTCGTGGCTCATGCGCGCGCTTGCGCAAAGTGGATTTTTGCCCGATCACGCGCCGGATGCGCGTACTGCCGAAGGCCTGATGGCGGGCAACGAGTACGACGCTATCGTCATGGATTTGCGCTTGCCGGATAAACACGGCTTGGTTTTGTTGCGCGAGATGCGTAATCGTGATGATCGCACACCGGTGCTGCTTCTGACCGCTCAGGGCGCCTTGCAGGACCGTGTGCGAGGCCTGAATCTCGGGGCTGATGACTTTCTTACTAAGCCCTTCGCCCTTGAAGAGCTTGAGGCGCGCCTGACAGCATTGGTGCGGCGCAGCCGTGGCCGTCAGCATCCCCGGCTGCAGTGCGGATCGCTTTCCTATGATGGTGAAAGCCGTGCGTTCACACTGGACGGATCGCTGCTCTTTCTGACCCCGCGTGAGCATGCGGCTTTGGCGGCATTGCTCACGCGCAGTGGCTATCCGGTAGACAAGGCTCAGTTGTTCGGCAAGGTATTTACGCACGATAGCGAAGCCAATCCCGATGCCATAGAGGTGGTGCTGCACCGCTTGCGTAAAAAGCTGGCTGGCAGCGATGTCCGCATCGTGACGGTGCGCGGCCTGGGCTATATGCTCGAAAGCGTGGCCCGTGAGTCCTCCGAGTCCTGAAAGGCGCCGCCGGCCCATGCTGGGCATTAGGGCGCTGCTCATTTCGCTTTTGCTGCCCGGGGTGATCGTTCTCCTCGTCATCGACAGCCTTAACGATTACCGCACGCTTGCATCCATTACCAACGAAGCCTACGACTCGGCCTTGTTGGAACCCGCAAGGGTGCTCGAAAGCAGTCTTGAGTTCACGACTGACGGCGCCTTGCAGGTTTCTACGCCCTTGTATGCGCAGGTCATGCTGGAATCTCGTGCGGGTCTGCGCAAGTACTATCGCATCGAGCAGATCGACCCGCCCTGGCCGGATGCAAAATCAGGTCCGCCGGTGGGGCATGGCTTGGCTGGCATGCCGGAAATGCCCTATCCCGAGCGCTGGCCTGCCGCCAATGATCAGCCCGTTTTCTACGATGCCGTCTACCGCAATGACCCGGTGCGCGCGGTGGCGGTGCTGCGTGACCTCTACTACCACGGGCAGCATTATCAGGTGCTGGTGATCGTCGCGGAAAGCATGGGCAAGCGCCTGGAGGCAGAGGCGGCGGCACAACGGCAGGAGGCCTTGCGCGATGCGCGTATGTTGGCTCTCGTAGCCCTGCTGGTTTGGTGGGGGGTGACCTGGGCGCTGCGACCCTTGGTGCGTTTGCGCAATGACATTCTCTCGCGCCGTCAGGATGACCTCACGCCACTCGATGCGACGCGGGTGCCCCGCGAACTTGCGCCCTTGGTCGAGGCTGTCAATTACCACATTGCCCGTCATCGTCATGTCATTGACGAGCAATCCCAATTTCTGGCTGATGCCTCGCACCAGTTGCGCACGCCGCTGGCCATCATGCTGACCCAGGCGCAATATGCCTTGCGCGAACGCGACCCCGCTCGTGCGCAAGAAGGCTTGCGGGCGATCGTGGATCAACTGGGCCGTACGCGCCGCCTGACCGAGCAGTTGCTGTCACTGGCGCATGCCAGCCAGGCTGAAGTCATGCCGCGCCAGGTGCTAGACCTGAACGATCTTGCACGCGAAGTGGTACTGCAATACTTACCTGTGGCGCACGAAAAGCGCCAGGATCTGGGTTGGGTGGATGCGCGCGGCGACGAGGACGGCAAGGTCAGGCAGCGCGGCGCGGTTGTGCCGGTTTCGGGCAGCGAGGCCGAGTTACACGAATTGCTATCAAATCTTGTGCATAACGCCATTAACTATGCGCCGCCGGGCGCCACGATCACGGTTTCGGTCGTGAAAAAAGACCAGCGTGCCGAGGTCATCGTGGCCGATAATGGCCCTGGCGTTGAGCCGGAATTGCGCGCCCGGGCTTTTGAGCGTTTCGAGCGCGTTGGCCTGGATCGTACGCCTGGCGCTTCGGGCTCCGGTTTGGGTCTATCCATTGCGCGGGCTTTCGCACGCCGCAATGATGGCGATATCGAGCTGCAGGACGGTGAGCCCAATGCGCAGGGGGGCCATGGGCTGGCCGCCGTATTCTGGATTCCGCTTGCATTGCAACAGGGGGGTAACGACGAGCCTGCGTCCTGAGCTACCGCTTTGCCCCTGTTTCTGGATCGCGTCGGGGACAGCCCGGGGATTCAGGGCGCTGCCTCGGATGCCGGAGACCAGCGGTTCGGGCCTGGGCGCTGCTCATCCTGCTCAATGTGCAGATCGCGGTTTGGCCAGGGCCGCTGTGGCTACCCTGTCGGTTCCCGTTTTGCTTGCTTCCGTCACGGTGTGGGACGCCCAGCACAGCCTGTTTCATAGCTGGGAAGTGTTGATTCAATCGATGGCGCCGATAGTTTGCACACCGAGTATGTCGCGCAGGTAATAGGCATACCAGCGCATGGCCTGTTCGTTGAACCGGTTGAGGTGGCGGCCCGCGATCTCGCGGGCCTGGGCCAGGGCGTCCCGATAAGATAGCCGCAAATACTGCATGCTGTAGGCTGCGATGACTTCACCCGTGCGGTCTTTCCCGGCCTCGCAATGCACATAGATGACGGTAGGCGTGCATTCCGACATCTCTTGGTGCAGCGCTGCGAGAAGCTCGGGCAGCCGGTCTACCCCGGGCAAGGCCGATATTTTTCTGCGCGGCACATCGGGGAAATCGTCGGGGCTGGTGACGGCGCCGAATACGGGATGAGAGATCAGGCGGCCTGCCTGCGAGTGCTGCCGCCAATACTCAGCCTCGACTTTTTTATCGGCGAACTCGTGAGGCAAGAGGTCGGAAGTCAGGCTCACGTCTATCATATAAAAGCGCGAGGGCAGGGGCGCGACGGCCTTCAGGCTGGCCAGCAGGGCCGCAGCGTCGAAGCTGCCGTTGCGTATCGGGCTATTCCCTCTGAGCAGATAGGTGTGGGGCGTGTAAGTCACCAGCCTTACGACGCCGTCGCGGGCGGCCATGCCGGCTTCAGCCGCATAGCTCGCAAGGATGGCGTCAAAATCGCCGATCGAAGGGAGAAAGTTGGCGTCGGGCAGTGTTGGGGTAGTAGGCATGTCGGCTCCTATCCGGGCCCTGAGTGGCCCGGGAACCTGATGCTTGCATGGCTTGGTGCCGCCGTACTCGTGGAGGAGCGTTCTTCAGGCGAACTCCCGCTCAGCGCGTGAGGGGTTTCATGCCGAATTGTTCGTAGCTGGGGCCAAGGTGTTCGGACAGAAAATCCAGGAAGACGCGCACCGCGGGAATCATGCCGCGACGGGAGGGATAGATGCAATGCACGATACCCTCGGGCGAGCGCCAGTCGGGTAGCACGGGCACGAGTTCTCCCCGCCGCATTTCCGTTTGGGTGGCGGCCGTCGGCAGCAGGGCAATGCCACGGCTGTTCGCCGCCGCGGCCGCAAGCACGATGAAATCATTGCAGCACAAGCGTGGGGCTACTGTGACATGGCGCTCCTCTCCTTTGCCGTTGTGCAAAGACCAGACCACCTCGGTTTGAGGGTCGTTGAAGCTCAGTGTCATGTGCTGAAGCAGGTCTTCAGGCGTCTCCGGTGTGCCATGGCGCTGCAGGTAAGCCGGGCTGGCCACCAGTGTGCTGCTGGCCGCGCCGAACTGCCGCACGACAAGTTCGGCATCGGTATCCAGTTTGGTGCGCACTCGCAAAGCCAGATCCACCCCCTCGTTGATCAGATCTACGCGGCGATTGGTTGCCAGCATCTGGATCGATACCTCAGGCCAGGCACTCATGAATTCCGGCAGCAGTGGGGCCAGTACCTGCTGGGCGAGGGAAATCGGGCAACTCACCACGACAGGGCCGGAGGGTTCGATTTGCAACTGGCGCATCGCATCTTCGGCGGCGCGCGCTGAGGCGGTCATCTCGCGGCAGTAATGCAGGTAGCGCTCGCCTGCCGTGGTCAGGCGCAAACGCCGCGTCGTGCGCTGCAAAAGCCGCACGCCTAGTCTTTCTTCCAGCTGAGAAATGCGCCGCGAGAGACGGGATTTGGGAATGTCCAGTACGCGTGCCGCAGCGCTGAAGCCGCCTTGATCGACAACTTGGGAAAAATAGAAAAGATCGTTGAGATCCTGCATGATTGTTCTAAATTTGGAACGATAAGTTAATCATAGGGCTATTTATGTAATTAATGAAGCTCCGTACAGTACGTGGCATGGCAACGCGCCACCCTATAACCGGAGATTCCTCTTGAAGACCCTCGTCCTGCT
The DNA here is from genome assembly GCF_034424645.1 of Bordetella avium. Lineage (NCBI taxonomy): Bacteria > Pseudomonadati > Pseudomonadota > Betaproteobacteria > Burkholderiales > Alcaligenaceae > Bordetella > Bordetella avium. The sequence continues at coordinate 543,858 of NZ_CP139969.1, forward strand.
TTCGTCCATCCTTGGTGATCGTTCCAAATCCAAGGCGCTTGCGGATCATTTTCTGGCTCGTATGCGTGAGCATGAGCCAGCCAGCGACATCACGGTGCGGGACCTGGCCGCACAGCCGGTCCCTTACTTCGATGCCGAGACGGCGGGCGCCTTGTTCACCCCGGCCGATGCGCGCAGCGACGCACAGCGCGCCATCGTGGCGCTTTCGGACGCGCTGATCGCCGAGTTGCAGGCTGCCGAGCGCGTGGTGTTTGCGGTGCCGACCTACAATTTCAACCTACCAGCCCAACTCAAAAGCTATCTGGACTATGTGGCGCGTGCGGGTATCACTTTCCGTTATACGCCAGAAGGGGTGCCTGAGGGCTTGCTCCAGGGCAAGCAGGTGTATGTGCTGATTGCGCGCGGCGGCAAGGCCTTGGGTACGCCGCAGGACAGCATGACACCGTATCTGAAGCAGATGCTGGGCTTTCTGGGCATGCAGGATGTCACGGTTATCGCCGCCGAAGGCATGGCGATGGGGGAGTTCGCCGCGGCCGAAGGGTTGGCTCAGGCCAAGGCGCGTATTGATGAACTGCTGCCCCAACTGGCCTGAGGCGCGGGCGAAACCGCGCCGGGCTTGCTTAGTTGCGCAAACGCGTGATGAGGCTGGACGTGTCCCAGCGGCCGCCTCCGTGTTTCTGCACATCGGCGTAGAACTGGTCGACCAGGGCGGTCAGGGGAAGGCGCGCGCCGTTATTGCGCGCTTCATCCAGCACCAGGCCCAGGTCTTTGCGCATCCAGTCAACGGCGAAACCAAAGTCGAATTTGCCATCGACCATCGTCTTGCCCCTGTTTTCCATCTGCCAGCTTTGCGCGGCCCCTTTGCTGATGACGTCGAGCACGAGTTTCATGTCGAGGCCGGCGGCTTCGCCAAATGCGACGGCTTCAGAAAGCCCTTGCACCACACCTGCGATGCAAATCTGGTTGACCATCTTGGCCAATTGGCCGGCGCCCGGCGCTCCCACTAGAGTGACTGCGCGGCCATAGGCGGCCGCCACCGGCTTGATGGCTTCAAAGACCTCGGGCTCGCCACCGCACATGATGGTCAATACGCCATTGACCGCGCCCGCCTGTCCTCCCGAGACCGGCGCATCCACGAAATTCAAGCCGAGCGCTTTGGCCTGCGCATACAGTTCGCGTGCGACGTCGGCCGAGGCGGTGGTGTGGTCAACGAAGGTGGCGCCTTCGGGCATGCCGGCAAAAGCCCCATCATCGCCTAGCACCACGCTGCGCAAGTCGTCGTCATTGCCAACGCAGGCAAAGACAATCTGCGCACCTTGTGCGGCGTCACGCGGTGTGGGGGCCGACTTTCCTCCGAACTCTTGCACCCAGGCCTGAGCCTTGGCCGGGCTGCGGTTGTAGACAGTCACGTCATGTCCGGCACGCGCCAAGTGCCCGGCCATGGGCAGACCCATCACGCCCAGGCCGAGAAAAGCGACTTTTTTCGCCGCGACGTTGTCATAGGTTTTTGAGCCAATGCTTGCCATGCTCGAGCTTCCCGCAAAGAGTGAAACCGCAAAGCCGTTAACTTACCTTAATCATCCGTCCGCAGCGAGCCTTAAGCACCCGCTTTCGTCGGGGCAGAGGCGGGCCGGGCGGTCGGTAACTAGGGTGGCGCGGTGCCAGCGCGCAGTTCCATTTCGATGCGCTGCAGGTCGAGCGGCCGGGCCAGTGTTCCTACACTGCCAGCCAGCGATGATCCACTCAGAACATGTCCGGTGCCTGTTGCGGGCGCAAAAAAAAGCCGGGCCTTGCGGGCCCGGCTTTCCCATCAGAGTCCTCAGTCTTCTTCGACAAAGGTCTCTTCGCGTTTCTTGCGGATGGCGGGTAGTGCAACCAGCACGACGAGGGCCAGCGCCAGCGCTAGCAGCGAGGCCGACAGCGGACGGGTGATGAAGGTCGAGAAGTCGCCGCGAGACAAAAGCAGAGCGCGGCGGAAGTTCTCTTCCATCATGGGGCCCAGCACCAGGCCCAGCAGCAGCGGTGCGCCCTCACACTTCAGCTTGGACCAGAGATAACCCACGATGCCGAAAGCCGCCGTCATGAAGATATCAAAGGTGTTGTAATTCAGCGAGTACACCCCGATGGTGCAGAACACCAGAATGGCTGGGAACAGGATGCGATAGGGCACCTTTAGCAGTTTGACCCACAAGCCGATCAGGGGTAGGTTCAGGATCACCAGCATCAGATTGCCGATCCACATGGAGGCGATCAGACCCCAGAACAGCTCGGGGTGGCTGCTCATCACCTGAGGGCCAGGCTGAATGTTGTGGATGGTCATGGCGCCAACCATCAGGGCCATCACTGCATTACCGGGAATGCCCAGCGTCAGCAGCGGGATGAAGGAAGTCTGCGCCGCAGCATTGTTAGCCGATTCTGGGCCAGCCAGACCGGCCGGGTGGCCCTTACCGAAGCGTTCGGGGTTGCGGGAGATCTTCTTCTCCAGCGTATACGACGCGAAAGAAGACAGCACTGCGCCGCCGCCAGGCAGGATGCCCAGCGCCGAGCCCAGGGCCGTGCCGCGGATCACGGCCGGGGCCGCTTCCTTGAACTCTTGCTTGTTCGGGTACAGATTGCCGATCTTGTCCGTGATGTCTACGCGGTTTTCCCGTTGCTCAAGGTTGTTCATGATTTCGGAGAAACCGAACACGCCCATGGCCACGATGGCGAAGTCGATACCGTCTTGCAGTTCGGGGACGCCGAAGTCGAAACGGGCCACGCCCGAATTCACGTCGGTGCCGACCATGCCCAGCAACAGGCCGAGAATGATCATGGCGATGGCCTTGGGCAGGGAGCCCGAAGCCAGCACCACCGCACCCACCAGGCCCAGCACCATCAGCGAGAAATATTCAGCAGGGCCGAACTTGAAGGCGACCTCGGCCAGCGGGGGGGCGAAGGCGGCCAGCAGCAGCGTGGCCACGCAGCCAGCGAAGAAAGAGCCCAGCGCCGCGATGGCCAGGGCAGCGCCGGCGCGGCCGTTACGGGCCATCTGGTGGCCGTCCAGCACGGTCACCACTGCGGAGGTTTCCCCGGGCAACGCCACCAGAATGGCGGTCGTCGACCCCCCATACTGGGCGCCGTAATAAATGCCGGCAAGCATGATCAGGCCGGCCACCGGCGGCAGCACGTAGGTGATGGGCAACAGCATGGCAATGGTCGGCACGGGACCGATGCCAGGCAGCACGCCGATCAGCGTACCCAGAATGCAGCCCAGCAGGGCGTAGGCCAGATTCTCGGGCGTGACCGCCACCGAGAAACCCAGCATGAGGTTGTCAAGCAATTCCATGGCGAGTGTGCTCCTCTAGCCTTAGATAAACGACGGCCACAGCGGGAAGATCAAGCCCAGGCCCTTGATGAAGGCCAAGTACGAGAACACCGCCAGGAAAATACCGTTGGCAATGGCAACCTTGAGATTGAACTCATGGCTTGCCACACTGCTGAGCACAACCAGCAGGAACACGGAGATATAAACACCCAGCAGCTTGAGCACCAGGGCGTATACAACAACGGAGCCAATCACCAGAAAGACCACACGCCAGTCGAATCGGTCGACGTGAGTTTCAGTGGCCTTCTTCGAGAGCGAGCTGAGCAGAACGATTGCGCCCAGCAGGGCGAGAACGAGTCCTAGCCAGAAAGGGAAGTACCCAGGCCCCATGCGGGCCGCAGTGCCCATTTGGTAGCTGCTGGCCTGCCAGGAGAATCCCAGTCCGAGGATGATAAACATCACCCCCGACCAGAAATCCTGTCGATTGCGTAGCTGCATGATTGTTTGGCTCCTGTTTTACAGCGTGTAGATTTGCGTGAGCCCGGCGCGATGTTGGTCATGGACGACGGGCACAAAAAGGCACTTGGAGGTGCCATTCGTTCTTATTGAAAGCGTCTGCGGATGGACTGAAAGCTAAATGGCGCTTTTTTGAAGGCCGAATGGTAATTGAGGGGATGCGCCATGCAAACCCTGGCATTCATCAGATAAGCTAGGGTTTTCCCTTGATTTGGGTGTAAGTAAGGGATGATCCGGGTTTTACTTGTAACCAGATTGCTCAGTTGAATGGCGATTGAAAGCTTAATGAAAGTAAAAAGAAAGTAAACGGAAAGATGAAATTAAGCCTCGATGTTTACTTCTTTCCTGCAGTGAAAGTTATCTGGCATGAAACTTTCATGTGGAACCAGAGCTTGCCCTGTTTCTCCGTGTGTGTGAAGCGACCCGAATCGGTTCCGGATGGTTTACGATAGCGCCCATGCTGCAAGACCTTGATCAACTCGCCGCCCGAATTGGGCAATTGGTGCAACGCACCCGACAACTGCACGCCGAGCGCGATGCGTTGCGTATCCGTCTGAACGATAGCGACGCCGAGGCGCGCGCCCTCAGGCAGCGTTGTGCCGACCGTGAAGCCGAACTACAGGCCCTGAAAGAACAGATGCACGATCACGACGCTGCGCTGAATCTTGCCAGGGCGGAATCCCAGCAGGCGCAAGCCGAGCTCAGGGACCAGCTCGCCCGTGAATCCGCAGACCGCCAGGCTCTCCAGGCGCGCATCACCACTCGTGAGAGCGAAATCCAGCAGGTGCTGGCCGCTCGCGACGTCGAGTTGCAGCGCTTGCGTACGGCTGCTTCTTCGGCACGCGAACGCATTGATGCTGTCCTGGCGCGTCTGCCGGGCGCCGCAGCGGGAGAACAAGCCTGATGGAACGCCTAGATGTCAGTATCCTGGGCCGCGACTATTCCCTCGCGTGTTCAGCCGAAGAGAAGCCCGTTTTGCTTGCTGCGGTGCGCCATGTGGATCAGCTCATGCTGCGCATCCAGGGCACCGGCAAGGTTTCCAGCAACGAACGCATAGCGGTGATGGCGGCGCTGCAAATTGCAGGCGAGCTGCTTGCCATGAAGGCGCCCGATGGCCCCTTGGGCGGTTTGGCAGTCGGCGACTTCAAGCGTAGAATCGAAGAAATGAACCTATTGCTCGACGATGCCTTGTCGGGCCAGGAAAAGCTTCTTTAAACGTAGTTAACTGTCATTGCAGCGGTGGTGTTCCGCCGCGCATCACTGCGTTTCCAGTTTGTCCCTGCGGTGCTCGTGACTTGGCCATACATTCTCTGAACCGATGCTTTTCGGCATACTGGTTGCGGGAGTGTCGAGCGGGTGTGATCGTCTCTTTGCTGACGAACCCGATGCTCTTCGGATCGCGACCACCTTGAACCTATGGGTTCGAGATGCCGGCCTAGACGGCACTTGCGGGGCATCTTATACAGGCTGTCCTGCGTCTTTTGCGGCGCAGGGCAGCCTGGACGGGGTTCTCCCGTATTCCTCCCCCCTGTCATCTTTCTACAGGTTTCCTCATGCATCGATCCCAAGCGTTTTCGCTGACCCGAATCGCGGCGGCCTGCTGCGCCACGCTGGCGTTTGCTTTCGCTCAACCCGTCCTGGCGCAAACTGCTGCACCGGCGGTTGCCGAGTCCACGCGCGCGGCACCCGAATTGAGCCTGCATGCTTCGGCGTCCGCCGAAGTCAAGCAAGACACGGTGCGCATCACCCTGTCGGTGGAAGTTGAGGCTAACGATCAATCTAGCGCTGGTAAGCGTCTGACGGCTGCGCTCGATGACGTGGTCAAGCGTGCCCGTGGAGCTAAAAATATCGAAGTCCGTACCGGTGGCTATAACGTCTGGCCCAATACCAATTCCAAAGGCAAGATCGTGAATTGGCGTGGCCAGGGTGAGATCGTGCTCGAATCCAAGGATTTTGAAGCCGCTTCGGCGCTGGCCGCCAAACTGGGCGACAAGACCGCAATTTCGAATATCTCTTTCTTCCTTTCCCGTGAAGGGCGCGAGGCCGAGGAGCGCAAATTGCTGGGCCAGGCGGCGCAAGCCTTCAAAGAGCGGGCATTGGCTGCGGCCAATGCCTTCGGTTTTTCGGGTTACCGCCTGTCCAAGCTTGAGTTGGGTGGGGGTGATGGTGGTGGGGCGATGCCGCGCATGATGGCAATGGCCAAAGCCGCAGACGCCGCGCCGGCTGCAGGGGTGCCCTTGGAGGCCGGCGAGGTGACCGTCAGCGTTACGGTTGGCGGGACGATCGTCTTGCAGTAAGCACGAACAGCACGAGACCGCCGAGGAACATGGGGAGGGACAGCCACTGTCCCATGCTCATGCCTCCGGCGAGTAAGCCCAGGAAATTATCTGGTTCACGGGTGAACTCCACCAGGAAGCGGAACGCGCCGTAACCCATGAGGAACATCGCGCTCACCTGCCCGGTAGGGCGCGGCTTACTCGAAAACCACCATAGCAGCGCAAAGAGCACCAGACCTTCTAGGCCTAGCTCGTAAAGCTGGGAGGGGTGGCGCGGCAGCATGCTGCCCGATTGTGGAAAGACCATTGCCCAGGGCAAATCGCTTGGCCTGCCCCAGAGTTCGCCATTGATGAAGTTGCCCAGACGCCCGGCGCCCAGGCCCAAGGGAATCAGGGGCGCAATGAAATCGCTGATCGTAAAGAAAGAGACGCCTTTCTTGCGCGCGAAGAGCAGCATCACCAGGATCACGCCTATCAGGCCACCATGGAAGGACATGCCTCCTTCCCACAAAAAGGCGATCTCAAGCGGGTGGCTGAGGTAATAGCCTGGTTTGTAAAACAGCACATAACCCAGGCGGCCGCCCAGCACCACGCCGAGCACGCTATAGAAGATCAGATCTTCTAGGTCTTTATATGTCAGGTTGCCGCCCTGGCCGCGCTTGATTCGGTAGCGGCCCAGTAAATAAACAAAGGCGAACGCCAGCAGATACATCAGGCCGTACCAGTGGATGGCAAGCGGACCCAAGCGCAACGCGACGGGATCAAATTGGGGAAACTGAAGCATGAGCGGTCTGCGAAGAAAAGTTGTCCGATCATAACCGGACGCGCCCGTCGTTCGGATGACTTGGAGAATGTCTGCAAGACAGACTCCCTGGGGAGGTCCTTCCAGACAGCTTTCGGGTACCATCGTTATGGCCCCTGGCTAGTGTCTTCTATCGTGGAATTCCGTATCTATGCATTTGAACTTCAAAACTGCCCTGTTTGGCCTGTCACTGATTGCATCTGCTTCGGCCACTGCGCAAACCACCGGGCTTGATCTGGCCAAAAGCAAGGCCTGTATGGCCTGCCATCAGGTTGATAACAAGCGGGTGGGGCCGCCTTTTCGCAGTGTCGCGGAACGTTATGCCGGGCATCCTGAGGCCGTTGATTACCTTGCTAACAAAATTCGCCATGGTGGCCGCGGGGTCTGGGGCGCCGTGCCTATGCCTGCACAATCGCAGGTGACGCCTGAAGAGGCTCACAAGTTAGCGGAATGGGTGCTGACGTTGTCGCCTGCCAAATAACTCTCAACTTTAGGAAACCCCATGTCTGAAACTCCTTCCTGTTCCGGCACGGAGATTGCGGTGCTGGGTGGCGGCTGCTTCTGGTGTGTCGAGGCGGTGTTCAAGGATTTGCGTGGCGTGGTCAGTGTGCTGCCCGGCTATGCCGGCGGTCACGTCGATCATCCGACCTATCAGCAAGTCTGCAATAAAGACACGGGCCATATAGAAGTCGCTCGCATCGAGTTCGATCCGGCTGAATTGAGCTATGCGGATCTGTTGCGCGTGTTCTTCGCCACACATGACCCGACGACGCCGGGCCGCCAAGGTAATGACGTCGGTCCGCAATACGAATCGGCAATCTTTTGGCAGAACGATAAGCAGCGCCAAGAGGCTCAGGCGGTCATCGGCGAGATCGATAGCGCGCAAATCTACGATGCCCCTATCGTCACCAAGCTGCTGGCGCCTGCCACCTTCTGGCCTGCCGAAGACTACCATCGGGACTATTTCGCCTTGCATCCTGAGCAGGGCTATTGCCAGTTCGTCATCGCGCCCAAGGTGAGCAAATTCCGTAAGCAGTTTCAGAGTCGTTTGAAGTCATAAAAAATGCCCCTCTCTGGCCGCTGTCGCCAGGGAGGGGCATTTCACTGTGGGCGGGACTCAGTCGACCGACTTCACCACGCCTCGGCGCATTTGGTCGAGTTCGATCGATTCGAACAATGCTTTGAAGTTGCCCTCACCGAAACCATCATTGCCCTTGCGTTGAATGATCTCGAAGAAGATCGGGCCAATCTGGTTCTCGGTGAAAATTTGCAGCAACAGACCGCCATCGGGGGCGCCGTCCAGCAGGATGCGGTTTTTTTGCAGACGGGCAACGTCCTCGCCGTGCTCCGGCAGGCGGCGGTCGAGCAATTCGTAGTAGGTCTCGGGCGTATCCAAAAAGACCACACCGTTCTCGCGTAAGCGCTCGATGGTGGCGTAGATATTGTCGGTAGACATGGCGATGTGCTGAATGCCTTCGCCGCGGTACAGGTCCAGATACTCTTGGATCTGCCCTTTTTCCTCGGTGCCTTCCTCGTTGATGGGAATGCGGATGTTGCCGCAAGGAGAGGTCATGGCTTTGGACTTCACGCCCGTCACCTTGCCTTCAATATCGAAGTAGCGCACTTCGCGGAAATTGAAGAGGCGTTCGTAGAATTCGGCCCACTCATCCATCCGGCCTTTGTGCACATTGTGCGTCAGGTGGTCCACCAGGGTAAGTCCGGCTCCGACATGGGTCAGGTCCTCCTGGGCGTGCGCAGGGTCGAGCGGCTCGAAGTCGACGTCATAAATACTGATGTCGCCAATGCCGCCGTGGCCGTTCTTGCCGCGCCAGCGATCCACCAGATAAATCAGCGAGTCACCGATCCCCTTAATGGCGGGAATGTTCAATTCCATCGGGCCGCTATGCGAATCGAAACCCCAGGCGCCTAACTCGAGCGCGCGCTTGTAGGCGCGTGCCGCGTCATCCACCCGAAAGCCGATGGCGCAAATAGAGGGACCGTGCAAGCGGGCAAAACGCTGGGCGAAAGAGTCTGGTTCGGCATTGATCAGGAAGTTGATACCGCCCTGGCGGTACAGCGTCACATCTTTGTGCCGATGCTTGGCAATGGCCTTGAAACCAAGCAGCTCAAACACTTTGCGCAGCGCAATCGGATCGGGGGCGGTGTACTCGATGAACTCGAAGCCGGAGGTGCCCATGGGGTTGTCCCAAGGCTGAAATTGAGTGCTCATGCCTGCGCTCGCTTGTCTCTATCGTTTATGGGGCTGGAAAACACAAATTCTAGGGATTTAGCGCGGCAGCGGATTGCAAAAATGCCCGATAAATAGCTATCATCAGCAATTTAATTGCGCATAAATTATAAAGTGGGGTGAAAAATGACAGAAATAGGGTTGGACAGGACAGATCGAAAGATTCTGGCCGAATTGCAGCGGGATGGCAGGCTAAGTAATCAGGAGTTGGCCGAGCGTGTGTCGCTATCTCCTAGCCCTTGCTTACGCAGGGTGCGCAGACTGGAAGAGCAGGGGTATATCAAGCGCTACGCCGCGCTGGTGGATGCCAAGAAGGTTGGCCTGGGGCTGCTTGCCTATGTGACGATCCGGCTCAACAAGCATGTGGGCGGCAGCCATGCCCCGATGGCTGACTTCCATAGCGATGTGCAACTCTGGCCGGAGGTCGTCGAGTGCTACGCGATGTCAGGAGACATGGACTATCTTTTGCGCATTCAAGTAGAAGACCTGGCGCACTTTTCCCGCTTTGCGATGGATACCCTGATGTTGCATCCTGCGGTAGTCGATATGAAGTCTTTCTTTGCTTTGCAGCAAATCAAGGAAACGACCGAGTTGCGGGTGTAGCCCCACAGCGAGATTCTGTCGGGCCAGGGCCAAAACAAGCCCCCTATATATAGAGGGGGAACTCAAACAGGGGCAGAAGGTGGGGGCTTTCAAAATTATTTTTCATTTTTCTTTAAAAAAGAGTCAAAGCCGAGACAGGGCGAAAAAAGCTGTGCTATAGTTCGCCTCCTTCGCAGCACAGACAGCAACGCAGACGCGGCGCAGTCAGTGAAGTGAAGCCGGAATTGAGGTTTATGTGTTTGATTCCAAAGCGGTTATCGCAAAGCGAAACGTGGGAAGAGCAGATAGGCGTCAGGCACGGGGAGAGAGGTTAAGGCGATAGCCGGCCCGGATTCCAGTGCGGCACGACGGGGAATAAAAAATTGCGAGTGACTTGCAAAATTCCAAAAAGTTGTGTTATAGTTTCGGGCTTGGCAGTTATCGAAACATTCGGGTTTACCCGGATCTGCAAAACGGCAGGGTGTTTCGAGAGCTGCTAGAGCAAGGAAGTGAGATAAGAGGTGAGCAGTGACTTAGGTTGCTGTGAGGTGGTGAGTAAGTTGCCAACTCGGTGTTTCGCCGGTAGCGTGAGTGGAGAAAAAAATCTTCGCAAGCGATACGAAAAAAGCGAAGCTGAGTTGACAAACGAAAAAAACTCCTTCATAATCTCGTTTCTCTGCTGCTGACAACGATGCAGCGACGAACGGCAGATAAGCCGAGCGACGCGGTAAGTGAGAAGCGAAGCAGTAAGGTAGTACAGAATTAGCAAGACCGCTCTTTAACAATTAAACAACCGATAAGTGTGGGCACTTGGTGTGAGTGCGCAACGTCAGGCTTAGGTCTGACGGGAAGCGAAACTATCAAGTGCTCATATAGAAGTAAGGTTTAGTTTTTCGAAACTATCACCTCACTTCCTTTGAGCAAGCGAAAGTCGTCGTTAAGAGATTAACGGCGCAACACAGAGATTAAACTGAAGAGTTTGATCCTGGCTCAGATTGAACGCTGGCGGGATGCTTTACACATGCAAGTCGAACGGCAGCACGGACTTCGGTCTGGTGGCGAGTGGCGAACGGGTGAGTAATGTATCGGAACGTGCCTAGTAGCGGGGGATAACTACGCGAAAGCGTAGCTAATACCGCATACGCCCTACGGGGGAAAGCGGGGGACCTTCGGGCCTCGCACTATTAGAGCGGCCGATATCGGATTAGCTAGTTGGTGGGGTAACGGCTCACCAAGGCGACGATCCGTAGCTGGTTTGAGAGGACGACCAGCCACACTGGGACTGAGACACGGCCCAGACTCCTACGGGAGGCAGCAGTGGGGAATTTTGGACAATGGGGGAAACCCTGATCCAGCCATCCCGCGTGTGCGATGAAGGCCTTCGGGTTGTAAAGCACTTTTGGCAGGAAAGAAAAGGCGCAGGCTAATACCTTGCGCAAATGACGGTACCTGCAGAATAAGCACCGGCTAACTACGTGCCAGCAGCCGCGGTAATACGTAGGGTGCAAGCGTTAATCGGAATTACTGGGCGTAAAGCGTGCGCAGGCGGTTCGGAAAGAAAGATGTGAAATCCCAGAGCTTAACTTTGGAACTGCATTTTTAACTACCGAGCTAGAGTGTGTCAGAGGGAGGTGGAATTCCGCGTGTAGCAGTGAAATGCGTAGATATGCGGAGGAACACCGATGGCGAAGGCAGCCTCCTGGGATAACACTGACGCTCATGCACGAAAGCGTGGGGAGCAAACAGGATTAGATACCCTGGTAGTCCACGCCCTAAACGATGTCAACTAGCTGTTGGGGCCTTCGGGCCTTAGTAGCGCAGCTAACGCGTGAAGTTGACCGCCTGGGGAGTACGGTCGCAAGATTAAAACTCAAAGGAATTGACGGGGACCCGCACAAGCGGTGGATGATGTGGATTAATTCGATGCAACGCGAAAAACCTTACCTACCCTTGACATGTCTGGAATCCCGAAGAGATTTGGGAGTGCTCGCAAGAGAACCGGAACACAGGTGCTGCATGGCTGTCGTCAGCTCGTGTCGTGAGATGTTGGGTTAAGTCCCGCAACGAGCGCAACCCTTGTCATTAGTTGCTACGAAAGGGCACTCTAATGAGACTGCCGGTGACAAACCGGAGGAAGGTGGGGATGACGTCAAGTCCTCATGGCCCTTATGGGTAGGGCTTCACACGTCATACAATGGTCGGGACAGAGGGTCGCCAACCCGCGAGGGGGAGCCAATCCCAGAAACCCGATCGTAGTCCGGATCGCAGTCTGCAACTCGACTGCGTGAAGTCGGAATCGCTAGTAATCGCGGATCAGCATGTCGCGGTGAATACGTTCCCGGGTCTTGTACACACCGCCCGTCACACCATGGGAGTGGGTTTTACCAGAAGTAGTTAGCCTAACCGCAAGGGGGGCGATTACCACGGTAGGATTCATGACTGGGGTGAAGTCGTAACAAGGTAGCCGTATCGGAAGGTGCGGCTGGATCACCTCCTTTAAGAGCTAAGTGCTCGCATTAAGTGTCCACGCTTATCGGTTGTTTGAATATAGCTGCGAAGGATCGAACAGATCCGGAAGATTTGAAGTCTGGGGTCTGTAGCTCAGTCGGTTAGAGCACCGTCTTGATAAGGCGGGGGTCGTTGGTTCGAATCCAACCAGACCCACCACGAATACGGGGGTGTAGCTCAGCTGGGAGAGCGCCTGCTTTGCAAGCAGGATGTCATCGGTTCGATCCCGTTCACCTCCACCAGTTACTTTTGATTCGGTTGATGCCGGATTGGAAGTGAGGCGGTTAGAGAGAGGTTTCATCCTTCGCGAGTCTGAGGTTAACGGTTAAGGTTGCGAGCAGTCTTAATCGTTAGGTTTAGGCCTGACAGCTATATATGTTCTTTAACAATTTGGAAGAAGCACAACGTAAAGTGTTTATCGAGTAATCAAGGGAACTTGACGAAGATGAATACGGGTTGTGATTGCATGATTATGTTCCAAGTCTCAAGCTGACCAGAGATGGTCAGAGCTTTTGAACTTAAGAACGGCACAAACGCGAAATGACAGCAACCTATAAGACTCAAGTGTTATAGGATCAAGCGACTAAGTGCACATGGTGGATGCCTTGGCGATCACAGGCGATGAAGGACGTGGTAGCCTGCGAAAAGCTACGGGGAGCTGGCAAACAAGCTTTGATCCGTAGATGTCCGAATGGGGAAACCCACTGCGCAAGCAGTATCCCTGACTGAATACATAGGTCAGTGGAAGCGAACCGGGTGAACTGAAACATCTCAGTAGCTCGAGGAAAAGAAATCAACCGAGATTCCGATAGTAGTGGCGAGCGAAATCGGAAGAGCCTTTACGATTTAGCCATCCGTATAATCGAACAGTCTGGAAAGTCTGGCCGTAGCAGGTGATAGCCCTGTAGATGAAATGCGGGTGGTGGAACTAAGCGTAAGAGAAGTAGGGCGGGACACGTGAAATCCTGTTTGAAGATGGGGGGACCATCCTCCAAGGCTAAATACTCGTGATCGACCGATAGTGAACCAGTACCGTGAGGGAAAGGCGAAAAGAACCCCGGAAGGGGAGTGAAATAGATCCTGAAACCGTGTGCATACAAACAGTCGGAGCCTCCTTGTGGGGTGACGGCGTACCTTTTGTATAATGGGTCAGCGACTTACATTCAGTGGCAAGCTTAACCGAATAGGGAAGGCGTAGCGAAAGCGAGTCCGAATAGGGCGTTGAGTCGCTGGGTGTAGACCCGAAACCAGATGATCTACCCATGGCCAGGTTGAAGGCACGGTAACACGTGCTGGAGGACCGAACCCACTAGTGTTGAAAAACTAGGGGATGAGCTGTGGATAGGGGTGAAAGGCTAAACAAATCTGGAAATAGCTGGTTCTCTCCGAAAACTATTTAGGTAGTGCCTCAAGTATTACTGCGGGGGGTAGAGCACTGTTATGGCTAGGGGGTCATGGCGACTTACCAAACCATGGCAAACTCCGAATACCCGCAAGTACAGCTTGGGAGACAGAGCACCGGGTGCTAACGTCCGGACTCAAGAGGGAAACAACCCAGACCGCCAGCTAAGGTCCCAAATTATCACTAAGTGGGAAACGAAGTGGGAAGGCATAGACAGTCAGGAGGTTGGCTTAGAAGCAGCCACCCTTTAAAGAAAGCGTAATAGCTCACTGATCGAGTCGTCCTGCGCGGAAGATGTAACGGGGCTAAGTGATAAACCGAAGCTGCGGGTGTGTACTTTGAGTACACGCGGTAGGAGAGCGTTCTGTAAGCCTGCGAAGGTGGCTTGTGAAGGCTGCTGGAGGTATCAGAAGTGCGAATGCTGACATGAGTAGCGATAAAGGGGGTGAAAAGCCCCCTCGCCGTAAGTCCAAGGTTTCCTGCGCAACGTTCATCGGCGCAGGGTGAGTCGGCCCCTAAGGCGAGGCAGAGATGCGTAGCTGATGGGAAGCTGGTTAATATTCCAGCACCGTCGTACAGTGCGATGGGGGGACGGATCGCGGAAGATCATCAGGGTGTTGGATGTCCCTGTTGCTGCATTGAAGATGGCGCTTAGGCAAATCCGGGCGCGTAAATCAAGGGTGTGGCTCGAGCGAGCATGTCTCGCGAAGTGATTGGAAGTGGTTCCAAGAAAAGCCTCTAAGCTTCAGCTGTACGAGACCGTACCGCAAACCGACACAGGTGGACGGGATGAATATTCCAAGGCGCTTGAGAGAACTCGGGAGAAGGAACTCGGCAAATTAATACCGTAACTTCGGGAGAAGGTATGCCCCGGTAGTGTGAGGCGCCTGCGCGCTGAGCATGATGGGGTCGCAGAGAATCGGTGGCTGCGACTGTTTATTAAAAACACAGCACTCTGCAAAGACGAAAGTCGACGTATAGGGTGTGACGCCTGCCCGGTGCCGGAAGGTTAAGTGATGGGGTGCAAGCTCTTGATCGAAGCCCCGGTAAACGGCGGCCGTAACTATAACGGTCCTAAGGTAGCGAAATTCCTTGTCGGGTAAGTTCCGACCTGCACGAATGGCGTAACGATGGCCACACTGTCTCCTCCCGAGACTCAGCGAAGTTGAAGTGTTTGTGATGATGCAATCTACCCGCGGCTAGACGGAAAGACCCCATGAACCTTTACTGTAGCTTTGCATTGAACTGTGAACCGGCCTGTGTAGGATAGGTGGGAGGCGCAGAACTCGAGTCGCCAGATTCGAGGGAGCCGTCCTTGAAATACCACCCTGGTTTGTTTGCGGTTCTAACCTTGGTCCGTTATCCGGATCGGGGACAGTGCATGGTGGGCAGTTTGACTGGGGCGGTCTCCTCCCAAAGTGTAACGGAGGAGCTCGAAGGTACGCTAGGTACGGTCGGAAATCGTGCTGATAGTGCAATGGCATAAGCGTGCTTGACTGTGAGACTGACAAGTCGAACAGGTGCGAAAGCAGGACATAGTGATCCGGTGGTTCTGAATGGAAGGGCCATCGCTCAACGGATAAAAGGTACTCTGGGGATAACAGGCTGATACCGCCCAAGAGTTCATATCGACGGCGGTGTTTGGCACCTCGATGTCGGCTCATCTCATCCTGGGGCTGTAGCCGGTCCCAAGGGTATGGCTGTTCGCCATTTAAAGAGGTACGTGAGCTGGGTTTAAAACGTCGTGAGACAGTTTGGTCCCTATCTGCCGTGGGCGTTGGATACTTGACGGAGCCTGCTCCTAGTACGAGAGGACCGGAGTGGACGTACCTCTGGTGTACCGGTTGTCATGCCAATGGCATTGCCGGGTAGCTAAGTACGGAAGAGATAACCGCTGAAGGCATCTAAGCGGGAAACTCGTCTGAAGATTAGGTATCCCAGAGACTAGATCTCTCTAAAGGGTCGTTCAAGACCAGGACGTTGATAGGTCGGGTGTGGAAGCGCAGTAATGCGTTAAGCTAACCGATACTAATTGCCCGTGCGGCTTGATCCTATAACTCTTTAGTCTTACATATACGATTGCTGGCCATACGCGCCAGTGCCGTCTGAACATACATCAACGCAACCCGCGTGACGCTTCTTCCAAATTCAAGCTGTTGACAACAGCGTCAACTGCTTAGCCAGTTACGCCTGACGACCATAGCAAGGTGGCCCCACTCCTTCCCATCCCGAACAGGACAGTGAAACGCCTTCGCGCCGATGATAGTTGGTTTACGCCTGTGAAAGTAGGTCATCGTCAGGCTTTTATCCCTCAAAACCCCACAAGCTACCGCTTGTGGGGTTTTGTTTTTGCGCTTCACCCTTGCGCTGGCCCTTGCCGCACCCCCTGCCTGCGCGGCTCGCCTTCCCCCAGGCGCCACGCCCCAACACCCTCTCAGCCTGCGAAAACCCGGTGCCTGCCACGTTGCCTGACGCCCGCTGATCTGCCCGGCAGGCGTTAAGTCTTTGCATGCCGGCTGCCTAGGCTGTCTCAGCCAGGGATATCGATGCATTCTTTTCGTAGCGGCGAGGCTAGGTCAGAGTCGGAAAAGCTAAACAAGACCTTGGCAAGAGCCCGGAGGAGCAAAACCTCGCTGCGTACCTAAATAACAACGGCCGCCGGGAGGCTGCGGTATTGTGCGGTAAGATTGTGTGAATGCATTCGATGGAGCAGTGATCGTGAGTGAATCTCCCAATTCCGTACCGGGTTCTCAACCCCTGGATCTGCGTACTCTGACGCACGTTTCCTACGGCCTGTTTGCGCTGGGCTTCTTGACTGGCGGCATGTTGGGGGTCGCGACGCTTGCGGCTGTCGTGCTGATGTATCTGAAGCGTTCGGATGCCGCAGGCACTGTTTACGCGTCGCACTTCGATTGGTTGTTGCGCACCTTTTGGTGGTCCTTGCTCTGGATTGCCGTCAGCTTTGTGCTGATGCTGATCTATATCGGCTGGATCGGCATGGCTGCTACGGTGATCTGGGTGCTGTACCGTCTTATCAAGGGCTGGCTGGCCCTGCTGGAGGGCAATCCGCCTTCCAGTTATGCCTAGCATCAAGCAAAAAACCGGCCATGGCCGGTTTTTTTGTCTCAAGTCTGCCTATCTGGCACGCATGAGTGCCAGTGCAGCATGTTCCTGTCGTTAGCGCAAGAACAGGGAGGGGAGTACGACCGGGAGGTCAGGACGGCGACACCCGGCTTGCCTCACGCACAAAGGGAGGAAGGGACGCACGAGGTACGCCCTCGACCCAGGCGCTTACTTGAGGTGAGCGTTGACCAATTTGGTCAGTTCGAACATCGTCACCTGATCTTTGCCAAAGATGGGAAGCAGCTTGGCATCAGCGTTGATGTTGCGCTTGTTGCTGGCGTCTTGCAGGTTGTGCTTCTTGATGTAGTCCCAGATCTTTTTGGTGACCTCGGTACGCGGCACGGCTTCCGAGCCGATGACAGCGGCCAGCTCGGCGCTGGGGGTCAGGGGCTTCATAAACGCGGCATTCGGTTTACGCGTGGTCGCGGTTTTGGAGGGTGTGGCCATAATGCGGCGCTCCTTCTCTGGATGTTGGAAAAAATGTCCTGCGGGCGGCAGCATAACGTGTCTCCCCAGTAAAGACAAAGCCATTTATCCTCTGTAGCAACTAAAATCGGCCTATACACTCCCTCCTATGAGGCATCTGTAACGTCCTATGTACGCACGTTCTCTACTTGAATCGATAAGTCTTTTCCACGAAGAGCTCACGTCCCTGCGTCGAGATTTGCACGCCCATCCCGAATTGGGTTTCGAAGAAGTTCGAACTTCAGGGATTGTTGCGGGTGCGCTTGAGGCACTGGGTATCGAGGTGCATCGCGGCATCGGCAAGACCGGCGTGGTGGGGGTGATTCGCGGCAAGCGTTGCGATAGCGGTCGGATGATCGGCTTGCGCGCCGATATGGATGCCTTGCCTATGACGGAAGACAATGCCTTCGCGCATCGGTCCACCAAGCCAGGTTTGATGCATGGCTGCGGTCATGATGGGCATACGGCGGTGTTGCTGGGCGCGGCACGCTATCTGGCCCAGACCCGCAATTTTGATGGCACGGCGGTGTTGATCTTCCAACCAGCCGAAGAGGGCTTGGGGGGAGCCAAGGCCATGCTGGATGATGGCCTGTTTGACACCTATCCCTGTGACGCCGTTTATGCGCTGCATAACTGGCCCGGTTTGCCTGCCGGCACGATAGGCGTGAATCCGGGTCCGATGATGGCGGCGGCTGATCGCTTTGAAATCGTGATCAATGGACGGGGCGGTCACGGTGCGCATCCCTATCAGACAATCGATCCGGTCACGGTGGCCGGTCATCTGATCACGGCTTTGCAGACGATTGTGTCGCGCAACGTTAACCCGCTGGATTCCGCGGTATTGTCCATCGGTTCGGTGCAGGCCGGGCATCCGGGTGCAATGAGCGTGATCCCACGGGAGGCGCGCATGGTAGGCACGGTGCGAACCTTCCGTAAATCGGTGCAGGAAATGGTCGAGATGCGGATGCGTGAATTGGCGACGGCTATCGCGTCCGCCTTTGGGGCAACAGCCGAAGTTAGCTACGAGCGCGTGTATCCCGCCACCTTAAATACGCCACAGCATGCGAATCTAGTGGCAGACATCGCCACCGAGATGCTGGGTAAGGATAAGGTGGTGCGCGATCTGATTCCGTCGATGGGGTCAGAAGATTTTTCGTTTATGCTGCAGGCCAAGCCCGGCGCCTATTTTCGGCTGGGCCAAGGCGGCGCAGAGTCGGGTTGCCTGCTGCATAACCCCCATTTCGATTTCAATGACGCCGTGATTCCGCTGGGCAGCGCGATGTTCGCTGCTTTGGCTGAGCGCGGTATGCCTCTGGCCGAATAAAGCCCCTCTTTTATGTCCAACGCTGCTCAAATCACGATTACCCGCCCAGACGACTGGCATCTGCATCTGCGCGATGGCGCGGCGCTCGAGGCCGTGGTGGGTGATACGGCGCGTCAATTCGCGCGCGCCATTATCATGCCCAATCTCAAGCCGCCTGTTACGACGACGGAGCAGGCGCTCGCCTACCGCGAGCGTATCGTGGCTGCTCTGCAGAAAACAGTGGGAAACCGGGCAACGGCCTTCAATCCGCTCATGACGCTTTATCTGACGGACAACACGCCAGCTGCCGAAATCGAACGCGCCCATGCCAGCGGCCAGGTCTATGCGGTGAAGCTGTATCCGGCAGGCGCCACCACCAACTCCGATGCCGGCGTGACGGATCTGCTTGGCAAGTGTGGTCCAGCCCTGACGGCGCTGGAGAAGGCTGGCATGCCTTTGCTGGTGCACGGTGAGGTGACGGACCCGGCCATCGACGTGTTCGATCGTGAGGCCGTGTTCATCGAGCGGGTGATGCAACCTTTGCGCCGCGCCTATCCCGGTCTGAAGGTGGTGTTTGAGCACATCACGACCAAGGATGGGGCGGAGTATGTGCGTGATGCTGAGGGGCCGATCGCGGCGACGATCACGCCGCAGCACATGTTGTACAACCGTAATGCGATTTTCCAGGGCGGCGTACGTCCGCATTGGTACTGTTTACCCATACTCAAGCGTGAGATACACCGCCAGGCGCTGGTGGAAGCTGCCACCAGCGGCAGCCCGCGTTTCTTCCTGGGTACGGATAGCGCACCGCATGCCCGCGGCCTGAAAGAGCATGCCTGTGGTTGCGCGGGTTGTTATACCGCTTTGCATGCCATGGAACTGTACGCGACCGCTTTCGAGAACGCAGGCGCGCTCGATAAGCTGGAAGGTTTTGCCAGCCATCACGGCCCTGACTTCTACGGTCTGCCGCGCAACACCGACACGTTGACCTTGTTGCGCGAGGATTTCACTATCCCGCAAGAGCTGCCTTTTGGCAGTACGACGCTGGTGCCGTTGGCGGCAGGTGAGGCGCTGCGCTGGCGGGTGAAGGCTTGAGTCTGCTGCGCAAGGCATGAGAAGCGGGCGGCCAGGGCCGCCCGTTGCTATCCAGCCCGTTCAATTGGCGGCGGAGCGCCGCTCCTCCAGCGCTTCCCAGCGAGCGAACTTGGTTTCGAGATCTTTCTCGATGCGCGCCAGTTCGCCCTGAATACGATCGACGTCCTGGGGCGCTTCGCGATACAGGCTGCCATCGGCCAGTTTCGCGCTCAGGCTGGCCTGTTCGGCTTCCAGCCCGGCGATCACGTCAGGCAATTCTTCAAGTTCGCGCAGCTCCCAGGGACTGATCCTGGAGGCGCGCGCCGGCTTGGCGCGAGGCACCGTGGCCGGTGCCGCTGCCGGGGAGGCGGCTGCGGCTTCGGGTTGCGGGCGTTGCATCAGCCATTCGTCGTAGCCGCCGACGTAGTCGCGCCAGCGGCCATCGCCTTCATAGGCGATGGTTTGGGTGACGACGTTGTTCAAGAAGGCGCGGTCGTGGCTGACCAGCAATACCGTGCCAGCGTAGTCCTGCAACAACTCTTCCAGCAATTCCAGCGTTTCGATATCGAGGTCGTTGGTCGGCTCGTCGAGTACCAGCACATTGGCGGGCCGGGCGAACAGTCGCGCGAGCAGCAGGCGGGCACGCTCGCCGCCGGACAGGCTGCGCACCGGCGAGCCGGCACGCGCTGGCGAGAAGAGAAAATCGCCGAGATAGCTCATAACGTGCTTGCGGGCGCCACCGATTTCAACCCATTCGCTGCCGGGGTTGATGATGTCGGCCAGTGCGGCGTTTTCATCCAGTTGGGCGCGCATTTGGTCGAAATAGGCGACTTCGACATTGGTGCCAGTGCGTACCGTGCCGCTGTCAGGGGCGAGCTCTCCGAGAATGATCTTCAGCAAGGTGGTCTTGCCGGCACCGTTGGGGCCGATGATACCGATGCGGTCGCCACGTTGGATGGTTGTTGAGTAGTCGCGTACGACGGTTTTGTCGCCAAAGGTTTTGCCGACATCGCGTAGTTCCGCGACCAGTTTGCCTGAACGTTGGCCTTGCGCGACCGCCAGGTTGACGTTGCCCATGCGTTCGCGCCGGTCTGCGCGCTCGACACGCAGGCGCTCCAGGCGGCGCACACGGCCTTCGTTGCGCGTGCGTCGGGCTTCCACGCCCTTGCGTATCCAGACCTCTTCCTGCGCCAGGAGTTTATCGAAACGGGCTTGTTCGAGGCGTTCGGCCTCTAGCCATTGCGCCTTGCGCTCCTGCCACTGGCTGAAGTTGCCCGGAAAGCTGAGCAAGCGTCCTCGATCGAGTTCGACGATGCGTGTGGCGATCGCATCCAGAAAGCGGCGATCGTGGGTGATGATGACCGCGGCTCCTTTCCAATTGCGCAGCAGCTCTTCCAGCCAGGCAATGCCTTCGAAATCGAGGTGGTTGGTCGGTTCGTCGAGGAGCAGAAGGTCGGGTTGGTCCACCAGTGCGCGCGCCAGAGCGACGCGTTTGCGGGTGCCGCCCGATAGGCCGGAGATCAAGGCATCGGTCGGCAAACCGAGTTTTTCCAGCGTGGCGCGCACCCGCGCCGGACGCTGCCAATCTTCGGGATGGGCCTCGGCGTCGCAGACCATGTCGTACACGCTGCGGGTTTCGTCCAGTATGGGCTCTTGTTCGACGGTAACGACGCGCAAACCCGACATGCGGCTGATGTCGCCGTCGTCGGGCTGCGTGCGCCCATCCAGCAGACGTAGCAATGAGGATTTGCCGGCGCCGTTGCGGCCGATCAGGCCGATGCGTTCGCCCTCCTGGATGGCGAAGTCGGCATGATCGAGCAAGGGATGGTGGCCATAAGCCAGTTGTACGTCGGTCAGGGAGATGAGCGTGTTTTGAGCCATGAGGATTTCTGCGCTTAGCGTTGGCGCTATTGTCGCAGGAACCGGCGAATGAGGCTGTGTGTACTACAATGCACGCCGCAAGGCAGATTGGGCAGTCGCGATGGTTAGACCATCGAGGAAGGTCCGGACTCCATAGGGCAGGATAGCGGCTAACGGCCGTCCGGTAAGATGCGCAAGCATCGAGCCGAGGAACAGGGCCACAGAGACGAGTCTGCGGGGCGGGCGCCTTCAGGGGCGCACCGGCACGGCCATCTCCGTGCTGCGGCAACTGGTGACAGTTGCCGGCATCGCAGGGTGAAACGCGGCAACCTCTATCCGGAGCAACATCAAATAGGCATGCGCACAGCCTTCGGGCTGGAAAGGGCGGCTCGTTCGAGCATGCGGGTAGGTGGCTAGAGCGTGTCAGCAATGGCTCGCGTAGAGGAATGATTGCCAGTCGGGGAAACCCGGCGTACAGAATCCGGCCTATAGATCTGCTTTGCACTCCCCCCTTTTTTTCGCACTAGTTCGATATGCGCACGAGGCGTTCTCTTGCCGTCATGTGCTGATAAGTCCTAGTGAAAAAAAGCGTGTTTGCCGCCGCTTCATGATGCGTGACTTTTAGTTCGCATCGCAACATCCTGATTTCTCAAGATGTTTTCATTTCACGGCTTTCGTGATTTGCTCTAAGTCCTTGTTGTGATTGAAAAATTTTCAAACGCTCGCTTGACCCGCTTGTGCCCTTCCCGTAGAGTGGGAAAAAGTAGGAATTTGTGCAATTAAGTGGGGTAAACCGGTGTTTCAGGGAAGCAGCGCGCTCACGTTGGATGCTAAGGGCCGGATTTCAATTCCGACCCGGCATCGTGACGCCCTGGTGTCTCAGGCCGAAGGCCGCCTGACCCTGACTCGCCATCCCGATGGTTGTTTGCTGGTTTATCCACGGCCCGAATGGGAAGCGAAGCGCGAGCAGATCGCGGCTTTTCCGATGACGGCGCGTGGCCTGCAACGGCTGTTGTTGGGTAACGCTCAGGACGTTGACATCGACGGCTCTGGCCGCGTGCTCATTGCTCCCGAACTGCGCAACGCTTCCGGAATGACGCGCGACGTGATGCTGCTCGGTATGGGTGCTCACTTCGAGCTCTGGGATGCCGCTTCCCTGGCCCGCCGCGAGGCGGAAGATCTGGCCCAGGGAATGCCGGATGTGTTGAATCAGTTTTCGTTCTGAAACCGACTATGAAATTCGAACACCGGCCCGTTCTACTGGAGCCGACGGTGGACGCCTTGTTGCAAGCCGATTTCGGCGGCAGGGGCGCCTCACGCGCGCGGCCCAGAGATGAGGCCGCAGCCTTGACCCGGCAGGCCACGGGCATTTTTGTCGACGGTACGTTTGGTCGGGGCGGTCATAGCCGCGAGTTGCTCGGCCGTCTGGGTCCTCAAGCCCGCCTGGTTGTGTTCGATAAAGACCCCGAGGCGATTGCCGTGGCTCAGGCATTGGCTGCCGAAGATGCCCGGGTGACAGTGGTTCATGGCGGCTTTGCCACCATGACGGAAGAATTGGCAGCGCGCGGCATCGAGCGCATCGATGGCGTGATGTTGGATCTGGGGGTGTCTTCTCCCCAGATCGATGATGCGGATCGGGGATTCTCGTTCATGCGAGAAGGCCCGCTCGATATGCGTATGGATACGAGCCGTGGTCCCACGGTGGCGGATTGGCTGGCGCAAGCCAGCGTGGAAGAGATGCGGGAGGTAATCGCAGATTATGGCGAAGAACGGTTTGCTTTTCAGGTTGCAAAGGCGATTGCTGCTCGCCGCGCAACACGGCCGCTGCACACCACGCTCGAGCTTGCCGAGTGCGTCGCCAGCGCCGTCCGCACGCGCGAAAAGGGGCAGCATCCGGCCACACGCACCTTTCAGGCTCTACGGATTTACATCAATCGGGAGCTCGAAGAGCTCGCGCGCGCCCTCGCGTCAGCTATAGAGTTGCTTGTCCCAGGGGGGAGGTTGGCGGTGATCAGTTTTCACTCGCTTGAGGACCGGATGGTCAAGCAGTGCATCGCGGCGGCCGCAAGGCCGGCAGCCGCGCATCCGCGGCTGCCTCTGCGTGAGAGCGAATTGCCGCAGCCTATTTTGCAAACGCTGGGCAAAGTGGTTGCGGACGACGCCGAAGTCGCCGGCAACGCCCGTTCGCGCTCTGCCATTCTGCGCGCCGCAGAACGTACTTCGCAGCCCTTGCCCGCAACGGGTGCGGAAGATTTCGTGCCGGCGGTGCCCGGTGCGGCGGAAAAGGGGAGGCGCCGTTAATGGGCCGTGCCTGCCTCGTCGTTGCCGCTTTGCTGATGCTGTCCGCCATTTCTCTGGTGACGAGCAGGTATCAGTCGCGCCAGCTCTATATAGAGTTGGGGCGCGGCCAGGCCGAGGCCCGTGATCTGGACATCAATTGGCGCCGTCTGCAACTGGAGCGCGCGGAGTTGGCCCGCAACGCCAGGGTGGACCGCGCGGCGCGCGATGATCTGAAGATGATTCCCATCTCGCCGGATCGCACCATTTATATGGTGCAGCCTGGGGGCGTGCAATGAAGCGCGTCCCTTTCTTCGACAACCCGGTGCTGCGTGGGCAATTGCCGATGTGGCGCGCCCGGCTGGTTCTGATTCTCCTGTTTGCTGGTCTGGTGGTTCTGGCCGGTCGAGCTTTGTTTCTGCAAGGGCTGTCCAATGAGTTTTTGCAGCAACAGGGTGAGCGCCGCTATGAGCGTACGCTGACCTTGGCGGCCACGCGTGGCAAGATTATGGACCGCAATAATGTGGTGCTGGCGTCCAGCGTACCGGCGCGCGCCATCTGGGCCATCCCTGAAGATGCCAAGGCCGCCACGCCTGATCAAATCAACACGCTGGCCAAGCTGCTCGATACGCCAGCGGCCGAATTGCGCCGCCGCTTGTCGGACGAGGATCGCAACTTCGTTTACCTCAAGCGGCAAGTGCCGATGGATGTGGCTGACAAGATCCGGCAGATGGCCTTGCCGGGCATTCATCAGCAGCCGGAATCACGGCGTTACTACCCCGAGGGTGAGGTAACGGCCCATATCGTCGGCTTTAATAATGTTGAGGACCAGGGCCAGGAAGGGGTCGAGCTGACGTTCAATGAGCAGCTTTCGGGCCGCCCGGGCAGCCGCCGTGTCATCAAGGACCGTCTGGGCCGCGTCATTGAGGATGTGAAGGCGATCACCTTGCCTGTGGATGGCCGCGATCTGCGTCTGTCGATAGATACCCGCTTGCAATACCTGGTCTATAAGGAATTGCAGGCCGCGATAGACAAGCATCAGGCGCGAGCTGCGACGGCCGTGGTGGTGGATGTTAAAACCGGAGAGATTCTGGCGCTGGCCAATCTACCTTCCTACGATCCAAACCATCGCGAGAACTGGAAGATTGCCAATCTGCGCAATCAGGCCATTACCGATACTTTTGAACCCGGCTCCATCATGAAGCCTTTCACGGCCGGGCTTGCGCTGGATCTGGGGCGTATCACGCCGGCCACCACCTTCGATACCGGTAATGGCCGCTTTCAGTATCAAGGCTCGACTATCAGCGATGTGAGCCGCAATGGTGTGCTGGATGTGGCCGGGATTCTGCGCCGCTCCAGCAACATCGGCATGGCCATGATTTCCGAAAAACTGCAGTCACGCGAGATGTGGGATCGGTTCACCGAGCTGGGACTGGGCCAGGCCCCGCAACTGGGTTTTCCCGGCGCTGCGCCGGGACGTCTGCGGCCCTGGGACCGTTGGCGCTTGATCGAGAAAGCCACGATGGCTTACGGCTATGGCCTGTCGGTGTCGCTGTTGCAGGTGGCGCGGGCCTACACGGCTTTTGCACGTGATGGCGATATGGTCTCTTTGACACTGGTCAAGCGCGACAGTGATCCCACCAGCGTGAAGATCTATTCGCCGAAAACGGCGGCGTTGATCCGAGGCATGCTGGAGGCTGCCGCCGGTCCGGACGGCGCCAAGGCGGCCCAGGTTCGCGGCTACCGAGTGGCCGGCAAGAGCGGGACGGCACGCAAGATTGTCGATGGGAAATACAGTTTTCAGCGGTATCGCAGTTCATTCGTGGGGTTCGCGCCTGTCTCCAATTCCAAGATTGTCGTGGCCGTGTCCATTGACGAGCCTCAAGTGGGGGGCTACTACGGTGGCGCGATCGCCGCGCCCGTGTTTTCCAGCATCGTGGGGGGAAGTCTACGTCTGATGGGTGTGCAGCCTGACGCGCCGTTTGAATCCACCATCGTGGCGGGTGTTGATAACGGAGGTCAGCGTTGAGTCCGCATTTTGTTCGTGCATCTGAGGGTAGTGCGCTTCCGGTACTGGAGGTTTTGCGGGCACGTGTGTCCGCGAGCGCGCACCTGAGGCTCGACTCACGCGAGCTGAGTCCTGGCGACGTGTTTATTGCTTGCCGGGGAGTGCAAGGCGATGGCCGTGCTTACATCGGCTCGGCTTTGGATGCGGGCGCCGCCGTGGTGCTTTATGACAGCGATGCGCTGACGCAGAGCGTGGTGGCCGATCCGCGTGTGTTGCCTGTGGCCGGCTTGCGCGGCATGCTGGGCGAGTTGGCCGACGGCTGGTATGGGCAACCCTCTGCCAGTCTCACCGTTCTGGCCGTGACGGGCACCAATGGCAAGACCTCCTGCGTGCAATGGCTTGCGCGGGCATTGACCCGCCTGGGCAAGCCTTGCGGCACGATAGGGACCTTGGGCGGTTTGTTGCCGGATGGCGTCTCGCTGGGCGGCAATCTCACGACGCCCGATGTGATAACCCTGCACCGCTTGATGGCGCAGATGCGCGACGCGGGGGCGCAAGCCGTCGCGATTGAGGCCTCCTCGATCGGTCTGGAGCAGGGCCGCATGGACAGTGTGCGCCTGATTGCTGCCGGCTATACCAATCTGACGCGCGACCATCTCGATTACCACGGGACCATGGAGCAGTACGAAGCGGCGAAAGCCCTGCTGTTCAACTGGCCCGGGCTTCAGGCCGCCGTGATCAATGCCGATGATGCCGCTGGCCGGCGTCTGCTGGCCAAGCTGCCTGTCGGCCTGGCCAGTGCTTATGCCATCGACCATGCCGAGGCCGACGTCCGCGCGCTCGATTTGCAGGCCACGGCTCATGGGCAGGTTTTCACACTGGCGACCCCCGAGGGCCAAGCTCAGGTCGTCACCGGTTTGCTCGGGCATCACAATGTCGCCAATCTGCTGCTGGTGGCGGGTCTGCTGCTCAGGCTGGGTTGGCCCCTGGCTGCCGTGGCCCGCGAGGTCGCTGCCGCCGCGCCGGTAGACGGGCGTTTGCAAGCCGTGGCGCCTGTCGGTTCCGCTCAGGGACCGCTGGTGGTGGTGGATTATGCGCATACGCCGGACGCCCTGGAGCGTGCCTTGCTGGCCTTGCGGCCTGT
This sequence comes from Bordetella avium, assembly GCF_034424645.1. Lineage (NCBI taxonomy): Bacteria > Pseudomonadati > Pseudomonadota > Betaproteobacteria > Burkholderiales > Alcaligenaceae > Bordetella > Bordetella avium. Next base: position 570,750 of record NZ_CP139969.1, read on the forward strand.
TGCGCAGGCGCGCAATGGCGCACTGGTCTGCCTGTTTGGCTGCGGCGGCGATCGTGACCCGGGAAAACGGCCCGAAATGGGCCGTATTGCAGGTGAGCTGGCCGACCGTATCATTGTTTCAAGCGACAATCCGCGCAGCGAGGCGCCACAAGCCATCATTGATCAGGTGTTGGCCGGCGTCGGGCCGGACCTTGCCTTGCGCGCCGAGTCCGATCGGGCCCTCGCCATTTTGCATGCGGTCTGGGACAGCCGGCCGGAAGACGTCGTGCTGCTCGCGGGTAAGGGTCATGAGACCTATCAGGAGATCGCCGGTCGCCGCTTGGCTTTCGATGATCGCGAGTGGGCCCGGGCTGCTTTGCTGCTGCCGCATGTCGCAGGGGTTTCGACCGACACACGCAGCGTTGCTGCTGATGAAATTTTCGTGGCGATCAGCGGTGAGAATTTCGATGGTCACCGTTATCTGGCTCAGGCTCAAGCCGCTGGTGCATGTGCTGCGGTCGTCGCCCACCGCGTGAGTGATTCCAGCCTGCCGCAATTGGTGCTGGGCGAGACACGTCACGCCTTGGGGCGTTTGGCCACGGCCTGGCGCGCGCGCTTCAGCCTGCCTGTGATTGCCGTCACGGGCAGCAATGGCAAGACCACCACCAAGGAGATGATCTCCGCCATTCTAGCGGCGTGGCAGGGCGAGGCGCATCGTCTGGCGACTTCCGGCAACTTCAATAACGATATCGGTTTACCCCTGACGCTGCTGCGGCTGCGTGAGGGGCATCGTGCCGCCGTGTTTGAGCTGGGGATGAATCATCCCGGCGAAATCGCTTATTTGGCGCCGATGGCTCAGGCCTCGGTGGCGCTGGTCAACAATGCGCAGCGCGAGCATCAGGAATTCCTGCATGGTGTAGAGGCCGTGGCGCGAGAGAACGGCGCGGCCTTATCCGCTTTGCCCCAAGATGGCGTGGCCGTTTATCCCGGTGACGATGTTTACACCCCTATCTGGGATGAGCTTGCGGGGGCGCGGCGGGTGCTGCGCTTTGGCCTGCAGCCCGGTCTGGATGTGTACGCCCAGAAAATTCGTCTTGATGCTTCGGGTACCTTGTGTCAGGTGGTAACACCGATGGGTGTGGCCGATATCGTTTTACCTGTACCTGGCGAGCATAATTTGCGTAACGCTTTGGCGGCAATTGCCTGCGCATTGGCTGCTGGAGCGCCTTTGGCGAGTGCGGTGCGGGCCCTGGAAGGCTTCTCTGCCGTTAAAGGGCGTATGCAACGCAAAGAAACGAGTAACGGAACAATCCTCATTGATGACACCTACAATGCGAACCCCGACTCGGTGCGCGTTGCCATCGAGGTGCTTGCGCAGTTGCCTGGTCCACGAGTGCTTGTGCTGGGCGACATGGGTGAAGTCGGGGATGAGGGGCCTGCCATGCATCGTGAAGTTGGCGGGTACGCGCGCGATCAGGGGATCGACGCAATGGTCACGCTGGGTGACGCCAGCCGGGCGGCTGCGGCCGAATTCGGTGCAGGCGCGCACGCTTGCGCATCCGTAGACGAAGTCCTTGCCGCTTTGCGCGGCATGAACCCGTTCAGCGTATTGATTAAAGGTTCGCGCTTTATGCGCATGGAGCGGGTAGTGACGGCTTTTTCTGCAAGTGGCGACGAGGCGGCCTCCGGCCAGGAGGACAAGCATGTTGCTTGAAATCGCTCGTTGGCTGTCTGACGATGTGCGCGCGATCGGCGTGCTGGAATACATCACCTTGCGAGCGGTGCTGGCTTGTGCGACAGCTTTGTTGATCGGTTTGGCGGCGGGCCCTAGGGTGATTCGCAAGCTGACCGAAATGAAGATTGGCCAGGCGGTGCGCTCTTATGGTCCCGAGACGCATCTGGTCAAGACGGGCACGCCCACGATGGGCGGTGCGCTTATCCTGATTTCCATTGCGATCAGCACCTTGCTGTGGGCCGATTGGACCAACCGCTTCGTGTGGGTCGTGCTGCTCGTGACCTTCGGGTTTGGTTGGATTGGCTGGATGGATGATTACCGCAAGGTGGTCCATCGCGATCCTGAAGGCATGCCGGCGCGTCAGAAGTTTTTCTGGCAAGCGACGATCGGCCTGGTGGCGGCGGTGTATCTGGCCTTTGCGGTGTCGGCTCCGGCCAACACGGAACTGTGGCCGCTCTTCAAAGCCTGGGTCGTCAGCGGCTTCACCATGCCGCTGCCCACCCGCGCTGACCTTATCGTGCCTTTCTTTAAGTCCGTCAGCTATCCGCTGGGCGTGCTGGGTTTTGTCGCGCTGACCTGGTTCGTCATCGTCGGCACCAGCAATGCGGTCAACCTGACCGATGGATTAGATGGCCTGGCTATCATGCCCACCGTCATGGTGGGCGGAGCATTGGGTATCTTCGCCTATGTGGTGGGTCGCGTCGATTACTCCAAATATTTGCTGTTTCCTTACATTCCGGGCGCCTCCGAACTGATGGTGCTATGCGCCGCGATTGGCGGGGCGGGGCTGGCGTTTTTGTGGTTTAACGCCTATCCGGCGCAGGTCTTCATGGGCGACGTCGGCGCGTTGGCGCTGGGCGGGGCTCTGGGCACCATTGCCGTGATCGTGCGCCAAGAGATCGTGTTGTTCATCATGGGCGGCGTGTTCGTCGTCGAAACGCTGTCAGTGATGCTGCAGGTGACTTGGTTCAAATACACCAAGCGCAAGTACGGACAGGGCAGACGTATCTTCAGGATGGCACCTTTGCACCACCATTTTGAAGTCGGCGGCTGGAAAGAAACACAGGTTGTGGTGCGCTTCTGGATCATCAGCATGATGCTGGTGTTGATTGGCCTTTCGACACTGAAGTTGCGATGAATACCGAACTCACCTCCCGCGCCGATGCGCCGCTCGTTCTGATCCTCGGATTGGGCGAGACGGGAGTGGCCGCTGCGCGCTGGTGCGCCCGCGAGGGCGCCCGCCTTCGCGTGGCCGATACCCGTATGCAGCCGGGTGGCCTGGAGGGTTTGCGAGCGGTCTTGCAAGAGGCCCAGGTGGAGTACCACCTCGGTTGCGGCAGTCATTTTGATCCGGCCTTGCTGGATGGCGTGACGCAGCTGGTCCTGAGCCCTGGTCTCGCGCCGGGGCAGGAGCCGGCCGCCAGCTTGCTGGCCGCAGCCGTCTCCCGCGGTATCGAGGTTCTGGGTGAAGTCGAGCTGTTCGCGCGCGCGCTGGCCAGTCTTGCCGAGGCACGGGCCTATCATCCGCGCCTGCTCGCCGTGACGGGCACCAATGGCAAGACCACGGTTACCGCCCTGACGCGACAACTGATCGAGGCCTGCGGCCTGAGCGCCCGGGCGGCGGGCAATATCAGCCCGGCCGCTCTGGCATCGCTGATGGAGGCGCTGGACCAGGATGCCTTGCCGGATGTCTGGGTTTTGGAGCTTTCCAGCTTCCAGTTGGAAACCACGCACAGCCTGCAGGCCGATGCGGCCGTGGTGCTGAACGTGACGCAGGACCATCTCGATTGGCATGGCGATATGCAGGCCTATGCTCAGGCCAAGGCCCGCTTGCTCAAGATGGCTCGCGTGGCGATCGTCAATCGTGATGACCCGCTGACCCTGGCCATGGTGGCTGATGTCAATGGCCTGAATGTGCGCAGCTTTGGCCGTGATCTGCCGCAGAGAGTGGGCGACATGGGGCTGGAGTTGGGGCAAGGTGTTTCCTGGCTGGTGGCCTGCGAGCCTAGCGATTTCGATGAGCCGGTTGTGCGCCGCAAGAAGGATGCGCCACCGCCGCAGCGTGGTGAGGGCCGCATGAGCCGTTTGATGCCGGTCGATGCTCTGCGTATTCGTGGCGTGCACAATGCCCTTAACGCATTGGCTGCTTTGCAATTGGCGCGTGTGCTGGAGCTGGGTTGGGGCCCCATGTTGCGCGCTTTGCGCGACTACGCGGGCGAGCCGCACCGAGCGGCTTTCGTGCGCAGCATTGGCGGCGTTGACTATATCAATGACAGCAAAGGCACCAACGTTGGCGCCACCGTCGCCGCGCTCGAGGGCCTGGGGCAGACCGTGGTGCTGATTGCAGGAGGCCAGGGCAAGGGACAGGACTTTTCGCCGCTGCGTTCCGCCGTTTCGCGTCATGCCCGTGCCGTCGTGCTGATTGGCGCCGATGGCCCGGCCATCGGGCAGGTGCTCGAATCCACCGGGGTTGCCCTGGTGGTCGCCGCCGATATGCGCGAGGCGGTTCGCCGCGCCGCCGAGATCGCACAAGCGGGAGAGGCCGTGTTGTTGTCACCGGCCTGCGCAAGTCTCGATATGTACCGTAATTATCCGCATCGCGGGCAGGTGTTCGTCGAAGAGGTCGAAGAGCTGGCCCTTGATCGAGGTGAGGTGTTATGAGCCTGTTCGCCGAACTCACCGCCAGTGTCAATGCCGTGCGTCCAGGGCGCACCCGCATGCGCAATAGCGATCTGCCGCTTATCGTAGCCGCATCGACGCTGTTGCTGCTTGGCCTGTTGATGGTGTATTCGGCCTCGATCGGTTTGGCCGATGGGCCACGCTATGCCTCGTATGGGCGCTATTACTTTGTGCTGCGCCATGGCCTGTTCATGTTGGCAGGTCTGGTCGCCGGCGCCGTGGTGCTGACGATACCCATCCGCGTGTGGCAACGCCTTGCCGTGCCGCTGTTCGTGATCGCGCTTATTTTGCTGGTGGCGGTGTTGATTCCCGGCATTGGCCGCGAGGTCAATGGTGCGCACCGCTGGATTCCGCTCGGTCCGCTGAATTTCCAGCCTTCAGAATTGATGAAGCTGGCTGCGCTGCTCTATGCGGCCGATTACACCGTGCGCAAGCAAGAGCATATGCAAGCTTTCGCGCGCGGCTTTCTCCCCATGGCCTGCGCCCTGTGCGGCGTGGGCATGCTGTTGTTGCTGGAGCCCGACCTGGGCGCCTTCATGGTGATCGTGGCAATCGCCATCGGCATCTTGTTCCTGGGGGGTATCAACGGCAAATATTTCAGCAGTCTGCTGGCGGTGCTGATTGGCACCTTCCTGATGTTGATCTGGTTGTCGCCCTGGCGTCGGGCGCGTCTGTTTGCATATCTTGACCCATGGAATGAGCAGAATGCTTATGGCAGTGCCTATCAGCTATCTCATTCGCTGATTGCGCTGGGGCGTGGCGAATGGTTCGGCGTGGGTCTGGGCGCTAGCGTCGAAAAACTGCATTACCTGCCAGAGGCACATACTGACTTTCTCATGGCAGTGGTGGGCGAAGAGCTGGGTTTCGCCGGTGTCATGCTGGTCATCGTGCTGTTCGGCATCATTGTGCAGCGTGGTTTTGATATCGGTCGCCAGGCAATTGCCATGGAGCGCACTTTTGCCGGCCTGGTTGCTCATGGCGTGGCTATGTGGTTTGGCGTGCAGGCCTTCATCAATATGGGCGTCTGCCTGGGCCTTCTGCCCACCAAGGGTTTGACCTTGCCCTTGATGAGCTACGGCGGCTCGGGCATCGTGATGAATCTGTGCGCGCTGGCCATGCTGTTGCGGGTCGATCATGAAAACCGCGTCATGATGCGGGGAGGCCGCGTATGAGCGCGCCCACCATTCTCATCATGGCCGGAGGCACGGGCGGTCACATCATGCCGGGCCTGGCAGTGGCTGAGATTTTGCGCCAACGAGGCTGGCAGGTGCGCTGGCTGGGCAATCCAGACAAGATGGAAGGCAAGCTGGTGCCCGCGCGCGGCATCGAGATGGCCCCCCTGCGTTTTCAGGGCTTGCGCGGCCGTGGCGTGACGGCTTTGTTGAAGTTGCCGCTGCTGTTGACGCGAGCCTTGCTTCAGGCCCGCAAGCATATGGCAGAGATCCAGCCGGATGTCGTGCTGGGTATGGGGGGCTATGTTGCTTTCCCCGGCGGCGTGGTCGCGGCGCTGCGCCGCACGCCGTTGGTCGTGCACGAACAGAATGCCGTGGCCGGTACGGCCAACCGCTGGCTGGCACGTATGGCGAAAAACGTCCTCACGGGCTTTCCGGCCGTCTTGCCCGGTGCCGACAACGTGGGTAATCCCGTGCGGGCAGATCTATGCGATCTAAGCAGCCCGGCGCAACGCTATGCCGACAGGCAGGGGCCTTTGCGCCTGCTGGTGGTGGGCGGCTCGCTTGGGGCGCAGGCTTTGAATACCGTCGTGCCGCAGGCGCTCGGGAATATTCCTCCGGCGCAACGACCTATCGTGATGCATCAGGCGGGCGCGCAGCATCTGCAAACGTTGCAGGCGGACTATGCAAAAGCTGGTGTGCAGGCCGAGTGCGTTGCCTTCATCGAAGACATGGCGAGTGCATTGGCGAATGCTGACGTACTGATTTGCCGCGCGGGCGCCATGACGGTGGCCGAGGTGGCTGCGGCAGGCGTGGCCGCACTGTTTGTGCCCTTGCCTCATGCAATTGACGATCACCAAACGGCCAATGCGCGCTATCTGAGTGATGCGCAGGCCGCCTGGCTGCAACCCCAGCATGTTTTGACCGCGCAGTGGCTGGCCGATTGGCTGACTCAGCGCGACCGTACCGAACTTCAAGCTGTCGCCGAACGGGCGCGCGCGCATGCGCGGCCGGACGCGGCGGCGCATATCGCCGACGTCTGCGTAGCGGCAGCGAGGCGTCAATCATGAAACATCGCATTCAACATATTCATTTTGTCGGCGTGGGCGGCTCAGGCATGAGCGGCATCGCCGAGGTGTTGCTCAATCTGGGCTACACCGTCAGCGGCTCCGATCTGAGCGAGTCGACCGTTACGCGCCGTCTGGCCGATCTGGGTCTGAAGGTGTCGATCGGCCATGCGGCCGAGAATGTGGCGGACGCTGATGCGATCGTCACCTCCACGGCCGTGGCCGGTGACAACCCGGAGGTGATCGCTGCCCGTCTGGCGCGGATTCCTGTGGTGCCGCGCGCCGTCATGCTGGCTGAACTCATGCGCCTCAAGCGCGGTATTGCTGTGGCGGGTACGCATGGCAAGACGACGACGACCAGCCTGGTCGCCAGCGTGCTGGCCGCAGGTGGCCTGGACCCGACCTTCGTGATCGGTGGCCGCCTGAACTCGGCGGGTGCCAATGCACAATTGGGGCAGGGTGAATTCATTGTGGTCGAGGCAGATGAGTCGGATGCTTCTTTCCTGAATCTGCTGCCGGTGATGGCCATCATCACCAATATCGACGCCGACCATATGGATACCTATGGGCACGATGTGGCGCGTCTCAAGAGCGCCTTCATCGAGTTCACCCAGCGTCTGCCCTTTTATGGCAGCGCAGTGTTGTGCGCCGACGATGCCAATGTGCGCGAAATCATGCCCTTTGTGTCGCGGCCGATCACGACTTATGGCCTGAGCCCCGACGCGCAGGTCCGCGCTGAAAACGTACAGGCCGATGGAACGCGCATGCGTTTTTCCGTGCGCCGCCAAGGCCGCGAGCAGGATCTGCCCACGCTCGAGGTCGAACTGAACCTGCCGGGCTTGCACAATGTGCGCAATGCTCTGGCTGCGATCGCCGTGGCTTCCGAACTGGGTGTCGCCGATGCCGCCATTTGCCAGGCGCTGGCGGGCTTCAAAGGCGTGGGCCGCCGCTTTACGCAATGGGGCGAGTTTCCGGTGGCCGAGGCGCAGGGCGGCGGCAGGTATTCCGTCATCGATGATTATGGCCATCATCCGGTCGAAATGGCCGCCACGCTGGCTGCGGCCCGCGGCGCCTGGCCGGACCGGCGTATTGTGCTGGCCTTCCAGCCGCATCGTTACACGCGCACGCGGGACTGCTTTGAAGATTTCGTGCGCGTGCTGGGTACGGCAGATGCCGTGCTGCTGACCGAGGTTTATGCGGCCGGCGAGGCGCCGCTGGTGGCTGCCGATGGGCGGGCCCTTGCGCGCGCGTTGCGCGTGGCCGGAAAAGTTGAGCCTTTGTTTGTAGAAGATGTAGCCGAGCTGCCGCAGGCAGTGCGGGATTTCATGCGTGATGGCGATGTATTGATCCTGATGGGCGCCGGGTCCATCAGCAAGGTTCCGTCGCAACTGGGAGAACATGCATGACACAGCGTTTTGGAAAAGTTGGCGTGCTGTATGGCGGACGTTCTGCCGAGCGCGAGGTTTCGCTCATGTCCGGGGCCGGTGTGCACGAGGCATTGCGCAGCGCAGGCGTTGACGCGCATCTGTTCGATACTGGTTTGCAGGATCTCACGGCGCTGGAAGCCGCCGGCTTCGAGCGGGTGTTCATCGCCCTGCATGGCCGCTTTGGCGAAGATGGTGCGATTCAGGGCGCGCTGGAACTGTTGAACATTCCCTATACCGGAAGCGGCGTGACGGCTTCGGCGCTGGCGATGGACAAGATCATGACCAAGCGGGTGTGGCTGCAGCATGGCCTGCCTACCCCCGCATTTGAGGAAATTGACTCGGACACGGAACTGCGGCGGGTGCCTGACCGTCTGGGGCTTCCGCTGATTCTCAAGCCGCCGCACGAAGGTTCGACCGTGGGTATCACCAAAGTGGCGGCTTGCGCCGACATGGAGCAGGCTTATGCGGCGGCCTCGCACTTTGATGAAGTCGTGCTGGCCGAACAGTTTGTTCGCGGCCGGGAGCTGACCGTCGCCTTACTGGGTTCGGGCCGTAATGCGCGTGCGCTGCCTGTGATCGAGATCGTGGCGCCGGATGGCAACTACGACTATCAGAACAAGTATTTCACAGACGTGACCCAGTATTTTTGCCCGGCGGACTTGCCTGTGGGCGTGGCCGAGCAAATCGAGAAGATTGCCGTTCAGGCCTATCGCGCATTGGGCTGCGAAGGCTGGGGGCGTGCGGATTTTATTCTGGATGGGCAAAACCAGCCCTGGTTGCTGGAGATGAATACTTCTCCCGGTATGACCAGCCATTCGCTGGTGCCCATGGCCGCGCGCGCGGTCGGCATGAGCTATGCCGAGCTGTGTGTCGCGATTCTGGCGGATGCCTCTTGTAAGCTGCGCGCACCGGCGCGCGCCAATGGATAGGAAGTTCTGTGTGGAACGAGGCTCGTACCATCAACCTGGTCGCCAACACGCTAGCCGTGCTGGCGGTCGCCGCTTTGCTGCTTGCCGGCGTGGCGTGGGTGGCGCAGCGGCCGTATTTCAATCTGGCTGCCATCGAGCTCGAACCCATGCCGGAGAGCGAGCTGCACTATGTTTCGCCGGGCTCGGTGCGTTCGGCGATTGCCGGTCGTTTCAAGGGCAATTTCTTCACGATGGACCTGGACGATGCGCGCAAAGTGTTCGAGTCCGTGCCCTGGGTGCGTCATGCCACTGTGCGGCGCATCTGGCCGAACACCCTGCGCGTGCGGATCGAAGAGCAGCAGCCTCTGGCGCTGTGGAACGAAAACCAGATGATCAATACCTGGGGCGAGGCGTTCACGGCAAACACCGGCGAGCTGGACGACGAGGATACCTTGCCGCAATTCTCCGGACCGGAGGGTTCGGAGAGTCTCGTGGTGCAACGTTATGCGGAGCTGGCGCGCTGGTTCGCGCCGCTGGATCTGCATGTCCGAGAGCTGGAGTTGAGCCCGCGCTATGCCTGGAAGGCCGTGCTGTCCAATGGCATGACCCTGGATCTTGGCCGCGATCCGGGCGCGGATGCGCCGGATCCGCATGGCCTGCCTGGGGCACTGCCCTTTGCCGCCCGCATTCAACGTTTTGTACAAGTCTGGCCGGGGGTGATGAGCCACCTGGAAGGGCGCACCGTGACTGGCGCGGACCTGCGTTACCCGAATGGTTTCGCTCTGGCCCTTGCGCCCTTGCCGCCGTCCGAAAGCAAATCACATTCCAAATCGAAACCTGCCAAGAAAAATTGACGCCATGACTCGTGACATCAAGGACCTAATCGTCGCCCTCGATATCGGCACCAGCAAGGTGGTTGCGGTGGTGGCTGAAATCCTGCCCGAAGGCCGTTTCGAGGTACTCGGGCTGGGGCAGCACGAGTCGCGCGGCATGCGCAAAGGCGTCGTCGTCAATATCGAGACGACCGTCAACTCGATTCAGCGTGCGCTGGAAGAGGCCGAGCTGATGGCCGACTGCAAGATCCGTGATGTCTATACCGGCATCGCGGGCAGCCATATCCGCAGTTTCAACTCCAGCGGCATGGTTGCGGTCAAAGACAAAGAAGTCACCGCTACCGATGTGGCGCGCGTGATCGAGACCGCCAAGGCTGTCAACATTCCGACCGACCAGCAGGTGCTGCACGTCCTGACTCAGGAATTCATCGTCGATGGTCAGGAAGATATCCGAGAACCCATCGGCATGAGCGGTCTGCGCCTCGAAGTGCGCGTGCACATCGTCACTGGCGCGGTGAGTGCTGCGCAGAACATCGTCAAGTGCGTGCGCCGTTGCGGACTCGAAGTGCAGGACCTGATTCTGCAACCGCTGGCCTCCAGCCTTGCCTGCCTGACGCCTGACGAGAAAGAGTTGGGCGTGGTGCTGGTCGATATTGGCGGCGGCACGACGGATGTGGCGATCTATACCGGGGGGGCTATCCGTCATACGGCGGTCATCCCTATCGCGGGTGACCAGATCACCAACGACATCGCGGCCATGTTGCGCACGCCGACGCCGGATGCCGAAGAAATCAAGTTGCGTTACGGCGTGGCCAAACAGGTCATCGCCAGCCCGGATGAGACCGTGGAAGTGCCCGGATTGGGCGATCGCGGTTCACGTCAGGTCAAGCGCCAGGCGCTGGGGGCTGTGATCGAGCCGCGTGTCGAAGAGCTGTTCAACCTGGTGCAACAGGTCGTGCGTGATTCGGGCTACGAGGATCTGCTCTCGTCTGGTGTCGTGTTGACCGGCGGATCGGCGCAACTGCCTGGAATGATCGAACTGGCCGAGGACGTATTCCTCAAGCCGGTGCGTGTAGCGGTTCCCGAGTATGAGGGCAGCCTGGCGGACGTGATGCGTAACCCGCGCTTCTCGACCGTCATGGGGCTTTTGCAGGAAGCGCGCTTGCAGCGCGTGCGTGGCAGGAAGGTCGCCGCTCAGACGGGCAATTTCAAAAGCCTGCTGGCGCGGATGAAAGAGTGGTTCATGAATTGATTTCAGGGATGGGTGCGGGCCCATCCCTCGGCAATGGCCGTGCAGCCTGCGGCCTTTGTCGGGAGAGGGAACGCCTCAACCCCGTAGCGGATTGGCCAGCCAGTCAGTTGCGGAGTTGAGGCGGTTAAAGACAGGTTGTTGGGGATATTCTGGTTTGGAATTCGACTTGTGAGGGAGTCATCATGATGAACTTTGAGATGCTTGAGAGCAACGCCAAGGGGACCGTCATCAAGGTCGTAGGCGTTGGAGGCGCGGGCGGCAATGCTGTCGCGCATATGATTCGCAGTGGTGTCAGCGGCGTCGATTTCATTTGCGCCAACACTGATGCCCAGGCGTTGGCTGCAACCAATGCGCCGGTGCAAATCCGTCTGGGCCGTACCGGCCTGGGTGCTGGCGCCAAGCCGGAGCAGGGTCGCGCAGCCGCCGAAACGGCGCGTGAAGAAATTCGTGCTGCGCTGAATGGCGCGCATATGGTGTTCATCACCGCCGGTATGGGCGGCGGCACGGGCACGGGCGCGGGGCCGGTCGTGGCAGAAGTCGCCAAGGAACTGGGTATCCTGACGGTCGGCGTGGTGACCAAGCCCTTCATGTTTGAGGGCAACAAGCGCCTGAAAATGGCTGAAGAGGGCGTGGCTGAACTGGCCAAGCACGTGCATTCGCTCATCGTGGTTCTGAACGAGAACCTGTATGAGCTGATGGATGAGGACGCCACTCAGGAAGACTGCTTCAAGTCTGCCGACGATATCCTGCACAACGCCTGCGCGGGTATCGCTGAAATCATTAACGTCGAAGGTAATGTTAACGTTGACTTCGAAGACGTCAAAACCATCATGGGCGAGCAGGGTCAGGCCATGATGGGTACGGCCAGCGCCAGCGGCGCCGACCGCGCTCGCGTCGCTGCCGAGAAGGCGATTGCCTGCCCGCTGCTGGAAGGCGTGGACCTTCACGGTGCCCGTGGCGTGCTGGTCAACATTACTTCCGCTCGCTCGCTGAAGATGCGCGAAACGCGCGAAATCATGGAAACCATCCGTAGCTACGCTTCGGAAGATGCCACCGTGATTTTCGGCACCGCCTATGACGAGAGCATGGGTGAAAGCCTGCGCGTGACCGTTGTGGCCACCGGCCTGGGCCGCGCCACCGCACGTCCGCAGCTGGTGCAGACGGCTACCGAAGAGTTGCGCACGGGTACGGACAACCTGCCCGTGGGCGGTATGCTGGCCGGCCAGACTGGCGATTATCGTGGTCTGGATATGCCGTCCGTGATGCGCAATCCGCGTTCGCAGGCTTCGGCTCAGGTGCGCGCGCTGGAAAGCTCGGGTATGGATCATTTCGATATCCCGGCCTTTCTGCGCAAGCAAGCTGACTAAGCGTCTGACAGCGCCTTGCGGGGCGTAGCACTCCCTCGACACCCGCCTGCTTCCTCCCCTGGGCAGGCGGGTGATGGAGCCTTGTCGAATATCAACCAGAGAGGATGGGTCCCGGCGTGAATATTGCCCCTGCATGGCATCGCTTTGCCCTCGGGGTTACAATGGCACTATCAAGCTGACATACTTCCTGAACATAATCCCTGATGTTGAGGTTGTTGTCCTGGCTGGCTGGTCTAAAAGCACCAATTATGTTTCGACAGCGCACCATTCAAAATCTTGTCCGCACGACGGGCGTCGGTGTCCATTCCGGGCGTCGCGTCGAGTTGACTTTGCGTCCCGCACAGCCCAATACGGGTATTGTGTTTCATCGTGTCGACCTGCCTCAGGTGGTTGACCTGCCGGCCCAGGCGACGGGCGTGGGCGACACACGCATGGCCTCGGTATTGCAACAAGGCAATGTGCGCGTGTCCACGGTGGAGCATTTGATGTCCGCCCTTGCTGGACTGGGCATCGACAACCTGCATGTTGACCTGACGGCCGAAGAAGTGCCCATCATGGACGGCAGCGCAGCAACTTTCGTATACCTGCTGCGGTCAGCGGGCATCGTCGAGCAGAACGCCCCCAAGCATTTCATTCGCGTACTCAAGCCCATCGAGGTGCGTGAGGGGGAGGGTCGTAATGAAAAGTGGGCTCGTTTGGAGCCCCATGAAGGCTTCGCGCTGGCGTTTTCGATTGATTTCCGCCATCCGGCCATCGATTCCACCGCCAATTTCGCTGAAATCGACTTTGCCACGCACTCCTACGTGCGCGAAATCGCCCGTGCGCGCACCTTCGGTTTCGTCAATGAAGTCGAGGCCTTGCGATCCATGGGGCTGGCGCGTGGGGGCAGCCTCGATAACGCGATTGTGATGGACGAGTTCCGCGTCCTGAATAGTGACGGCCTGCGTTACGACGACGAGTTCGTCAAACACAAGATTCTGGACGCTATCGGTGACCTCTATCTGCTGGGCAAACCGCTGGTGGCCCGCTATGTCGCCCAGAAGTCCGGCCATGCCCTGAACAACCAATTGGCCCGCGCCTTGCTCGAGCAGCAGGACGCCTGGGAATTAGTCACTTACGAATCCCAGGCAGAGGCGCCGCAAGCTTTCCGCCACGAATGGAAGCTGGCCTGACCGGGCTTGGCCTAAGCGCGCGGATTCGTACTCGGAGGGGCCTGCATGGCCCCTTACCTTTTGAGCTTGGAGTCATGATGCGTTCGTTTTTCGCAGGGCTGGTTTTTCTGATGGTTCTGACCGGCTGTGCATCAGATCAATCTGAATCTATAAATGGGGTCAGTATTTCTGAAGCACCTGCCGCGCTCAATCGCGCCTTCAGTGATTTTGACGGTGTCGTGAACAGCATTAATCAGTCAATCAACCGTTCCTTGAACGATGACGGTGCTGCACAGCCCAAGCCCGCTTCAGCGGCGAGCCCCAAAAAGCAATAAACAGGGTCGAATTACTCGCTACGCTTGTGGTGACGCAACAGCCGCGCCACTGCATCGGCCAAGGGCCCTGGCGTAAGATTCTGCTGTAAGTCTTCAAATGCTTTCAGGGCCGTATCACCCAGCGGGACGGCTTCCTTCGGGGGGCGGGGTGAGCGTTGTCCTGGGCGCGGCATGCCAGCTTGAATGCGGACGCTAATTTCGTTAAGGTTCCAGCCTTGCGCAGACAGCGCCTGAGCAATGCGAGGGGCCATCTGACGCAGTTTGGCTGCATGCGCTGCCCCAGGAACCGCCAGTTGTAAACGCTGACTTTCCAGTTTGGCTACCACGCAGACAGCGCCCAAGGCGGGAGGCAGCACGGCTGCGACGGCCTGCTGAATTTGCAAATGCGCCCGTGCTGTCGCCAGAACGCCAGCGCCGCGCATATCGTGACCCAGCCAGCCCAGTGCGGTACGTTCGCCGGGTTTGTTGGCCAAGGAACGTGGGCGGTGTGAAGGTTGTCTATTCATGCCGTTCAATAATCATAGGATGCAACCTTGAAGGTAGTGATTATGCATGCCCGTTCAGGGCAAGACCGGCATTTCACCGTCGGCGGTGGGCGTCTGGTCTTGCTGATGGGGCTGGCCCTGATGGCCGCCGCCATGTTCGGCGCAGGCATGCAGCGTCTGCTGTTTGGTCAGGCGGCAGCGCCTTATGCGGTGGATTGGCCTTCTTATGCGCGCGCTCAGGCCAACCGAGATGCCGATTTCATGCGCGAGAACGTGAACATGCTGGCTTCCAAGGTGGGCATCTTGCAGGCCAAGCTGGCCAGCATCGACGGGCTGGGCCGCCGGGTGGCGGAGATCGCCGGCCTGAAGTACGCCGCGCCTGAGCAGATGATGGTCGCGCGGCCTCTTGACGAAGCGACTTACGTCATGGACGATCTGTTTACGGATCGCCAGCCACCCACACCCGAGTCGGCTGAAGCATTGGGCCGCCAACTGGACGATATCCAGACGCGCATGACAGAGCAGGCCGACAACTTGAAACTGCTGGATGCTGCGCTGACCAGTCACTCGGCCGAACAGGCGCGGGTGCCCACGGCGCTGCCCATCAAGGATTACCCCTATCTTAGCTCTTCCTATGGATGGCGGCGCAACCCGGTGACGGGACGTTACGCCATGCACGAAGGGCTGGATTTTTCCGCCCCGCCGGGCACCCCCATTCTGGCGGCTTCCGGCGGCGTGGTCTTGTTGGCCAAAGCCCAACCGGGCTACGGCAATATGGTGGAAATCGATCACGGCAATGGTTTGATCACCCGCTATGCCCACGCTTCGCGCCTGCTGGTGAAGGCAGGTGACGTCGTCGAGCGTGGTCAGGAAGTCGCCCGGGTCGGGTCTTCGGGCCGGTCAACAGGGCCGCATCTGCATTTTGAAGTGCGTCTGGCGGGCCAGCCGCTGGACCCTCGTTTGTTCCTGGGCACCCCTCAAGCTCAGGGATCTGTCGTCGCCCAAGCCCAGCAGGGCAAAGGCGCTGCCAACCCCGCTGCGCCATAAGACGTCTCAACGCAATCGCTGTGACGCTCCAGTGCGTTAAACTGGATTGTTTCCTAGCGGGAGCCCCCGCTTAACCAGACACAGAAAATATCGGCATGGGTGTGGCCGCCGCTGGCGCTGCGCTCTGTGGCCGTCCACGACACGCATGGTTTCTCTGCTCAAAAAACTCATCGGCAGCCGTAATGACAGGCTGCTCAAGCAGTACCGCAAGTTGGTCACTCAGATCAACAATCTTGAGCCGCAAATTGCCGCCCTTTCCGATGAGGCGCTGCAGGCCAAGACGCAGGAATTCCGTGACCGCCACGCCAAGGGAACCTCCCTGGATGACTTGCTGCCCGAAGCCTTTGCTGTCGTACGCGAGGCAGGCAAGCGCGTGTTCGGCATGCGCCACTTCGATGCGCAGTTGTTGGGCGGCATCGCGCTGCACAACGGCAAGATTGCAGAAATGCGCACTGGCGAGGGCAAGACGCTCATGGCCACCTTGCCCGTTTACCTGAACGCCATTGCGGCCAAGGGTGTCCACGTGGTGACGGTCAACGACTATCTGGCGCGCCGTGATGCGGACTGGATGGGCCGTCTGTACCGCTTCCTGGGCATGAGCACGGGTGTTGTCGTGCCGCAGCAGCCTAACGAAGAAAAGATTGCGGCTTATCGCGCCGACATCACCTATGGCACGAACAATGAGTTCGGCTTCGATTATCTGCGCGACAACATGGAGTACCGCGTCGAGGACCGCCGCCAGCGTGGGCTGGCTTACGCCATCGTCGACGAGGTGGACTCCATTCTGATCGACGAGGCCCGTACCCCGCTCATTATTTCGGGCCAGGCCGAGGACCATACTGAACTGTATGTGCGCATGAATGCCGTGCCGCCTCTGCTCAAACGTATGGCGGGCGAGCCCAAACCGCATGAGCCCGAGCCCGAAGGGGACTACTGGGTCGATGAAAAGAGCCAGCAGGTGCATTTGTCGGAGTCGGGGCATGAGAGCGCCGAGAAAATTCTGACGCGCCTGGGTATCTTGCCTGAAGGTGAGTCGCTCTACGATCCGCGTCATATCGCGCTGATGCACCACATGATGGTGGCTTTGCGCGCCCACACCCTGTTCTTCCTCGATCAGCAATATGTTATCCAAGACGGTGAAGTCGTCATTGTTGACGAGTTTACGGGCCGCCTGATGGCGGGCCGGCGCTGGTCCGATGGCTTGCACCAGGCTGTTGAAGCCAAGGAAGGCGTCAAGATCCAGCACGAGAATCAGACGCTGGCATCCATTACCTTCCAGAATTACTTCCGCATGTACGAGAAGCTCTCGGGCATGACGGGTACCGCTGACACCGAAGCTTATGAATTCCAGGAAATCTACTCTCTGGAAACGGTCATCATCCCGACCAACAAGCCGATGCAGCGCAAGGACCAGAACGATCAGGTCTTCCGGACTTCCCAAGAGAAGTACAACGCGATTCTTAATGACATCCGGGACTGCCATGAACGCGGCCAGCCCGTGCTGGTCGGTACGACGAGCATCGAAAACTCTGAATTGCTGTCCGGCCTGTTGAAAAAAGCCAAGCTGCCGCATGAGGTGCTCAATGCCAAGCAGCACGCCCGTGAGGCAGAGATCGTCGCCGAGGCCGGCAAGCCCGGGCACATCACGATCGCGACCAATATGGCGGGCCGGGGTACCGACATTGTCTTGGGCGGTAGTGTCGAAAAACAGATCGACCTGATCCGCGCGGATGAAAACCTGAGCGAGGCCGAAAAAACGGCCCGTATCGAGCGGGTGCGCCAGGAATGGAAGCCCTTGAACGAACAGGTGAAAGCGGCTGGCGGCCTGCGCATCATCGGTACTGAGCGCCATGAATCGCGCCGCATCGACAACCAGTTGCGCGGGCGTGCGGGCCGTCAGGGCGATCCGGGTTCTTCGCGCTTTTATCTGTCGCTGGAAGATCCGCTCATGCGTATCTTCGCGGGTGACCGTGTGCGCGCCATCATGGAGCGTCTGAAGCTGCCGGAAGGCGAACCTATCGAAGCGGGCATGGTGACGCGTTCGATCGAAACCGCGCAACGCAAGGTGGAAGGCCGCAACTTCGATATTCGCAAGCAGTTGCTTGAGTATGACGATGTCGCCAATGATCAGCGCAAAGTGCTGTATGCGCAGCGCAACGATGTGCTGGAAGCCAAGACCATCGGCGCCTCGGTCGAGAATCTGCGTGACGCCGCCGTGACGGAATTGTTCCGGGGGTTCGTCCCTGCCGAGTCGGTTGAGGAGCAGTGGGACATTGCCGGCTTGCAACAGGCTTTGGCGTCCGACTGGCAGTTGCAACTGCCGCTTGCCGAGATGGTCGAGGCCGAGCCCAATCTTACCGACGAAGAGCTGCTTGAGCGTGTCTTGCAAGCTGCCCGTGATACCTATCGCAGCAAGTCCGAGCTTGTGGGCGAGGAGTCCTGGGGGCAGTTTGAGCGCTCCATCATGTTGCAGTCCATCGATACGCACTGGCGCGAGCATCTGTCGGCGCTGGACTATCTGCGCCAGGGTATTCATCTGCGGGGTTACGCACAAAAAAATCCCAAGCAGGAATACAAGCGCGAGGCTTTTGAGCTGTTCTCGGGCATGCTGGACCGCATCCGCGATGATGTCGTGCGCGTGCTCATGACCGTGCGCGTGCAATCGACCGAGCAGGTTGCGCAGGCCGAAGCCGAGGCGGCGCAATCGCATGTGCAAAACGTGCAGTTCCACCATTCGGATTACGACGAAGCGCTTGCCAGCGAGGCCGCTGAGGCTCAGGAGCCGGTGCGCAATGTGTTGCCCAAGGTGGGCCGCAACGATGCTTGCCCTTGCGGCAGCGGCAAGAAGTACAAACAGTGCCACGGTAAGTTGACCTGATCATGCCGCGCACGGAGTTCGACCACGCTGTCATCATGGTGCGCGACCGTCTGGACGATCTCGCGCCTCATTATGAGCAACAGGGTTTTCATCTGAGCGACAAGTCGGTGCACAACCTCGGTTCGTGCAACCGGCTTATCGTGCTGGACGATACCTATATCGAGTTGCTGGGCTGGCCTCCGGGTGCGCCGCCTGCGCGCAAAGAGATCGCGGACTCGGCTCCGGGTCTGGAAGCCTTGGTGTTTCGTACCGATGACGCTGAAGCAAGCTATGAGCGCTTGCGTTCAGCGGGTTTCGCGGTCAACCCCGTTCAGGATCTGAGCCGTCCGGCGCAAGTGGGTGGCCGGGAGATCATGGCGCGATTTCATACGGTGCGTTTCGCCGAGCCGCCCATTCCTGGACTGCGCATGTATTTTTGCCGGCATCTCACGCCCGAGTGCGTTTGGGCGCCGGAGTTCATGAATCATCCTAATCAGACGCGCAGTCTTGCGCGTATTGACGTACGTTCGGCGAATGCGCAGGCACTGGCTGAACGTCTGGCCCTGGTGGCGGACGCCAGCATTCAGGCTCAGGAAGGGGGTTGGGATGTCGAATTGGCGAATCTGCGCATCCACGTCGTCCAGGATGATCAGGCCGTGCTGCCCCGATTAAGCACGCTGACGCTGGTTCGGCGTGACGGTTCCCGATACGAATTGGACACCGGCCTTTGACATCGATGCGGCGGCCCTCAGGCTTTGTCTGAGGGCCGTTTGGTTTGGGGGCGTGTCGGGGCGGAGGCCATCGGGGAGGGGCAATTGGCGCCAGCATGTTGCCGGGCTGCCCTTGAGAGGGCGCGAGGGGCAGTGCGAACGGGGACAGGCATCAATCGGAGGTCCGGGGCAAGCCCTAGCCTAGCCGGGCCTTAGCGGGCCTCTGTGTCGACGAGGATATTGACCCCGCAGCTCAGGTCGGCTTGAGGCACCCCATAGATGTGCAGAGAGATCGCGGTTTGTGGGTCGGCATTGCCAAGCTGGTGGATTTGTTGCAAGCCGGGCATGGCCGTGACGATGTCGCCAGGCAGGCGCTGCTTGCTTCCGGTTCGATCGGCATGGCCGTCATGCCAACGGAAATGGGTTTCAGTCAGTTGGCCTTGCAGCACTTGATAGGTGCACCAGGTTTTATGACCATGGACAGGGCTGAACTGGCCCTGACGCCAGATCAGATAGGCAATGGTGAAGCGGCCGTGAGGGTCGGCGTAGGCAATATGCCGGGTGTAGGAGTCCGCTTCGCCCGCTCGCAATGACTCAGGCAGATAGGCCAGCATGCCTTCGGTTGCCGCGACACCTGCGGCCAGGTCAGACAAGAGGTTGGCGGCGGCCTTCTGGGCTGCGCTGTCCACGATTCGGCAGAGATCGCCCAGGGCTGATGCGCGGTCGGTGAGGATCATGGTGAGGCCTTTGCAGGAACTGAAATGATGCGCTCTATCCTAGGGACGGACGGCGAGAAATACTTTGCAAAATCCTGGGGCGGCTCGAGGCTTTTTAGAAAACTATTCCTAGCGCGCCGGTATGCCGGTGGACGCGCATCGGGGGAAAGGGCAAGATAAGCGCCATCAAGCGCTAGGGCCCCGGTTTTGAGGGCCGCAGGCGGCATTCGGGGAAGGCGTCGTGGATCAGACGGACATCAAGATTCTGAACCTGCTTCAGCAGGACGCAAGCCGTTCGGTGGCGGAAATCGCCGAGCAGGTGAATTTGTCGGTCACGCCGTGTTGGCGGCGTATCCAGAAGCTCAAGGATGATGGCGTTATTGCGCGTAACACCATTCTGCTGGACCCGGCAGCGCTCGGCTTGAACCTCACGGTGTTCGTCACCATCAAAACCAGCCAGCACAACGCCAAATGGACCCAGGCCCTGATCGGCGCCGTGACCGCTTTGCCCAATGTGGTGGAGTTTCACCGCATGGCTGGCGATATTGATTACCTGTTGAAGGTCGTGGTCGAGGATATGGCCGCCTATGACCGCTTTTACCGGCGCTTGATCGAGGCGGTGGATCTGCTGGATGTGAGCGCGAGTTTCTCGATGGAAGTCATCAAAAGTACGACAGAATTACCTATCCCGGGGGTGTGAGGCTCGCTTTGAGAAAAAAATTCCAGTCTGGCTGGTTGCCGTAGATGTGATTTTTATTTCGACCCGCTGCATTCCCTCAGGTGGCAATGCTTTTGCGTTGCTGCGGGCTTAGGATAGCGATCATCTCTGACACGGCTAGCGGCCGTCACCTTGTTTGCATCATGATGTTGCTTCCCTCGGCAGACTCCCCTCAAGCTGCCTCGATAAACGATTTGTTGTTGGGCTGGGATGGTGAGAAAGACCTCTGGGTGTTTGCCTATGGTTCGCTGATCTGGCGGCCGAATTTCAGTTGGCAGGAACGGCGGTTGGCAACTGTGCGCGGCTATCATCGGTCGCTTTGCCTGTGGTCACATGATCATCGGGGTTCGCCCGATCTGCCGGGCCTGGTTTTCGGGCTGGACCGGGGCGGCTGTTGCCGCGGCGTGGCCTACCGTATTGCCGCCGCCGATGTGCTTCCGACTTTTGACATGCTCTGGCAGCGCGAGATGGTGCGCGGAGCTTATGTGCCCCGCTGGCTCAATTGTGAAACGGAAGCCGAAGCCGTACGCGATCTGGTGTTTTTACTGAATCGCCGCTGCGACGATTACGCTCAGGGGCTATCCGACGATTTGCTCTTGGATGCCGTAAGGCGAGCGGTTGGCCAGTCGGGACGCTGCCTGGATTACGTCGTGCAGACGGAGAGAGCATTGCGCGAAAGCGGCATCGATGATTGCCGCCTCGCCGAACTGGTGCGCAGGCTGGTGCACACCTCGCCTTGAAGGCGCGGTTCAGAAGTGCATACGCCCAAAGAGGAACAGCACGTTGCCGTTACCCCGGCCACCCGGGATATAGGTGGCGTAAAGCATGGCGTCTTTGTAGCCGGCGCCGACCAGCGGGAGAATGCCCGGAAACGGCACGTAGCTCATGATGTCTTGGCGGGCGGTCAGGAACACCGTGTAGCCCGCACCCAACCGGAAGTTTTCAGAAACCTTGCCGATTTTCAGAAAGCCATAACCGGCGATGGGTTCGACCTTGCTGTGCGAGTCCAGGAACGCCATGGCGTAAAGACCCTGCCAGTCTCCGTCTTCGTCATAGAGACTGCGGCCCCAGCCGCCGCCCCAGGCTTTCTCATTGAAGGAGCGGATTTTGCTGGCGCTGTACATGGATCGGTTATGCCAGGAGTAACCCGTGACATAGAGATCATTGCCGCCTTCGGTCCAGATCTGGTCAATACGGTTACATGCGGATTGCGCCCAGGAGGGCAGGCTTTCGCAGGCGTACGACAGCGTGGGTAAACAGAGCAGACAGCCGATAAAAAAATGGCGTAGACGGGGCAGGTAGATCACGGCAGCAGCATGACAAAAAAAAGACATGTCGCTGACTTTACACCGACATCTCCCAATGTGTTGATAGACCCCGCATTTTGCGATCCGAGGTCTATTGGCTGCCCAGGCGAGCGTAGCGATGGCCGGATGTGTGAGCCCTAACGCTGCGTTTGGCGGTCTCCGACACCTGGCGCCAGGTGTCGGAGACCGAACAGCCCAGGGGTAAGCGCTCCCGCTTGCGCGGGTACTTTGTCGGGGCTTTTTCAGTCATCCGGGATATATCGCCAACCTTGAAAAGACAGAGCCGGCTTTGTTGTGCAGCGCTTTTCTAAATAAGGAATAAGGTGGCTAGCCCGAGAAATATAAAGAAACCCAGCGAGTCGGTTGCAAAAGTAAGGAGTACCGAGGAACCGATTGCCGGATCTTTCCCGAAGCGGGCGCGCACCATGGGCACCAGCACGCCGACGCCTGCGCCGACCAGCATGTTGCAGATCATGGCGGCCATCATGACTAGTGCGATGGAGAGCGAATCGGAGATGGCCCAGGCGAAGGCTGCCGCCACCAGGCTGCCGCAGAGGCCCACCAGGAGCGTAACCAGCATTTCGCGCTTGATCAGTTGCCAGATATTGCGTCCAGTGATGCGGCCCACGGCCAGCGCGCGGATGATCATGGTCATGGTCTGATTACCCGAGTTGCCGCCGATACCGGCGACGATGGACATCAGGAAGGCCAGGATCACGATATGACTGACGGTGCCCTCGAAGCGTGAAGCCACGAAAGACGCGGTGGCTGCCGTACAGAGGTTGAATAACAGCCACGGCGCCCGGTTGCGCAACGCCATCGCTACCGGTGCGAAGATGTCCTCCTCTTGCAGGCCTGCCCGCGACAGCGCCTGTTCTTGCGAGTCTTCGCGCATCACGTCCACGACGTCCGCGATGGTGACGCGGCCGATCAGGCGGCCCTGGTCATCGGTGACCGGCGCGGAAACGAGGTCGTAGCGCTCGAAAGCGCCAGCTGCATCGGCGTCGGAGTCCAGCGGACCCAGGGTGAGGTAATCGATATTCATGACCGAACGCACTTCGGTCTCGGGTTCGCTGACCAGCAACACCGCGATGGGCAACACGCCTTGCAGTTTGTCCTGGCGGTCAACAACGAAAATCTGGTCGGTGTGGTCGGGGAGTTCGTGCAAGCGGCGCAGATAGCGCAGCACGACCTCCAGCGAGACATCTTCGCGCACGCGGACCATTTCGAAGTCCATGATGGCGCCGACGCTGTCTTCCGGATAGCCCATGGCCTCAAGCAGCTGGGCGCGCTCTTCTTCGGTGAGGCCTTTTTGCACCTCCGCGACCACGTCGGGCGGCAGATCCGGCGCGAGGTCGGCCAGCTCGTCTGCGTCCATATTGCCAGTGGCGGCCACCAGATCTTGGCGATCCATGGCCTGGATCAGCGATTCGCGGACCCAGTCTTCGACCTCCAGCAGCACATCGGCATCATGCTCGGCGCTGACCAGTTGCCAGACTTGCTGGCGCTCATCCTTGGGCAGCGATTCGAGAATGAAGGCGATATCTGCCGGGTGCAGCCGGTTGATCAGGGCTTGCAGTTCTGCCTGTTGCTGACGATGCAGCAGGTCTTCGACCAGGCCGGCCTTGCGATCACCCTGTTCCTGGCGATGAACGAGATCGGACACGACTTGCTGGCGGCGTAGGCGCTCCTGGACTTCTTCCAGCGCGTGCTGGGCGTCTTCAGGGTCCAGGCGGCGAGGCGTCGCGGGGGTTTTTTGCGCGGCGGCGGACTGCGTCATGCGAATCTGGACTCAAAGAGTGGGCAGCGGGCGACTGCGGCGGGCATCGTCGGTGGCGACATAGGTGAGCGTGGCGTCGGTGACTTTGACCACTTCGGCGTCCAGCCGCTGCCGTTGGGCATAGACCTCGACTTCGACAGTGACCGAAGTGTTGCCGGTTTTGACGATCTGGGCGTAGAAGCTGAGCAGGTCTCCGACGAAAACGGGCTGCTTGAACTGGAAGGCGTTGACCGCAACCGTGGCGACACGGCCAGCGGCGCGGCGTGCGGCCGGAATGGAGCCTGCGATATCAACCTGCGCCATGATCCAGCCGCCGAATACATCGCCATGGATATTGGCGTCGGCCGGCATCGGCATTACGCGTAGGACAGGCTCCCGGCCAACGGGCAAGGTGGTGGATTGCAGTTTGGTCGTCATGGCCGGCTCCTGATGGCGAACCGGCCGATTATGCAGGAAAAACGTGACCTAGGCGTGTTTCATGCTTTTCGGATGGCGTCTCAGGCGACCAGCTTGACGATGCCATAGCCTCCAAATAACAGCCAGACATAGAGAACAAGGCCCAATGCCAGTACGCGCGGGCCAGCTTTGCGGATTTGCGCGAAGCGGGTTTCGATGCCGAGTGCAGTCATGGCCATGGTCAGCAGGAACACATCAATACGGCGGATAGCATCGATCAGGCTGGCTGGCAGGATGTCCAGGGAGTTGATGATGGCCAGGGCTAGAAAGCCGATGGCGAACCAGGGCACGGGCAGTGTTCCGCGGCCTTGCGAGGGCGTGTCTTTGGCGCGGCTGCGCAGCCACAGGCCTAGCGCCAGCAGCACCGGCACCAGCAGCGCGACCCGAGTCATTTTGACGATGGTGGCGACTTCCGTGGTGGCGGGGTCGATGTTGCTGGCGGCGCCGACAACCTGCGCGACTTCATGGATGGTGCCGCCGATATAGATGCCCAGCGCCTGCGTGTCCAGCGACAGCCAGCCCGCATGATAGGCCAGCGGATAAAGAAACATGGACAAGGTGCCGAAGAGCACGACGGTGGCGACGGCGACCGCGCTCTTGTGGGGGGCGGCGCGCAGCGTGGGTTCGAAGGCCAGCACGGCCGCCGCGCCGCAGATGGCGCTGCCTGCGGAGGTGAGCAGGGCGGTGTCGCGGTCCAGGCCGAGCAGGCGCTGGCCGACCACGGCGCCGATCAGCAGGGTGCCGACAACGATTGCCACGGATACGGCCAGGCCAGGCAGACCGACCGCAGCAATCTGCTGGATGCTGATGTTCAGGCCATAGAAGGCGACGGCGATTCGCAGCAGGCGCCGGGCCGTGAAGTTGACCCCCACGCCCCAGTCCACGGGCATGGCGCCGCGCAGAAAGTTGCCATACAGCATGCCGCAGACGATGCCGACAACGAGCGGCGAGAAGCCCAGTTGTTTGATGGCGGGGAGGCTGGAGAGCTGAACGACAGCCCCGGCCATGAGGGCGACAAAGAGCACGCCGTTGAGTTTGTCGCGCCAGGGGGTGGGCGCGGGCAAGGGGAGGGCAGACATGTTTTTCGAATAGACAAATAACTGGTGGAAATATTACGGCCTTGCTAACTATCTGAAAAATCTTTATTTTCTATATTTAATATAAGAATTTCCGATAATTATCTTGTGACACCTGATCAACTACTGAGTTTTGCCTGCGTCGCCGACCTCGGCAATATCAGCCGCGCCGCCCAGCAACTGCATCTTTCTCAGCCGGCCTTGTCGGGGCAGCTGCGCATGTTGCAGGAGTGGTTTGGCGAGCCGCTATATCGCCGCAATGGCCATGGCATTGCCTTGACCGAGGCGGGCGAGCGTCTGGCCACGCATGCCCGCCAACTACGCCAGGTTTATGGTCAGGCGCAGGCGATGCGCGATGCTTGGCGGGGCCTGGAAACCGGTTCTTTACGCCTGGGCGGCAGTACGACGCCTGCCAGCTACCTGCTGCCCGCCCTGGTGGCGCGTTTTCGGGCAGACTATCCTTCGGTCAGCCTGCATTTGTCAGATGGGAATACCCGTCAGATCGTAGAGCGTCTGGCGACCCTGGATCTCGCCTTTATCGAGGGTGAAGTGCCGGCAGGGCTG
This sequence comes from Bordetella avium, assembly GCF_034424645.1. Classification (NCBI taxonomy): domain Bacteria; kingdom Pseudomonadati; phylum Pseudomonadota; class Betaproteobacteria; order Burkholderiales; family Alcaligenaceae; genus Bordetella; species Bordetella avium. The sequence continues at coordinate 596,371 of NZ_CP139969.1, forward strand.
CCTGCTGATGCCGAGGTTCATGCCTGGCGGCGTGATGAAGTGGTGGCCATCGTGCGGGCCGATCATGCGCTGGCGCGCAGCGGGACGGCGCGGCTCGATGAGCTGGCCGCTTTGCCGTTGGTCATGCGTGAGCCCGGTTCGGGTGTGCGGCAACTGGTCGAGCAGGCTTTCGGGCGCGCGGGTTTGCCGGTGCTCGCCGGGCTGGAGCTCGCCGGGGTGGAGGGGGTGAAGCAGGCGGTGCGCGCCGGCTTGGGCGTGGGTTTTGTATCGGTGATGTCGATGCGCCACGAAGACGGCACGCTGGCCGCGCTGCGCATCGCGCCCGAACCCCTGGCTCGAACGCTCAGCATTCTGGTGCCGCACGCTCAGGCTTGCTCGCGTGCGGCGCGGCGCTTTCTGGCGGCCTGTCAGGCCGCCGTGGAGTAGCTCAGGCGGCCAGCCACTTCAATGCCAGCTGACTCCAGTAGGTGGCGCCCAGCGGGATCAGTGCGTCATTGAAGTCGTAGCTGCCGTTGTGCAGCATGCAGGGGCCCGCGCCGTGACCGGCATCACGATGATCGCCGCTGCCGTTGCCGATCCAGACATAACAGCCGGGCTTTTCTTGGAGCATGAAGGCGAAATCTTCGGCGCCCATCGTGGGCGTGACTTTGTCGAAGACGTTGTCGGCGCCGACGATGTCGCGCATGACCTCCACCGCGAAGGCGGTTTCGGCCGGATGATTGACCGTGGGCGGATAGTTGCGCTTGAACTCGAAGATGACGTCGCAATTCAGGGCGGCGCAGGTGTGGAGCGAGATTTCTTCCATGCGCCGCTCGATGAGATCGAGCGTTTCCGTGGTGAAGGTGCGCACGGTGCCGCGCATCTCGGCGTCGTTGGGCACGACATTATCGGCGCTGCCGGAGTGAATCTGCGTGATGGATAGCACGGCGGCTTCGAGGGGGGGGCGGTTGCGCGTGATGATGGTCTGCAGACTTTGTGCCAGTTGCACTGCGGTCATGACCGGGTCCACACCGAGATGTGGCATAGCGGCATGCGCGCCCTTGCCGGTGATGCGAATCGAGAACTCGCTGGCTGATGCCATGATGGGCCCGGCCGTGACGCCGAACTGGCCGGCTTTCATGCCGGGCCAGTTGTGCATGCCGAATACCGCGTCCATCGGGAAGCGGGTGAAAAGACCGTCATCGATCATGCGCTTGGCGCCGCCGCCGCCCTCTTCGGCGGGCTGGAAAATGACGTAAACGGTGCCTGCGAAATCACGGTGCTGCGAGAGGTAGCGCGCCGCGCCGAGCAGCATGGCGGTATGGCCGTCATGGCCGCAGGCATGCATCTTGCCCGTATGTTTGCTGGCGTGCGAGAAGGTGTTGACCTCCTGCATGGGCAGGGCATCCATGTCGGCGCGCAGACCCAGGGCGCGCGTACCGGGCAGCTTGCCCTTGATGATGCCCACCACGCCGGTGCCGCCCAGGCCACGGTCAATCTCGATGCCCCATTCCTGCAAGCGTTGCGCCACCAGATCGGCGGTGCGGAACTCTTGATAGGCGAGTTCCGGATGTGCATGGATATCGCGCCGGAGCCCGGCAATTTCTTCGTGCCAGATTGAGATAGGTTCGAGGATTTTCATGCGGAAATCTCTATGTGTGAGCCGGAACTCTTGCAGGGTATCATCAAACAAAAAACAAACTAAATGGAGACAAACACCATGTCGCGTCCGTGGCTTGCGCATTATCCGCCGAGCGTGCCCACAGAAATATCCACCGGGGCTTACCGCTCGCTGACGCATCTGCTGGACGAGGCTTTTCAGCGTCATGCCGACCGGATTGCCTGCACCGCCATGGGCAGCGACATTCTTTATCGTCAGATCGATCTGTGGGCGCGTAGCTTTGCCGCCTGGTTGCAATCGCGCGGCCTGGAGCGCGGCAGCCGTGTCGCCTTGATGATGCCGAATGTGCCGGCCTATCTTGTCGCCTTGCTCGGGGTATTTCGTGCCGGCATGGTGGTGGTCAATATCAACCCCTTATACAAACCTGATGAACTACAGCATCAGTTGGCCGACAGCGGTGCCGAAACCATCGTCATTCTGGAAAATTTCGCGGCGACGCTGGCGGCGGTGAGCGAGCGCGGGCAACTCAAGCATGTGGTCGTGGTCGGCCCTGGTGATCTGCTGGGTGGCCTGAAGGCGCCGCTGGTGAATTTTGCGGCGCGTCATATCAAGCGGCTGGTGCCGGCATGGCGGATCGATGGGGCTTGCGCATTGACGCAGGCGCTGCATGAGGGCGCGCAGCGGCCGTTCGCCGCGCCCGAGCAGGCCATGAGTGATCTGGCGGTGCTGCAATACACGGGCGGCACGACCGGCGTGCCCAAGGGGGCCATGCTTTCGCACGGTAATCTGGTGGCGAATGTGTTGCAGGTGGGCGCCGTGGCGCGCCCGGCGCTGGGCGCGCCAGACGGTCCGCCGCTCACGATGCTCAGCGCGCTGCCGCTGTATCACGTCTTTGCATTGACCGTTTGCGGTTTGTTTGGCATGTATGCGGGCATGCGTAATCTGCTCATTATCAATCCGCGTGATCAGGCGGCGCTGATTTCGGCATGGCGGCGCGTGCCCGTCAATGTCTTTCCCGGCGTCAACACCTTGTTCAATGCGTTGACCGACAACCCGGGATTTATCCGGCTGGACTTTTCCGGTCTGCGCTTGACGCTGGGCGGCGGCATGGCCGTGCATCCTTCGGTGGCCGAGCGTTGGCTTCAGATTACCGGGCGTCCCTTGATCGAGGGCTATGGCCTGTCTGAGACGTCGCCGGTCGCCACGGTGAATCCGACGGACTCTGCGGCTTACTCAGGTTCTATCGGGCAGCCTCTGCCGTCGACCGATGTGGCGATTCTGGATGACGCGGGCGCCGAGCTGCCATTGGGTGAGCGTGGCGAAGTGGCCGTACGCGGGCCTCAAGTCATGCTGGGGTATTGGCGCAGGCCCGAAGAAACCCGCCAGTCCATGACGGCGGAGGGTTTTTTCCGCACGGGTGACATTGGCATCATGGATGAGCGGGGTTATACCCGTATCGTGGATCGCAAAAAAGATATGATCATCGTATCGGGCTTCAAGGTTTACCCGAACGAGGTGGAGACCGTGATCAGCGCCTGCCCCGGCGTTCGGGAGTGTGCGGTGGTTGGGGTGCCCGATGCGAACTCGGGCGAGATGGTCCGCGCCTATGTCGTCAGGAGTCACCCCGGCTTGACGGAGGCGGATATTCTCAAATGGTGCGAAACCCGCTTGACCAACTACAAGCGGCCTCGCGCCATCGTGTTTCGGACGGAATTGCCCAAGAGCAATGTAGGCAAGATACTGCGCCGCGAGTTGCGCGATGAGGCTGCGCCGCCCGCGGCCTGAGCGGGTCAGCCGCGCGGCTTGAGGTGAGGGCGGATCATGTCGTGCAGCGCCGCGCAGACAACCGGGTTGCCCGACACGACACGCCCGGCGACGGGCCAGGGGTCTCGGCTGTCCATGTCGAGGCAGACGCCGCCTGCTTCGCGCACGAGCAGCGTACCGGCCGCGACGTCCCACGGGGCCAGCCCCATTTCCCAATAGCCGTCGTAGCGGCCGCAGGCGACCCAGGCCAGATCCAGCGCGGCCGCGCCCATGCGGCGCACGCCACGGGAGTGATGGATGGCGTAGTCCAGCGTGGGCATGTATTCCGGCTCGAAGGAGAAGTCGCGGAAGGGGAAGCCGGTGGCTACCACCGAGTCGGCCAGGCTCGGCGTGCGTGAGCAGGCGATGCGGCGGCCATTGAGCCAGGAGCCCACGCCATACACGCCGGTGAAGAGCTCTTCGCGGTTAGGGTCGTAGACCACACCGATGACAGGCGTATCTTCTTCGAGCGCGGCGCCGGGCGCGGCCTGGGTGCCGGCATGGGCCACCAGCGCGATGGACACCGCGTAGTGCGGAATGCCGCTGAGAAAATTGGTGGTGCCGTCTAGCGGGTCGATATACCAGGTGGCGGGGCCCTGTGCCGCGCCGCCTGTTTCCTCGGCGACAATACCGTAGGCAGGGCTGCGTTCACGAAGGACTTCCAGGATGGCGGCTTCGGCTTCGCGGTCGGCCTGAGACACCAGATCGTTGCGCGCCTTGTGATCGATGATGAGATCGCTGCGGTGGTGCGCATAAGACTGCAAGATGGCGGCGCCGGCATGTGCGGCGGTGACAGCGATGTCGATGGCGGTGCCGAGATCCAGCATCGCTTTGTGGGAGAGAGGCTCTGAGCTTTGCATGGCAGCAGTGTAAGCCTGCCCAATCGGGCAGCCGGTTTTTCATAACAATTTAATCTTTTGGCGTGGCTTGCGTCCAACGGACTCGTAGAGCCGGGGTGGCGAGCTGCGAATGCAATGTCTAGTGCTTACCAACCCTTGACGCCCGCCTTGACGGAAGTGAACGAGGCGGGTCATCTGGCCAGCCGTCAGTACGGCGATGTCTACAACAGCCCTGCCGATGCCTACGGTCAGGCGGTGGACGTATTTCTGCATGGCAACGACTTGCCGCAGCGCTGGCGTGGGCGCCGCCATTTCACGGTATGTGAAACCGGTTTTGGCCTGGGCACGAATTTTCTGGCCTTGTGGCGGGCCTGGCGGGAAGATCCGGGGCGCTGCGGGCGTTTGCATATGCTGTCCATTGAGGGGCATCCGCTTACGCGCGAGGCCTACGAGGCGGTGCTCGATACCCAGGTTCCCGAGCCGCTGCGCGCAGGGGCGCGTGAGCTGCTTGCCCAATGGCCTAAGCTCTTGCCAGGTCTGCACCGGCTCGAGTTTGAGCATGGCGCCGTTACGTTGACGCTGGCTTTGGGCGATATCGGCCAGGTGGCGCCCCGCTTGAGCGCCTGCGTGGATGCTTTTTTCCTGGATGGTTTCGCGCCGAGCAAAAACCCGGCCATGTGGGATACCTATGTGCTGCGCCGCCTCCTGCGTCTGGGGGCAGCTGACGCCACGCTCGCTACCTGGACCAGCGCGGGTTTTGTGCGCCGGGGTTTGCAGGAGGCGGGTTTCGATATTCAGCGCCTGACGGGCGCGCGCGGCAAACGCCATATCACGGTGGGACGCCGTTCTGCCTGGGCGGGTAAACATGCGCCGCGTCGGACCGATGCGCCAGATGCGCCCGTGTTGGTCGTGGGGGCGGGGCTGGCGGGTGCGGGCATGGCTCAGGCACTGGCGTTGCGCGGCCTGTCAGTGCGTGTGATCGCCGAGTCGGCGCAGCCCCATGGCGGTCATCTTGCCGCGGCGCTCACGCCTCTGGTGGCCCGCGATGACAATGCGCGGGCGCGCTTGGCGCGGGCCGGAAGCCAGCGTGCATGGCATCGTTGGCAGGGGCTGGATGCTGTGCGTAAGGTGGGCGCCTTGCAGCTCGAGCGCGACGCCGGCCGCAGCGCTGCACTGGCCGACACGCTGGCGGCGCTCCACTTTCCCCGTGACTGGGTGCGTTGGGTCGAATCTGATGAGGCAGAGCAACTGGCGGGTCTGCCTGTTGCGCGGGGAGGCCTGTACTTTGCCGATGGCCTGCTGGTGCGTCCGCAGCCGTTGATTGACGCCTTGTTGGCTTGGCCGGGCATCGAGCGCGTGCGGGGGCGGGTAAGCAGGCTGGTGCAGTGCTCGGCCGGGCAGTGGCAGGCGCTGGACGCCCTGGGCCAGGTTCTGGGCGAGGCGCGGCAGGTCGTGCTGGCCAATGCGGCGGGGGCTCCTCTGGTGCTGGAGGCGAGCGGTTTACTGGGTCCGCTGCCGCGTGTGGCGCAGATGCATGCGTTAGCGGGTGAGGTGTCGCATGTGCCGGCGGCGGCCCTCGGAGGGGGGCCGCACTGCATGATCGGGGGGGAGGGCTATGTGCTGCCCGCGGTGGATGGCTGGTGCGTGGTGGGCAGTACCTATGCGCCCGGCGTGGCGCAAAGCGAGGTTAGTCTGGCCGGGCAGCAGCGCAATCTGGAGAAGGCGGCGGGTCTGCTGGGCGCGCCGCTGGACGCTGTGGCGGGGCCGTTGCCGGGTTGGGCCGGCTGGCGTGCGGTGATGCCGGGCCGTCTGCCGGTGTTGGGTGAACTGCCTGGGGTCAGCGGGGTGTGGCTGGCCAGCGCTTATGGTTCTCGCGGCTTGAGTTGGTCTGCCCTGGCCGGCGATGTTATCGCCGCCCGTCTGTGCGGCGAGCCTTTACCTCTGGAAACCGATTTGCTGGCTTCCGTCGGGCCACGTTGATTTTTTTGTATGTCGTTATTTGGTGGAAAATGCACGCTTTTGATCGATTTTTATCGGCTTTTTGCGCTCAAGTCCGGCAACGGCGCGTAGAGTTGAACTGTGCTTGATTCCGCGTTTGAAGACGAATAATGGCGCCTCGCAGGATGGGTCATGAAGGCCAAATAAGGGACCGAGTTTATTTCGGGGGCCAAATCCGTCAAAATAACGACTTTTATTGGTTTTTTGGCTAAAGCCGGGGGATGCTCTGTGCCGCCGAAGTACGACTTTGCTCATACTAACCAGCTCGAAACCGTCGAGTTGCTGACATCCCGCCCCACCCGTATCGACTTTGACGCGGGCGATGGCCTGCATCTGGTGCTGGAGGCCCATGCGCCGGGCGTGTTTCGTCTGCGCTGTGGTCAAGCGGGCCTGTTGACGGATGACAAGCCTGGCGCGCGCGCCGTGGCGGAAATGCTGCTCGCTCGCCAGGAAGCGGTGGGCGAGGCCACGATTACGCCCCGTGAAGGCGCCGACGGTTGGCGCATCACGCAGGGCGATGTGTCGCTGGATTTGAGCACCGATCCTTTGCGGGTCACGCTTTATCGCGGCGATGTCGAGGTGCTGAGCTCCTCGCTCTCGCCGCATAACCCGCCGTTCGGGCATAACGCGCTGGACGACGCTGAACAGGCTGTCTGGACGGCCGGCTTCGCCCTGCGCGAAGGCGAGGCCGTCTACGGTCTGGGTGAGACCTCGGGAGATTTGAACCGCCGCGAGGAAGCCGTGGTCTCGGATGATCCGGAACACCGCGCGCTGCCGCTCGCCTGGAGCCCGCGGGGTTGGGGTATTTACGCCAACACCCTACGCCGTGTCGAGCATAGCGTTGGGGTGTCGCCCGATGAGGGCAGCTATGTCCTGACGGTCGATGATCCCGTCCTGGATGTGTTTCTGTTTGCGGGCGAACCCGGCGAAATCCTGAATCAGTACTCGGCACTGACGGGACGCGCAGGTCAGCCCGTGCTGTGGGCCATGGGAACATGGTTGCAGCAGGCTGCTGGCCAGATGCCGACGGAAACCGTTGCGCTGGTCGAGGAGTTCCGTTCGCGTCAGGTGCCGCTGGACGCCGTGTCCCTGGCATTGCCGGCGGCTTGGGGCTTCCAGTCAGACAAGCTTGGTATGGAATGGGATGCCCGGCGCTTTCCTGATGCGCGTCAGGCGCTGGCGCTGTTCCATAAGTTGCATGTGCATGTGGCCGGTCATAGCTTTCCGGCCGTGCTCAAGCACGCGCCACTCTTCGAAGAGCTGGAAGATAGAGGCTGGCTGCTGACACGTGACGATGGCAGCGCCCAGGTTTTTGACGGGAATGCCGCGACACTGGGCCAGCCTTATGGCTTGCTGGATTTGACTTATCGCGATGCCTACACCCTCTGGGTGGAACGCCATCGTCAACTGGTCGATGACGGCCTGGACACGCCGGCCTGCAATGCGCAGATCGCAATCCCCGATGCGGTGTCTGCGCGCAATGGCGAGACGGGTCCGGCGCTGCGCACGATGTATCCGCTTTTGGCCCGACGCGCCCTGTTTGACGCGGTCGCAGGGCAGAAAGTACCGCCCGAAGGCGTGGTGCCCAGCACCGATCTTTTTCCTGCCGCACAGCGGCTGCCCTGGCAGGTCGGGCCGCAGGTGAGCAATGATTGGGACGGCTTGCAACACAGTTTGCGCACGGCCTTGTCCATCGGCGCGAGTGGCCTGCCCGTGCAGGTGCATAACTTGGGTTCGGCAACCGGCAGCCTTGAAAACATGACGGCCGAGCTTTATCTGCGCTGGCTGGCCGCCAATGTGTTTTCCGCCAATTTCAGTTTCCAGGGTGTGCCGGGGCTGTTGCCCTGGGATTTTGGCGAAGAGACTTTGTCCCATGTGCAAATCTGGATGCAATGGCGCTATCGCCTGATTCCTTATGTGCTGGGGGCAATCGAGGACGCCGCGCGTACCGGCTTGCCGGTGCAGCGCTCGATGGCCATGGCTTTCCCCAATGACCCGGAGGCGCATGCCTGGGATCTGCAATACCTGCTGGGCCCTGCCCTGTTGGTGGCGCCCATTGTGCAGCCCGGCAATCAGATGCGGGTCTATCTGCCCAAGGGCGAAGCCTGGTGGGATATGAATACTGGTCATCGCTATGAAGGCGGCACGACCTGGACGCTGGACTGCGGTTTGAATCAGTTGCCGGTGTTTGGCCGTGAAGGGCATATGCTTTGCCTGGGGCCGGCGGCGCAGCATACGGGCGAGTTCAATTCGGCTCGTATCCTTGACGAAGTCTGGATGTTTGGCATGCCGGTGCACAACCCGGTTGTCATGCGGAATAAAATCCGTGTGATGCAGATGCAGGGCTCCAGCTATATCAAGGGGCTGGAAGGTCTGCGTATCCTGCCCTCCGAAGGGCTGGAAGTGAAGCGGCGCGGCGCTGAAGTGCGCATTTCCCGCGCCCGTTGACTTGAGCCGGCCCCGGACTGACAGGATCAGTCCGGGGCATGCCTCCGGTTGTCCCTGGCGTTTTCCTGATGCCTCTCTTCTGACCCGATTCGCGCGGCGCGCGTGTCGGGTCTGAGTCCTTTTATATAACTAATAGTTATTAAAAGAGGAATAAACTGTCGTTCTATTTAGAAAGGCAGCAAGACACAATCCACATGCCATGATTCACATCAAAAACCTTTCCAAGACTTATGCCACGCCACATGGCCGCTTCGAGGCCTTGCGTGGCATCGACCTGCTGATCGAGCAGGGCGAAGTCTTCGGCATCATCGGACCCAGCGGCGCAGGCAAGAGCACGCTGGTCCAGTGCATCAATCTGCTGGAGCGCCCCGATCAGGGTTCTATCAGCATTGGCGGCCAGGAACTGACGGGTCTGTCCGAGGCGCAGTTGCGTGGCCAGCGGCGCCGTATCGGCATGGTGTTCCAGGGCTTCAATCTCTTGTCGCGCCGCACGGTCTACGGCAACGTGGCGCTGCCGCTAGAGATTGCCGGCGTGCCGCGCCAGGAAATTCCGGGCAAGGTTGAACGTCTCTTGGCGCTGGTGGGCCTGGAGCATTTGCGTGACCGCTATCCAAGCCAGATTTCTGGTGGCCAGAAACAGCGTGTGGGTATCGCGCGCGCCCTTGCCAATGATCCGGACGTGTTGTTGAGCGACGAGGCCACCTCTGCGCTCGATCCCGAAACCACGCATAACATTCTGGCGCTGCTGCGCGACATCAATCGCAAGACCGGCGTGACGGTCGTCATGATTACGCACCAGATGGAAGTCGTGCGCGAAATCTGTGACCGCGTGGCTGTGCTTTCGCACGGGCAGGTGGTGGAAATGGCGCGCACCCAGGATGTGTTCGCCACGCCTCAGCATGACGTGACCCGCGCGATGGTGTCGGCGGCGACGTCGTCGGCCCTGACCGAAAGCACGCTGGCTGCGGTGCAGGCGCGCATTGCGGCGCGGGCGGCGGAGCAGCCTGGCAGCGCTGCGCGTTTGTGGCGCTTGTCTTTGACCGGCAAGGATGCCGGCGGCGCCTTGATTTCCGATTTGGCGCGGCAGCATGCGCTCGATATCAGCCTGGTTCAGGCCCGCGTGGATGATATCCAGGGCGTGGCCGTCGGCACGCTGTTCGTACTGGCGCAAGGTACGCCGCAAGCCGTCAATAACGCGCTCGCCGCCTTGGCCGCCCATCAAATCTCTGTAGAAGAAATCGCCCATGAACCCGCAAATGATCGACCTGCTTTACACGTCGCTGCTTGAGACCCTGCTGATGGTCGGCGTGGCCGGCGTCATCGCCATGGTGGTGGGGATTCCGCTGGGGGTCACGCTGATTGTCACCAGCCGCGGCGCCATGCTGCAAAACCTGGCCGTCAATCATGTGCTCGGCCTCATCGTGAACGCCACGCGCTCCGTGCCCTTCGTGATCTTGATGGTCGCCATCATTCCGTTCACCCGCTGGGTAGCCCAAACCTCGATCGGCACCACGGCGGCCATTGTGCCGCTGGCGGTTGCGGCGATTCCTTTCATGGCGCGTATCGCCGAAAACGCCATGCGTGAGGTCGATCCGGGCCTGATCACTGCCGCCCGCGCCATGGGTGCAAGCCCGATGCAGATTATTTGCAAGGTGTTGTTGCCCGAAGCGCTGCCGGGCCTGGTGGCCGCGACCATCGTGACGATTGTCAGCCTGATCGGTTACTCCGCCATGGCGGGCGCCATCGGCGGCGGCGGTCTCGGTGACCTTGGCATCCGTTATGGCTATCAGCGTTTTCTGCCTGAAGTGATGTTGGCCGTTGTGCTGGTGCTGATTCTGCTGGTGCAGGCCGTGCAGAGTTTCGGCGACTGGCTCGTGCGCCGCATGTCACATCGTTAACCCTGTTTGTCTTTTACTGATAATTACCGGAACGTACCGCATCATGAGCATCAAGTTTCTGAAGTCGCTAGCTACTTTCGCCCTGGGCGCTGCCGTTCTGGCCCAGCCGGCCCTGGCGCAGGACAAGCCCTTGAAGATCGGCGTGACCGCCGGCCCGCACGCGCAAATTTTTGAGGTGGTCAAGCAAGAAGCTGCCAAGCAAGGCTTGAACCTGCAAATCATCGAATTCACCGATTACGTTCAGCCCAATGTGGCGCTGGCCTCCGGCGATCTGGACGCCAATAGCTACCAGCACCAACCTTATCTGGATAACGCCAATGCCGATCGTAAATACGGTCTGGAGAGCGTGGCCAAGACCGTGATTTTTCCGATCGGCGTCTACAGCAAGAAAGTGAAGTCGCTGGATCAACTGGCCAATGGCGCGCGTATCGGCATTCCCAATGATCCGACCAATGGCGGCCGTGCGTTGCTGTTGCTGCAATCCCAGGGCCTGATCAAGCTGCGTCCGGAAGCCGGCCTGAAGGCTACCCCGATCGACGTGATCGAAAACCCCAAGAAGCTGCGCTTCATCGAGCTGGATGCGGCGCAACTGCCGCGCTCGCTGGATGACACCGATGCGTCGGCCGTGAACACCAATTTCGCCCTGGAAGCCGGTCTGAACCCCGCCAAGGATGCCATTGTTCAGGAGGCTTCCGATTCGCCCTACGCCAATGTGCTGGTCGTGCGCGCTGCCGACAAGAACCGTCCCGAGATCAAGAAGCTGGTCAGCATTTATCACAGCGATCCCGTCAAACAATTCATCCTGCAGAAGTACAAGGGCGCGGTGGTCGCTGCCTGGTAATTCGGATCGCACCCGATCTGCATCGCCCGCCAGGCCCTGGTGCCCGGCGGGTTTTGGCGAGATGCCTGGCTTGATGTTTTGACAATGGGATGAACTTAGGCCATAATTGCTGGCTTAGGTCGGGTCGTTAGCTCAGTCGGTAGAGCAGCGGACTTTTAATCCGTTGGTCGCGCGTTCGAGTCGCGCACGACCCACCAACGAAATACAAAAAACCCTGGTAGAGAAATCTGCCAGGGTTTTTTTTCGCTAGTAGAGGGTCAATAGAGGATCAGCCAGTTGGTGTCGGAGCAAGCCTCACCCCGCTGGCGTAAGTCCGGGGGGCGCCTGCCTGTCAGGCCAGGGCCGGGCGGTTAATCGATGTGCAGTGGGTCAAAGGATTTGACCAGGTCGTCAATCGCCTTGATTTGCGCCAGATAGGGTTCCAGTTGCGCCAGCGGCAGGGCGCTTGGGCCATCGCACAGGGCTTTGGCCGGGTCCGGATGGGCTTCCAGAAAAAGACCGGCCAGGCCCAGGGCCATCGCCGAGCGCGCGAGCTGGGCGCTTTGCTGGCGCCGTCCGCCAGAGGCTGCGCCGCCCGGGTCGCGTTGTTGCAGTGCGTGTGTGACATCAAAGATGACCGGCAGCCCGCCCGTGCTTTTCGTCATGACATCAAAACCCAGCATGTCGACCACCAGGTTGTCATAGCCAAAACAACTGCCGCGATCGCAAAGAATGAGCTGGTCATTGCCGGCTTCACGGAATTTCTCGGCGATATGCGCCATTTGCGAGGGGCTGAGAAACTGCGGTTTTTTGATGTTAATGACTTTGCCGGTCTTGGCGAGTGCGATGACCAGGTCTGTCTGGCGGGCGAGAAACGCCGGCAGTTGCAGAATGTCCGCCGTCTGGGCCACGATGGCCGCCTGCCAGGGCTCGTGCACATCGGTGATGATGGGCACGCCAAACTCCTGCTTCACCTTCTCGAAAATGCGCATGCCTTCGTCGAGGCCGGGGCCGCGATAGGAATGGATGGAGGACCGGTTGGCCTTGTCAAAGCTGGCTTTGAAGACATAGGGAATACCGAGCTTGTCGGTGACGCGCACGTATTCCGCGCAGGATCGCAGAGCCAGGTCTTCGGACTCAAGCACGTTGATGCCGCCGAACAGCACAAAGGGCAGGTTGTTGGCGCAATGGATGCCGGTGGGTATCTGGATGGATTGCATAGTCGCGATAGGGTTGAGCACGGATAGTCGTAAGCGTCAGGCGGTCCGGCGCTTGCCGGCGCGGCGACAGTCGAATCATACGCGGTGCGCCTGTTGTGCGGCGACCGCCCTAAAGGGCGGCAGAGCGATCAGGCTAGGCGGCAAGCGGGGATGCCGCCGGCTTCCTATAATCCCTGCATCGTCTCCTCCGCCTTCTTGTCTTTCCATGTCTGAGCGAATTGAGTCCCGCCCCCTCTGGCGCAAGCATATTCTGGCCATCTTGCTGGCCGTCATTCTGGTGGGACTGGCGCTCGCCTTCACCGCCAACTGGGTGTTGCGCGAGAGCGTTCCGCAATTCAGTGCCCAGATCGACACGTCGGCTGGCCAGGTTCGCTCATTGAAGCTGGAGGATGGCACCGAAATCGTTGCGGGAGGCGATACCGAGCTGAGTGTTGCGCTCTTCTCGCGCCGACGCGACGTCAATCTGGCTCAGGGCCAAGTGTATTTTCGGGTGGTGTACAAATTCCGCACCAACCTCAATGTGCGCATAGGCGTGAATGAGGTCAGCGTGCTGGCCTCGGCCATGGCCACCCCCGATACCATTTTCGATGTGAAAGACGATGGTGGCCAATTGGTGGTGCGCGTGCAGCAAGGAGAGGTCAGGGTGCGCACGCAATCGGCTGGCCCGCGAGAGTATATCGAGGTTGGCGCAGGCCAGGCTTTGACCGTGGATCTGAGAAAAATGCGCCACGAAATGACTCGTATCGACCCGCAAAGCGTGGGCGATTGGCGCTAGGGTCTTCGCGGCTTAGAGGGCGGCGGCCTCGATGTTCACCCGCATGCCGTCGAGCGCCAGCCTGGGCACAGGAATCAGGGTGCAGACTGGCGCCTTGTGCCGTTCAAAGGCAAGTATGACAGTTCAGAAATAGGCGCAGGCTCAGGCGGCCCGGGGTTGATCCGAAGGCGTGGACGGGCCTTGCGGGTCGTTTTCGGCATCGGGACGCGCTTGCAGCGGCGCCAGGCCAAGCCGGGCACGCAGGCGCTGGCAATCGGGATTGGGGCTGCCGTCCGGTTGCCACATTTCAAACTCCCGGCAGGGCGTCGGGCGGTTTTCGTAAATGGCGCAATGAATGCCGGGCTGGCCCAGCTCGCCGCGTAGCGAGGTGCAGCGGCCCCCGCCTTGTTCCGTGCCCTTCATGCAGACGCGTGAGGGGCTGATCTGGGTGACCAATTCTTCGGGCACCAGGCCGCCCAGGGCGCCGCTGACCTCCCCGAAATAAAATGACACCCGGAAGTGCGCGCAGCAGGCGCCGCAACTGAGGCAGGGGTTGGCGTCGGCACCGGCCAGATCGGCCAGGGAAACAATCGTGGTGGGGTCAGGGGTGAGTCGCGTCATGGCGAGGTCCATTCATGGCGGCCCTAAGGCGGTGAACGGACCGGCGTGCAATAGTAGCAGGTGCGATTGCCCCTCGATCGGGCCACCTGCACAATGCAAGGGTTTTTCATCTTCAAGGTCAAGTCATGCAAACGCGCCAGAATTTTCTTGATGGCAAGCCGCGCTGCGGCTGGGTCGACGACTCTGATATCTACCGCGAATACCATGATCGCGAATGGGGGCATCCCAGTCTGGATGAGCGGCATCTGTTTGAGCAGATCTGCCTGGAAGGCATGCAGGCGGGCCTGAGCTGGCGCACCATTCTGAACAAGCGCGAGGGTTACCGCCGCGCCTTTGCCAACTTTGATATGGATCGTGTCGCGCAGTTCGGGCCTGCCGATGTGGAGCGCCTGGTGCAGGATGCTGGCATCGTGCGGCATCGCGGCAAAATCGAGGCCATCATCAACAATGCCAGGCGTGCTCTTGAGATGCGCGAGTGCGAGGGTTCGCTGGCCGCGTTCTTCTGGCGCTACGAAGGCCCCGATCGGCCCTTGACCGATGGCGCACCCACGGCGGAGGCGACCGCTCTGTCCAAGGCCCTGAAAAAACGGGGATGGTCCTTTGTTGGGCCGACGACGGTCTACGCCTTCATGCAGGCCGTGGGTATGGTCAACGACCATCATGCACAATGTTATGCGCACAAAATCTGCGGCAAGGCGCGCGCTCAGTTCAAGCGTCCTGCGAAATGATGCCAGTGCATGTGTTGCCCCGCGGTGGGGTTTCTTCGCGCCTGGGACTGCGCTACCCTGAGCCGGAGGCTGCCGGCAGCAGGGTGCTGCGGGTGGCGCGAGACAGGGCACAAACCAGGGCACAAACGCAATGACAACCCGGCGCAAGATCCTGATTGCAATTATCTTGGTGCTGCTGGCCTTGCCTGTGGCGCTTGTGATCGTGGTCAGCAATCTGGACTGGAACCGCTTCAAGCCCGTCATCAATGAGAAGGTGACGGCAGCCATCGGCCGCCCGTTCGCCATTCAGGGCGACCTGAGTCTGACTTGGGGGCGGAGCGCCGGCTGGGGGGCGTACATTACCGCCTCGGACATCCGTATCGCCAACACCGATTGGGGGCAGGGCGCAGACCTCGCCCATATCGAGCGTCTGGCATTCTCTCTCGCGGCGCTGCCCCTGTTGCGGCAGCGTGTCGAGATCCACGAACTCCAGTTCACCCGTCCGAGCGCCAACCTGGAGCGCCGCGCCGATGGTCAAGCCAACTGGGACTTTGCGATGCCCGAGTCGAAAGGCCCGTCTTCCTGGACGGTGGATATCGGTGCAATCGGCTTTGATCAAGGCCAGATCCGCTACCGCGATGCCCTGCTCAATGCGGACCTGGATATGCAGATTGATCCGCTGGGCAAGCCGGTTCCTTTCGCGCAGATTGCAGGCGATGCCTTGCAAACGATCAAGCAAGCTGACGCGGCTACCGCGCAGCGGCTCGAGGCGCAGACGGAGGACTATGTTTTCGGCTGGAAGGTAAAAGGCCAGTATAAAGATCTTCCCGTGCAGGGCGAGGGCAAGGCGGGCGGCATGCTGAGCCTGCACACGCGCCCCTTTCCCTTACAGGCTGAGTTGCACGCGGGCACGACCCATGCCGCCGTTGTCGGCACCCTAACCGATCCGATGCACCTGGGCGCGCTAGACCTGAGATTGCAGCTCTCGGGCGACTCCATGGCCAATCTCTTTCTGCTCACGGGCGTCACCCTGCCCGATACCCCGCCTTACGCCACGGATGGCCACTTGCAGGCCAGTCTGCGCGAGGCCGGGGGTCCGCAGTTTCACTACCGTGGCTTTAATGGCAAGGTCGGCGCCAGCGATCTGCATGGCGACATCAGCTTCGCGCTCCAGGCGCCGCGTCCCAAGCTCAGCGGCCAGCTCTCGTCCAAGTTGTTACGCATGGCCGACCTCGGGCCCTTGATCGGCGTGCAATCGGGCGCAGGGACCACCGCCCGCACGTTCAGAGCCGAAGGTGAAAAAGCGCAGCCTCAGCCTAGCGGCGAAGCCCTGCCCGTACAGACTTTTCGCACGGATCGCTGGCGTGACATGGATGCGGATATCCAACTCTCCGCAGCCCGTATTCTGCATGGCGACAAGCTGCCGGTGGGCAACCTGGATGTCGGCGTGTCGCTCAACGACGGCGTGCTGGTGCTCAACCCCCTGCGCTTTGACATGGCGGGTGGGCGTCTGGACGGCAAACTCCATCTCGACGGCGCGAGAACGCCCATGCAGGGCCGGATTGACCTCGGTATACGCCGTTTGCAGCTCAAACAGATGTTCCCCGGGGTGCAAGCCATGCAACGTGCCCTGGGCGAGCTCAACGGCGATATCGCGCTCTCGGGTAGCGGCAACTCTGTCGCGGCGCTTCTAGGTACGGCCAATGGCCAGGCGCGGGTGCTGCTGCATGATGGTCTCATCAGCCGTTCTCTTATGGAGATCGCCGGCTTGAACCTGGGCAATTACGTCGTCAGTAAATTGTTTGGCGACGATGAGGTCAAAATTACCTGCGCGGCTGCCGATCTCGAAATGAAGTCCGGCGTCATGACGCCCCGGCTCGTGGCTTTTGACACCGAGAACGCTTTCATCACCGTTAGTGGCGATGTCAATTTCCGCAACGAAACCCTGGATTTGACCATTTCACCGGAGAGCAAGGGTTTTCGCATTTTCTCGCTGCGCTCTCCGCTTTACGTGCGCGGCACCTTCGAGCACCCCGATGTCGGCGTGGAATTGTTGCCCCTGGCAGCGCGCAGCGCGGGCGCTGTCGCCCTCGGTGTGCTGTTGACGCCCGCCGCCGCACTCCTGGCCCTCGTGGCTCCCAGCTCGCCCCAGGAAGCCAAGTGCGCCGACCTGTTCAAACGCCTGCCTGCCAAAGAGGGCGATAAGAAAAAATAGGCCGATTTCATAAATTTTTTGGTCTAAGTTGGACAACTCGAAAAATCTATGTATAATTCGGCCTCTCGCAATTGCAGCGGTTCTGCAGCGAAATAAGGCAAGCGCCTCGCAACCCTCGGGTTCACGAATTGCTTGCACATTTCCTCGGTGATAACACTGCATGCGCCGGGCTGTTAGCTCAGTTGGTAGAGCAGCGGACTCTTAATCCGTAGGTCGAGTGTTCGAGCCACTCACAGCCCACCAGAATTCCAATCAAAAAGGCCAACCTTCATAGGTTGGCCTTTTTCCTATCCTGTGCGGAATCGGAGAGCGATCCCAGCAATGCCTGTGCTCGATCTTCAGAAGGTGTATTGCACCCCTGCGCGCAGGGCGTATTCGCGGTAATCCTGCTTGCCCCAGTTGCCTGACAGGCTGGTCCAGCCGGTCCAGCTTTTGGCCAGGCGCGCGTTAAGGCCTGTCTTGAGTTCGTAGCGGGATTGGGGATACATGTTGTCGATGCGTTTGCCGTCCATACGGACGGTGGGCTCGATGCTGGAGCGCCACCAGTTGGCGGCAAGATAGGGCTGGAAGGTGTCGGCCTGGTGGTAGAGGCGGGCGCCCAGGCGGGTGAGCAGGCCATCGGCGTTGGCGCTGCCGATGCGCACGCCGGTGTTTTCGGTGAAGCCGGATTGGCGGTAGCCCAGGTAGATGAGCTGGGCTTGGGGTTCGATGACCCAGCGGCCGCTGAGGGCGGCGGCATAGCCGGTTTCGGCGGACAGGGCCCAACCGTGGGCCTGGTATTTTTCTTTTTCGAGCAACTGGCCTTCGACGCGGTTGCGGAAGGTGCCGATCTGGGCCCAGGTATCGACGTAGGGGCCCAGGCGGGTCAAGTCGTTGCCATACCAGGTGCCGTAGGCGCCCAGGCTCCAGGCTTGGCTGCGGCCGTTGGCGCGATAGGGGTTGCCGTCGGCGCGGGCGCGTG
The DNA here is from genome assembly GCF_034424645.1 of Bordetella avium. Lineage (NCBI taxonomy): Bacteria > Pseudomonadati > Pseudomonadota > Betaproteobacteria > Burkholderiales > Alcaligenaceae > Bordetella > Bordetella avium. Next base: position 614,255 of record NZ_CP139969.1, read on the forward strand.
AGCTGCCCACGCCATAGCTGGCCATGAGGCCGGCATAGGTTTTGCCCTGGCCATCGGCGGAGGCCTGTTCATAGAGGTCGGCGCCGCCATGCAGGGTGAAGACGTCGGTCTTGGCGCTGTGGTTGCCGTCGCCGGTGTTGCCCTTGGCGTGGGCGCCTGTCATGCGCAGCCAGGAGGCGTGGGGCAGACGCTGAGTGGCTTGGGCCGGGGAGGTGGGCTGATCGCCGCGCCGGTCATCGAGGGTGTGGGTCAGGAATTGCTGAGCGAAGAACTGGTTGGCCAGATAGGCGCCGACTTCGGGGCGGTAGAGGGGCTCATCCGGCTGGTTATTGATTTTTTCCGAGCGCAGATACCAGGCCTCGGCATTGCTGCCGTCGGTGGCGCCGCGCAGCAGGCGGTACTCGTAAGGCCCGGCCACCGCGCGGCCCTCTAGCGCGAAGGCGTCGGTGGTGGTGGTGGCGCCATTGATGGCGTCGATGACCAGGATGCCGCCTTTAGTCTGTGCGCCTGGGCCGCCGGTGTTGTTGATGCGTACGCGGCTTTGCCCGTCTGCGGCGCCGCCATCGATGATGAGTTTGTCGCTGGGCGAGTTGTCGCCTGCGAGATAGGTGTTCAGGCGCAGCGCTCCATTCTGTCCGGTGTAATGGCCGGTGCTCAGTGTGCGATAGGAGGCGGCATCGGTGGCGGGGCCGCTGATGGATTGAAACTGCACCGAACTGTCGCGATTGTTTAGCCGGGTGATCCGGGAGTCGCCTGTCAGGGTCCAGGCCGATCCCTTGCTCAGGGAGAGTTCGGATGTTGATAGCGCATCCAGCGTGGCGCGGCCGGTCAGGGTGGAGGCGTCGGCAGCGAGGGTTAGGTGGCCGCTATTGCCCGAGGCGGAGCGGACGTCCAGCGCCGCGTTCTGGCCCGAGAGTTGCGAGCGGGTCAGCGTGATATCGAGCGTGGTGCCAAAGACCAGGACGCCGACCCCCTGTGTGGACATCAGCGAGCTGTCCGCGACACGCGCTACGCTCTTATTGCCGTCGCGCGCCTGAGCGAAAAGCGCGAAGGCGTTGGCGCCCTGGGCGGTGATCGAACTTCCGCCGGTGATCGTCATTTCGGCGCCACCCACAAGCACGGCGCCATGCGAGTTCGCGCCTGAGGTGGTGACGCTCACCTTATCGGCGCTTAGCTTCGTACCGGGATTCGCCAGGCTATTGAATGCTAAAAGTCCGTGGCTGTTATCGCCATCGGTGACGAGGGATACATCATTGATCTGCAGTTGCGCATGATTCTGCGCGACGGCGCCCAGACTATCCTTGCCGGCGGTATGGATGCGTCCGCCGCTGAGGTCCACTTGGACGGCTCCTGCAGCGTAGGCGCCGTAGGCGGTTTGTCCTTGGGTTTCAATCGTGAGGTTTTTCAGCGTCATGCTGCCGCTTGCCGCGAACACCCCGTGTGCGTTATAGCCTTGCGTGGTGATGGTGGCCGCGCTGGCCTGAAGTTCGGCGCCCGAGCCGATATTATACAGGCCATGGCCTGAGGCGCCCGTGGTAATGACCGACCCCCCTGTGAAGCTGATCAGGCTGTCCCGATCGACCTCTACGGCGGCGCCCTCGCTGCGCACGTGGACGTTGGTAGCGGTGATACTCGTTCCGTCGCCGTTCGCGCCTAGTGTGAACAGACCGGTGCCGCCACTGTTGACGGTGCTGTCGATGAGCACGATTTTTCCGCCCTGGGTGGCGTCTACGGCATAGGTCTTGGCCGCGACCGAGATGACGGTGCCCGTTGCGGTAATCCGGCCATTGGTGAGGGTATAAAGCCCGTAGGCGGTACTGCCTGTCGTGGTGACGGTCGAGCCTGTCTGCAGGGTAACGCTTCCGTTGTTGTAAGCGTGGACGCCATAGGCGCCAGTGCCCCCAGTTGTGACCTGAACCGCACCCGTGCTGTTTATCGTGCCGCCGCGCGTCGCATAGAGGCCTACCCCATTGGTGCCGGAAATATTTCCGGTGTCGACCGTGGCAGGTGCGATCTCATTGGTGCCATTTGCGTAGACCTGAGCGGCCTGGCCGGGCGCTGACAGGGTCAAGGCCAAGATCAAGGCGGCGCCAAGAGCAGGCGTGTAAATGATGGGGCTCGCAAACTGGAGCCTTTGATCGTCAGCGCCAGAAAGCATCATGTTGGAAGGTCGTGCACGTCTCATACGGCTTTCTCGCGGGTTGATGAACACAACTGCTGTAGAACGATCGCGGTGCAGAACGATGCGATTATTTCAGAGCAGCCCGAGCGAGATAGCCTGGGTTACGCCTGTCTCGAAAAATTCGTATTAATCAGAATGTCGCAGAGCGGCGAACAGGGCGGTTCAGCCGGTGGTGGTTTCGATGCGAGCGAGGGCGGCGGTCGATAGCAACCAGGTTTTGAAGGTGTTCAGTGCCGGGAGCTGGGATTTTTCCGGGCGGTGCACCAGGTAATAGTGCTTGGCGGGGAAGCGAAAGCCTGGCAGTTGGGGCGCGACCAGGGTGCCGGCGCGAAGCTCGTCTTGCACAAAGAGGTCTGTGGCCAGCCCCAGCCCCAGGCCGCCCGCCACGGCTTGAATGAGGTGGGCCGTGTATTCGAAGCGGGAGCCGACGGTGGCGATGCGCGGGTCGAGGTTGCTGGCAAGCAAGCATTCGCGCCAGCCCGGCGCCGAGGTGCTGGCTTCCAGCAGGCGGTGGCGGCGCAGGTCTTGAGCCTGTTGCAAGGGCTGTTTGGCGAGCAGGGAGGGGGCGGCGATGATGACGCCGCGCGCAGTCAGCAGATGATGCGATTCCATGCGAGGCCAGTTGCCGTCGCCGATGATGATGCAGGCATCCACGCCTTGCGAGGTGCGCTCGATATCGCCAATGCGTGAATGCAGATTGATGAGCACTTCGGGGTGTTTTGCCTGGAAGTCACCCAGCCGGGGCATCAGCCATTTGGAGCCGAAGATGGGCAGCACGGCGAGTTGCAGCGCGCCGGCCCGCTGCCGGGCTTCGTAGATGTCCATGCTGGCACTGCGGATACGCGCCAGCGCGCCGCTAATTTCATGCGCGTAACGAGCGCCTTCCGCGCTCAGGCTGACGCGCCGCCCGCTGCGCACGAATAAATCCACCTGCAATAGGCTTTCCAGTTCCTGGATGTGGCGGCTGACCGCACTTTGCGTGAGAAAGAGCGCTTTGGCGGCGGCCGTGAAGCTGCCCAGGCGCGCGGCGGCCTCGAAGGCCAGCAGCTGCGACATGGACGGGGTGAATTTGCGCAGGAAAATCATTCATAAAACTCATTAAGAAGATGAGTTTATTACGGTTTGAGTCCGAGCCGGGAGTTCTTACCATAGCGGGTCGCTCCAAACGAATGCTGTGTCTGCTTAGGGATGCGGCGCGCGGCGGGGATTTTCTTTTTGGGGGATGGCTTATCCATGAGTTTTCTGCAAAACAATGATGTGGCTTCAGACCTGCGTGAGCGCGTGGGAGAGGCCGAGTGGCAGGTGCGCTGTGATCTGGCCGCGCTGTATCGTCTGGTCGCGCTGTTCGGTTGGGACGATCTGATCTTCACGCATATCACCGCCAAGGTGCCCGGGACGGAAAACTTCCTGATCAATCCCTATGGCATGACCTTTGATGAGATCACGGCGTCCAGCCTCGTTAAGATTGATTTGGACGGCCGCAAAGTGATGGCGTCGGAGTACGACATCAACCCGGCCGGTTTCACGATTCATAGCTGTATCCACGCCGCCCGCAAGGATGCGATGTGCGTGCTGCACACCCATTCGATCAATGGCGCGGCCGTGTCGGCCCAGAAGGCCGGTTTGCTGCCGATATCGCAGTTCGCATTCATCGTGCTGCCTTCGCTGGCCTATCACGACTACGAAGGCCTGGCGCTCAATCTGGACGAACAGCCGCGACTGGTGCGCGATCTCGGTGCGAACCATTACCTCATCCTGCGCAATCATGGCCTGTTGACCGTGGGTTCGACGATGGCTGACGCTTTTCAGGCCATGCACCGGCTGGAAGCTGCCTGCATGGTGCAGGTGCGGGCGCAATCGGGTGGGGCGGAGTTGCAGGAGATTCCGCCGGAGGTGCTGGCCCGCGCCCATGTCGAGTCGCGCGCAGACCGCGCCGCCAAGGCCGCGCTGGCCTGGCCCGGTCTGTTGCGCCGCCTGGACCGCCGCAATCCCGGCTACGCCGTTTGAGCCCCTGCCGCATGCTCGGGGGAGGGCTTGCGGCGGCATGAATAAAATCCCCGGAGACAAACATGCAATTCGGATTGAAGAAATACGCCATGGCCGTGCTGGCTGCCGTCTGTGTCGGACCGGCTGCGCAGGCCGCCGGGGCCGCAGACAATTGGCCGGACAAACCGGTACGCCTGGTCGTGCCCTTTGCGGCTGGCGGCAACACGGATTTGATGGCCCGCCTGCTTGGCACGCAATTGAGCAAGGATCTGAAGCAGACCTTTGTGATCGAGAATGTGTCGGGCGCCTCGGGCAATATCGCCAGCGCCCAGATGGCGCGCGCCGTGCCGGATGGCTATACCTTGATGGTGGGCACGGTCGGCACGCAGGCGATCAATCCCAGTCTGTACAAGGGCATGTCAGAAAAGACCTTGGACAGCTTTCAGCCGGTGACGCTCTTTAGCACCATTCCGAATGTGTTGGTGGTGAATGCGCAGTTGCCGGTAAACAATGTGGCCGAGCTGGTGGCTTACGCGCGCAACCCCAAGAATGCGGTGAGTTTCGCGTCGTCGGGCGTGGGCTCGTCGATTCACCTGTCGGGTGAGTTGTTCAACGTGGCCGCCAAAGTGCCCGGCACCCATGTGCCTTATCGGGGCAGCGCGCCGGCCGTGTCCGATCTGATGGGCGGGCAGCTGACGCTGATGTTTGACAATCTGAGCTCCTCCTTGCCCTATGTGCAAAGCGGTAAGCTCAAGGCCCTGGCTGTGACCTCGGCGCAGCGCAGCCCCCTCTTACCCAATGTGCCGACCATGGTCGAGGCAGGCTATCCGGAGTTCGTGATCGGTTCGTGGAATGGCGTGCTGGCGCCGGCGGGAACGCCGCCGGAGATCGTGGCCAAGCTGGATGCAGCCATCCGCCGTATCGCTTCTTCGCCCGAGTTCCAGGAGCGTATCGCGCAGCTTGGTGGGGAGACGCGCGCCGATGGTCCTGAGGTGTTTGACCGCTTTATCCGTGATGAGTATCAGCGCTGGGCGCGGGTGATCAGGGACGCCAAGGTCGAGCAGCAGTAAGCGGCCAGGCCGAGTGAAAGGCTTGCATGCCTTGGTATGCAAGCCTTTTTGCAGGCCGAGCGTATCGGAGAGCGGCTGGCATCCCCTCGCAGCGCTGCCGTCCGGGGCCTTCTGCGATGGCCGCGCCGATCTGCCCCAGCGTGCCGCGATTGATGTAATGTTGATCCGCGTATGCCTGTCCACAAAGCTTAGGGATGTTTGCTCAGCTTTCGGGGGGCAATTCAGACCGCCCTGCTGTCTTGCCAGGGTTTTGTTGTTTGCCGCCATTGAGGAGACCTATGCATACTGCCACCCTGATCCGCTATGCCGGCCTGATGTTGTTGTTTGCCTCGATGACGGGATGCACGGTAAGCGGCCCGACAGGCGCTGTACGCGCGCTATTGCCTTCCTTGGGCGGCAGTGGCGCTAGCAACGCTTCGGTGGAGTGCCGCATCAATCGCAATGCCTGCCTGTACAACGGCGCTTACGAGCCCGGCGAGCGCGATTATGCCGAGCAGGAAGCCAAGCGTTTGAATGCGGCCGAGCTGAATCGGCTGCGTAGCAACGCGATCCGCTGAGGCCGGGCAAGAATCCTCTTAAGCCCTTGGGTATGATGCCGCATGGACAGAGGAGCGGCGGTGAATATGAAAGCGCAAGAGACGGGGCATAGCCGGGCGCAAGCCTGGGGTTGGCTGACCTTGCTTGTGTTGGCCTTGGGCCTGGGTTTGCTATTGCTGGAACAGATTTTCGATAGCAGCTTGGGCCTGTCGCAGGAAGTCAAGTTTCTGGAGGTGATGACTGCCAGCGGTACCGTGGGCGCTGTGGTGG